>DEAD01000003.1:0-96802 GCA_002346645.1 Dehalococcoidia bacterium UBA2991
ATGCGCTCCCACTCGAGATCCATGAATTCCTTCGAGGTGTAGCGCTCCTTGGGAATCAGCTCTGTCCCGAGGAGAGGTTCGGGAGCTTTTTCTGTGGGAGTCTTGTTTCCGATCTTTTCCTGAACCATATTTTCCTCCGATGGCAATGAGACGTGCGCTGATGGTACGCCGTCCTGTCAATGGCTGCTTGCGCTAGAGTGATGGTGGAGGTTCGTCATGGTGGAAGGCAACAAATCATCCCCTAGGGAGGATAGGGCTCAAGAGATCGGGCGTTCCCTCGGACAATTTGTGCGGAAGGCGCACGATGCCGCGCTAGAGGCTCAGCCTGCGGCCGACCAAATGGCCCGTCGTGCTGCAAAACTGGTGAAAGAAACTGTCGAGGCGGCCAGGCCTGAGGCGGAACACTTTGCACAGGAAGCAATTGAAGCCTCTCGTCCGGCAGTTGAGCGGGCGGCACGCTATGTTCGTGACCACGAGGAGGAGCTTAGACAAGTAGGAGGTGTTGCCGGCGAGGCAATTGCATGGCGCATGTTGCCCCGGCCGTTGCGCCCGTTCCTTGGAAGCGCTGTGGGGAAGTTTTTCCGCCAAAAGCCCCCTAAGGGATCCTGAGCTCTATCCCCTTTAGGCCCGGGCGATTACACCGAACGCTGGAGGATCGTCGCCAAGATAAGTGCTGCCTAGCTTCCGATAGTGTCGCCAAGAAATTGCTGCGTGCGAGGCAGCCTGGTGAGCGTCTCGTAGGCGGCGCTCCAGCGGTGATTCCATTCGACTAGCAGTGGTCCCTGCTGTGTTATGAATCATGTCAACGATATGCCGAGTGGATTGAGCTGCGTGCACGCAGGAGAGATAATTGCGCTGTAGTACAGGCCATTCCGGGCGCGCCCGTCCGCCATCCTTTGCCAGTGGCCCAAGGTGCTCTTCCGTCTCCTCCTGGGCTTCGATTAGGAAGGAACGCGCCGCTCTGTAAGTGGCCTGGGCTTCGCCTAACCGGTATTGCAACTCTGGCTGATCGGCCAACAGACTTCCTGACGTCCAAGGGGTCTTCGTCATTGCCAATGCGATCAGGTCGTCAATAGCCCCACGGCAGATTCCGAGTGCAACTGCACCTTTGTTGTAGTGGGCCTGCATCGGGTTGCGATAGGTTGGATTGGGGAAGGTTTCACAGGTGCTGAAGAGGTCCATTGGCAGGGTTGCCTGCTCTGGGATGAATGCGCCATCAACTTTTACATCGTGACTTCCCGAACCACGAAGTCCGGCTGTGTCCCACGTGTCGACGATTTCCCAGTCGTCTCGAGGAATGAGGAAAGCCTTTTCGGAAGAACCTCCACCCTCTCGTGGTACTCCAACAGAACCTGTGTGAACGAGTGTCCAGGTGGCATTGTGACAGCCGCTTCCAAAGGAGCCTTGGCACCAGAGTCGCCAGCCGCCTTCCTCCCGTCGGGCACGGGCATTTTGAAGCCCTGGGCCTACGCCTCCACAGGTAAGAACTCGCCAATCGTCGTAGTACTCATGGGCGAAGTCGACGGTCATACGCCGAAGCACAAGGGCATTGATTTCGGAGTTGATGTGGATGCACCAGCCCACTGATCCGTCGATGGCAGAGGCTGCCTCGACGATTTCGATCTGCTCCCGGGCACGCAGATCCTCCCCGCCCAGCTCTTGTGGCAATGCGAAACGGTAGAGCCCCTGGTCGGCGATCTCGTTCGAGGCCCACGACGGAAGGTGTCGAATTTCCTGGGCTTCGTCTCCGGCCTTCAGAAGTGCTTCCTTCATTCCCTGAAGGCGCTCGAGGGGTGGTGCGGTTTCCTGGAGTACTTTGCTTCGTTCGATGATTTCGGCTCGCACCATAGGGGGCCTCCCACCAACTGGTTGCGCAATTCTATGGGACTAGGAAGAGCCTAGCTTGCTAGCTGCGGTCGATCCGTCGAATAGCTTCGGTTGCAAAGGGAAGGTTTGGCCTCATCTTGAGGGCGTACTCGTAGTCAATGCGTGCGTGGTAGGCCCGGTTCTGTGCCTCGTGTGCCTTCCCACGCAGGACAAAGGCAGCTGCTCCCACTTCGATCGGCATGGGTGTTTCAGGCTCTCCTAGCTCCACCTCGAGCGTGTGCATCGCAAGACCAGGCTTCCCATTCTCTAGCTGTCGGTGCGCATCACAGAGCGCTGTGATGCCAGGGTGGTCAAGGCCAAGAGTGCGGGCATTGGTAACTCCTAGTTCGACCAGAACAGCGAAGAGCACTTCGTTATTTGCGATCTCTTGGTCAGCTTCGCTCACGCGTGTCCTCCGTCTGCCGCGCGAGGGTACGGCTGTGCGCTGTGCCCCGCAATCGGGGTCGGTCTGGTTTTGCGAGTCCTGGGTACAGTTTTTTTGCGTCCTGCAGTACGAGGGTGCTTTCTAGCCAATGAGATAATGCGTTCTGGATGACCGACCTCGTTTTCCTGGACCAGTTGGACGAGTGCAACCTCTGGGGCTTGTAGAGGTTCTGAACTGGTTCCCCCTCGGGTGCCCTACCATACGAAGGCGCGACAGCAGGCGCAGGGAGTTTCTGTGAGCGGTAGAGTTTGGCTTGTGGGCGCTGGTCCGGGTGATCCCGGCTTGATTACCCTTGCGGGCCTTGAAGCAGTGCGCACCGCGGACGTCGTTCTCTACGATGCCTTGGCACCCCAGTCGCTTCTCAGGGAGGCCTCAGCTGACGCAGAGCTAATGGCCGTTGGTAAGCGCGTTGGTGCCCATACTGCGAGCCAGGCTGAAATCGAAACCCTCATGTTGGCGCGGGCGAAAGAAGGCAAGCAGGTTGTCCGGCTAAAGGGCGGTGACCCCTTTGTGTTTGGACGTGGAGCTGAGGAGTTGAAGGCCTGTCATCAGGCGGGTATTCCCTGCACGGTGGTGCCGGGTGTTACGTCTGCCATCGGAGCTCTCGCCTATGCAGGGATTCCAGTGACACATCGTGGCTTGTCAGGTGCTTTTATGGTCATCAACGCGCGAAGTCTCGGTGATGGGCGCACTAGTTGGCGCGCTGCCGCAGAGGTCGACACTCTTGTGATGCTAATGGGAGCTTATACCCTGGCCGAGTGTACCGACCGACTCATAAAGGAGGGGCGCTCCGCCGAGAATCCCGCTGCTTCTATACAGTGGGGAACCCGGTCAGACCAGAGGCTTGTGAAGGGTAGTCTTGGTGACATCGCTGACAGGATGACTGAAGCGGGTCTTGATAGCCCATTGGTGACTGTTGTCGGGAAGGTTGCCGCTCTAGCGGAAGACCTAGCGTGGTTCCATCCTGGGGCTCTAGCCGGTCGCCGTATTGCGGTTACCCGATCTCGCACTCAGGCGAGCGAATTAGTGAACCTGCTTGAGGCGGAGGGGGCAATTGTGACCGAGGCACCTACTATCGAACTCGTCTCGCGGAACAGCTCCCCCGAGCTTTGGGAGGCTGTTACCAAACCAGCTGATTGGTGGGCTTTCAGTAGCGCGAACGGTGTTGAGGCAGCTATGCAGACACTGTTTTTAGGAGGGCTGGATTCGCGGGCTCTTGCTGGTATTCAGCTAGCCGCTGTAGGCGATGCGACTGCTGCTGCGCTAAGTCGTTATGGCCTGAGGGCTGACTTTGTTCCAGAGGATTCGTGGTCAGCTGCCCTTGCGAATCTCCCGGCTGAGTCCGGTGATAAGGTCACCATTTTCCAATCCAATCTTTCACCGCCAGACCTTCTTCTCGCACTGAAGGCGCGAGGGCTGGCCGTTCTCTCGGTGACTGCTTATGAGAACAGGGCAGTACCTCTGACCAAGGACCAGGAAGCTGCTTTGAGCGAAGCTGACGCAGTTACCTTTACCAGCAGCTCGACGGCACAGAATTTACATCAGGCCCTTGGCCAGGAGGCAAACCTTGGCGGTGCGCTAATCAGTATCGGACCCAGCACTTCAAGTGCACTAGTTGAGTGCTTCGGGCGCGTCGATTACGAAGCTACCGCTCCAGGACTTGAGGAATTAGTTCGTGCTGTCATCGAAGCCTTGGAGGACGTGCAGTGAGTAAAGCACTCCTCCTGGCTGGTCACGGATCTCATTTGAACTCCCGATCTAGCGAAGCAGTGCGAGCTCATGCTCGAAAGTTGGCAAGCACTGGTGTTTGGGATGAGGTGCGGGTTGCATTTTGGAAGGAAGAACCTTCCTTAGCGCGTGCGCTGGATGGCTGTGTGGCTGAAGACGTAACAGTTGTTCCAGTTTTCATGTCGGAGGGCTACTTCACAAGCGATGTCATTCCCACCGAAATGGATCTTGAAGGGCCTGTGACCCGGCGCAGGGGCAGAACGGTTCGGTGTACGGACCCCGTAGGTGTGCATCCTGCACTTGCTGACATCATTGTTGAGCGGGCACTGGAGGTGGGTACCAAACCGGTCGATGTGGTCTTCGTGCTAGGGCATGGGACAGATCGCAACGTCGACTCGTCGAACAGTGTTCACCAGCAAATTAAGCGAGTGAGCACGCTGGATCGTTTCGCAGAGGTCTTCGCTGTCTTTACTGATCAAGAGCCCAATATTAGGTCTGTTCTGGATCTTGCCCAGGGGAGAGCTGCAACGATAGTGCCGTTTTTCGTCTCAGAGGGATGGCATGTCGGACAGGTTGCTGCTGAAGGTGCCGCTGGCATCCGGTATACGGAGCCAGCCGGCACACATCGTGACCTTGCCACCGTCATTACTGACCTTGCTCAGGAAGTACTTAGTTCTGAGAAGCAATCCTAATTGAGTTCCTTTGGGCCGCCTGCGAAGACTGTGGGCCGGACGACAGCAGGTGTTCCGTCCTCGAGGATATTCTGCATACGCCTCTGGATCTGCCCTTCGTGATCCTCATGTGTGAGGATGTAGAAGCGGTCTATCTTGATAGCTTCTAGTACACACTCCGCCGCCCAGTCGGTCGTGAGGGTAGGTAGACCCCCCGCAGGACTAAATCCAGGTGTGCTCTGTGCGCGCTCCTCTAGTTCCTCTGTGTTTAGGTCCCGCAGGGAAGCTGGGCGATTGCGGTCGGAGTTCCGCAGGTTCGTTGCTACGACTCCTGGGCAGAGCACTGATACCCCGACATTTGAGTTGGCATCCTGTAGCTCGGAATGCAGCGTCTCTGAGAGAGTAACGACGCCGTGCTTGCTAACGTTGTAGGGTCCCGATCCGGCAACGGAAACGAGGCCGGCCATAGAGGCAGTATTCACGATGTGTCCCTCGTCCTGCTCAACTAGATGCGGTGCGAACACACGAACCCCGTGAATCACCCCCCAAAGGTTTACACGCAGCACAAACTCCCAGTCGTTGGTGGTCAATTCCCACAATCGACCTCGAATCCCTACGCCTGCGTTATTGCAGACCACATGGACGGCACCGAAATGTTCAAGAGTGCGCTCACCAAGGTTGTCCATGGAAGCTGCATCTCCTGCATCCGTTTTAACCGTTAGGACTTCGGTGCCGCTCTCGCGTAAGCCTTGGGCTGCTCCTTCGAGGGCATCTTCCTCGATATCGGAGAGGACGATACGCATCCCTTCGGCAGCAAACCGGTGAGCCATGCCGAGCCCAATGCCACTCGCCCCACCTGTGATCACAGCTACTTTGCCGGCGAAATCTTTCATGTCGATGGCCCTCCTCGTGGAGAGCGCAGCCTACAGCAAGAAGTCACCTGGCACGTTTCGCGGTATTTCTCAACGGGGGACTAGAGGGCTTAGCGGTCGGGCCCATCCAGGTAGTCGTCGATAACCTTATGCATGTGGCGAATGCGACGCTCCCGATAGTTAATAAGTAATCCTTTAAACGACCGCGAGTTCATCCCTTTTTGTACACGTGGCAGGTTGTATGAGTCTTGGTCGAGTCCTAGCCCGAGGGAGATCTCTCCGTGTTTGTGTGTTGTGTGTATAGGTCGTGGCGGTGGGTCTGAGCCCTCCGGGATGCGCACATAGCTCTGAAGGTCGTAGTACATCTTGTTCGGATCAGATGCATGTGGCCGCTGACGAAAGAGCATCACACCCGAGTGGTGAGTGTTCAGAGTGATATTTGGGAAGAGGTAATAGTGGTAGTCATCAGTCAGTTGATCGTCGTTTAAGTCTGACAGATCGATGCCATGGGTAGCAGCGTGCTCCTTGACCTTCTTCTGAATTGCCGGCCTTACGGCTGCCGGGCCACCCTTGAATGTTTCCGAATCGATCCCGGCTGCGTGCAACATTTCCTTTAGCGAGCGGGTTAGTTCGGTCTGGTTCGGGTAGCGTGGGCTCAGCAGTCCAAATGGGACTAAGTAGCGGTTGTGCCGCTCGTACAGGTCAATCTGCACGTGTATGTCATCGATGTTCTCGAGGATTTGTGGATGGATACCCTGCACGTGATACACCTCGTTAAAGGCGTCCACTGAAGTTTTCCAGTTGCAATCCCACTCGATCGTTCGATCCTGCACGATGTACTGCTCGTCAAAGTGGTAGGGGTCCAGGTGCTCTGGAATCTCACCAAGGAACTCCCTCAAGGGTTCAGCCTCAGGGTTCATGTTGAACCAGACCCACCCACCCCAGGTGTCGCATGGCACCTCGATTAGTGCTGTTTCTTGAGGTACCCCCTGGGTGAATGTGTCCTCGTCGGGGACGAACTTCTTGGAGCCATCGAGGTTGAATTCAAAGAAATGGTATGCGCACTGGAAGCTCTCGGCATGTCCCATGCCTGGGTTGCGGATCTGGTTTCCGCGGTGGGGACAGACGTTGTAGAACGCCCGGACCCTATCTTCTGCCTCGCGTACCACCAGAAATGACTCTGGTCCTAGCTCAGTTGTGAAGTAATCACCAATGTTCGCTATGTCCTGCTCCCGGCCGGCGATGTTCCAGACCTTTGTCCACATGCGCTCCCACTCGAGATCCATGAACTCCTTGGAGACATAGCGCTCTTTCGGGATTAGGTCTGTGCCGAGGATTGGCTCGGAGGCCTTTGCGGTGGGCGTTTGGTGGGCAACAGACTGGAGGACCATGCGATTTCTCCCTGTGCAATGTGCTCGCCAGAAGGTGGCGTGCACCATTCGCGCTTACTTCTCAACAATCCTACCTGCGCTGTCAACGCGCGTGGGCATTTTTTAGGCAGGGGCGAGGGCCGCGATTTCCTCAAGGCTCTGAGCTCGTGGTGTGCCTGAGGTTCCGAACACGAAGGTTTCTCCGCTAGGACCATCGGATCCATGAGAAAGGATATTGATGACGGCCTGCCCTAAGTCTTCGGGTCGCATCCCTGCTTCCGCTGCTGCAGCCGAGACGGCGCGTAGCATTGGTGTATCGGTTGCGCCCATGCAAAGGCCATTCACGCGGATGTTGTGTTCTGCCAGTTCGATTGCCCAGGTCTCTACCTGGCGCCACTGCACCCATTTGGCGCAGTCGTAACCACTGGCAGCCCCTCCCGTCATCAGGTGCCCTTCCTTGATGTGTTCCGTGATGACGTTGATGATTTCGCCGCCGCCAACCGCCTGCATGGCCGGGGTGGCTGCTCGGGCGCAGTAGAAGCTTCCCATAGCGCAGATGTCTAGGGAGCTCTCATAGGCGGTAGTTTGGGACTCGTAGGTACCGTTGGTAAGAGTGGTATCTGCATATATGGCGGCGTTATTTACGAGTATGTCAATGCGCCCCAAGCGCTGTAGGGCGCTGTTCATTGCGCGTCGTACCTGTGTTTTGTCTGCTACGTCACAGTCGATGGCGATTCCCTGCTGCCCTGTTGCCCGCACCTGGGCAGCTGTCTCTGCGTTGTGGACGGCGTCTATGTCGAAGCTAGCGATGTCTGCGCCGTTCTCTGCGAGCGCTACTGCGATCCCGCGACCAATTCCTACTGCTGCCCCAGTAATTACGGCAGTTTTTCCCTCAAGCAACATGGTTTTCCTCCTGCCCCTGCTAAGCAAGGGCCCTGATTCTGGCCGATCCAGGGTGGGCTCGCCAAGCCCTAGTAAGCTTTTTATTAGTTCAGTGGCCTGGAAAATCAGATGCCGAGAGTCAAAATGAATAGGTAATAAACGTTGGTCTACGATCAGCAGAGCATAGATGTGACGCCAAAGAAACGTAAACTCCGGGTCTGATGCCCCCTCTGCCCCTCCGATCCCCTCGCGTTCTTCAATCCCTCCTCACCCTTTCTGCTTTTCGCGCCTTTCATCATCGTAACTTTCGGCTGCTGCTTGCCGGGACAGTGCTCGTTGGTCTTGTTGGACCCCTCCATTTCGTCACACAGATCTTCTGGGTTCAGGATGTTTACGAGGACCAACAGATCATTTACACGGGGGTACTCATGGGTGCGCGGGGCGTGGCTACGCTCCTTTTCAGTCTCATCGGTGGAGCCTTCGCCGATCGTTTTGAGCGGCGTCTTGTGCTCCTTTCCTGCGAGTCGACCACGCTAGTCCTCAATGTTTTTGTTGCCCTCTTCATGTTGTTGATGCCCTTTGGTGATGCCACGTTCTTTGGGGTGGTTGCGCTCACTTTTCTTGCTTCGGCAACCCAGGCTATTGACCATCCCGCTAGGCAGGCGAGTATCCCGGCTGTAGTGGGTATGGAAGATCTCGGAAATGCGATCAGCCTGAATTCTGCCGCCCAGCAACTGATGATTCCTATCACAATTCCCGTTGCGGCTGTCCTGAATTCGCAATTCGGTCCTGGAGCTCTTTATGCAGGTTCGCTCCTAGTTTGGCTCGGCATAATTCCCCTCATTGCAATGCTTGATTACGAGAGTCGCGGAGGAGCCGGTCGACAGGTCCTTCGTGCCGTGTCTGATGGCCTGCGGTACACGCGCCGCCATGTCGTGATCTTTGCAGCGGTGGCGCTCGTTTTCGTGATGCATGGTGTTGGCATGCCTGGTGTTGGCAATCTCGGTGTGATCTGGGCTACTGAAGTATTGGATGCCGGCGAAAAAGGATTCGCTCTCATGGCTCTTGGTTGGGGCGGGGGTGCCGTTGTTGGGTCTTTGTACTTTGCTCAACGCCCCGATGTTGCCGGCCGAGGATGGACTCTAGTGTTGGCCGCCATTTGCTTCGCGGTGAGCGCGATCTTGTTCGCCTACTCTCGGTCGCTCTGGTTCACAGCAATCACGAATGTCGGCTTGGGGGTCTCTCTCTCAGCCTCGACGGTAAGTGCTTCCGTCATCGTTCAGGAAAAAGTGGTGGAGGGAATGCGGGGGCGGGTTATGGCCCTATTCCCTCTCACCAATGGGGTTGCCATGCTTCTTACGTTCCCAATCAGTGCGTTCGCCCAGCAATTGGGCCTCCCGATTGTTGTTTCTGCTTTAGGCTGGACAACCCTTGGGCTGTCAGCAGTAATTATTCTGGCGTTGCCCCAGATTCGGGGTGTTCGTCCAGGATCGAACAACTCCACCGCACCAGGTTAGGTCCGGCCGACCTACCCCGCGAGCGCTGGCTCCCTCACCTGCATATAGCTAGCAAAGGTGAATTTCCCGTTCTCATAATCGATCTTGATTTTCTGCCCCTGATGGAATTCTCCTGCAAGAATGCGCCTCGCTAGCTCGTTCTCTACTCGTCGTTCGACCGTCCGCCGGAGGGGGCGTGCGCCCAGCTCGGGGTCATAGCCTTCCCGAACCAGTTCTTGGCGCGCGTTCGCGGTCAGTTCGATATCGATCTCTCGCTCTGCTAGGCGACTGCGAACCTCAGCAACGAGCAAGTTGACTATTTCCGAGAGCTCCCGCTGAGTCAGTGGCTCGAAGACGATGGTTTCGTCAATACGATTCAGGAACTCGGGTCTAAAGTGCTCACGTAACGCTCTTTCCGCTGATTCGCGCACCTGTTCGCTGGCACCACTCTCTTCACTGCGCTGGGTGAATCCCATCGTGAGGCGATTTTGGGCACCTGTTCCCAAGTTGCTGGTCATGATGAGAACTGTGTTTCGGAAGTCCGCAGTTCGGCCATGACCATCTGTTAAGCGCCCATCATCGAGGATCTGCAGGAGCGTGTTGAAGACATCCGGGTGTGCTTTTTCGATTTCGTCGAAAAGGACGACACGATAGGGACGATGTCGTACCTGTTCGGTAAGGCCACCCCCTTCGTCATGTCCTACGTACCCGGGGGGTGAGCCGACTAAGCGACTTACTGTGTGGCGCTCTTGGTACTCCGACATGTCCAGTCGGATCATCGCCTCCTCATCGTCGAATAGGCATTGGGCCAGGGCCTTCGCCAGTTCTGTTTTTCCTACACCAGTAGGTCCTAGGAAGATAAATGAACCGATGGGACGATTGGGGTCCTTTAGTCCTGCTCGAGCTCTGCGGACGGCATCGCTGAGGGCTTGAATTGCCCGCTCCTGTCCCATCACCCGCTTGTGCAGAGTTTCTTCCATGCGCAGCAGTTTCTCATTCTCGCTCTCCTCCAGCCTTGAAATAGGTATTCCCGTCATTTGTCCTATGAGGTTGGCAATGTCCTCTTCCGATATGCGCATTTCTGAAGGTCGACCGGAGGCGTCTTCCGCACGAAGCATTGCGTACTCATCTTGGAGGTGCAGTAGTTCCTGTTTGATTTTGGCAGCGCGTTCGTGGTCTTCCTTATCGACGGCGGTCTCCGCCTCCTGTGCTAGGGAGTCCAGTCGTTTGGAAATGGCCCGAACCTCTGGGGATGTCTCCTGAGCGTCGATGACATGTTTGCTGGCAGCTTCGTCGATTAGGTCGATAGCTTTATCTGGAAGATGTCGCTCGGTTACATAGCGGGAGGATAGGCGTACTGCGGCGCGAAGGGCGTCGTCGCAAATCTCGACCTTGTGGTGGTCTTCGTAGCGCGACCGAAGTCCCTCCAGTATTGCGATCGTGTCCGCCTCAGAGGGTTCGTCTACATGGACGGGCGCGAAGCGGCGCTCCAGTGCCGGGTCCTTCTCAATGTGCCGATACTCGTCGAGTGTGGTCGCCCCGATAGCCCTTAGCTCCCCCCGTGCTAATGCTGGCTTCATCAAGTTGCTGGCGTCGATAGCACCCTCAGCACCCCCAGCGCCCATGACGGTATGGAGCTCGTCAATGAAGAGGATGATGCCACCATCACTCTGGCGGACCTCCTCCATTACGGTCTTCAGGCGTTCCTCAAACTCTCCCCTAAACTTGGCTCCGGCCAATAGAGCTCCCATATCTAGTGCTCGAAGCGACTTGTCTTGGAGGTTTTCTGGAATATCTCCGTCTGCAATCCGCTGAGCAAGTCCTTCGATAATGGCTGTTTTCCCTACTCCGGCCTCTCCGATCACTACTGGGTTGTTCTTCGTACGGCGGTTAAGGATCTGCATTACTCGCCGTACTTCGGTCTCCCGCCCGATAACTGGATCTAACTTGCCCTCTTTGGCTAGTAATGTGAGATCGGTGCTGAAGCGCTCTAGGCTCTGATAGCTGCTCTCAGCTGTTGGACTGGTCACTCGCGCGCTGCCACGGATTTCCCTTAAGGCACGATAGATGCCCTCTTTGGTAACACCGAGCTCTGCAAGTAGACCGGCAGCCCCGCTTTCCTCGTTATCGGCGATTGCGATTAGCAGGTGCTCTACCCCTACGTATTCATCTTTCAATCGTTCCGCCTCGGCATTCGCTACTTCTAGCATCCTCACCACTTCCGGAGTGGTATAGATCTGCACGACTTCGTGCTGGAGGCGCGGTTGGTTTTTTAGCTCCTCGTCAACACGGGCCTTCAGCCTAGCAACATTCACTTCTAGCTTTTCCAAAACCTGCAGGGCTAGCCCGCCATCAAGGTCGGATAGTGCAAATAGCACGTGCGGAACGCCCCACTGACTGTGTCGGCGGGTTCGTACAGCCTCCTGGGAGGAGGCGAGCACTTCTTGTGCCTGCTCAGTAAATCGGTCCTGTCTCATCATGATGGTTATTCCTCCTGCCCCGCGGGCGGGGTCTTCAGGGACGGGTGGTTCCCCTTAAATCAGTGCGCGGGGTGGCCCTCGCTGTCGATGGTTGACGCGGGGAGTTGTGTCTGACGCAAGCTGTCGAGTTCGGTACGTATCTCGTCCAGCTCGGACTGGAGGGTACGCAGCTGGTCACTCATGCGAAGAACTACTTCCACGCCAGCAAGGTTCACACCCAGTTCTTCGATGAGGCGCTGGGCCTGTCTAATGCGGTAAATGTCAGCATTGGAGTACATGCGGATGTTGCCGGTTGTGCGATGTGGGCGAATGAGTCCGGCACGTTCGTAATAGCGCAGTGTCTGTTGATGCAGCCCTACCAGTCGCGAAGCAATAGAGATTACGTAACAGGGTTCGTCATCGGGCAGAGGTTCGGTCGTTGGTCGGCGGCGAGGCATCATCGTCCTTCCTTGTTAGCTTGCTGCCTGTGCGGTTGTTTTAGTCTGGCGAAGCTCCTCAAAAAGGGCGCGTTCAACTTCTGTTAGCTCGTCTGGAAGCATCACGTTTACACGTGCTACGAGGTCGCCCCGGTGGCCTTGGCTGCCCAGAACGGGCATACCCTTGCCGCTCAGTCGAAAACGTCGGCCGTTTTGTGTAAGTGGCGGTATGGTGAGTATGACCTGCCCCGAGAGAGTTGGGGCTTCAACCTCGCCCCCAAGAATGGCTTCGAGATAGGGAACCGACACATCAACTGAGAGGTCGTCGCCGTTGCGCTCAAAATATGCGTGGGGCAGCACAGTTACGAGCAGGTATAAATCTCCGGAACCCCCCCCGCCTAATCCAGGCTGCCCCTCTCCGGCAACGCGTATGCGGGAGCCAGTTCGGACTCCAGGGGGCACCTTAACCTCCAGTCGGCGGGGCTTTGAAATAGCTCCTGCGCCCCTACAGGTCTGGCAGCGCGCATTGCCTACGCCGCCGCTCCCTCTACAGGCCCCGCAAGTCTCTCTGCCCTGGAGGTTGACAGTGCGGGTTGTACCAGATGCCGCCTGTTCCAGGGTAATCTCAGCAGGAGCCTCGACATCCTGGCCGCGACGGGCGCCTCGCGGCCCTGTTCCAAAGATTCCCCCGAACATGCTGCCAAGGTCGACATCCCCGAATCCTCGATCAAAAGAAAATCCGCCGCCGAACCCAGCTTGAGCACGGTGACGCTCCATCTCTTCGATCTGTTCGGCCTGCTCCCAGCGATCGCCATACTTATCGTATTTCTTACGAGACTCTTCGTCAGAGAGCACATCGTAGGCGCTCTGAATCTCCTTGAAGCGATCTTCAGCATCTTTGTCGTTGGGATTTACGTCGGGGTGGTAACGGCGGGCGAGTTTCCGGTAGGAAGAACGGATCTCTTTGTCGGAGGCGTTGCGGGCAACTCCTAGCGTCGCATAAAAGCTTTGGGCCACAACCTAGATTGTACATGGGGAAGTGGTAAAACACAACAAAGAGTAAGAAGACAATATGACAAAGATGTTGTCAACTATGGGATCAGGACAAGCTAATGCTGCAGGGGGCTAAAGTGACAAAGTGCAGGCTGCGAGAGGCGCGGGCCTCCTGCATTACCCAAGGCAAGCGCGATTGGAGTTAAGCGCTTGCGGCTTCCTCTGTGATGTCTTCCACCACGATTTGATTCGATGCGTCCACGTGAATGCTGACGACTTTGCCGTCCTCTAGGAGGGCTTCCACGTTTTGCTGGTGGGAACGCCAGCCTTGGGGGAAGGCAAAACCATTCTTCTCGAGCGCCTCGAGGAAGAAGTAGCTCATCGTCATTGGGGTCAGATAGAAGTCGGTGCTGTCCATTTGCGCTCTCCCTCGCAGTTGGGTCGCTCTTGCGACCGAGCGGGCCCATTATGGCGATCTAAGCGCCTCCCCGCCACGCCTAGAGCTTTTTTCGTGTCCTCGCAGGGGAAGGTTTTCGTAAGATAGTGCCTACCGGGCTTCTGGTAATAGTCTGCAGGACTTGCCCTGAGCAGCGGAAGTCCTCTTGGTGCTGATGTCGAGAAGAAGATAGGTTGCATTGTGCACGAAGCCCCGCGGCAGTAATCTCAGGCGTCTCGGAGGGACGTTTCGCAATGGCGAGATCTCGTTCCATTTTGGTTCCTGTGGTAGATGATGCGGCGAGCCTTGATGCAGTTGGCGTCAGTGCTTCCTTAGTCCGGCAGGAAAACGGTGTTCTGACCCTGCTTCATGTTATCGAGGTGGAGAGGAGCCTGCCCGTTACCGCTGACATGGATCTCGAGGCCCAACGGGGCGAGGATCTCCTAGGCCGAGCGCGGGTTCTGGCCGAAAGCGAGATAGATGGAGCTGCTATTCAAGACCAGCTTTTGCAGGCACGTGTAGCTGGGCCAGCTATCGTGGAGGAGGCAGAGGAGCGAAATGTGGACGTGATAGTGCTTGGGGTTGGCTGGACCCCCCTTCTCGGGAAATTCGAAATCGGGCCAACTGCTGGGTATGTTCTCAAACATGCATCTTGCAATGTCTGGATCGTGCGGGACCAATTGGAGTTGACGCCAGAAAATGTGGTTGAGAAGGGGTCGGTTGGCCGGTGAAAGTACTAATTATGGGCTGTGGGCGCACTGGGGCTGCTATTGCTGGTCAGCTTGACCAAGATGGTCACAAGGTCACGGTGCTTGATTTAAATGCTTCGCAATTCCGCCGCCTTCCGGACGCCTTTGGCGGACAGATGGCTGTTGGGAATGGAATGGATACAGATTCCCTTGAGCGGGCCGGTGCCCGCGATTCAGATGCTTTTATAGCAGTTACCCAGGGCGATAATCGTAATTTCTTTGCTAGCCAGCTAGCCCGCGAGGTGTTTGGAGTGGAGAGTGTTATTTGTCGCGTGAAGGATCCAGAGCGAGGTGAGATATTCGGTCACCTCGGGTTGCAGACATATAGCCCTACAAGCGCGGGGGTGGAGGCAATGCTCTCCATGTTGGTCCCTGCTGGGCGGACTTAAATCGTGTACGTCATCATTGCTGGTGGAGGAAAAGTTGGGTATTACCTCGCTCGCGAGTTGCTTAGTGGCGATCACGAGATACTTGTAATCGAGAGAAGCTCCTCTCGCGCTGCTGAGATCAATGACCTGCTTGAGGGCACTGTACTTCAGGGTGATGGCTGCGAAGCGTCGGTCTTGGATGGTGCTGGAATTGCTCGTGCTGATCTTGTTGCTGCAGTTACGGGCGATGACGAGGACAACCTAGTTGTTTGCGAAATTGCTCGATACCGAGGCGTATCCCGTGTCCTCGCACGCGTAAACAATCCTACTAACGCGCAGCTATTCCAGAAGCGTGGAATTGAGACAACTGTTTCAGCCACTGAGGCGATTCTTTTTCAGATTGAGCAGGAACTTCCGGTCACAGCCATGGTTCCAGTTATGCAACTGCACCAGGGGCTAGAGCTAGTAGAGGTTCGGCTTGGCGAAACCTCTCCCGTCGTCGGGAGGACTCCCCGAGAAGTTTTGCTCCCCCCCGAATCGCTAATCGCTTTGATCGTTGATTCTGGTGGTGTTCCCCGGGTTCCTGGTGCTGATACTACCCTCACTGCCGGTGATGCCCTTGTTGTGGTCACACGGGCCGAGAGCAAGGGTATGCTTCAGGAAGCTCTAATCGGGGGAGCACATGGGTTTGACACATGAGCCGGGTGGGATCGTGTGAAGATCGCTTATCTCGGTCCGCCGGGAACTTTTGGCGAGGAGGCGGCGCGCCGCTTTGCCCCTGGCGACGAACTGATCCCCTGCTCCACCCATAGCGCTGTCGCACGTGCTGTCGAGTTAGGTCAGGCTGACGCAGGAGTGATGGCTATCGAGAATAGCCTCAATGGCTCTGTGGCTGAAACCCTCGACATCCTTATTCACGAAACTGTCCTCAAGATTCATGGCGAACTAGTTGTGCCCGTTGCTCACAATCTGATTGCTGCCCCGGGGATGACCATCTCGGACATCAATCTTGTCTACTCTCATACCCAAGCGCTGGGCCAATGCAGTGCCTTTCTTGAGACGAGCTGCCCCAATGCTCAACGAGTAGCGGCGCTTTCTACTGCTCAGGCCGTAGAACTTGCAGTGGCGCACCAAGGCGCTGCCGCTATCGCTACGTTAAGAGCCGCCGAGATCTTCGGGGCCGATGTTCTGGCTAGAGGTATTCAAGATCAGGACAACAACGCTACCCGCTTTGTTGTAATAGGTACTCACCAACCCGAACCCAGTGGTCGCGATCGTACGTCGATTGCCTTTGAGTTCTCAGGTGACCGTGCCGGCCTTTTGACATCGGCACTAAACGAATTCTCCAGCCGGGGCATTAACTGCACGAAGATGGAGAGTCGCCCCACACGGGCCACCTTCGGTGAATATATCTTCCTAATCGACTTTGAAGGCCATGTCCTAGATCGTGAGTGTGCCAAGGCCCTTGAGGGGCTGACCTCAATGACCAGCATGCTAAAGGTCTTTGGTAGTTATCCTCAGGCGAAGTAGAACTCTGGCCACGAGCCTTCTCGTTTTTGGGGTCCAGCAGGGACCTTGTTAAGGTCCGCAACGTACAAACCATCTCGAGCAATGGGCTTCTTTAAAGCTGCGGGAACGTGGAAGGCAGTAATGACTTGGACGCAGTGAGGACAAACCTTCAAGATGGAATAGTGAGTTCATCGGTACAGGTTGCTGCACTCAGCCGAAGCTTCGGCGAGATCAAAGCCGTCGACGAAATTTCCTTTGAAGTTGGTGAGGCTGAGATTTTCGGTTTCCTAGGCCCCAACGGCGCTGGTAAGACCACTACCATCTCGATGCTGTGCACACTTCTTCGGCCAACATCAGGACGTGCCACTATCGGTGGTTATGAAATAGTCGACGATCCAGAAGGTGTCCGTCGCGAGATCGGTATTGTCTTCCAGGATTCCACGGTGGATGAGCGGTTGACTGCCCGAGAGAACCTTGTCTTTCATGGGGAGCTCTTTGGCATGGCCCGCAACGATATACGTCCTCGGGCTGAGCAGCTCCTTGACCGCGTTGGTCTGTTGGGACGTGCTGACGACGCTGTAATTACTTTCTCAGGTGGTATGCGCAGACGCCTCGAGGTTGCGCGTGGGCTCATGCACTGGCCCTCAGTACTCTTCCTCGATGAACCCACTGTCGGTCTTGATCCTCAGACTCGCCGCAGTATTTGGGCCTATGCCCGTTCCCTTCGAGATACGGAGGGAGTAACCATCTTTTTGACTACCCACTACATGGACGAGGCTGAGGCCTGCGATCGAGTCGCAATCATGGATCACGGCAAGATCGTTGCAATTGATACGCCTGAACGCTTGAAAGCGCGGCTTGGAGGGGATCTTGTTTCCCTCTCTGGCCCGGATAATGAGGCGCTTGCTCGTGAGGTCAGGGATTCTTTCGAGATCGACCCGCGCTTTGAGAACAATGCCGTCGAATTCAATATCGAGCGTGGGGGCGATTTTATTCCCATCCTTCTGAACCGTATCCAGGGTGAGGTTCGCTCCGTCGGTATCCGCCCGCCCACCTTGGAAGATGTGTTTGTCTCGATGACGGGCCATCAGATTCGTGAAGCTGAAGCGAGCGAGGAGGATAAGCTCCGGTCTATGCACCAAAGGGGCTTTGGGAGGAGGGGCGGATGACTGCCGACCAGGCCACTGCAGAAGTAGGTAAGCATTCCGAAATAGGTTCAACGCGCCGCAGCACTGGTCGTGCAAGCTTCCTTCAGGTAGTTCGTGTTATCTGGCTTCGGGAGATACTCATATACGTCCGAGATCGCCCTCGCATGATCTCTGCCTTTGCAATGCCCGTCCTCATGCTAGTCCTGTTTGGAGAAGGGCTAGGTAACAGTATTGCCACTCTTCCCGGGGATATTAGTTACCGGCAGTTCTTCTTCCCTGGCATGGTCGCGATGCAGGTGCTGATGAGCTCCGTTTTCTCAGGCGTTTCTATTGTCACTGATCGGCAGTTCGGGTTCCTTCGTGAGATCCTGGTAGCGCCTGTTAGTCGTACTGCTATCTGCTTTGGGAAGATTGTGGGTGGGGCAACCCTGGCCCTTGCAAATGGACTTGTGATGTTCGCGATTGCTCCCCTGCTTGGAATCGATATCTCTCTCGAGATTGTTGCTAAATTAATTGGTCTTATTGCCCTCGTGTCGTTCATGCTTACAGGGGTGGGTGTGGCTATGGGAAGCCGGCTTCGCTCTGTCGAGAGTTTCCAGATGCTGTCCCAAGTTGCGATCATGCCGGGTATGTTTTTGTCCGGTATTTTCTTCCCTGTTAATAACCTTCCCGTCTGGATGGACGTCCTTGTAAAGGTTAATCCGGTCACCTATGCAGTAGCGCCTATCAGAGAGATAGCGCTCTCAAAGCAGCTTAGCGAGCTTCCTGCTGATGCTCCTTTCCAGATCACCCATGTTGATTGGTTTGGCTATACCCTCAGCACCTGGGAAGAGCTCGGTATCGTTGTCATCTTCGGGGTTGCCATGCTCACAATCGCCATCCGTGGCGTTCGTACCGTGGATTAAAAAGCCACCATTGAGTGGATCCTTGAAACGGCGATGCGGCTCTGTTGGTCCATGAATGAAGAGTAGTCGCCAAGTTGAGATAAAGCGAAGGTCTCTTGGCGTTGGGCAAAACCTAGAAATAACAAAACAGGGCACCCAATAGGTGCCCTGTTTTGTTTAGCTGGGTTGGTGGTGAGCTAGGCTATTCCGTGCCGGAGGAGCTTGCCGCTTGTGGCTCCTGTGCACTCACCGTCGACGAAGGTCTCTTCGCCATTGACAAGGATGTGGCGGTATCCATGTGGCTTTCGGATAAGGCGCCAAGCCCCTGCTGGGTAGTCGTAAGCCCTTTCCGTTTCCCCCATTTCGAGGTTTTCGAAGTCGTAGACAACGAGGTCAGCCGGAGCACCTTCTCGGATAGTGCCGCGATCACGGAAGCCGGCTGCCATAGCTGGATAAGCACTGAGTCGCCAATGAGCCTGCTCAAGGTCCATCATCTCGTGCTCCCGAACTAGAAGGGAGAGATACTCCGTCGGGTAGCGGCCCAACGTAATGAATTTCGTGTGGGCCCCGCCGTCGGAGACACCAGGAAGAGCGAATGCAGAGTTTGCCATCTTCTTCATGGCCTCCACATCCATCTTCTGAGGGGCGGTAACGAAAAGCGCCTGCATGTCGTCCTCGAGTGCAATATCGAGGATTGCGTCGATAACGTGGCAGTCACGGTCCTTCGCGATTTCGCCGCATGTCCAGCCGGTGTACTTGTCTAGTTCTGGTTTATGCAGCTCACCCACGATGAGGTCGTTGAAGTTCAATACCACTCCGGCTCCGTTGCCACCACGATCCTTCCAGGGTGAATCTTCCATTTCAGCTTTGATAGCTGCGCGAAGCTCAGGATTAGCCATCTTGACAGCCCGTTCTTCAACAGTGCCTAGCGTGATTTCACGCCAGGCCGGGCTTGAGTCAAAGAGGTTCCATTCCTCGAAAGTGAACTGGAAGTTGTTCTCTGCAGTAAGTGCTTGGCCGAAGATACGAGTTCCGCGGGCATTGCACTCATCCAGCCATTTCATTGAGGAGTCCCAGCCTGGCATAGCTATGCCGTGTTGATCTGCGAAAACAGCGAGGACGTTCCAGATGACTGGTCGTCCGCTCTCGTCGGCTAGCTTCTCCGTGAGCTCCTGGCTTGCGCCAATACACTGAATAAAGCCACGCCCTACGTCTCGTAGCACATGTGCGAAGGAGAGCAAGTCAGCCTGTGACATCAAGTTTGTGATCATCAGGGTGCCATCGTAGTCACGCTGGACGTCGTTATCCCCCATCTGTGCTGACCAGCCGCAACCACCAGCTTCGAGGCCCTCTTTCATCAAGCGATGCATCTCGGCCATTTCGGTCTCGTTCGCCGGCCGGCTCTTCGCGGCCTCTAGGCCCATTACGTAAGCCATGAGGGGGTTGAGGGGCATGTAGCTCAGTACATTCACCCCCTTGGGAGTGCGGTCGAGACTGTCTAAGAACTGAGGATAAGTCTCCCAGTCCCAGGGCATGCCTTCCTGCATTGACTCCAGGGGAACTGCTTCATTTCGCGACATCGTCATCATGGCGCGTTCCTGGTCCTCTGGCTTGCAAGGTGCGAAGCCGAACCCGCAGTTGCCGATAGCTACAGAGGTAACGCCGTGCCATCCGGAAATTGTGCACCATGGATCCCAGTAAATCTGGGAGTCGTAGTGGGTATGCAGGTCAACGAAACCTGGTGCCACATTTAGGCCGCTGGCATCGATTACTTTTGCCCCGCTCGACTGGTGAATCTTTCCGTTGATCGAGGCTATGCGGCCGTCTTTGATTCCGATATCCCCGTTATATCGAGGGGTTCGTTGGCCATCAAAGATAGTTCCACCTTTGATTACGACGTCATACTCAGGCATAGGTTAACTCCCAAATGTCAATTTTCCAGTTCGTTATTAAAGCAGGTAATTTAGGGAAAGGCACCTACTGCAGACTCCGGGAGACGAGGGTACTGGAAAGTAGGGTCCTTTGGCCAGCAGGACTGCGAGATTTAAGGCAAAAGAAATACCCGCCCATGGGCGGGTATTTCTTTTGTTCTTGGTGAACGCTGGTTTAGTAGCGTCCTTGGTCGGAATACTCTATGCGTCGTCGAGCCACATGGACTCGCGGCGGTTCGAGTAGAAGTTCAGGTAGTCGTTCGGCGCAAAGTCCTTTAGACGGGAGCTAAAGCCGTAATACGACACTGAAGACTGCGGTAGCGACCAGTTGCACCAATGCCGATCGAGAATCCAGTGCTGGAGGTCTTTCAGCTTCTCGGTGCGAGCCTCTGGGTCGGTTTCCTGCTCCTGTGCCTCCAGCAGTGCAATCATCGCGTTTCCGTCCTCGATGATTTCTGGTCGGGGATCGAGATCCTCGGCCAAGCTGTGGTTGAAGGCACTGTTGCCGTAACCGCGTGGGTCGTAGTGGATAAGACTCGAGTCGTTGGGGAGGCCGGTTGTACCACCGGAAGTGCCGATACCGTAGGCCAGCAACTCCCAGTCCTTCACCTGTGCGCGCTCGAGAGCACGGGCTGCCCAAGTGTTGGTGTCAACTGCTTCCACTTCGGTCTCGATGCCGAGGCCCTCAGCAAGAGACTGTGCCATGAACTGGCCAATCTGCTCCTGAAGTGCGTTACCACCCGACATGAATACCTTGATGCTTTCGAGCGGATGCAGGAAGTCGGCGGCTGCCCAGAGCGCCCGTGCTTCCTTCGGATCGTACCTGTAGTACTCCTGGAGTTCCTCCTGGCTGAGTGCGTATGCAGTCAGCAGGTTCGAGATCGGACCCTGGTACTTTCCGCCGAAGGGTCGCAGGGCTGCAATGAAGCCCTCGTAGTCGAAGCCCTTCTGCAAAGCCTGGCGGGACCGCTTGTCGTGGAACTTGCCGCCGTCCATGCCGATGTGCGAGTAGCCACCTGCGGGCAATTCGAGGATGGCCAGATGGTCCTGTCCCTCGAAGTCACCGAGCTCGAGTGGGTCGACGTCTGCGTAGACATCAAGTTCGCCGGCAAGGAAGGCCGACTTCGCTGCAGCGAAGTCAGGAATGATTCGGGTCTCCCAAGAATCGATGTAGGGACCATCGGCAACAAAGCCGTCGTCCTCTTCGGGATGACCGTGGTAATCAGCCCAGCGCTCTACCTTCGTGCCAATGGCATCCCGGCGGGTGAGCGTGTAAGGACCGCTGGCCGAACCCAATGGCATCGACTGGACGCTGTAGATGTCCTTCGTTGAGCCATCGGCCAGTTCAATGGTTCCCTCGAGCGCGCCGTGCTCGTCTACCATTCGGGGGTTTACGAATGAATAGTAGTGGCGAGCGCGGTAAATCGGCGCGTCAGCGTTGGGAGACTTCCAATTCTCAACCACGGTGTTCTCATCGGTAGCTTCAAACGTATCTACGAAAGTGAAGCCCGTGTTCGTAACGTGGGTCGCGCCTAGAGCCTGATAGAGCTCAGGAAGACGGGAGAAGCTAAAAGCAACGGCCTCGGAATTAACCGGGTCGCCGTTGTGGAACTTCATGCCTTCTCGGAGCGACCAAACCCATGTC
Source organism: Dehalococcoidia bacterium UBA2991 (assembly GCA_002346645.1). Taxonomy (GTDB): domain Bacteria; phylum Chloroflexota; class Dehalococcoidia; order Tepidiformales; family Tepidiformaceae; genus UBA2991. Next base: position 21,890 of record DEAD01000003.1, read on the forward strand.
GTCGGGTCGACCTGCTCCCAGCCAACCATTCCGTCTCGGGAGATGATGTTCTTTGTAGGCTGGTAGGTGTAGGGCTGGGTCATCGTCGAATAGATGACCTCTGTGTTGTTTACGTGGAAAACGGCCGGGTCGAGTCCTGCGTCCTCTTCCTTCTTCCACAGCTTAAGCGTGCCACCACGCTTATCGACGCCTGGTGCTGGCGCTTCCGTTGGGACGGGAGTTGCTGCTGCTTCGGCAGCTTCCGTCGCAGCAGCGGTCGCAGCAGCGGTCGCTGCTGAGGTTGCAGCTGCTGTGGCTGCTGGTGCTGCACTTGAGTCGTCGTCGTCATCGTCGCCACAGCCAGCGAGGATGGCAGCCGAGCCAGCTGCGGCCACGCCGCTGCCAACTAGGAAGCTTCGGCGACTTACTGAGCGTCGCCGCAACCTGTTCCAATAGTTCTCGTTATCTCGCATCGATGCGACTACCTCCGAATTCAACCCATATCGGGATTGATTTGCGCAGTATACGCGTAGGCACAACTTTGTGGGCAACCCATGGGGGACCTCTCCTTTTTTTCTTAAACCTTTGTTTTTGGTGCTTTAGCACTGAAAGTGCCCTATATATGGAGGGTTTTGGCGGTTTTGCTGCCCTGAGGAGTTGATCCCCAAGGACGGGAAATTAGTTCGAGTGTGGTGACTGCAATTGTATTCGGCGGGAGAGCTCGCCTTACGAAGGCCGCACAAATACTAAAACCCTCGGTGCCTGTTGTTAGGCAGAGGCCGGATAACCACGGTGGGCTCTTTTCTGAATCGGGTCGACAAACTAGGTCAGGACAGCCTGAGTCCCGGAGGTATTGAACTATTTCCACTCCCAAAGTTCCCACAACGCGTCGCCGCTAGTGGCGACCTCCCAGTGGTAAACAACAGCAATCCCGTTTAGGGAAGACAGGGAGGCAGCAGCTGATTCAAAGTACACCACCCCTCTGAACGAGAACCCGCCATCAGCTGTTGGGGAGCCAATACCAGTAGCTTTGAATGTAGCTACTCCATCTGCTGCCATCACAACGCCAGAGTTAGGGCATTCGCCATAGAAAGAGCCGTCCGCCCTTAGCGTTGCCGAGTATGTTGCGAAACTAGTCACTTCAGTACCAGCAAGCGTCCCGGTTAAGCCCGAAGCAACCGTTTCAAATGTCGGACTCCCATTTACAGCCGGAAGGGCCTTCATGGCGGTCGGACCCGAAATTGAACCGATCTTTTCACCCAACATGATGCTTCTCCTTAGTTAAGTACTTTTTCGCAAGGTTGGCTCCAACTGCTCCCCCAGGAGGTTCGTGGGAGTTACCCGTCCGGGAGGAGCGCACCTGCTTGCATTCCTGTCGTGCTGATGAATGAAGTTACTACTGCTTCCGTGGGGGAAACAAATTATTGGGTGCCATCCCACCCGATTGAGGTGTTCCAGCAAAGCCATAGACATGGTTGGAACTAGTTAATGATCGGTTACACATTAACCGGAAGATGATGCCGAAATTGTTGCTCGGACTGTTCCATGGCTCGTGACCTTCGGGCCACACAGCAAAACCCGCAAGCACAACTTAGGAGATGACCAGCAAAGGGCGCTGGAAAACCCTAGATGCGGCCGCGGAGCCTTGGGTCGAGTGTGTCGCGGAGGGCGTCCCCGAAAATATTGAAACCGAAAACGGTCATAGACAGAGCAAGGCCAGGGAAGACTGCGAGCCACCAGCCCTGCTGGAAAAACTGACGAGAGTCACCAGAAAGGTCAGCGCCCCAAGATGGAGTTCCACGTTCAACACCGATGCCGAGGAAGCTAAGGCTGGCCTCGGTAAGGATTGCGGCTGGCAAGGAAATGCTCGTGATTACGATCATGAGACCGAACATATTGGGGCTGATATGTCGCCACATAATGCGGAAAGCATTTGCGCCGACTACCTGAGCCGCCTCGACATATTGCGATTCGCGTAACTCAAGGACCATTCCACGCATGATTCGGTAGGTACCAGGCAGGAAGAAAGCTGAGATTGCTAAAGTAATTGTAAATTCTTGTCGACTTAATGCCGGTAAATCCGGTAAGTCCTCGCCGATGGCAGTATGAAGGGTGAGGGCCAGCAAAATACCCGGTATGGCGATGATCATGTCTGCAAGTCGACCAACCGTGAAATCCACGATACCGCCAGCATAGGTGGAGACGAGAGCTAGTACGGTTCCCGCGAGAGTTCCGATGAGGACGGTGACTACACCAATTTTCAACGAGACCCGCCCGCCATAAAGAACGCGAGACCAGAGGTCACGACCACGCGAGGTTACTCCGAAAAGACGGTGTTCCCGCCAGTTGACGTTTTCGTTATAGGCACGGTGGTTGACATCAGAGTTAGAGCAGTTGATGCAGGGACCTGAAAGAGGAGCGCCCGTGGCGAATGCCTGGGGATCCACGGTGTTTAGTATGGGTGCGGCACCCGAGCCCACCGCGACGATAATTATCAGGAGGAGGCCGAAGGCCCCAAAAGGCTCCCTTCGCGCCCAGCGGAAGGGGTTGAAGCGCTGCTTCGGCGGAAGTGCGTACTCAAGCTCAAGCGCTTCTGTCGAAACGGGCTCTGGGGCTGTTGTTGTTTCTTCTTGTGACATTTTTCTAGTACCGAATCCTCGGATCCACGACTGTGTACAAGATATCGACCACCAAGGTCACCACAATAAATACTACGGAGAACATCATGATGGAGCCCAGAACCATGGGATAGTCCTGGGCCATTACAGCGGCGAGAGTAAGGCGCCCAAGTCCGGGGATACCAAAGATCAGTTCTGCAATGACCACGCCACCAAGCACTGCCCCTGTCTGGAGTCCAATGAGAGTAATTACGGGAATCAGTGAGTTACGGAAGACGTGACCCCAGATAACTTTTCGGTCCCGGAGGCCTTTGGCCCGAGCAGTACGAACATAGTCTGAGTAGAACACCTCAAGCATAGATGTCCTTACAAGACGGGCAGTACCAGCGGCGCTTGCGAGAGCTAGCACCATTGCTGGCCAAATTACGATCGAAAGATTCTTGGCAGGATCCTCGGTAAAAGTGACCCACTCAAATGCGAAGGGGCTCCAGCCCCACCAGCCAGCAGGCAAAGTAACGAGAAGGAGGGCGATCCAGAAGTTGGGAATTGATATGCCTGCGATGGTAACCCCGCGCAGGAGGTAGTCCAGGAGGCTATTTCTTTTTACCGCCGATAAAACCCCAACGGCAATGCCGAACATTGCCGCCATAACGATGGTGAGCAAACCAATCTCGACAGTGTTAGGAAGCCGCTCGAAAATCTTTTCAGTCACGCTGTCGTTGGGAGGAGTCAGGGCATCACCGAAGCTTCCTTCGCTAATCACACCCCATAGCCAATCCGTGTACTGCTCGTACCACGGATCGTTAAGGCCGTACTTCTCCTCGAATTTGCTGGTGGCCTCGTCGCCACCAGACATGATGGATGCGACAACAGCGAAAGCAGCGCTGCCAGGTCGAATGTAGAGCAGCATGAAGAGAACAAACGAAATGCCAAGAAGCATGAACGGGACAGCGATCAACCTGCGGATGATGTAGCCGGTCATGTTCCTCCACGCCTAGAACATTGGGAATAAGGCAATGCTCCCAATGAGCGCTTTGCCCTAGCGGCGGTCTCCCTTGTGTGGCTTGGCGTCGAAGCTCTGCTCACACGGTTCCGGGGATTCTCGGCTATCCGTTGTGCAATCGCAACTGGATCCAGGTTTTTTTTGCCCAAAAGCTAAAGACGCAAATCTACTAATGCGAAATAAGGCCAATTGAAAAGAGATCTTTTTTTCCAACACCGCAGATGTTCCAAGAGCTTTTTCAAGAAGCATTCGGTGCCTGCGGGTTTTCAAGTCCCCGTAGACTCTCCAGGAGTCCTGGAGAGGAGCAAGAGAATGGGCCAAGCAATTGAAAGCGATGATCCTGGAGAGCAACTTGGCAAGATGGTGGCGGAATGGGCAGAGAACTATTGGAAAGAGCAGGAAAAATTACAAGGTCGACATGCGAAGCCCGCAGAAAGTGATCTCCGAGATGCTGTTACGAAAGCATTTCTGGCTGGAGCCCTAACAGTATTCCAGAGTTGGGATGAGGTTAGGCCGTTGGTGCCACGCCGGCGGGTTTCCTGGCGCGATCTCCCATCACATCACGGATAGAGGCACGCCTTATTATTTTGTCCTTGTTAAAGGGGTTTTCATGAATGAAGTCGAGGAGCTATTCGACCTGAGCGGAAAGGTGGCGCTTGTTACGGGGGGTAGTCGGGGGCTCGGTGCGGCGATGGTGCGCAGCTATGCCAGGGCTGGGGCAGATGTAGTGATCGCGAGTCGGAACTTGGATTCGTGTGAGGACCTCGCAAGAGAGGTACGGGCAGAGACGGGACGCCAGGCGTTGGCCATCTCCTGTCATGTGGGAGATTGGGAGCAGGTTGACCGACTAGCTGAAGCCGCATATTCGGAGTTCGGCAGAGTGGATGTGCTGGTGAACAACGCTGGGATGTCTCCCCTTTACGACCATGTAAGCAATGTGAGCGAATCGCTCTATGACAAGGTCCTCGACGTCAATCTAAAGGGACCTTTCCGGCTAACGGCCAACATTGGAACGCGTATGGCGGAAGGAGATGGGGGCTCGATCATCATGGTGTCGAGTACGGCTTCCCAAAGCCCGAGCGAGAATGCGATTCCGTACGCGGCGGCAAAGGCGGGCCTGAATATGTTGGCGGTCGCTTTTGCGAGGACATTTGCTCCCAAAGTGCGGGTTAACTGCATCATCCCGGGGCCATTCCTGACGGATATTTCTAAGGCCTGGGACATGGAAGCATTTGAAGCCCGGGCCGCTAGCACAATTTTGCTTGAGCGTGGTGGCATTGCAGAGGAGATTGTTGGGGCGGCTCTCTACTTTGCTTCGGGGGCCTCGAGCTTCACTACAGGGTCCTTGCTAACGGTTTCTGGGGGATCTGCTCGATAGAAAGTTGAGCGTTTGTCACAAACGCTATTTCACAAACGCTATAATTCCCGCACTTCCAACATCTGCCGGAACGGGCCAACCCATATCCGGCCGAAAGAAGGACATCAATGGCTGCAAATCGTGAAGACTTTGAAGCGATGCCCCAAGCGGCATGCCCTATGAGCGTAGGAGATGTAGATCTGTTCGCCCCTGGCGCACAGGAGCATTGGTATGAGTCCTACAAGCTTTTGCAGTCTGATGAGCCAGTACTGCGGCTGCCTGGACAGGGTTATGACCCTGGCTCGGATGCCTATGTGCTGACCAAGTACGAAGACATTCGGCAAGTAGTACGAGATCCAGACCTTTTTCCTTCGCGCCAGGGGCCGGGCTCCTCAGGCACAAGCAAGATCCACGATGAAATATTCGAGGACGAAGGGTTTGGAGAGGTGGTTTCGGCTCGGGAGCGGCTGCGTCCGGATATCGATTCGCATAAGGCTCACCGTGAGCAGCTAACGGAGCCTTGGGTGGGCGCCTCGGGTGCCCTTCAGCACCGTGACATGATCACCGCTCATGCAAACCGCCTGATGGACAGCTGGATTGATAAAGGCAAGGTTGAGTTTGTTACGGAGTTCGCCGCGCCACTTCCACAGGCTGTGATTTCCACGATCCTTGGTTTCCCACTTGAGGACATGCCTATGACAAAGAAGTGGGAGGAGGCTCAGGTACGACGTTTCGTGTATGGCTTCGGGCCGAAGAGTTCTATGGAGGATCCCGACGAGGAGGATAATGCTCGAGCCCTGGTCGCTTTTAATCGCTATATCCAGGAGCAGATTGACGAAAAGCGGCGTAATCCCAAGGACGACATGATTACGTTCCTTACCCAGGTTGATTTCCAGGGGAACCCCTTGAGTGATGGGGACATAATCAGCGTGGTCTCGGGGATGCATATCGGTGGGAATGAGACGACTCAATACGCACTTACGTCCGAGGCGATGTTACTGGCGCAGCACCCAGAGATTGCTGAGGAAATGCGGGCCGATCGGTCGAAAGTCCGGTTCTTCGTGGAGGAGGCTCTTCGGCTTTACGCTCCCACTCAGGGCCTCTCGGGCCGGATGGTAGCTCGCGACACGGAGATTCGGGGCGTAAAGATTCCCGCAGGCTCTCTCCTGCACTTGCGCTGGGCGGCAGCCAACCGTGATCCGGATCTTTGCCAGGCTCCCGACGAGCTGCGCTTGGACCGTAAGAATCCTGGTAAACACCTCACATTCTCGATTCGCCCACGGGGCTGCCCTGGGGCTGGTCTTTCTCGACTTGAACAGAACATTGCAGTGAATGTGATGCTGGACCGTATCGATGAGCTAAAGCTGGTAGAAGGAAAGAATGATTTCAGGCACCAGCCTGGGATTATGCTAGGCCTATACGAATTGCATCTGGAATTCACTAGGGCCAGGGAGGCCGTGGCAGCCGGCTAGAGATAGAACTCAATGGGGAGTAGGCGCTGGCTCAGGGGCGGACGGCCCGCTTGGGAAGGCCCGCGAGCCGGGCAATGGCGGGTTGGGCAAGCTTGACGAAGGTACAAGCCAGCCTACGCGTGTCGCGGGGGTCAATCAGGTCAATTACATCTCCGTGATGGGCGGCGCGAAAGGGGGAGCGAAGTCGGAGGAGGCGCTCTTCGATGGCCTCGCGGTGGGCTTCTGGGTCGGTAGCAGCCTCTATTTCCCGGCGGTAAGCAGCCGCTACCCCTCCCTCGATCGGAATGCCGCCCCATTCACCAGCTGGCCAACCGAAGCGGAGGTTAAGGCCATTGGGGATTCCCACACTGTTTGGTGCATCGGCAGCCACACCGTATGACTTACGAACATTGAACTCGATTTTGGGCACTTGGGCCTCAGCGCTAGCGATAAGAGCTCGAACGCCGCGCCGCATTGTTGCTTTTCGCTCGGCGTGGGAGCCGAGCATGAAACCAGGCATGTCTAGGAAGATTAGTAGGGGCAGATTGAAGGTGTCGCAGAGGTCAACGAAGTGGGTGTACTTATCGGCCACATCGCCGTCCATGGCACCTGCAAGCTTCATTGGATCGCTGGCGATTACACCCACTGGGTAGCCATCGAGGCGAGCAAAGGCCGTGATGATGGCGCCGGCATAATGGCGGCGCATTTCAAAAAACTGGCCGTTGTCGACTACGTGACCAAGAAGCTCTCGGGCGTTGTAGCCTCGTTTGCGGTTGGGGGGAATGATGGTCAGTAATTCCTCGGGCCGGCGGTCGGGAGGATCGCCAGTTTCGATGCGAGGTGCCACCTCCGAGGTAGTGTTGGGCAGGTAAGAGAGGAAGCTCTTGATTTGCTCGAATGCCTCTTCCTCCGATTCAGCTTCGTTATCGATCTGGCCGCTCTCGTGCACATGCATGGAGGCTCCGCCGAGGGCCTCTTTGTCAAGATCTTCTCCAATCGCCCGTCGCACAACAGGGGGGCCGGACGGGAAGATTTGGGACTGCCCTTTGACCATCACGGTGAAGTGAGACATCAGCGCGAAAGCGGCGGGTGCCCCCGCCACCGAACCCATAATCCCTGCAGCAACAGGTACGGTTCTTAGCAGCTCTATCGCGCGCCACCACATGTCTCCTGCCGGGAGTCCCATGTGGCCCTCGGCCTCGTCTGCCTTAGAGCTATGGCCAACTCCTTCGACGAGCTGTACGTAGGGGATGCCGTATTGGAGGGCGAGTGGCTGAGTGAAGTCCCTTGGGTGTTTGCGAATGTTGTGGGGACTGCCGCCTGAGATTGTGAAGTCGTCGCCCCCGATGGCGATAGGCCGCCCGTTAATTTCGGCGAGTCCCATTACGTAGGCACCAGGGGTGAAATTAACTAAGTTACCGGCTTCATCGTACTCGGCGGCACCAACGAGGGGCCCGGCCTCGATAAAGCTTCCAGGGTCAATCATTTTCTCGATGCGTTCGCGGATGGTGTAACGACCACCAGCGTGCTGTCGGGCGATCCGCTCGACCCCCCCCATTTCACGGCCAAGCTCACGTATGTATTCGATGTCTTCAATGGCCTGTTCCCAGGGCATGCCTGGCTTCCAGCTTTTGCGGTGTGGGTCAACAGGCATTTAGGGCGCTCCTCAGCGGTTTCTTGAACGCTACGCGATGGCGCTGGCTGGCGCATCGCGAGTGCCCGCTGCAGCGGGTAAACAGCTACTATGACGCGCGAATCCGTTTGCGGAGCAACTCTGCAGCAGGAGCACGAGTAATGACTATGACCAAGCCAGAGATCGATCCAGAAATCTTTTTCAGTAGAGAGTATGCAGACAACCCGTACCCCACGCTAAAAGAACTGCGTGACCACCACCCTGTTTACCACAACCCGATTTCGGACAATTGGATGATTACTCGTTACGACGACGTTTGTGCAGCATTCCGCGACCTGGAGAGCTATTCGGCCCAACCAAACGCCTTGGGAATAGGGGCAGTTTTTGGACCGACCCTTATGGAGTACGACGGCGAACAACACAACAAACTTCGCAACATAGTTGCTCCGGAATTTGTTGGAAGGAAGCTGGACGCCCTCCTTCCCGTAATTGAGCGAAACTCGATGGCTCTCATAGAAAAGTACACAGAGAAGCACGCGCGTCGAATTGCTGAAGCGGCGGTAAAGACGGGTCAGATCGATATCGTCGACGACTTTGCCACTCGCCTGCCCCTAAACGTGATCTTGGATGTGCTGGACTTGCCGCAGGACGCTCATGAGATGTTTCATGAGTGGTACCCGGCAATGATGAATGGGATAGGGGGGCCGCCAGATATTCGCCAGGCGGGAATCAAGGCAAACCAGGAGTATCACGAGTACTTGGAGCCTTTGCTCCAGAGCCGCAGTAAGGACCCGAAAGACGATCTCATCTCACGTCTGTGCGTTGCGGAAGTAGACGGCCACCGGATGACCTTTCAGGAGATAAAGTCGTTTGCAAGCCTGCTACTTGTGGCTGGTGCGGAGACAACAGACAAGGCAATCGCGAACCTCTGGTATCAGATGCTGGCAAATCCCGAGCAGTGGGAGCTAGTGCGCGAGGAGCCTTCGCTTCTGGAACGTGCTTTTACTGAAATGATGCGTGTCCATCCCCCTTCGGGCGGGCAGTCCCGGCAGGCAATAAAGGACATTCCCTTCCCCGAGTACGGCGTGACCATCCCCAAAGGGGCGTACGTGAATCTTTCAATCTATGGCGGCAACCGAGATGAGCGTGTTTTCGCTCACCCGGACAAGTTCGACATCATGCGCCCCGATCTATACGTAGGGAAGGCTCTGCGGGCGGGTTATCACGATAATGGGCAGGCAAGCCATCTCGGTTTTGGGTTAGGTAAACACTTTTGTGTGGGTTATCAGCTGGCACAAACCGAGACGGTAATAGGCAGTCGAATGTTGATGGATGTTATGAGAAATCCACGCTTCAAGCCTGGATCGCAACCAAGACCTATAGCGATCAGTCTTGAGCCGTGGGAGCTCTGGATAGAGTTTGATCCGGCTTAGGTCTGTGTCCACTGTTGGGGTTGGTGAGGGACGTATCGTAGAGGGTCAAACACCCTCTACCTTTTCAACGGTCGTGCGAGCACGCGAGTTGCTTGGTAGAGGCGATGGGGCCTTGGCTCCACTGGCTAAGGATTTGGCAGCAGGACTTTCTGGAGGGGTAGCGGATGTCGAGGTTGAGCGCTACCGCCGTCTTCTGTACGCGACTGATGCCTCCATCTATGAAATGGAGCCGGTGGCGGTAGTTTTTCCGCGCTCATCCCAGGATGTGAGCCACGTGATGTGTGTGGCAAGAGACCATGGTGTGCCGGTGCTGCCCCGAGGAGGGGGTACAAGCCTATCGGGCCAAACCGTGAACCATGCAATAGTCCTGGACTTTACCCGCCATATGGCAGGATTGTTGAAAATCAATCCTGAGGCGCGAACGGCACTGGTGCAGCCTGGCATCGTTCTGTCGGAGCTTAACAAAGCATTGCGTTCTCATGGGCTTCAGTATCCAATCGATCCCTCAACGGCGAATCGTGCCACTGTCGGCGGTGGTATTGGGAATAACTCGTGCGGGGCACATTCGGCGGTATACGGCAAGACGGTCGACAACGTTATTGAATTGGAAGTGGTGCTGGCGGACGGCTCGATAACAAGGCTTCAGTCCTTGAGCGAAGATGAGGTCACGGAGCGGAAAGCTCGAGGAGGGCTCGAGGGTCATATATATAGGGGGGTGAGCACGCTAGCGAAAGAGTACCGGGAGGAAGTGGAGGCCCGGTTTCCGCAGATACTGCGACGTGTTTCTGGATACAACCTTGATGAGGTCACAAAAAATGGCCTACTCAATCTTGCGAAATTGGTTGTTGGGTCAGAGGGGACGCTCACCACAGTAACTGAGGCATTAGTGCAGGTAGTGCCTATCCCGCAGGTAAAAATGCTAACTGCATTTCATTTTTCGACCGTGGTGCAAGCGGCGGCTGCAACGGTTCAGGTGAATGCGCATGGGCCTTCTGCTGTTGAGCTTGTTGACGAAACGATTATTGAGCGCTGTCGCGAGAGTGCCGGATTCCATCAGTTGGTCGAGTTTGTAGAGGGGGACCCTGGCGCGTTGCTCCTGGTCGAGTTTTCCGGGGATCGGATGGATGAAGTAGAGGGGAAGGCTGAAGCACTAAAGGCGGAATTGCTGGGGGGAGATATAGCCATTGCGGCTGTAGTCGCGAAGAAAGAGGAGGAGCAGCAGCTCATGTGGCGCATGAGAGAGGCTGGCTTGGGACTGCTAATGAGCTTGCGTGGGGATGCCAAGCCAGCCTCATTTGTAGAAGACACGGCGGTCGCTCCGGAACGGCTGGCCGAATATGTGGCTCGGTTCGATGCTCTTGCAAGGGCACGAGGATTGCATCCTGCTTACTACGGGCACGCGAGTGTTGGCTGCCTCCACATTCGCCCAGTAGTTAACCTCAAAGATGCAGAAGGGTTGGCACAGGCGGAAGGGTTAGCTGAGGAGGTGGCAGACCTTGTGTTGGAGTTTGGGGGTTCGCTAAGCGGGGAACATGGCGATGGAATTGTGCGGGGCGTGTTCACGGAGCGCATGTTCGGGCCGAAGCTAACACGTGCTTTTCGAGAGCTGAAAGCCATTTGGGATCCTCAGGACTTGCTCAATCCTGGAAAGATTGTGGAGACCCCTCCGTTCTCCGACAACTTGCGATTGAGTCCCTCAACTGTGAATGCGGAGGTAAATACTAAATTTGATTTTGGATTCGAAGGTGGCCTGGCAGCGGCGGCGGAGCAGTGCAATGGCCAAGGTGCTTGCCGAAAGCTTGATGGAGGAATGTGTCCTTCCTTCATGGTGACTAGGGATGAAGAGCACTCAACTAGGGGGCGGGCTAATTTGTTGCGGCAAGCACTTAATGGGGTGTTACCGGTGGAGGATGTAACGGGCGAGCGCATGCGCGAGGCCCTCGATCTGTGTGTTGAGTGCAAGGCTTGTAAGACTGAGTGTCCTTCGGGGGTGGACCTTGCCAAACTTAAATACGAAGTGCAGGCGCAGGTTAGTGCGATGCACGGCGCGCCGTTGCGCGACCGTGCCTTCGCGCGTATCCACCGACTGAGTGCTCTGGCAAGCCGGTTTTCTCCCTTTGTTAATACCTTGGCGAGGCTTGGGTTAGCTCGAAGGTTATTGGAGCAGATAGCTGGTATTGCCTCTCGCCGACCCCTGCCGATGTTCGCTTCTCAGCGGTTCGAATATTGGTGGGCGGACCGAGGTAAAAACTTAGGTCCAGCTCCTCGTGGGGAGGCCGTCTATTTGGTGGATACGTTTACGGAGTACTTTCATCCGGAAGTAGGTCAGGCGGCAGTGAAAGTGATGGAGGCTTTGGGGTACAGAGTCACAGTAATGTCGAAATTGCGTTGCTGTGGCCGACCTGCAATCTCGAAGGGGCAGTTAGATCTGGCTCGAGGATGGGCAGAGGAGAACATTGCGCTCCTAGAGCCGTTTGCCGAGCAAGGGGTCCCTATCGTGGGGACAGAGCCTTCCTGCTTGCTTACTCTCCGGGACGAGTATTGCGACCTGCTGCCTCGGGATAGGGTTGAGATGATTGCGGGACAGGTCGTTCTTCTTGATGAATTGCTTGTCCAGTTGGTGGATGAGGATGAAGGGGCGCGGACAACGTTTGGTGTTGGTGAAAGGAGTGATGTGCTTGTGCATGTCCACTGTCATCAGAAGTCGCTTGCAGGAGCACAGGTAACGCTGAAAGCGCTGGAAATTGCCGGTTACGCCCCTGCACTGGTGGATTCCGGCTGTTGCGGGATGGCGGGATCGTTTGGCTTCGAAAAGGAGCACTACGATGTATCCCGAAAGATGGGCGCCTATCGTCTCTTTCCTGCCGTGGAGGGCGCTTCAGAAGAGACTGAGGTAGCGGTAACGGGAGTGTCTTGTCGGCAGCAAATTGGACACTTTACGTCTCGTGAACCGCGGCACGTGGCTGAGCTCCTGGCGGAGGCGTTGGGCAGGGAGGACCATGAGGTCTAGATAACCGTTAATTAAGCAAGGGGGACCTTGCCCAATAAATGCAGGAGGCGCCTCGTTTTGGGCCAATAAGTCTATGGGCCCTTGACGCCTTCGAACTCGGTCATGATCACGCATTCCAGGATGCCAACGCCGGTATCGCTTGGATCGTCGAGGTTCGTATAGACGGTAGAAAGTTCCGCATAAGACCCACCACCACTCATTTGGGGAATCTCGTTTCCATCCATATCAAAAACCTTTACGGGGTGGGAGATATCCCAAACCTCGCCCTCGACAAGAAGCTCTCCTCGGTAGACACCCCTCCCCAGCCGGTCATTCCAACCGTCGGCATAGCCGCCCGCGCGCATATACACGGGCTCGCTTACGACCTCTAACTGAAAGCGATCGATTCCGCCATCAGGGCGGGTGAGGTTGAGTTTCCCTCGCTTAAAGCGAGGCAGGCCTTCTTCCCACTCGTGGTCCTCAATTGAGACGTCTGTATAGGAAAAGCTCTTCTTATCTGACTCATAGCCGTACTCCACCCATGAGTGAATGCCTGGCTGGGCCTGCCTGCCTGTTCCAGAGGCCGTATAGCGTCCGTCTTCGCCCAGGCGAAAGGCGTAGTACAAGCAACGATCAGGCATATTGACCACTGCCCAGTGGCGCATGCCGTCGGCGCGGAAGCTGCCTGGGGCGGGCGGATTTAGTGGTGGAGCAACGTAAGGGTTCGGCTTGCCGCCGGTTCCGGTACCTGCGCCCATCCCCCATGAATGGTCTCGCGTTCCTGCCCAACCATCCCCGAAGTCGAATTTCCATTCACGGCCGTTGATCTTGATCCAACCAGCGATGTCCGCGGACTGGATGTAGTTGGAGCGCTCTGCGACGAGCCGCCCGTCGACCCTGAAGCTGCTGCCCGGAGCCTCGTCGTAGGCTGGGGCCTTGCTCTCCCAGAGGATGTCAAACTCAATGCCATGGGCATTTTCGTCACATCCGAGGCGGAGGGTGCGCATCCCGCGGATGATTTCCTGCCAGAAGGGGCCAACTCGCAGCTCATCGATGCGAGGGCGGAGGCGGCGGCTGGCTCGCAGGTTGTACTGCTTCCCATCGTCGACGCTAACGATGGCATAGGCGTCCATCACGTTGGTGTTGGGATAGAGGCGGATAGCAGTTATCAGATTCACCTCCCCGGCAGGGTCGCCGAAGCAGAACCAATAGCCATCACTCCACTCGGGGCTGGCAGTTTGGACGGAGTTGAAGGTATCGATCGTTTGGTGGCGGGGCCACTCATCGAGCTCTGTGAGGACTCGGGGTTCGGGCATGGCAGGTTCCTTTCTCTGAGCCTATCTAGGGGCGTCGAATGACTACGACTGGTATCTGACGACTTGTCTTGGACTGGTACTCCTTGAACTGCGGCATTTGGGCCGACTGCTGATCGAAAAGGCGCTGGCGTTCCTCACCCTCGGTGATAACGGCAGTTGTTGTAAAGGTCTCGGTGGGGAGCTCGATTGTGACCTCAGGGTTGTTGCGTAAGTTGAGAAACCAAGCAGGATGGCGGGGGCCGCCTGCGTATGAGGCGATTATGACGATGTCATTGCCGTCAGTGCTGTGAACGAGCGGCGTGGTCCGTGTTTTACCGGTTTTGGAACCGATCGTGGTGATCAGTAGAAGGGGTGCTCCTGTGAACTGGCCAGTCACCCTCCCCTTGTTGTCACGGAATTCTTTGATGATCTTGTTGTTGTAATCGATCATCTGTACGACTTGGTCTGAAGTCACCGAATTACTCCTGCGGTTGTGCTCGAAGAGTCTAGCCGAGGTGGGGAATAGCTATTGGCTCATCTTAATTACAGCGGTGCCGACTGTTCTGCCCTCCGCTAGGTCTGTCAGGATCTGGTTGGCAGCATCAAGATTGTAAACCTCGGTTTCGGCACGGATGGGGATCTTGGTGGCGAGGGCGAGGAACTCTTTGGAATCTTGTCGTGTGAAATTGGCGACACTGCGGATAGTGCGTTCCCACCAGAGGTGTTCGTAGGAAAACTCGGGAATGCGGTCCAGGTGGATGGCGTTTATGGCGACTGTGCCTCCCCGGTCGACCGCCTTTAGTGCTGCCACAACGACCTCGCCGGCGGGAGCGAAGGTAATGGCGGCATCAAGGGCCACGGGTGGGAGGTCATCCGTTCCGCCAGCCCATGTAGCCCCAAGGGATAAGGCATGCTGCTGGTCCCGCTTTGATCGGGTGGCAACGAAGACTTCGCAACCCCAATAGGTTGCTATCTGCAGGGTCAGCCGCGCTGAGGATCCGAAGCCGTATAGCCCGAGCCGTCCGCCGTGCGAGATACCGGAGAGGCGCAGGGCGCGGTAGCCGATGATACCGCCACAAAGTAGGGGTGCCGTCTCGATAGGGTCGAGGGTCGAGGGAAGTGAATGAGCGAAATCCGCACGTACAGTCATGAATTCTGCAAACCCGCCATCACGGTCCCAGCCTGTGAATTGGGAAGTCTCACAAAGGTTCTCATTGCCCGAATTACAACGAGAGCAGTTTCCGCAGGCATCAGCAAGCCAGGCTACTCCTGCGTGTTCGCCGACTTGCCAATCCTCCACCCCTTCACCCAGCTCTTCGACGATTCCGATAGCCTGGTGTCCGGGGATTATGGGGAGGAGTCTTGCCTTGAGGTCGCCTTCGCAGATCTGGAGATCTGTGCGGCAAACGGCGCAAGCTGAAACCTTCAGCAGCAGTTCTCCGGCTGCAGGGATGGGATCGGGTTGGGAGGTGATTGTTAGAGGTGTATCGCCCGCGGATCTGGGGCTTTCCAGCGAAGCTGCGCGCATGATCTAATCCTACGAGCGCAAGGGCGCAGAGGGGGGATTGACCAACTTAGCCAACTTTTTAAGGAGGGCTAGTCGCTCGTGTTGCCAGCGACAAGCAAGGCCACTGGACGAGGGCACTACATAGGGAATGGTATTGCCAATGCGAACCGGCTGAATCCCGTTGAGGTGACCCTTCGACTTCGTGGGAAGTTGGCCGAGAGCATGTTGGGCAAAGAGAGAGTAGACACCTCGTCCATTGAAGATGGCGTATGTCGGTTGATGTTCCTCGAGTTTCCTGAGGAGGTACTTGGAACCCTGAGCGATTTCCATGTCAGTAAGTTCGTTTGCCTGCACGGTGGGGCGAGGACAAAGGTCTATGAAGCCGATCCCTGCTTCATCCATGAGAGTTGCATCATCCTCGGGTCCAGCGGGTTGGGTGAGAAGGCCGCTTGCATTCAGTTGTTTCCAGAAAACGTTGCTGGCTCGGGCGTAGTAGTGCCCCTCCTTGGCAGAGTAGATAGAGGGGTTATAGCCAATGAAGACAAACCCCAGACCGGGGCGGAGGTAGCGAGGGAGGGTCTGGATATTCACTGTCATTCTTCGGACTCGGTGAGCTCAAAACGAACATCCGGATCTTCTAGGTGAAGGAAGAGGGCATTGAACTGCTGGTCTTTAGAGAGGGTGAAAGATAAAGAGAAAATGAACCGCTCCCCCTTCCGTAGCTGTCTTGGAGGATCGAGATCTTTCGGCTTAGCCAGGATGTGCTCTCCGTTTGCAAGTTCCAGCGTTGCTCCGTTGCTATCAAAGATCAGCACCTCCTTCGCTTCAACATTGAGGAGGATTTCGATGCTGCGCAACACTTTGTCGTGGTCAACGGACTCGTTGCTGGAGATATGGGCGATAGTGATTACATGTTCACTGTCGCTGTACGTTCCCCCTGTGGTCACAGTGGCTTCGTCGAAGAAGAAGTTGAGGGCAGCAGGGACACCGAGGATGCCGGCTGGGAGCCCCACGATGATTCCAAGAATGGCTGCGATGCGGAGGCAGCCCCGGCGTTGGGATGACTCTTCGCGCTCGGTAGGGATGGTGATGCGGCGGCGGGATGGTTCAGTCATGGGGCTTTAATGTATTCGAGCGGCAATAACGCCGGCGAAGTTGAGCCCGGTGCTGAGCAGGTAGCGCTCATCGGCAGCAAGGAGGACAAGGAACCGACGGAGGGCATTAGCCTCGCTGTCCTCTGAGGCCTCTGCAAGGGCGGTAGTGTTGATGACGGTGAGTGAACCGCCGACACGGAGGAGTCGCGTGATGTCCTCTTGCATGTGTTCGTATTGGCTCCACCCCCCGCTTAAAATGGCGAGGTCATACGGTCCATTAAGCCCATGGATCACGGATGAGAGATTTCCAGAGTGGACGTGTACGTGTTCGGAGAGAGCCTGCTGTTTGGCCGCTTTTTGTATAGCAGTGGCAACTTTTGGATTTTGTTCCACGACTTCTAACCGGCCCGTGTGGCCGAGGGCGCCAGATATGTGAAGGGCGAGATAAGTAGCCAGGCTAGTGGCGAACTGTTCTGGGATGGGTGTGTCCTCAACAAGAAGGATGTAGCTAGCCCGTGTCGCTCGCACGAGGGTGGCAATCTGGAGGGCAGTAGAAATGGCCGAAAGCCTGATGTCAGAAGGGGCCTCGGAGATTACAGATGTGAAGCGGTCGGGCTGGGTCTCCATCAGTTTGTGAGCGAAGTCGTTTTCGGCAGACATCTCATCAATTGTAGGAGTTGGTAGGTGGTCTCGTTGGGCGTTAGGCCAGAGCTTGCTCGATAAGAGACCGATCTGCTGGAGAGATGTCGGAAGCTAGGGCTAACTCACGAGCGGCTGGGCTGATCTTTTGCCAGGTCTTGCGAATAACATCGACCATGGTGTCGTTGTTGGTACGGAGTACAAGGTCATGGAGCTGTGTTTCGAGAAACACCAGAGTGAGACCGTCTTCAAAAGCTTGGCCTTCGGGGTCATTCTTGGAGGTTTCTTTACGGATGATTTGCTCGACACGTTTGATTGCCTCCTCTTCGTATCCAGCCTTTTCCAAGATCTCCCGGGCGTAGCGTGCGTGGCGCATCTGAAGATCACGGCGCCAGCGGAGGTATCCCCGCCGACCCTCTGGGAAACTGTCACGGGGAGACTCCCATCGGCGAATGTGGTGGGCGCGGGCGGCAAGTAGTAGGGGTTCAGTAGGTTCTGGAAGTAGACGGCCCATCCACTCCATAAGCATGCGCGCGTGGGTGAGCTCCTTAGGTAAAGGCTGGCCGTCAACCTCAATAGTTACGGGATCGGCGGCGTTGGCCTCATCGATTAGGGAGATGGCGTCTTGGAAGCGGGGTCCAAATGAATAATTGGTCACGACCAGACCAGCATCGCACATCGAACCTACAATGACCCACATGAACCAGCGAGATGCCATTAGGTTCCTTGAGTCGTTTGTAGACATGGAGCGCGACTCCGGGGCCTCTGCAAGTCCGCCGATGAATCTTGCCTCGATGCGATCATTGCTTCGTCGACTAGGAGACCCTCAGCGAGGCCGCAAAACTGTTCATGTGACGGGTACAAACGGCAAAGGCAGCGTCTCTGCGATGATCGAAGGAATACTTCGGGCAGCTGGAGAACGGACGGCTCTTTTCACGAGCCCACACCTCCATTCTTATGCTGAGCGCATTCGAATTGACGGGGAACCGGTAGATGTTGCTGAGGGATTGAGTGCTATCCGTCCTGCAGTAGAGGCGGAGCAAGAGTCAGCTGGTGGCACAGTGAGTACTTTTGGGGTGCTCACGGCCCTCTTCCATTGGGTAACCCGAGACGCTTTGGGTGATAGCGGGTGGCAGGTGGTTGAGGTGGGCCTGGGCGGGTCGTTTGATGCAACAAATGTTTATGACGGCGCTGAAATTGTGGTGATCATGCCGATTGGGTTGGATCACACAGCCATTTTGGGCGACACGACGGTCGAGATTGCTCGAGATAAGGCCGGCATCATCGGGCGGAATTCAACCTGTGTCCTCGCCCCCCAGCCAGATCCCGCCGTAACCCAGGTTGTACGGGAGCGTTGCCGGGAGGTAGGGGCGGAACTAAGGCTGGTAGAGGAAGAGTGGAGTACAGAGGTGCTGGAAAGGTACGTGTTTGGGCAGTCGTTCTTAATGCATGGATTAGGGGGTACACGGGAGTTTCGCACGCCGATGTTGGGTGCTCACCAAGTGGGTAACGCAGCGACCGCTGTAGCTGTGGCGCATGAGCTTCGTGACTGTGGGGCGAATATCGACGACGAAGCGATCACTGGGGGTATTGCTAGGACACGTATCGCCGGACGACTTGAGGTGATGGGCCAGGATCCGCTACTTGTTGCAGATGGTGCGCACAATCCTGCCGCCGCAGCAATTTTGGTAGAGGGCCTGCGGGAATATCTAGAGTGGCGCCGTTGCTTTTTCGTTTTAGGGGTAATGGGTGGCAAGGATCTCCCAGGTATGGGCTACAAGCTCGCTGGATTGAGTAGCGGTGTGTGGTGCTGCGGACTTACATCTCAGCGTGCGCTAGATCCCGCTGAGATGGCTTTTGAGCTGGCTTCGATGATGCCTCAGGTAGAGCAGGCGGGGAGTGTTGCCGAGGGCATTGAGGAGGCACGGCGTCAGGCGACAGAGGCCGATCTGATTTGTGTCACGGGATCGCTGTATGCGGTTGCTGAAGCGCGTTCAGTGATTCTGGGCAAGAGCGTCCAAGGGCATAAGAGTTAATGTCACTGGACTCGTACGCGGCTTCGGGACAGGCTGGGCTAATGTCCTTCCGTGAAGCAATGGAAAGTGGAGCATTTCCTGTCTCGCTAGAGATCACTCCGCCCCGTATTCCCAAGAAGGCAGTGCTGCTTCGGCGCGCACGACTACTAGATTCCCGCACGTTAACAGTGAATGTCATCCAGCGGCCTGATAGGCAGTCCAGTTTGGAAGCAGCCTTGGAGCTCCGACGCGAAGGCTTGGAGCCGATTTGGCATCTCACGACCCGTGGACGTTCTGGTAAAGATATCGCTGCGGACGTAACGCAGGCTCAAAATGGTGGTCTTAGACATGTGCTCTGTCTCAGGGGGGACCAAGTTCAAGAGTCGGGAGGGATAGCAGTTGTTGAGGCGATCGGTGTTATTCGGGAACAGGCTCCCGAGATGGCAATAGGGGCAGCGCTCGACCAGTACCGTGCGAACGAGTCCACCGATCGCCTACTAGCGGCCAAGCTGCGTGCGGGAGCAGGTAGCGTTTGGACCCAACCGGTATTTGAGGTTGCCCCACTACTTCGGGCTGCCAGTTTTGTGAAGGCCGTTCGACCAGATGCGCATGTGGTAGCGATGGCGATGCCACTGCTGACTTCAGAATCCCTGGATGCTATCAGTGAACGGCTCCGGATCCCGGCACCGGAGGCCTTACGAAGACGTATTCAGATGGGAGAGGAGGAGGCGTGGCGCGCTTTTGAGGAGACTCTTGCGATCCTGGCGGGAGAAGAGCTTGTCGATGCCGTTGCGCTCATGACTTACCGTGCTGACCCGCCGGAAGGGACGGCGGAGCGCTTGCTCTCGGGACTACAAAGGATGGGCATTGGGAAGGCGGCGAGCCCGTCAACTGATTGTTAGACTCCCGCACATGGAAACGAGAAACCTCGGAAGGCTTGGGCCGGTTAGTGCTTTAACGCTAGGAGGCGGGGGTACTGGAGGCGTTTGGGGAGCGACAACCAGGGAAGAAGCAATAGAAACCGTGCGAGCCTCAGTTGATGGTGGAATTACCTTTCTCGATGTGGCCCCAGGCTACGGAAATGGGGAGGCTGAGCGTGTTGTGGGGGAGGCATTTGGAGGGCGTTTGCCGGAAGGTGTTCGCATTTCGACCAAGCACCACCTTGGCAATGTGTCCGCAGGAGAGGTGGCAGGAGCACTACGGGAGGCCTTGGCTGCGAGTCTTGATCGCCTCCGGCTGGAGCAAGTAGATCTCTTTTTCCTGCACGGCATGATAGTGCCAGATGGGTTCGAGGGGAGGGGAACACCTCGTAACCTCTTCGTGGAGGCAGTTAGACCTGCGTTTGAGGAAATGGTGGCGGACGGCACTATTGGGGCCTGGGGCTTGAGTGGAGTGGGCGTTCCCAGTGCCTTGTTAGCAACGCTGGCGGAAAAGCCCGTGCCGGCAGCAATCCAGTGTGTGTCGAACCTGCTCGATTCTCCAGGAGGAATGAAAGCCTACGACGAACCCCCTAGGCCCCGCGAGATTATCGCGGAAGCTGTGGAGCGAGGAGTAGGGGTGATGGGGATTCGCGCTGTTCAAGCTGGAGCGCTAACGGACGCAATTGATCGAGACCTTCCAGAGATTGATCCAGAATCGGCGGATTTCCGACGAGCAAAAGCGGTCCGTGAACTGGCGCGTGAATTAGGGGAATCGACAGCATCCCTCGCTCATCGCTATGCCCTCTCCATGGACGGTATTGCAACTGTGATTCTGGGAGTGAAGAACCGTGCCGAGCTGTCAGATTGCCTGGAGGCAGAGGCCAAAGGGCCACTGGATAAAGAGCTGATAGCTCGGATAGATGCGGCTGTTGTAAAGGGCTAGGCGCTTAGGTAACCCCTCGGGCTGTGTCTAACTTTTAAGCGGACTACGGATCTCGCCCGGTGCAGCCCCTGTAAGCGTATCCGCTGGCACAACCTCAGATAGGCGTGCATCTAGTGACTCATTCCAGAGGCGAAAAGCCTCCGATTCGTAATGTAATGAGAGCCCTTGGCGTGCCGGCTCTTTCATTTCGTTTTGGGCACTTTCTAGCGTTGTCGCAATGCCGTCGAGCTGAGCCTGCGTCCACTCGAGACGTTGGGACCAGGCAGGAAGGTTGGCAGGAGAGTCTTCTTCGCCCCAGTCGGGGGCGTACCAGGTAGCGTCTAGAAGGGTTGTCTCCTCGTCTAAAGGCCAAGCAGTGAAACTGAGAACACCGCTAGGTGTAAAGGAGACAAGCAGGTTGGGGGAAAGTACGTAGGTAGTAGCGGTGGAGCAAAAAATAGGGTCGAGGTTGGGAAGGGAAGGTAGGCCTTCGTCGTTGAGGCTGGTCCAATTGAAGGGGTTCTCCAGGCCGAGAGCTACGGCGGTTTCTTCGTCGAAGGGTGTGATGATGCGGATGTGCCCGCCTTCGAGTGCCTGGATATCGGAGCGGGTTGTTCCCATGGTTTTGAGGCCGGGTCGTGGGGGGGTTAAAGGGGCCGCCAAAAGGTTACCCAAGACTCGTTTCCAGTTTGCAGGGATGGTTATGGAGCGCTGGTCGAGGGTACGAAGACTCTCACTGCTCACAGAGCTCATCTCCCCAACAGTGGGGCCAAGCCAACTCCCGAGGTCTTCTTGGGGGTTTTCGTTCACGAAGATCGCACCACCAGCTAAGGAGCAGGCAACTGGAACAAGACTGCGCTCCTCCCGATGTAGGTCTACAAAGTCGCGCTCGTCGGGAACGGACACAAGCTTTCCTGAGGTGTCGTAGGTCCAACTATGGTATTGGCAGCGGAGGGCTCGGTTGCGACCGCGCGGTACGCGGACCACGGGCGCACCCCGGTGACGGCAACTGTTGTAAAAGCAGCGAATGACGTCATCAACGGCATGGACGAGGAGGAGTGGTACGGTGGTCTTCTCCCAGGTCATATAGAGGCCGGGCCGGGCGATCTCATCTACGCGACCGGTAAAGAGCCAGGTCCTCCCAAAAACTTCAGCGCGCTCTGCCTCGTAGAAAGAGCGGTCGACGAAGCGGCGGGTAGGTAGTCGGACGGGTTCTTCATTGCCCGAGTCGCTGGGTTGCAGTAGCCGACTGCGTACTTCATCGGAAAACGACACGCTCGCCTCCCTAAATGTGATTGATCGGCGTGACTCTACCCGACAGCAGGCGGAGGGTCATCGCGGAAAGCACAAAGTGGCAGTGTTCGCTAAGGTACGGTTAGTGAGCAATGCGACGCCCATTCCTCCAAAGCCACCGTCTCTAATCACTCGTCTTTCACGCCAGCGGGACATTGGGCGTGAAAGGCTAGCGTTGCGCTACGCCCGACGAACGGTAACCGTTCCAATCTACCTTGCGTCGTTCCTGATCAACATCGCGGCTGCGCCGATGTTCTTGCTCGTGGCCCTAATTGGTGATCTTGCTAGGCGGCGCGGAACAATTTTGGTGCGCTGCCTAATGGCGACTTGGGCATATCTAGCTGTGGAGACTTTCGGGCTCATCCTTTTCTTGCCACTCTGGCTGATGGGCCTGGGAAGTGAAAGGCGACGGTTAGCCTTGCATCACTGGTTCGCTCGAGTTTGGGCGCGCTGGGTGTTCTGGAGCATCGTGCGACTTTTCGAGATGCGTGTCTTGGTGGAGGGCGACCAGGAGGCAGCTAAGGGGCCAGTCATCGTCTTCTGTCGGCATGTTTCTCCCGTAGACAACCTTTTGCCCCTTGTTTTCCTGGAAGGGAAGCACGGGCTGTGGTTGCGGTGGGTGATGAACTCGTGGCTGGTACGTGACCCTTGCATCGACATTGTAGGCCATCGATTGAGGAGTACCTTTCTGACAGTCGGCTCTCGTGAGGGCTCGCGGCAGATAGCTAAGGTCTCAGCATTGGGAGTCGATCTCGAACCCCGTGAGGGCGTATTGGTCTTTCCGGAGGGGGCGCTTTTTACCCCCATGCGTCTAGCACGGGCGGTGGCCCGTATGCGTCGAAGTGGGAACGAGGAAGAAGCGCAGCTGGCAGAGGGTCTTCGGCACGTGCTTCCTCCGCAGTTGGGGGGCGCGCTTGCTTTACTTGAACGTGCTCCCGAAGCGGATGTTGTGTTCTGTGCTCACACAGGGTTGGAAGGCGGCAGCTACCGTTCGTTGATGGCAGGGGGGATATTGCGCCGCGAAGTGCGCATTGCCTTCTGGCGGATTGCCAGAGCTGAGGTTCCAGCGGACATTGCTGGCCGGACCACCTGGCTACTTTCCCAATGGAGGCGAGTAGATGGGTGGATCGAGGAAAATGCACTCAGCCAGGACTGAGTGCATTGCTTGCTACTTAGAAGACCACGACCCCGCGGGCATTCTTTCCGGCAGTCATGTCTTCATAGGCTTGGGCTACGTCTTCAATCGGATAGGTGGTGGTAACTAGTGAGTCGAGGTCGAGTTTGCCTGCGCGGTACCAGTCAAGCATTCGTGGGAAGTCGCGCACGCTGGCGCCTTTTCCGCAGAACGAACCCTTGAGTGTCTTCTCGGTCATAGCAAACAGACCCGCTGAGAGGGAGAAGGAGTCATCGAAACGCCCTACTCCCACGATTGTGGCAGTACCACCCCGCCGAGCGGCTGTATAAGCCTGCTCCATGGCTTCGCCGATGCCGATTGCTTCGAAGGTATAGTCGGCGCCGCGCCCACCGGTTAGAGCTAGGACTTGCTCTACGGGGTTTTCGACTGAGGCATCGATGACGTGTGTGGCGCCGAGTTTTTTTGCAAACTCGAGCTTGGCAGGGTTCGTGTCGATTGAAATCAGTGTGGAGGCGCCAGCGATGCGGCAGCCCTGAAGGACGCTAAGTCCGACACCGCCGCAGCCCCAGATTGCGCAGCTCCCACCGGGCCGCACCTCGGCCGTATTGATTGCTGCCCCGACTCCTGTGATTACACCACAACCTAGTAGGGAGGCACTGACTAGGGGGATGTCATCGTCGATTTTGATGGCAGTATTTTCAGCAACGACGGTGTACTCGCAGAGGCCGCCAATAGAAGCGAAGGGCATGAGGTCCATGTCGTCCAGGTGGAAAGGGAAGTTTCCACCCAGGGCTAAGGGCATGCGCTCGCACTGGGCAAACATTCCCTCAACGCACTGGAAGCAGCGCCCGCAGAAGGCGGTTGTAGTCAGGATGACGTGATCCCCAGGGGCTACTGAGGTGACACCCGGGCCGGTGGACTCCACGATTCCGGCTCCCTCGTGTCCGAGGACTAGGGGGCTGGTCTGCGGTAACACGGATTGTAGAACTGATAGATCTGTGTGGCAGAGGCCGCATGCGCTCAGCTTGACCCGAACCTGACCCTGGCCAGGTTCGTCTACGGTAACTGTCTCTACTTCGAGTGGTGTCCCTGACCCACGCAGTACAGCTGCCTTGGCTTCCATCTCTACCTCCGCGCGCCGCCGGGCTGGCTGGGGCGCCGGCCGGAATTGTACGGGTAAGGCAGTCAAGGAGTGGTGGGCTAGGGTTATCATCACAAGGTGGGGCGCTGGTGATTATCGTTCTGCATGGCCAAGACGAATTGCGACTGCGGCGGCGCTTGGAGGGGATTCGGGCTGCTGGGGATGGGGTTGAAGCGGCTGATGTAGTGCTTCTGGATGGGCGGGTCGTAAAGCCAGAGGAAATACTTGGCCCCTCTCTTACGGCACCTTTTCTTTCTTCGCAAAGGATTGTGATTGTCGAGGGATTGCTGGGGCGATTTGATGGGGGTGGTGGAAAGGGCGGGACTCGGGGAGCTCGTATCGATTCCTTCAACTCCCTTTTTGAGGCCTTGGCAGTAGGTATTCCGGAGACGACGACATTGGTGTTCGTTGAGGCCAACTTAAACGCAGGTCGAAATCCTTTTCTGCGGCGCTTGGATGAGATAGGCGGCTTGGAGGTGGAGCACTTCCCCGAACTAAAACGGGGTGAGTTGGTGAAGTTCGTGCGGGAGGAGGCACAGCTTCAGGGAGTAAATTTTCAGAGAGGGCGTTCAGTTCGGGTGTTACCAGAGGAAGAGGAGTGGCGTCGGCCTCGCGAAGATGACCCTGCTCAACTTTTGGCGGCCCTGCATCCAAATACGCTAGAGCTGGCTCAAGAACTGGAGAAACTTGCGCTATATACGATGGGGCGGCAGGCAACGGTTGACGATATTGATTTGCTTTGCGGAGGCGAACGAGAAGCAACAATTTGGGAGTTTGTCGACGGAGTTTTGGATGGGGATATGACGAAGGCACTTCAGGCGATGCGTTTCCTGCTTTCCAGAGGGGAGAGTGTGAATAGCTTGCTAGGACAGCTTGGTGCAGCCTACCGGCCTTTGGTTACCGTGCTTAATTTAATGGAGGACGGGGAGAGCCCCGAAGGGATTGGGAAGGCAATTCGCCGTCCCTGGCCGCGACTGCGAGATGCTGCTATCAGGCGTGCGCAAGGGTTGGGGCAGGAGGGTGTGAAAGGGGCGTACGAGGTATTGGTGGTGGCAGACCGCTCAATAAAGCTAGGTGAGGTTCGGGACGAGTTTGCGTTGGAAGTGGCAGTGACGCGCTTGGTGGCATTTGCCTCAGGGGAGGGCCACCGCCGCGCATCCTGATTGGGTAATCAGCTGATGCTTGTCCAGAGCAATTCCTGGTCGGAGACATCTCGCTCAGAAAGAATGGGCGGGAGGGTCTTCGAGCCTAGCCGATGGGGCGGATAGAGGAGATGAACCGACCCTGAATGCTTACGTTATCAGGGTCTGCATAGATCGGGGGCATAGAAGAATTGGCAGGCTGGAGGCGTATGCGATCCTTTTCTCGGTAGAGGCGCTTGAGAGTAACCTCGCCTCGATCCTGTAGCCAGACGGCCACCTTCTCGCCGTCGGCAGCGGTGGTAGCAGGCTCTAGGAAGACTATGTCCCCGTCATCAATGAGGTCTTCGATCATGGAAGTACCTTTTACGCGAAGGGCAAAAACGTTTTCATGGCCGCGCACCATTTCTTCGGTGACAGTGACGGTATCTTCGACGTCGCTTGCCCAACGGTCGCTGGTAGGTACTGGAATTGGCTGGCCGGCTGCTATGGAGCCAAGTACTGGGATGTCAACGGTTCCGCGCCTTCGTCTTCCTTCAAGCAGTTCGATACCACGTGAAACCTCACGGTCTCGCCGCAGAAGACCCTTCTCTTCAAGCCTGCGAAGGTTGTAATCGACAACAGAGGTACTACTTATCCCGCACCCGAACTGGATATCTCGGATGGAGGGTGGATAGTCTTTTTCGTCGATGAAGTCGCGGATAAATTCGATGATCTGGCTTTGCTTTGTGGAAAGTTCGCTCATGCCTCGCCTCGCGAACGGATGTTCTCTCTTAGTGAACAACGGGCAATCGTTATCGTCAAGGGTGTTCGGAACACTAGGGTTGTGGTGGAAGGCTAGCTGCGCTTTGCTAAGGGCATGAACACGCGGCAGCGGGTAAATGAGCTTGCCAGAGATGTCGGCTTTGATCTGGTCAGGTTTGCTGGCCCGGAGATACTAGGAGAGGCTCGGGCTGCAACATTGGAGGCTCATGCGGACGGGCGCCTGGCCGACCTTGGTTGGATGACAGAAGACTGGATTGAGCGAGCGACTGACCCTCAAAAATTCTTGGCTGATACAAAGACGGTTGTTCTGTTGGCTATTGCTGGACATGCCCCCGATCCGGTGCAGCAGGGGGACCGAACCCGTGGTCGTGTTGCTCGGTATGCCCGGGGTCGTGACTACCATCGTGTGTTTGAGTCCATGCTCCGGCGACTAACTAAGGCCATTAGGGAGGAGTTAGGCGGGGAGGCTCGGGCAACGGTCGACTATGGTCCGTTACTTGAACGGCCACTGGCCGCACGCGCAGGGCTTGGGTGGCTAGGAAAGTCAACGATGTTGCTAGCGCCTGGATTTGGTCCCTGGGTGTTACTTGGGGCAGTTGCAACGACCCTGTCAATCCGGCCTGATGCCCCGCTGCGAAAGTCCTGTGGGACTTGCGAGCGGTGCGTTGTGGCGTGCCCCACAGGTGCAATTGCCCCAGATGGGGGTGTGCTGGATTCAAGGCTCTGCATCAGCTACCACACAATCGAGAACCGTAAGGCGATTCCTCGCTCTTTGCGTTCAAAGTTTGGTGACTGGATTTTTGGTTGCGATGATTGTCTTGACTCGTGTCCGGTGGGATCTGGAAACGCAGGTAGTCACAGTGATTTTGTCCCTTCCACAGCCGAAGATGCTTTTCCGCCGCTAGCCGAATTGTTGGAAATGGATGATGTTGCGTTTAGGGAGCGTTATCGCGGACGAGCTGTGCAGCGGGCTACTCGTGATGGTTTTCTGCGGAATGTCTGTGTGGCATTGGGGAATGTAGGTAATCTCGACGATGTGGAGGCACTAAAGGGAGCATTGGGGGATGGTGCGGCGCTGGTGCGGGGGCACGCTGCCTGGGGCCTGGGTGAGATAGCAAGACGGCATGGTGGAGGCGGAGAAATGATTGAGATGCTGGAGAGGCGTTTAGCAGCGGAGGGAGATGGCTGGGTTGGGGAAGAAATCGAGAGGGCCCTGGTGGTTGTACGTGAACACATGCGCCAATCTTTGGAGGATGGCTCTGTCAGTTGATTTAGAGACGTAGGCCGAGTAACTCTCGTGTGACAGTGCCATCCTCGGCAACGTTCACTACTACCCAGGTGATACGTAGTTTGAAGCGATCCTCGCTGGTCTCGAGCCAGACCTCGTCGCCCTTCTCCCATCGGTAGTCGGATTCGATGGTGGCATAGTGCTGGCCCTTGCTGCCCGTAAACTCATCAGCTTCAAAAAAACTTGTCTTCATCAACTCAAGTCCTCGTCGTTACTGTCATTTTGAACGGTGCTGTTTTCGATCAAGCCTCGGGCGGGGACACGATTTGCAATTTCGTGCATCTGAGCTAGAACCCCCTTGCGGACAGCCTCTCCAGCAGCGCGAATTCCTCCGAGAATTGCACGTGCATCTGAGCGGCCGTGGGCGATGAAGACGACACCATCGACTCCGAGAAGTTGGGCACCGCCGTATTCAGCATAGTCGAGGCGACGCTGGGCCTTGAGCAACTCAGGCCGCAAGACCATGCCAGCCAACAAATTCCAGGGTGTTTGTTTCACAGCCTGCCGGAGCTCATTGAAGACGAGTTCTGCTACTCCCTCCACGGTTTTGATGAAGATGTTGCCGGTGAATCCATCCATTACGGCGACATCGGCCGCATATTGGGGAATCTGGCCAGCTTCGATATTCCCCACGAAGTTGAGGTCGCTAGCATGGAGAGCTTGGTTTACCTCGATTACCAGCTGACTGCCCTTGGAGTCCTCTTCGCCGATGGAGACCAACCCGATGCGAGGGGATTCGATTCCATGCAAGAATTCCATTACGGCAGAGCCCATATGTGCGTATTGGATGAGGTGGGCTGGGCGAGAGTCAGCGTTAGCTCCTACATCGAGAATCATCGTAGGACCCTGGCCGGCGGATACGACAATGCCAAGGGCAGGGCGGGCAATGCCAGATATTCGTCCCAGGCGAAGGAGTCCAGCGGTCAGGGTTGCTCCAGTGTTGCCGGTTGTGACAAAAGCGTCTGCCTTGCCCTCTTTTACGAGCTGCATTCCAACGTTAATGGAGGATTCCGGTTTTGCTTTTACTGCATCGATCGTGTCGTGCATGGAGATGACGTCCGGAGCATGGATAACATGGAGGTTTGCAGGAGGGTCTTCGATCTCGGCCGATACTTCATGCTCGCGACCGACGAGGAAGATTTCAACATCTAGTCTGCGGGCAGCTAGTAGAGAACCCCTAACAACCTCGGCTGGGCCGTGGTCGCCACCCATTGCATCAACGGCGATTCTTGGAAACTCTTGGCCTAGTGGCGCTCGGTTCATGCCGGTTTGCTACGTTCGGTCGTTCGTTTGCTTCTGCGAGACAACACCCCCAGTCCGCAGTCTCATAGAGCCAAAGAACGTCCGATCTAGCTGCTCCTTTCGGTGGGTTCGGCGGTAACAATCAGCCGCTCGCTGGTATCCGTCAATGCTCCTAGCGAGTAGTTGCCCCAGCTGTCGAGAATGCGGAGCCCAGCCGACTTGAGCATGGAGGCAAGCTCGGCATGTTTCACATAGCGCATCAAGTGCTCGGTTTCGACCAGGCTTGCTGGGCCGTGTTTCTCGTCAAGCTCGTAGCGGATACGTAACCGGCGAACTTGGGAAACGAGATCGTCGTGATGTGTGTGCCAGACATTTAGGAGTTTGCCATCAAAGGAACCGGAGAAGGCGAGGAAAGGCTCGCCGTTGAATTTGGGTTCGAGCCAGTGGCCCGGCCCAGCTACATCTATGGCGAGCCGTCCTTGAGGTTCTAGGGCAAAGGCGGCAGCTTGCAGGATGGAGATTTGCTCGCTTGGAGTAGTGCAAGCAAGGAGGACGTCGTTTGGCATGATGATGGTAGGGAAGGATTCCGATGGGAGTACGACATCTGGTAGCCGCCCAGCCAGGAATTTGATCTTGAGACTTTCTGTGGCTGCCCGTTCTCGGGCGGCGCTAAGCATCGCAGGGGAAGGATCGAGGCCGATGATGGAATGGCCAGCCCGAGCAAGTGGGATTGCGATGCGTCCTGTTCCGGTACCTACTTCAAGGAGGGGCCCTCCTTGCTCTGTGGCGAACGGAATCCAAAAGTTTAAATCCTCGCCTGCGTCCCCGTGGATGGTGTCGTAGAAAGGAGCGTCAAAGGCGTAGGGGTCCTTAACCATCCAGCGAGCGTACTACGGACGGAGTGTTTCTTGGGGTTGTTGGGGGCGAGGCAAGGGGTGAGAATCAACAACAAGATGAGCTTGCAAGTGGGGATGCAGGAAGCTGCTGATGAGCGGGCCATAAGGCACGTGCTTACGCGGTATGCACGTGCAATCGATCGCTTTGACATGGACTTGTTGCGAACGGTCTACCACTCTGATGCGTATGACGACCATGGTGGTTACAAGGGCGATATAGAGGGGTTCATTGAGTACTTAAAAGAGGTGTTGCCTCGCTTTCAATCGACCCAGCACTTTCTTGGGAATATTCATGTCGAACTAGATGGGGACCGAGCCCACTCGGAGACCTACTGCCAGGCATGGCATCGTATAGCGGGGGACCCCGAGACCCAAGCACATGACAGTGTGGCGGGCCTTCGCTATGTGGACCTTTTCGAGCGCCGCAATGGGGAGTGGCGAATCGCTCGGCGGAAGGTTGTAATTGATTGGATGCGTGATGACCCGGTCGTTAATGGAGGCGGTGGTGTGGCACAGGGAACGCAGTATGGCCGTCGAGACCGTGGCGACCCTGTGTACCACTTCGGCCGTTAGCGAGTTGGAGGATTGAGCGCGTCGCCAGCTATGAAGGCGAGTTGCTGGTCTGTCATTCGTTCGACGTTGAAAGCACGGAACACAAGACGGGCTATCGCTATGAAGAGGCCTGGTCCACGGAAGGTCTCTTCGCTGATAAGAATGGCTCCTTTGTCAGCCGGCTGGACCTCCCAGGCGTGGATGGCGTCGACCCAGAGATAGCGTGCACTCCAGGCTACCCGGTGTCCCTCTTCAACCTGGACCACAGTGAGCTTGAATACTGGTAGGAAGGGACCGCGCCGTACCTGCTCGCGGTAGCGCCGACCCACCACCCACCACTTGCCGTCGGAAGGTGGTGGGTCTCCTATGGGTCGGACCCAGCGGATGAACTCATCTCGGACCGGCCAGCGAGGAAGATCGATAAGCGCTTCCCAGACGGCTGCGGGTGGTGCA
Source organism: Dehalococcoidia bacterium UBA2991 (assembly GCA_002346645.1). Classification (GTDB taxonomy): domain Bacteria; phylum Chloroflexota; class Dehalococcoidia; order Tepidiformales; family Tepidiformaceae; genus UBA2991. The sequence goes on from DEAD01000003.1 coordinate 52,649, forward strand.
GCCACAGGCAGGCTGCGTCGGATCACAAGATGCGGTTCAAAGACCCGAGTAAGGGCATTCGGCAAGCTCCAAGGGAAGTAGCGCATCACTTACAACCTCCACCTAATGGGCGGGAGTTTTTGTGTACTTGTCCGGAATGTCTGGCGCTTGGCTATCATGCGTCCATCGTACAGCCGTGCGAAAGGGGGGGAGCATGACTGGCCTTTTGGATGGACAATCGGCAATTGTTACTGGGTCGGCATTGGGATTGGGAACCGCATTCGCTAGGGCACTCGCTGGCCAAGGCGCGAATGTGACCATCTGCGATATACGAGAGGAGGTACACGATGTCGTGTCGGCGTTGGAGGAGGTAGGTGTGGAAGCGCAGGGGTTCGTGGCTGACGTGGGGGTAGCGGAAGATGTAAGGAAGGTAGTCGACCAACATGTTCAGCGCTTCGGCGGAGTGGATGTGCTTGTGAGCAACGCAGGGGTGTGGCGGGCCAGTACCGCCACGGACAGTCTGGAGAAGGCTCTCGACGACTACGATTTAGTTGTGAATACGAATCTAAAAGGGGTTTACCTGTTTGGGCGGGCTGTAATCCCTCACATGATTGCTGGTGGTGGCGGAAATATTGTGCATGTTGCAAGTGACCACGTGGCTACCTGTGGAACTCCCTACCATCGTTCGCATGAAGATACCCCTAACTGTCCCTTCAGCGGACAGGATCCGCGCCCCACTGGGGGTGGTCCCGACATGGACCTATATGACGCATCGAAGTGGGGTATTAATGGCTTCACTATCCCGTGGTCCAAGGCGCTAAAGGAGCACAAGGTCCGTGTGAATGGCCTTTGCATGGGAGCGACAGACTCACACATGGTTCGTACTTTTCACGAGCAGAACCCTGCCTCTGGGATTCTCAATAACGCCATGCGGGCAGAGCACGTGGCAGCGTTGATGGTCGAATTGATCGCCGAGGGGCCAGAGGGTCGGACCGGGAACAATATCAATATTGCCGTTGGGCACCCCATCCAGCTTCCTTCACCTGGTACGCCATACATCTATTCGGAGGTGCAAGCATGAGCGTGGGCTTGCTAAGTGGAAAATCGGCAATCATTACAGGGGCTGCACAGGGGATTGGTGCAGGATTTGCGGAGGTATTCGCTGAGGAGGGTGCGACTGTGATCCTCTGCGATGTGAAGGAACTCGTACTTGAGGTGGCAGCTGGGATCCGAGCTTCTGGTGGTAAAGCGCATGCGCTTATGGCCGATGTTTCGCGCCGTGAGGATGTAGAACGTGTGATTGCGGCTGCGATAGAGGTGGGTGGGGGAATCGATCTGCTAGTAAATAATGCTGGTCGTTGGACGCAGAGCCCTGTCACGGATAACTGGGAGAAGGCTCTCTCCGATTGGGACTTGATCATGGATACAAACCTGAAGGGGGTTGTGATGTTCGGGAGGGCTTGCGTGCCCCAAATGATTGCTCGTGGTGGTGGGAATATCATCAACATCAGCACGTATTACGTTCTGCCGGCCCGCAGCGAGGGCACGAACCCGCCTGGGACGGACCTCTATGCTGCTTCAAAGTGGGCGATGAATGGCTTGACACAGGCATGGGCGCAAAAGTTGGCAGAGCATGGTATTCGTGTGAATGCGCTCTGTATGGGGGCAACGGACGCGCCCATGCTGCGCAATCTCTTCGATGGTGACCCAGCGGCGGATTTTGCTGCTACTTGGATGACACCACGGCAGATTGCAGGTCTGGCGCTAGAAATCATTCGCGAGGGACCCGAGGGTCGTACAGGGGAGAATGTCGGAGCTTGGGTGGGCGTCCCTGTCGAGCTGGGCTCTCGCAAACCGCCACACGAAGCGATCGCTGGGACGCCGGTAAGCTAGCGTGGTCTGGGACAATGGTCCCTTGAGCAAGAACAGGATGGGCTTTGCTATCCCCGTTAGAAGAAGGCTCGGTGCTTCGTGGCGACAGTAACGCGAGCTGGTTCAGCCCCAGCGGAGCGCCGGCTCTCTTTGCACACTTTCTCGGCGTTCAAGTCGCGCAACTTCGCGCTGCTATGGGGCAACAACATGACGTTCGCCCTCTCGCAGTCGGTGCGGCAGTTCGCTTTCACATGGTTAGCATTGGAGCTCTTCAGCTCTGGTAAGGCGCTTGGATTAATTATCTTTGCGCTAGGGCTTCCTATCCTTGTCTTTGGGCTTCCTGCGGGTGCTCTGGCTGACCGTATTGACCGGCGATTGCTGCTTTTCGCCAGTCAGGTTGGTGGTTTCGTTGTCACGCTGCTTACGGCTGTTCTTGTTTGGACGGGCGTCATGACGGTACCTCTCACGATGGTGATGGCGTTGGCCCTTGGGGCGACTGTTGCTTTCGGGCAGCCGGTCCGGGTTGCGATAGTGCCTTCGCTTGTCGAGCCATCTCGTTTGCTGAACGCAGTCACGTTGATGAGTTTGAGCCAGAACGTCTCCATGATTGCGGGCCCTGCAATCGGAGGTGTAATGATCGCAATTGGAGGTGTTGGTGCTGCCTTTGCCGGGCAAAGTGTGCTGCTTGGAATCGGGTTGATTGCACTCCTGCCGATGCGGGTGCCGGCTATCGACCGTGCTGGTCAGCAGAGACATATGGTTGCGGAAGTGCGGGAGGGACTGGCCTTCGTCGTGGGGCACCCGGGGATACGGACATTGATGCTCGTGTTGATGACGACAGCTTTGGTGATGGCCGGGACCTTCATGACTCTTTTGCCCAAGATTGCCAAAGAGGATCTTGAGATCGGCGCGCTCGAAACATCGCTGTTTTTCACTGCAATGGGAGTGGGCATGCTGATGAGCTCTCTCCTACTTGCGTCTTTCTCACGCCTGGATCGGGCGGGGCTTTGGTTCATCGTGACGCTTATCTCTGGGGGAGTGCTGAATGCCGCCTTCGGCGTTTCACTCTGGTATGTCGCATCTCTAGCGATCATGTTTGCAACGGGCTGGAATGCGGGATTCTTTACTAACCTCAATCTGACCTTGATTCAGGCAAATACCCCACATGTGGTGATGGGTCGCGTGATGAGTATCTACACGCTTGCTATGGCTGGCGGCATGCCTCTGGGAGGGTTGTTAGCAGGACTCATGTCGGACGCTTGGGGGTCACGGGAGTGGTTCGTGGCCTGCGGGCTCTCGCTAGTCGCAGTAGGAATAGCAGTTCTTTTGACGCAACCTTCCTTGCGCCACATGCGTTCCAGCGGTGGGACAGGGTCGTAGTGTTTTATTGGCCCGATACGCTGTCACTGATGTGTTCAGCACCGTCGACATGGAGGGCGATGCCAGAAATAAAGCGGGCCTCGTCGGAGTGGAGAAAGAGAGCGGCGTAACCCACGTCCCAGCCGGTGCCCATTTTGCCGCCAAGTGGAATGCGGCTATTGCGGCGGGCAATTAGATCGGCACGGTCTGCTCCGGCCGCCACGCGCGGTTCGATCGCCATAGGCGTATTCATGGCTCCAGGGAGAATGGCGTTGACGCGGATGTTGTCGATGGCGTGTTGGGAGGCTAGCTGTTCGGTTAGGGCTAGGAGAGCGGTCTTAGTGGCCTTGTACCCAAGGAAGGGGTAGGCGTGGCGCGCTGCCATCGAGGAGATATTGACGATCGAGCCCCCTCCTCCCCTGCGCATAGCGGGGATGGCTTGGCGGGATGCCAGCCAGTGACTTTTCAGGTTAAGGGCGACGATACGGTCGAAGCCTTCTTCTGTGATCTCCATAGGCGAGGCGTCGCCCGCGCCCACACTGGCGCCTACGTTGTTGTGGAGGATATCGAGTCCACCGTAGCGCGAGACTGCTTCGGCTACCATCGCCCTAAGGCTTTCCTCACTGGTGGCGTCCGTCTCGTAGACGGTGGCCTCACCACCTTCATCGGCGATCATGCTAGCTGTTTCCTCTGCGGAATTCAGATCACGGTCGGCAACAACGACGGATGCACCCTCTCGGGCGAGGAGGACAGCGGTCGCTCGGCCGTTTCCGATGGTCATTCCAGGGGTCTGTCCCGCCCCCACGACAATCGCAACCTTACTTTCAACTCTGCCTGGCATACTCTTCCCCTGGGACCGCCTGAAGGGCGGTGAAATTCTAATCACGCTGGACGGGGGCGCGAGTTGGCGTCACCCTTCCATGCTGAACTCTTCATCAGGATAAGGAGCTAGGCTTGCCAGTATCACTTCTCGAACGTACCGCCCTCGTCACGGGCGCGGGCCGCGGAGTCGGCCGAAGCATAGCCCTAGACCTCGCTCGGCACGGTGCGAAGGTCATCGTCAACGATCTTGGGGGAACCCTTGACGGGGAAGGCACTGATATCTCCGTGGCGGAGATGGTCGTGCGTGAGATTGAGGCAGCGGGTGGCACTGCAGTCGCTAACACCGGTGATGTAACGAGCTCCGAAGACGCCTACGGCATGGTGAAGCAGGCGATCGATATGTGGGGCAGGCTCGATATTGTCGTGTCGAATGCCGGCATTCTCCGGGACCGCGCGCTTCATAACCTTCCGGAAGAGGATTGGTTGAAAGTCCTTGCTGTCCACCTGAATGGCGGCTACAACCTGCTGCACCATGCTTGGCCGGCCTTCCGCCAGCAGCACTATGGGCGTGTCGTGTTGACGACTTCAAACTCGGGTTTCCTGGGGAACTTCGGGCAATCGAATTACGCTTCCGCAAAAGCGGGGCTCATCGGTCTCATGAACGTGGCAAAGCTTGAGGGCGAAAAGTACAACGTGATGGTGAACTGTCTGAATCCGGGGGCTGCAACGCGGATGACCACTTCTGTGCGGGAGATGGCCCCAGAGCAGGCAGCAGCTATCAGCCCTGATCTCGTTGCACCAGCAGTGACTTATATGTGTAGCGATTCGTGCACTACGAGCGGAATGATCATCACTTCGGCTAGCGGCTCCTTTGGACGGGCCGCGATCGTACAGAATGAGCGAGTCCCAATCCCAAACGCTACAGCCGACGATGTGGAGGCGCGCTGGAACGAAATTACGACTCTTGAAAACTCTGAGGTTTGGTGGTCGGTTCAAGAGACCCGCGCCGATCACGAAGCTTCAAGGGAAGAGTAAAAATGAAACTGCCGCCTGCTTGGCTTTGGATACCGCTCGCTGGGCTCTTCGCCATGGGAGGCCTACTCATTGCGGAGTCCCTAGGGTTTGGGTATTGCTGGGAGCAACCTTTCGGTTGGGCCCTGCTAGTAGGAGGCATTTACTTGTTGTCGACGTCGTTCAGGCAAGATAGCAGGGAGATGCGATAGTTTTGACAGTAAGATTTCCCCCTCGCTCCGGGCGGGATTATCGCTAGAATCGCTTGCGCCGCCTTAGGCGCTGGAGGTGTTCCTATGAGACCGTTCATCTTGGTGCATGGACCTTTGATAGGACCTTTTACTTGGGTTCCAGTAGCTGCTGAGCTGAGGAAGTTGGGAGCTACTGTGGTTCTTCCTGCATTAATGTCGCCAGCTAGACGCAATGGAACTTTTTGGGAACACCACTGCGCAGAGTTTGCTTTGGAGCTCAAAAATGTATCGATGGATACGAGCCAGGCTGTGTTAGTGGGTCACGCGGGAGCGGGACCCCTGCTCCCTAAATTGGGTGAACAATTAGGTGAGCCAGCAGCTTTTTTGCTGGTTGATTCAGACCTGCCGAAAGATGGTTACAGCCGCTTTGATATGTTTGACGACGAGCAGGCTGTGGAGGAATACAGGAAGGCAGCAGCAGAACCTTTCTCACCACGAGGGCGGTTAGCTCCTCAGCAGGACATTGTGCAGGTCGATGAAAAGGTTCGGGAATGGCCCCTGGACCTCTTAAGAGAGGCGCTCACGATGCAGCCGGACGGTAGGGCAGATGTGCAAACTGCGGTATTTGCTGGGAAACGCCCCACGCCTGTCGAAGTAATGGATGAACCGCTCCCTGTTCCTGAGAACTGGCCAAACGTGCCGGTGGGGTACATTCATCTTTCAAAAACATATAGCTCTGCAGCCTCAGCAGCGAGGGAACAGGGCTGGCCGGTACTCGAACTTAGTTCGAGCCACGTGCAAATGCTTCTCGAACCGGAGTCTTTTGCTAGGGAACTCGCTTCATTTGCGGAAGGGGTTGTGGGTTAGTTCCTATTGCCCTGAAGGGAGCGAGAGGGGAATAGCGCGGTCATTGGTAGTGGACGGTCAAGCATGCCGTTCTACCCAACGCCCCTGGAAGAGCAGCAGGTTTCCGGAACGCACAGAGATACGCGCAGGGGGCGCAGCGATCTCGTTATGGATGCCGTATGCACTGAAGTCGAGACTGTGATCCTGGAGCTCCCACCGAAGGCCGCTTGAGTTGATGCCTTCGCAGTGGCCCATGCTTATGAGTGACACGACCGTTCCGATCGGGCCATCGATCTTGCTTTCTCCGTTGACGAGTTCGATAGCGAAGCGTTCGTCGATCACGCGTAGGTGGGCCCTTTGGCCGAAGCGCACCAGCACGCTGAGATTTGCCAAAGCGTGGTCTGCACGTCCGCCCCCAGCACCAACGATATCTATAGCATCAAAGCCCTCATCGAGACACAGTGCAACCGCCTTCTCGAGATCGGTTGAGTTGGGGTCAGAATTCAAGTGGATGCTATCGGGTGGCATGGCGTTACGGGCGGTTCCAAGGGAATCGAGGTCGCCAGTGACGATGTCGGGGATGAAGCCAAGGGCGAGAGCGCTACGTGCGCCGCCATCAGCAGCCACCACAAGGTCGGCGTCTCCACGAATCTCTTCGAAGAGCGCGGCTGAAGGAGGGTCGCCGTTGGCGATGATCAGGGCGCGCATAGATACAGGGAACCTGCCGAGAGGGCAGTTGTCAAAGCAGACGCTACGATTGGTATGTGACTGAGCCGTTTGTTCTTCGCCCAATGGAGGAGGCAGACATTCTCGAAGTAGCTGCGATTGAGGATGTCTCGGCTTTGCCGCAGCGCTCGCTGGAAGCAAGAAAAAAAGATCTCAGCTCGGAGCGAAATCGGGGGGTGGTATTGGAGTCTGGGGGCTTGGTGGTGGGCTTGGGTAGTCTCTGGTTGGCGCCAGATGAGGCGCATGTAACTTCCCTGGCGGTATCTAAGGAGATGAGGCGCCGTGGTCATGGGAGGAGGCTGGTGTGGGCCTTGGTAGCACTAGCGGAGTTTTCCGGATCCGCGGCGATAACATTGGAGTGCCGAGCCTCTAATGGGCCGGCGCAGAAACTTTACCGGGGATTGGGCTTTGAGGGAGTTGGGGAGCGACGGCATTACTACATTGATGGTGAGGACGCGACAATTTTGACTCGGAAGCTAGGTGGAGCTGGGGTGGGCGGCTAGTGGTGCTCGTGGGTAGAATTCCGAGCATGGCCGCTAGCATTGCTGACAAGGCTCGAATCGAAGAGCAGATCGCTCTTATCCCCCGCTTGCGCGGTACAGGCCCCAATCCCTTCGAGTACGACCAGTGGTACGCGCGTACGAGTGAGATCTTGAAGAGTGTATTTGGGGTGGAGGCAGATGAGGTCGCCCGTTATGAACGAGATGTTGGGGAAACGGGCAGAATGGCGGGCGTGCGTGGTAATGCCGCTAACATGACCCTTAACATCCATGGTAAGTGGGGCATTCTTGAGCGGTTGGATCGGGCGGAAGCCCTCCTGAGGGAGTTGGTGGCAGGGTAGGGCGTAGCTCGATCGAAGCCCTGGATTGCCACCGTGCCTGCTCGTTTCCGATTTAACTTGGACGTCCTATTTTCCTTTGCACTAGAAGGTAATAAGAGGGAGCCTCGCAAAGCGTAGGTAAATCTACGTTGCTACTGCAACGTGGTCCCGCTGGTACGAGGTCCTTCAAGCACAGAATTGGTACAATTGCCCTAGCAGTTTCCCCCACTGCGTTCCCGACCGGAGTTCTCGCGGATGAGCATGGAAGAGACGACCACGATCCGGCCCATTGATCTCGAGCAGGAAATGCGTACGAGCTATCTCGATTACGCCATGAGCGTAATCGTGGCGCGGGCGTTGCCTGATGTACGTGATGGGTTGAAGCCAGTGCAGCGGCGCATCGTTTGGGGCATGTTTGATGGGGGGGCACGATCAGGGACCGCCTATCGAAAGTCCGCTGGCATCGTTGGTGATGTTATGGGGCGGTACCACCCGCACGGAGATAGCCCCGTCTATGAGGCCATGGTGCGCCTCGCTCAGGAATTTTCCATGCGCTACCCCCTTGTCGATGGACAGGGGAACTTTGGCAGTGTCGATGGTGACCCGCCGGCTGCCATGCGGTATACAGAAGCCCGCCTTGCTCCGATGGCAGAGGAGCTAGTAGCTGATATTGATCAGAACACAGTTGGCTTTGAGCCCAACTATGACGGGCGTTATCAGCAGCCCGATATCCTCCCCTCTCGCCTTCCAAACCTGCTGCTAAATGGCTCTTCGGGGATCGCCGTCGGGATGGCTACGAATATCCCCCCGCATAACCTGGAGGAGATCGTCGATGCCGCGATTCTCCTAATCGAGAATCCGCAAGCTACGCTCGACGACTTGTTAGAGATTGTGCAAGGTCCGGACTTCCCTACAGCAGGTATCGCCTTGGTGGGGAAAGAACGTGAGCAGGTCAAGCACGCCTATGGGGAAGGCCACGGTCGCATAACCGTTCATGCCCGCACTGCGGTGGAGGAGGGAAACAGAGGACGTACGCAACTGATCATCACTGAGCTTCCCTATCAGGTAAACAAAGCCTCCCTCATAGAAAAGATTGCGAATCTTGTGCGTGACAAGAAGATTGAGGGGATCGCAGACCTGCGGGACGAAAGCGATCGAAATGGTCTCCGTATCGTGATTGAGCTCAAGCGCGAGGGCTCAGCTCAGCAGATCAAGAACCTTCTATATAAACACACAGCCATGCGCTCGACTTTTGCGATCAACATGATGGCAATTGTCGAGGGAGCTCCGAGAAGAGTGGGGCTCAAGCGAGCACTGGATTTGTTCCTTGAACACCGTCGGGTGGTATTGCGGAGGCGAAGTGAGTTCCAGCTGCAGAAGGCGCAAGAGCGCGAACATATTCTGACAGGGCTGTTACGTGCTATCGAAATGTTGGATCAGGTGATTGCAACTATTAGGGGTGCAGAGTCGGCCTCAGCAGCGCTGGCATTGTTGCAGGCAGAACCCTTTGAGTTCTCAGAGCTGCAGGCGCGGGCGATTCTTGATATGCAGTTGCGGCGCCTGGCGGCATTGGAGCAACAGGAGCTGCAGGAAGAGCACCAGGAGCTAATCGAGCGGATTGCCTATCTAGAGGACTTGCTGGCTAATCAGCGAAAGATCGATTTCCTTATCAAGGACGATTTGCAGGAACTCAGGGGTGAATACGGTAACGGGCGACGCACCGAGATTGTTGAGGGGGACCCCGAGAGTTTCCGTGAAGAGGATTTGGTGGCGCACGAAGAGTGTGTGATTACCTTAAGCCGCAGGAACTACATAAAGCGCACGCCACTGCATGAGTTCCGTACGCAGCGCAGGGGTGGCCAGGGGAGTCGAGGTGCAGCCGTTCGCGACGAGGACGCCGTGATGAAGCTGGTCGTAGGTGATACGCACGACAACATCCTTTTCTTCACGGACCAAGGGAAGGTGTATCACCTGCGTGCTTATGACATACCCGACTCCAAGAAACAGGCTCGAGGTACATTCATTACGAATTTGATGGAGATAGATCAGCGAGAGCGAGTAACGACAGTGGTGGTTGTGGGGGATTACGAGCACGACTTCATGGTGCTGGCTACGCGTCAAGGACAAGCGAAGAAGACTCCATTGAAAGAGTTTGAGGAAGTTCGACGCAACGGCAAGATTGCTATGCGGCTTGACGATGGTGATGAATTGATCGCAGCTCGGTTAGCGTCTGCAGAAAGTGATGTTGTTCTCGTCTCGAGCGATGGTAAAGCGATGAGGTTCCGGGTGGGAGAACTTCGGAGCGCCAGCCGGGTAAGCGGTGGAGTGCGTGGCCTGAAGCTTCTGGGAGATGCCTATGTGGTGGGCGCAGAAGCAGTCCAGTCCAATGAGCAGCAACTTGTCGTGATTACGGAACGAGGATTTGGCAAACGGACAGAGATGGAGCAATACCCGGTAAAGGGTAGAGGCGGTCAGGGCGTGCGCACACTCAACATCACGCCTAAGACGGGCAATGTAGCGGCGGTACGGATGGTTGCTGCGAACCATGAACTCATGCTTGTTTCGGAGGACGGTATTCTCATTCGCACAAAGGTTGATTCCATTAGTTTGTTGGGGCGAAACACTCAAGGTGTCACAGTGATGAAAGTGGGTGAGACGGACCGCGTTGCGAGCATCGCCAATTTCGATCCAGGTGACTCGCGGAACCGAGAAGCGGCTGGCGAGAATCAGCCCGAGCTTGCTCTAAATGGTTCCTCTAACGGGAGTGTTTCTGAGACCTAGATAGGAACTTAGGAAAGCCCAAAAAGCTTTTCGAGGCCTACCACAAGGCCTTGCTCTTCTCTAACAGCCTTTACCGCCGCGAGTACCCCGGGCATGAAGGAGTCTCGGCCGGTGCTGTCGTGGCGCAGACTAAGCGTCTGGCCAAGACCACCAAAGAGCACCTCCTGGTGGGCCACGAGCCCTGGTAGGCGCACCGAGTGAAGGGTGACACCGTCCACCTCTCCACCCCTGGTGCCAGGAACAGTTTGGAAATCGGCCTCGACACGCTCGAAGGGCTTACCCCGTGCCTGGACCATCTGCTCAGCAGTGGTCTTCGCCGTTCCACTAGGGGCATCGACCTTACCTGCATGATGGAGCTCAATGATTTCCGCATTATCAAAGAACTTTGCAGCCTGGCGGGCAAAATGCATCAGGAGAATGGCACCGATAGCAAAGTTGGGGGCGAGTACGACTCCGACTTCACGTGTCTTGGCTTCAGCCTGGAGTTCTTCCAGGAAGTCAGCTGGGAGACCTGTGGTACCGATGACGAGGCGAATGCCCCGTTCAAGAGCTGCACGAGCAATCACAGGTGTCCACTCAGCATTTGAGAAGTCAACGACGACCTCGGGCATATGGGTGTCGAGGGCTAAGGCTGCCTCACGGTAGAGGGGCAGGCCTTCGCAGGATTCCTCCTGGCTGAGGGCATCGATGAAGGCCAGGGGGGTGGTGCCAGGATCGACAGCGGCCGCTAAGGCTACTTGGCGTCCCATGCTGCCGCTGCCGGAGATAACAATTGGGATGCTTTCCATGAAAGGAGATTGTACGCCCGCTGAATAGAGGTGCGGGTAAGGACCCTAGGATGGCCAGGGGCATTGCCGCTCACGGAGGACAGCTCTATTCTGCCGCCGGTGAACGAGCTTTCGGCAAACTTTCCTGACACGCCCCAGGCTAGACGGGTGGTGAATGAGCAAGCGGTGAAGCTGGCAGTAGCAGGGCGTTGGCAGGAGGCTGCGGCACTGAATCGCGAGCTAATCGCTCGCTTTGGTGATGACGCGGAGGTCTATAACCGACTGGGAAAGGCATTTACAGAACTGGGTCGCATCAAGGATGCGCGCCTGGCGTATGAAGGGGCGCTTTCGGTGGAGCCCACTAACACTATCGCAAAACGAAACCTGGCGAGACTCGAACAGGCAAACGAGGAAGAGCCGCCAGCCGAGCCTGCAGCTCAGATGAGTCGGGGGCTTTTCATAGAGGAGGTGGGCAAGGCTGCGGTAGTGCAGCTGGAGGCTAGTCAGCCCGATGCTCTAGGGGCGCTCGATGCAGGTGATTCTGTGGAGTTGGAGGTCAAGGGGAACGCCGTTAATGTTGTTACAAAGGCCGGTGTCTACCTCGGGATGATAGAACCGCGAGCGGGGTTACGCTTGGCGCGTTTGATGGGTGGTGGAAATCTCTACTCAGCTGCGGTTGTGAGTAATTCTCAACCCCCGCGAATTATCGTGCGGGAGACTTTCCAGGATCCATCTCAAGCAGGGAAGGTGAGCTTCCCCAAGTCGAACATCAGTGATGTTCGTGCCTACACACGTAGGAACTTTTTGCGGGAGGATGTGGAGGATTTGGTTGAGGACGAAGATGGAGATGATGAGGAAACGGTTACCTCAGCGGACGCGTTGCCAGAAGATGGGTGGCAAGAAACCCGCATCTACGAAGACGACGAAGAAGACGAAGACGACGAAGACGAGGAGGACGATAGTGAGCTTGTCTAAAGCGCATAGCGCTATACCAGATCCAAAGGTACAGGCGGTACTTGATCGCTTGCACAAAAATGCGGAAGCAGAAATGGATGCATTCATCCAAGACCAAGAGCCTCGGCCCCAGCCCGAGCCCCAGCCGTTCGACGCTGAGGGGGCGGTGGACTTCTTCCGCGATAAGTACATTTCCTTGGAGCGAGAGCAGGGCAACCTTCTTTATCTACTAGCACGTTCGCTGGGTGCGCGGCGTTCAGTAGAGTTCGGCACTTCGTTTGGGGTTTCGACCACCTATCTCGCTGCGGCAATGCGAGATAACGGTGGTGGTCTTGTCATTGGGAGTGAGATCCAGCCATCTAAGGCTGCAGTGGCGCGAGAAAATCTCAAGGAGGCTGGGTTGGCCGATTTTGCGGAGATACGCGTGGGTGATGCGCGAGAGACGCTATCTGACCTTGGGGAGCTGGTGGACATAGTCCTTATCGATGGTTTCCCCAATCTGAACTTAACGATCTTGAAGCTTTTGGCCCCTCAGGTACGCTTAGGGGGACTGGTGATGGCAGATAACGTTGGGTCGTTCCCCCTTGAGATGGGTGATTATGTGGCTTGGGTACAAAACCTGAGTAATGGGTTCACTTCAACGACCTTGCCCTTAAGGGGTGGTACTGAGCTCTCCATAAAAATAGTGGATTCATTCAACGGTAATTGAACGTAGCGTTTGAGCACTCCTACGATCTCTGTCAGCTTTCGCTCTGGCCCTGACGGCATCAGTTGGCGGAGAGGACCCCACTTTTGACAGCTGCCCTCATTGAGGCCAACGGCCTCGTGAAGCACTACGGGGAGTTCGTCGCGGTTGACGATATCTCCTTTGCTATTCAAGAAGGTGAGTGCTTCGGGGTTCTTGGCCCGAACGGAGCAGGAAAGACCACTACGATCCGCATGATCACGGGGACCTCCCCTGTGACTCAAGGCCATCTCCGGGTTGCAGGGCTTGATGTGGCGGTAGAGCCCCGGCGGGTGAAGGCAGTTTTGGGTGTGGTTCCCCAAGACGATAACCTCGATCCAGATCTCCTCGTTCGCCAGAATCTAGAGGTCTACGCTCGGTACTTTGGTCTCGGTCGTGAGACCGTACGTCAGCGTATCGATGAAGCACTTGAGCTTTTCCATCTTGATGATCGGGCACAGTCGAACGTCGACGAATTGTCAGGTGGAATGCAGCGGCGCCTCACCATTGCCCGTGCGCTGGTGAACGCTCCCAAGGTGCTAATCCTCGATGAGCCAACAACAGGTCTCGACCCACAGGCGCGTCATCTCGTTTGGCAGCAACTCCGGCTTCTGAAGAGTCGTGGTGTGACCATGCTTCTTACAACCCACTACATGGAGGAAGCTACTCACCTCTGCGACCGACTAGTGATCATGAATCGGGGGAAAATACTTATTGAGGGTCGTCCGCACGACCTCATCGCTAAGGTGGCAGGGCCACAGGTTTTGGAGCTGCGACTTCCGTTGTCGGAGCGAGATGAACTCATAGCTGAGTTTGTCCATGGGGATGACATCACAGTGGAGCAGGTGGGGGATCTTACTTACGTGTATGGGGGAGGAGAAGCTTCGTCTATGGCAGCGGAACGAGTGGGCGATCCGCATCGAGCCCATTTGCGGCCAGGCAATATGGAGGACGTGTTCCTATTACTTACAGGTCGAGGGCTACTCGATTGATGGTGCTGTCCCTTAGGCCAGACATTTCCTCGGGTGCCTTTCGGGTATGGCAACGTAATCGCGACGCAACGTTACGGAACTGGAAAACTGAGTTTCTGGGCATCGCCGTAGAGCCTTTTGCTGTCATCCTCGCGTTGGGTTTGGCTCTAGGAAAGTTTGTGGAGCTGGAAAACGGCGAGGAGTACGTGCAGTTCCTAACCCCCGGCTTGTTGGCACTCTTTCCGATGTTTGCCTCTACCTTTGAGTGTGCTTGGGGAAGTTACGTGCGCCTGGAGATGCAAGGAACTTACGAGTCCATCATCGCTACTCCAATCAGTGTGGATGATGTCATCACGGGTGAGATCATGTGGGGTACGACGCGAGCTCTGGTGAATGGCACTTACATCTTGCTGGTGGCCCTCCTGCTCAACCCTTGGCTGCATATGGTGGATTCGCCGTGGGCGTTGCTGGTGATTCCCGTAGGTGTGCTGCCAGGTTTGCTATTCAGCTCAATTTCGATCGCATTTGCTTCCATTGCGCGCGCGATGAGTCACTTTGCATACTTCTTCACGCTCGTAATCAACCCGATGTTCTGGTTTGGCGGTGCTTTCTTCCCATTCGAGGACATGCCCCGCTGGGTCCAGATAATTGGCTGGTTCGTGCCCCTCAAGCACGTAATTGATATCTATCGTGGGCTAATCAATGGGAACCTGGAGTGGTCGATGCTGGGAAGCCTCGCCTGGTTGGCCGTGGTAACAGCTGCGTTCTACGTGCTAGCTGTTCAACTAATGCGCCGCCGCCTGATTCACTAAGTTTTAGGGGCAGGCTAGTAAGTCGCGAAAGACGTTGGAACCGGTTGGGGAGCCCCTGAGGTCGGGTGCAAAGTTTGCTATGCCCCGTGAAAGGGACAGGATGACCGTACCCTCATCATTGAGAAAGGCAACGGTAAGAGTGTGCCCTGAGGTTCCGGAAAGCGGTATGGCATGACTGCCGTCCTCACTTGCGAGAGGAAGCTGGAAACAGACGTCACCCCGATAATCTTCGGTGGAGCCGCCAGACCAGTGGGCAAGGGTTCCACTTTCACTGGACAACCAAATGCCCATTAAGGCGCCGGGTTCACTATCAATGTCGAGCAGGATTGCTAGCGCGGGAGTACCGTCCTCTAGCTCTCCGAATCGGGCCAGGTCGACGGTTAGTCGCCAGCCCTCTGGGGCAGCTATAGGACCTGGGGGAACGCTACCATGATCGAAAGAGAGGATGGTGGGCGCTGTCACTCCAAGGAGAGCTTTGGCTGAGGGTGATGTGAGCCGAGATTTGTCTCGAGTGCAGCCTGTTAGCAAGGCCAAAACAAGCAACACCGATAAGGCGGCAGTCACTGCATTGAACGCCCGCCATTGCTGGTCTTTCGTGATCCAGGAACTAGCTATTTTAGGGTAGCTCCCTGGAGACGTGCGCGGACGTTGAGCATGCGGTTTAGTGCGGCCACATACGCCTTGGCGCTGGCGACGATGATGTCCGTATCCGCAGAGCGGCCCGTGTAGATTTGTCCATCATCGTCGATGCGGATGGTTACCTTTCCTTGGGCGTCGATGCCCTCGGTAACTGCGTTTACGCTGAACTCCGTAAGCTTGGGGGAAAGTCCTGTGATTCGATTGATGGCTCGGTAAACGGCGTCGACGGGACCGGTGCCGGTTGCGGCATCGGTCAGAACATCACCTTCGGGGGAGAGGAGCCGGAGAGTGGCGGTGGGTGTGGCATGGTCTCCGCTTGAGACTTGTACGTGTTCGATTTGCCAGATATCACCGGACATTGAAGATGATTGAAGATTGTCGCTGACGATCGCTTCGAGGTCGCGGTCATCCACCTCGATTTTTTTATCGGCGAGTTCCTTGTAGGCGCTGAAGGCTCGGTTGAGCTCTTCGTCGGTAAGCTCGTATCCAAGGCTCTCCATGTGCTGCTTGAAGTAGTGTCGCCCAGAAAGTTTTCCGAGAACGAGCTGGGTGCCTTGTGGAATACCGATCTCGACTGGGTCCATGATCTCCCAGGTCTCCCTTAGCTTGAGGATGCCGTCCTGGTGGATCCCGGAACCGTGGCGGAAGGCGTTCTTTCCTACAACGGCCTTGTTCCACTGAACGGGCATACCGGAGAGGCGCTCTACTAGCTTGCTGGACCGGTAGATCTCTTGAGTATCAATCTCGCAATCAACGTCACCGAGGTAGTCTTTGCGCGTCTTAATTGCCATCACAACTTCCTCAAGGGAAGTATTACCTGCGCGCTCACCGATGCCGTTGATAGTGACCTCAACTTGCCGTGCTCCGTGCTCGATGGCGGTCATTGTGTTGGCGGTGCACATACCGAGATCGTTCTGGCCATGGAAGCTAAGGCGGGCCTTATGAATATTTGGCACGTTCTCTTGGATTTGGTCGAAGAGCGATCCGAGCTCGGAAGGGATGGCGTAGCCGACAGAGTCGGGGATGTTGATGACCGTTGCGCCGGCATCAATGCACCGTTCAACGATGGAGTAAATAAAGTGCGGGTCTGATCTAGTGGCGTCCATGGGACTGAATTCCACGTTGCTTGTATAGCTGGCGGCGTGTTTTACCATCGCCTCGGCTTGTGTCAGGACTTGTTCACGGTCCTTTCGCAGTTGGTGGGCCATCTGAATATCGCTGCTATTAATAAAGACGTGGATCCGGGGGTCTTCGGCCTCTTTGATAGCTTCCCAGGCAGTGTCGACATCTCCCTCAACGGCGCGTGCAAGCGCGCAGATTGTGACGCCTCGGACCTCCCGCGCGATGGTCTGGACTGCTTCAAGATCACCTGGAGTTGAACAGGGGAATCCTGCCTCGATGATATCGACGCCAAGGTTTTCGAGCTGCCTGGCGATTTCGAGCTTCTCCTCGGGGGTGAAGGCAATACCTGCAGATTGCTCACCGTCTCGCAAGGTAGTGTCAAAGATATGGATCTTTTCGGGCATTGGGTAACTCCTCTAAGGGGGCGATCTGGCCTCGGCTGTGCGAGGGGCCGCTGGGCTTTTAAATGGCAGGTTTGTTTGCGGCCCTCTGTGTCAGGGCCGCGGCGTTACTCTCGCCCGAGGTTGCGCCCCGGTGAGACCGGGGCGAAGACACTCTCCCTAGGGAAAACGATTGGTGTGCACATCGTCTGTCAAGTCTCGCGCGGGGACCGCTCAACCGCAAGCACTTATGGCGACTTAGCCATTTTTTAACTCGTTTTTGGCAGAATCGGCATGCTGATCCTGTCAAAAATCCAAGTAAAGCAATGCAGAAAGCCTCTAAAAATCCAAAGTACAGCTGGCAATGGTCTGAGGTAGGCTGTTGGCATGGGAATCCCTACGGCAGAATTACGGTCTGCTTGGGCAAGTGTCGAGTCTCGTTATGGAAGTTATCAGCTGGTACTTCCGGGAGAGCCGGGATTTATCTGTCAGCCTGATAGCTGTGATGCCTACTGCTGCCGTGCTTTCAATGTCACGCTGGATGAACAAGAGGTTCGGAATCTGGGAGAGACCAGTGGCCTGCAACCTGCCCATTTCCTAGAGAGTGAGAATGGGGAACCAATTGTACTTCCACTGGCTACACCTTTTGTTCTGGGCCGGCGCGAGGGAAGCTGTGTTTTTCTAAGCATGGAGCTCACCTGTGAGCAGTACGAAGCAAGACCAAATCCTTGTCGGTCCTACCCGTACCAAGTGATATTTGTTGAGATAGAGAGCGGGAGGGCTTTGCAGCAAGGGCCTGAGGTGGGATGCAAGGCAGTAGAGGCACTCGTCAGAGGGCTGGTTGATAAAAGGGTCATGCCGCTCCTGCTGCGGCATGACCAGTGTCCTGGTTTTACGGGACCACCATCAACAGAGGATGAGTGGGTAAGGCTCCTGCAGGAGACATACGGGCGTTCGATAGGTGGGGCGGGAGAGGTGGTAAGCTCGCCGCCGTGAATAGTCCAACCAAACTTCCCAAGGTACGCCCGGCAGTAGATTGCATTACCGACCATGTGATTGCAGTACGGCGCGATCTCCACCAATACCCGGAGCTCTCCTGGAAGGAGGAGCGCACGCAAGGGGTCCTCCTGGAAGAGTTATCGAAACTAGATCTTGAGGACGTACGACCGATTGCTAAGACGGGAGCGACGGCGCTCGTTCGGGGTAAGAGCGAGGGCCCCTGTGTTCTCTGGCGAGCCGATATCGATGCACTACCTGTACCTGAGAAAACCGATCTGCCTTTTGCCTCTAGAAACGAGGGAGTGATGCATGCTTGTGGACACGACACACATGCGGCGATAGGGCTGGGTTTGGCACAGCTAGCCTCGGAGGCTAGGGGCATGCTGGCGGGCAGTGCGCGCTTTGTTTTCCAACCAGCGGAGGAGGCCTCGGGTGGTGCGGCTCTCTGTATTTCTGAGGGAATTCTTGAAAATCCCAAGGTTGATTTTTGTCTTGGCCTGCACATTAGTGCTGACGTCCCAGTGGGAGAAATCAATGTTGCAGCGGGTCCGTTCTTCGCTTCGCCTACGAGCCTTCGTATCAAGATCCAGGGGCAGGGTGGACACGCTGCTTCCCCTCACCAGGCCGTTGACGCAGTTGTGGTGGCCGCTCACGTGATTACTGCGTTGCAGACTGTTGTGAGTCGAGCACTGCCCCCACTTGAGACGGCCGTGCTCACCATCGGGAAGCTAGAAGCAGGCTTTCGAGGGAATGTCATTGCGGAGTCGGCTGAGTTGAGGGGAACAATTCGTACTTATAACGATCGTGTGCGGACCAAGATGCTGGCGAGGGTGGAGGAGATAGTGAGTGGCGTATGTGCAGCCTTCGGAGCTACGGCGGAGATTAAGCACACTACGAGTTGCCCACCGCTCGTTAACGATGAGAAGGTAACTGCCTTTGTTCAGGCAGAAGGGGAAAGCTTTTTTGGGATGGAGGCCCGAGCTTCCCAGGGTATGGGGGCAGAGGATATGGCCTACTTTCTGGAGGAGCGCCCGGGCTGTTACTTTTGGCTGGGCGCTCGGAAGGAAGTCAACGGGGTGTCCGGCCGCCACCATGACCCGGGTTTCATAATCGATGAGGGAGCCATTCCTCTCGGAATGGAATTTGGTATGCGTTTGATTGAAGGCTCACTGGCAAAGCTTTCAGTGTAGGGAGGGGGGCACCGGCGATAGTTTCCTCGGTTGCTGATCTGCGCAGTTTTGACGCGTAACTGTAGGCATGTTGTCTTCAAGGCAATGTATGAACTTTTCGCCTTTGCACATCGTCCCCGTAACAACCTTTTCGACGAGCCGCGCCCATGACGCTCTGAACAGGTAGGCTAAGCTCCTCACGTCGGGTGGAGAACCACCTGGTTATTACGGAGGTCTTTTTATGGAGTTCGGACTGACCTATTCTCCTGCTCACTACAATGCGAATCCTATCGTCGTTGCTCGCGAGGCTGAGCGCTTTGGATTCGAGTCTCTGTTTGTCCCTGAGCATTCGCATATGCCACTTGCGACTGATTTCCCCCTCGCTCCTGAGACACCTATGGGCTACAAGAGCATGTACGACCCCTTTGTCACGCTCGCTGCCTGTGCCGCTGTTACCGAGAATCTCAAGGTCGGTACTTCTATCGCCCTAATTCCCCAGCGAGATCCTATTCATACCGCCAAGGAGGTTTCGACGCTCGATCGCATCTCCAACGGCCGCGTTGTCCTTGGCATTGGAGCTGGTTGGAACGCTGAGGAGATGGAAGCGCATGGCGTAGATCCCAATACTCGTTTCCGAGTCATGCGTGAAAAGATGGAGGCCATCAAGATCCTTTGGACCGAGGAAGTTGCTGAATACCACGGTCGTCATGTCGAAATACCTCCCACTTGGCAGTGGCCTAAGCCTGTCCAGGATCCCCATCCACCTATCTTGATGGGAGGTGCTGGCCCTAACGTCCTCAACCGTGTCGTTAACTACTGCGATGGATGGCTCCCAGCTGTCCATCTCAATTTCACGGAAGACCTGCGGGGGCGCTTTACTCCTGTGGAAGAGTTCGCTGATGAAGCGGCGAAATTGCACCGCCTTGCTGAGGAAAGTGGCCGTCCCAGGCCGCAGATTCAGTGCAGTTCTGAAATCCTTACCCGTATACCATTTGGGCAACTTGAAGAGATTGGCGTTACCCGCCTAATGATGGGGGTGGGTGGCTTCCGTGATCCTGAGAATACTGAAATCCAAGATGCGGATATTCCTGTCTATATGGAACAGCTGCGGGAGCATCGCGACAAGTTGGCTGGCTAAGGGGGCTAGGGTGAGGCGATCTCGATAGCGCCTAGTGCTTTAGCTGTGTCTTGGCAAGAGGAAACGTAGTCGGCTGGTCCCACTCCGCCGTCGACCATAGCCTCTCCCATGGTTCGCATCAGGGTGGTGAACACGCAGAAGCGTAGGCCTTCTCGGGCCTGCCAGGCCTCTGAAACCTCTTCGCGCTCCTGCATCGCGCGCAACTCGGAGGGGAGGTAAAGCCCTGATCCTTGGGCTAAGCGGTGGGTTGCAAGGACTGCATGCGCCCGCGGGTCGATGTGAGAGCTGTGCGGGAATGTTTCAGCATTCATGATGGGGAATTTTTCAAAAGCATCCATCATCCACGACTCTGACCGCTCCTCTTCCTGCTCTGCCACTTTGATAGTGGCTGGTGTGTCAGAAAGTTCAGTTTCCATGGCTTTCGGATCTCCCAGGCGCTCTGCTAGAAATCCAAGCACGCCTTCTCCGCCTAACTCTGTTAGTCGCTTCTCGAGGTCCGTGAGGAGAGTCATCTTGCTATAGGCCCCTTGAGGACGTTTGCTTATCGCTAGAGGTCACGAGCATGTCCTACTATTTCCGCAGCAAGGTACTCAGGTACCTCGTCTGAGTTGAAATCGAAATGTTGGAACTCAATCTCATCCAATCCCAGCTCGGCTAGCTGGCCGAGAATGTTAACTACCTCGTCAGTCGTTCCGCCGACGGTGGCTGCTGGACCTGCCCCTCCTCGTCCCAATCCCTTGTCCTCTAGCACGTCTCGAATGCCTTCTATCGTGGCTTCGTTCGGTCCCACAAGTCCAAAGCTCATCATCGAGCGCCTTATGCTCGCTGGGTCTCGGCCCACTACCTCACAGTGCTGCTCAAGGATTTGGCACTTGTGGCGATAATCTTCGACGGGCATGGCTGGGGTGTTCCACTCGTCTGCGAATTCTGCTACGAGGCGTAAGGTTCTCTTCTCACCGCTGCCACCGATCATGATCGGTGGCCTTCCAGATTCCGGTTTGGGCAAACAGTCTGCGTTGTCGAGCTGGTAGTACTTCCCGTCGTATGAAGCTGGACCATCACTCCAAAGTGCGCGCATCATTTCAAGCGCTTCAGTTAGCCGATCGAAACGCTCTTTCGTTTCAGGAAAGTCCAGCCCGTAGGCAGCATGCTCGCCCATGTTCCAGCCCGCCCCGATTCCCAGCACAAAGCGCCCTCCGCTAAGCAGGTCGATTTGTGCTGCCATACGCCCCAGGTTTGCCGGGTGACGGAAGGTTATAGGTGTTACTAAAGGGCCGAAGCGGATCTGCGTCGTCTCTGAGGCCGCAAGCGTGAACGAAAGATATGGATCGAGGCTGTCCTGCTGGTGTGTAGGAAGCATAAAGAAGTGATCGGAGCGAAAAAGCGTGGGGAAACCCAGGCGCTCAGACATTACAAGAATGCGTCGCCAACTTTCCCAGTTAAGGCCGTTTTGGCCCTCAACCATTAACCCAACATCCATGCTCAACCTCGCGCGCGATTAATGCGCCCCGTGGTTCTGCTGTTCCGCCTCAAGCTGGTCTAGCTAACCCAGGGTTCTAGATTACGATCTTCCGGTGGGCGAACTTCCACTCCCCACCAACGCGCGCGAGTTGGTCCTCGTACGTCGCTGTGAAGACTGTGGCGTTGCCCTCAGTGTTGATCAGGTTGAGGTACGAACTCATGGTTGCATTGTCCCCGTCGCCAGAGATGACCAGGTTACTGACGTGGTGACGTACTGTTGGCATTCCCCCGTTTACACCCTGAGCGAACTGTACTAGTGCTTCCCGACCCTGGGAGGTTCCCTGTGGTCCTTCGATCGCCCCTTCGGCTGTGAACGTGTCTGCCCATGCCTCTGCGTTATGCGAGTCCGTTGCGTGGCAGTAGCGCGCACTCAAGTCCATGATTGCTAGTCTGTCTTCCGCTGAGAGCATTCTTCGCCTCTCTCCTATTGCTTTCCGGCATTGCAAATCTGTTTGGCCGGGGAGGCGATGCTCGCAGGTTGGTCCTCGGGCGTCAATGCAAACCTTTCCTTGAAACCGTCTGCCTCTCTCGTGCTGTAAGGTTCGCCGGAGCCGCTTCATTCGTTTGATTAAAGTCGGATGAACCAGGAACCCAATGGCGGCGCAGGAGGAACCCCGTGGTCAACTTTGGTGTGTTTATGTTCCACACGGCGAACACAATGCAACCTGCGGAGCTTGCAATAGCTGCGGAGGATCTAGACTTCGAATCCCTGTACTTTCCAGAGCACACCCACATTCCTATGCGTCGTTGGAACGGTGAACCCCCCGATCGTCAAGGTACGGTCACCCTTTACAGAGAGGGTATTCGACCATACGGGCGTCCCTCAGAACTGGACACGTTCACCTTCGCTGAGGAATACATCAGCTTGTATGACCCGTTTATTGCTATTGCTACTGCTGCGGCTGTGACGGACAGGCTGAAATTTGGTACTGCTATCTCGCTAATTAACGAGCACGACACGATTACTTTTGCTCGGGAGCTCGCCTCTCTAGATCGGCTTTCGCAAGGGCGGCTCACGATTGGCTTTGGGGGTGGATGGTTCCCTGACGAGATGGAGAATCATGGGATTCCCTTCGAGCATCGCTGGCAGATTTCACGTGAAAAAATTGAGGCCATGCGAGAGTTGTGGACAAAGAAAGAGGCTGAGTACCACGGGGAGTTCGTTAAGTTCGACAAGTGTTGGATGGACATGAAGCCTATGCGTAGGGGCGGTCCGCCTTTCCTCTTGGGCGCAAACTCGAAACCTGCCCATCGTCGTGTTGTCGAGTACTGTGATGGTTGGCTCTGCCCCCCTGGGCCTCCGGAGCTGATGCGTGAGGGAATTGAGCGGATCCGTCGTATCGCCGATGAGAAGGGCCGTTCGATGGACACTATTGACCTCTCGGCTCTCTGCATGATCAATGATGAAAAGCAAGCGGAGGAGCTCATTGAGATGGGATTCAACCGGCTAATCATGTGGATCTACCTCGGAACCCCAACCGATGTACTTCCCCAGCTCGAGCGCTACGCGAAGATCAAGGACGCCTTCGAAGGGGCCTAGATACCAGCCACAACTGGCTTAGGGAGCAGACGTATGACTATCCGCGTCGAAATAAAGGACCACATAGCCGTGGTTACTCTCGACAACCCACCTGTGAATGCCATGGCTGCGGACTGGGATCTTCCAGCTGTCTTTGACGCCATTTCAGATAACCCTGATGTTCATGTAGCTGTACTTACGGCTGCTGGCGACCGTGCTTTCTGTGCTGGCGCTGACTTGAAGGGTGCAGTGCGTGCTAGCGAGGGAGATGCTCCCCCGCGACGTACCCCCTCCGGAACTGGAAACCGCCGTGTGCGAGAGATGTTTAATTCGATCCAAGAGTGCGCAGTCCCTGTAATCGGAGCCATAAATGGGCCTGCCCTTGGGGGCGGGCTAGCTATTGCTGCTTCCTGCGACTATCTCATCGCATCGGAGAAGGCCAAGTTCGGTCTCCCTGAAATCGATGTCGGACTTCTTGGTGGCGCACGCCATTTCATGCGGCTTCTAACGAATTGGGGTTTGGTGCGTCGCCTCCACTACACCGCTGAGCGCCTTGATGCTCATGAGGCCTACCGCCTCGGCATGGTGGTAAAGGTTGTTCCTCACGATCAGCTGATGGAGGCCGCCATGGAAGATGCGCGTCTAATTGCGGGCAAGATTCCCATGGGTATTAGGCTCGCTAAGGAAAGCCTTCATATGATCGAGAACATGGATGTTAAGAACGGATACCGATTCGAGCAGACTCGGACGGCTATTCTTACTAAAACCGAAGATGCAGCAGAGGCTCGGAAGGCCTTCGTTGAGCGTCGTCCACCACAATTCAAGGGCCGCTGAACGAAAGCGTTACCAGATCACTTCCTCTGCTACGAGTCGTTCGTACTCTTCGGCGCTTAGCCCTAGCAATTCGCTGCAGATCTCTTTGCTGTGTTGGCCGAACAGGGGTGCTGGCCCGTAGTCCAAGGCTTCGATGGCACTGTAGCGACCCGGAAGTCCTGCCACTTTGCGTGGGCCAACCTCGGGATGGTCCATCTCCACGTAAAGGTCGCGATCGGCCATCCCCTCGTCTTGTAAGAGTTCGTGTGGGTCGAGGCAGGGCGCGGCATTTACGCCTGCAGCCTGCAATATGTGCATTACGTCATAGTGGGACCGCTCTCGCGTCCAGGCAGTGATAGTTTCATCGATCTCATCGTGGTGAGTTTGCCGCCCATCAGCGTTCACAAATCGGCTGTCGCTAACCCACTCGGGTTTGCCTAACGCTCCCGCAAGCCCTTGCCATGCTTCACTGCTATCAACTTCGATCGAAACCCATTTATCCTCGCCTAAGCAGCGATAGACGCCTCGGGGTACATGCTTAGGTGACCGGTTCCCCGGACGAGCTGGCTCACGACCGTTCATGGCGAATTCCATAATGCCTTCGGGAATCATCGTGGAGACGATCTGCGCCATTGAAAGGTCTACATATTGGCCTTCCCCCGTGCGGTTGCGTGCGTGAAGCGCTGAGAGGGCTGTGAATGCCATCACTGTCCCGATCATAAAGTCTGGATAGAGTCCCCCGAGGCCCGAGGGAGGTCCGCCTTGGTAGCCCGTTAGGTGGGGCAGGCCCGCATAGGCCTGCACGTTGGGCCCCCAGCCTGTAGCTGCGTGGTCTGGGCCTATCTGCCCGAGCGGCGAGGTTGCGATCATTACCACACGTGGGTTGATCTGCTTTAGCACGTCGTATCCGAGCCCTATCTTCTCCATTACGCCCGCCGCGTAGTTCTCCATCACGATATCGCTCTGGCGCACTAGTTCTTTGGCAAGCTCCAGGCCTTTTGGAGTCGAGAGGTTCAGTCGTAGGCTTTTTCGGCTGAAATTAAGAGAGTTGAAGACTGCCCCACGGTTAATGCCCGGTACTCCGTCTGCTCCCGCACCTAGGTTCTGTCGGTGGAAGTCAAGGCGACTCTGTGACTCGATGCGAATCACTTCTGCCCCCATACTTCCCAGCCAAGCTGTCGCGTACGGCCCCGCTAATATCCAACCGAAGTCTGCGATACGTACGCCTTCCAGCGGACGATTATTCATGTTCCAAGCTCCCCGATGGCCCCTGAGTCGCTCAGTGGTGCGAGTTCTTCTTCAGAGCGCCCCAATTCATTGCAGAGTATCTGACGCGTGTGTTGACCAAGGAGTGGCGCTGGCCTCCGAACGCTCCAGGGCGTGCTCGAGTAGATGCCTGCTGCGCCTGGCTGTTTCTGTGTGCCTGCCTCTGGGTGTTCGACATCGACGAAGAAGTTGCGTGCCGCGTATTGTCGCGAGCCAAGTACTTCCTCCATCGTATTTACAGGGAAGCAGGCCACATTTCGGGCGAGCGCCATTTCATAGATTTCCTGCTTTGTGTGCTCCATCAGCCACTCGACAGTCAAGGGCTCTACAACGTCTGCGTTCTGTACGCGACCCATTGTGGTTGCGAAGGCCTCGCTTACGGCCCAGTCGGGCCTACCCATCATGTCTACGACTGCTTGCCACCAGTGATCCATAAGGAATGGTGCGAATGAGACATGTCCGTCCTTGCAAGGCATTACCCAAGGAAAGTTTGCCTTCTCTCGCGAAATCTTCGGTTCCTGCCCGTAACCGATGCTGGCGATTGGCATTCGTGTCATTCCTGCCACAGCTTCCATTGCTGAAACATCAAGAAGCTGCCCTGTGCCGTAAGTACTTCGGTGGAATATGGCGATCAGTGTCATCGTCGCCGCAGTCCAACCGGTCAGGTAATCACCCTGGTCTCCGCCATCAACGAGGGGTGGGTACATCTCAGATTCGGTAATCTCGTTATAGGGTGTCTCTCTCCCCATCCCTCCAATGTGGAATGCTGTAAAAGCTGAGCCTTGGTAGTTACGGTAAGGACCAGTGAGCCCATAGGGGCTAAGGCATACCATGATTAGCCCAGGGTTCTGAGCGCCAAGTACCTCATAGTCCATACCTAGCAAGCTATACGCCTCTGGCGGAAGGTCAGAGATGAAAATGTCAGCCTGAGATATCAGCTCCCGTAGAAGGTCACGGCCTTCATCGCTCTGCACATTCAGCGCCACACTGCGTTTGTTTGTATTCAGGTAGAGGAATCGCCCGCTCTTCTCCGGATGCGGTTCATCGTCAGGGAAGGGCCCATCCTGGCGACTCCGATCGCCTTGAATAGGCTCCACCTTAATGACGTCGGCTCCAAGATCAGCGAAGGCCTTTCCGCAGAATGGCCCAGTAATACCCTGCGCGTACTCAACGACCCGCAGGTCGCTGAGAGCCCCGTCGCTGATGTCCTCTTCCTGCCCTGCCACCTTCTACGACTACGATTCTGATTTCTGGAATTGCTGCATCACCTGTCGGTTGCGAGACGAGTTACTCAGGATCGGAGCGATTAGGCCAGGGGCATCATCAAGTAGGCCAGCCTCTGCACACAGGGCGGTGAAGAGTGAGATCATGCGGTCTCGCTCCTCTGGCGGCTCGTACTCGCGGAAGACCGACCGCATTTTCATTTCGCTTGCCTTCGTTACATCAGGAACCATTTCGAAGACATATTCATAGACGTCTTTCAGGAGCTGTTGGAGGACTTCTTTGTAGTCTTCTTCAGATTCGCAGTCCTGGATCTTCTGGAACCGCTCTGTTGGACCATCTGCTGAATCGATCAAGTCCAACAGTCGCAACGCATGCATCGTGCGATCGACGTCGATAAAGGGAATTCCTACGTGGTGCAGATCGTCATGAGTAATTCTCTTGGGAAAGTCCCGGAGTCGATAGCGCCGGATAACGCTCAGGATATTGACCATTCCGGCTGCTGGCGCTGTTGCATCTGTTGGATGTGCCATCTTTTCTTCCCTTTCTTGGGCAGTAGCCTGCTCTTGAGTGGACTAGCGATCAGGACCGTAAAGGTATTGGTCCAGCGCGTAATGCATTGCGCGGATACGGCGCTCCTCGCTGTTTAGCAGGATGCCGCTGAATCCTGCGGAATGGTAAGACTCTTGGACGATCTGTGCCTGAGCCATGTCCTGCTCGACCGCCTCAAAGAGTTCTGGATGATTCCGCGCGGTTCCGTATACAGTCGCCGGACGTCGTGGAGCCGGAGCTCCTTCCGGTACTCGTGCGTATACCTGGTAGTCCCAGTAGCACTTGTTCGGGTCTGTCGGATGGGGTCTGGGCCGGAAAAACAGGAAAGACCCGTAGGTAAAGTTGAAGGTGAGGTTGGGGAAGACCATGTAGTGGAAGTTGTCCACAAGTTGCTCATCGACCAGGAGATCAAAGTCCATGCCAATGCGCTCGCCCCATTCGCGTCGAGCCTTTGCCATGAATGGTGGCAGTTCCCGAGCTTTGCCCTCGAATGTATCTGGATCGACGCCGCAGTCTTCCAGGTTGGTTCGCTGTTGACGGGTCAGCTCGTCCTTATTGTCGTAGCCGAAGCGTTGGGCTAGGTCGTCCGTCCAGCCTGGGTCGGGTGTGCCCATGCGGATCAGCTGGCGGCTGTGCATTCCGTCGTTGTAAACGTCAAGAGGTGTTGCGAGGTGGTCAAAGTATTCAAGAAGCTGCGGGTGTAAAGCTGGGAGATGGTAGATCTCGGCAAACTGATCAACCGCAAACTTCCAATTGCAGGACCACTCCAGCACGTAGTCGTCGACAACGTGGTATTGCTCCAGTCGGTAGGGATCGATATGGGAGGGGATGACGCCTAGAAAGTCGTGCAACGACTCGGCGTCAGGGTTCATGTTGAACCAGACCCAACCCGCCCAGGTTTCCACGCGGACTTCAGAGAGTTGCTGCTTATTCTCTGGAATGCCGTTTACGAAGTGCTGTCGATCCGGAACGGTCTCCAGTGCACCATCGATGTTGAAGGTCCATAGATGGAAGGGGCACTGCAGCTGCTCTGCATGGCCCATGCCTACGCTTGGACGTATACGGCTGCCGCGGTGGGGGCAAATGTTGTAGTAGCCCTTCACCTCTTCATCCGCTGTGCGGATGAATATGAAAGACTCGCGGCCTATCTCATGGACAAAGTGGTCGCCTACCTCGGGAATGTCGGAGAGGCGTCCGGCATTGAGCCATACCTTCGTCCACATCCGGTCCCATTCGAGTTGGGCGAACTCTGGAGATGTGTATCGTTCGGTAGGAATAACATCGGAACCCATATCGGGCTCTTCCGCGCGTCCCGTTGGTGTAGGAGTAGGGCGGTTCTCGAGCACCATTGACTGGCGCCTCCCATTTCAGAAAATGCCAGCGCATCATAGCGCCTAAAGGGTCGATCGGTCACCGTTTCATTGCGGAATTGTTCTAACTGGCCGATTTAGCGTTGACAGGCAGCTTGTGGGAGTTGAGCATTCTCTCTCACGCTGGGTTTACGCTGATGGCTCATTAAAACCAGGGCCGGGCGGTGGAAACTAAATCCGCGGTAACGGAGGGGAAAATGTCGACTATTGAAGAACTCGAAAAACGAATCGAATACCTAGAAGCGATCGCGGGTGTTCGCCGGACGGTATATGAATACCTTCTCCTCCACGACCTCCCCAACGTCGTCGAGACACTAATCTCGCTCTTCACTGAGGATGCCACATTGGATATAAGCGGTTACGGCGAGTCGCTTGAGGGCAGGCTTGTTGGGCGTGAGGAAATTGGCGGACTTTACCGCCGCCTCGATTCGGGTGGAATCTTCTCCGGCAAACATAGCGTTACCAACGTTCACATCGAGGTCGATGGCAAAGAGGCCACAGTTATTAGTTATCTCGAAGTTGGAACAGGGCCGAACCCCGGGGTCGCTCCCGGTGGTGGCATCTATCAAGAGCGACTACGCCTTGAGGACGACGGACGCTGGCGTTTTGTACATAAGCGCATTATCGGCACGGGTGAACAGACCGTGCATGATGCTATCGATCATAGCTTCCCTGGCACTGGGGCCTGGCGCGACTAGCGCCGGCGAAAGGACGAGCATGGAGTTCGGCTGGAACAAGGAACTGGATGTCTTCCGCGAAGAGGTTCGCGAATTTCTTAGCGAATTCGATACCCCTTCCCTGCGCGCAGAGCTCGCCAATCGGGGTGAGAGCGCCCATGCAGGACCGGAGCAGACGCGTCTTCGCGAAGCGGTTGAGGCGCGTGGCTGGGTTCGTATGTGTTGGCCCGAGGAACTTGGTGGCGAGGGTAAGTCACAGTGGTTCCAGTTCGTCATGACCGAAGAGTTTGCTAAGGCAGAGCTTCCTTTTGGGAGCGGCTTCGGTTCCATGGTAGGCCCGGCTATTCACCGTTTTGGTACTGAGGCGCAAAGAGAAAAGTATCTCCCTGGAATTTGGGGGAACGACATCACTCTTTGTCTTGGGTATTCCGAACCCAACGCTGGCACTGACTTGGCTGCCCTGGAGACCCTTGCGGTGAAGGATGGCGATGACTGGCTTATAAACGGCCAGAAGCTTTGGACTAGTGCTGCTGATACTGCTTCACACGTTTGGCTCGCTGCACGGACGGATCCGGATGCACCCAAGCATCGTGGAATCTCCACTTTTATCGTTCCTATGGATACGCCAGGTATTTCTGTGCGTCCCATCATGACGATGTCTGGTGGACGCACGAATGAAGTGTTCTTCGAGGATGTGCGTGTCCCCAGTGACGCTCTGGTAGGTGAAGTGAATCAGGGCTGGTACATCATTGCTAACGCTCTCGACCATGAGCGTGTCTGGATTGGTGCTGGTGGTGGCCTGCGTCATATTTTCGACCGGCTGATGGCGCATGTTCGTGAGAAGCGTCCAGCACTCCTTGAAGATGATGCGGTGCGGAGACGCTTAGTAGAGCTGGAGCTTGATCTTGATGTGATGGAGGGTCTAGTTCTCACCAATGCGTCCATTGTTGCCTCGGGGGATACTCCCACTATGGAGGCCTCGATGTCTAAGGTGTGGACCTCTGAGCTCCGTTACCACATCAGTAATGTGGCGATGGACCTCCTTGGACGTGAGGGGGCGCTTACTGAAGAGGCCAATGGCTTCTCTCCTCTAGATGGTGAGCTTGAACGCACCTACCGCTCCTCTCCTATCCAACGTTTTGGTGGCGGTGCCAACGAAGTACAGCGCGACATTATTGCCCGACGTGGCCTCGGTCTTCCCAGGTAGCGAGTATTTAATGGATACGACTCTTAGCGAAACCCAACGACTTCTTCGCGACTCTCTTCGTGACTACCTACGTAATGAAGTTCCCTTCGATCGCATCAGGGAGCTAGAACGTGAGGGCGGAACCGACCAGGCTCTTTGGAACTACCTTCAGGGAGCTGGATTCCTCGCGCTGCCATTTTCCGAGTCCCATGGTGGAGAGGATGGTGAGCTCACTGATGCGGCTATTCTTTTGGAGGAACTGACCCGCCGCGCTTGCGTCATTCCTTTCCTTGAGACGACTGTTTCCGCCCTTGCTATCGAACGCCATGGTGATAAAGGACTTGCAGATGAGATCGTGCGTGGTGTTATTGGAGGCACCACCACAATCGTTCCCGCCCTTCAGGATTCCACTTCTGGTAATGGCGCCTCTCCGAGAGTTGTCGACGGTATGCTCACGGGCGAGCGACTGTTCGTCGACTACGGCGCAGAGGCCAGCCACCATCTTGTTGAGGCTACCGAAGATGGTGAGGCAGGCCTGTACCTCATTGAGGCTTCTGGAGAGGGGGTTGCTAAGGAGTCGCTCAGTACTATTGCCCGCACCCCGCTTGCCCATTGTTCGTACGACAAGGCCCCAGCCCGTCGCGCTGGTGGACTCGAAGCTCTTCAGTTTCTAAATGGTGCAGGGCGCGCTCTCTGTGCTGTTCAGTGTGTAGGTAATGCCCAGCAGGCTTTGGATATGACTGTGGAATACGTTGGTATGCGTGTTCAGTTCGGTCGGCCTATTGGATCTTTTCAAGCTGTACAGCACCACTGCGCCAATATGGCCACTCAGACTCTTGGTGCACGCTTCCTCTCGTACCGGGCCGTTTGGAGCCTTGATCAAGGCATTGCTAGCGATCGCCTGATCGCGAAGGCGAAAGCCCTTGCTTCTCGCGCTGCCACCGAGGTAACGATGCAGGCCCATATTCTTTTCGGTGGCATCGGCTATACCGAGGAGTACGATCTCCACTTCTTTAGCCGCCATGGCAAAGAGAGAGCCCTAGCCTGGGGTAGTGCGGACGAGTGTCTCCGTGTTGCGGCGGATACCATTGATGAGGTGCAGCCCTGGCAGTAGACGTCGTCTGTGGCGTTGAGGTCGCAGAGGGAGATGTGGACGCCGTTACTGGTCAGGTCCCAGGTGGCGCCCCAGAACTTGGCAGTGGCAATGGTGCCAAGCGGTTTTACCAAGGCTTGTGGTACTACTTCTGTTCACTCGAGTGTCGCCTGAAGTTCATGGCGACCCCTGATGAGTTCATTAAGAAAGGCTTCCCGGGGGGCTAATCGAGCAGGATTGCCGTCTGGTCGTGTACCCTGCCCCCCCTTGCACACTTCAGCGACACGGAGGCTTACATGGCTGAGATGTTTGGTATCGAGGTAACCCTCGAAGAGAATGTAATGATCCCAATGCGGGACGGTGTACGTCTAGAGTGCGATGTATATCGCCCTGCTGGCTCTGGCCCTTACCCCACTATCCTTACCCGCTCGCCTTATGGTCGAACAGCTGGGACCGCTCGTCCTAACACAGGTGCTGATTTCTGGCTTCGTCTCGGCTATGCCTATGTTACTCAGGACTGTCGCGGGCGCTTCGGTTCTGAGGGTGAGTACACTCCCCACCTCTACGAGGGCCCTGATGGTTACGACACTGTGGAGTGGATTGCTGAGCAATCTTGGTGCGATGGCAACATTGGCACAGTTGGACAGTCCTACCTCGGTGCAGACCAATACCAACTTGCTCCGTACTCCCCCCCTCATCTCAAGGCAATGGCTCCTGTCTCCGGCACTGCTGACCATCGTCAGAGCTGGACCCGTCATGCTGGCGGTGCCCTTGAGCATGGCTGGATGGTGCCGTATTCGCTATTGAAAGGTCGAAACACATTAGAGCGGAAGGGCCTGACAGGTGAGGAGATGGAAACCCTCGAGGGCTATCTCGATCCGCCCGAAGAGCATGGCTTTTTTGCGCAGCCCCTGACTCCTGAGGGTTACTCACATGTACCCCTTACCGACTGGATCCCGCGTATGGAAGACAGCGCTCCATACTTCAAGGATTACCTAAATAATCCTGATGATGGCCCTTTCTGGTGGCAGATCAACGTCCGTCGTGGCTTCCATACCGTTGATATGCCCATGCTTCACTTCGGCTCCTGGTACGACATCTTCCTGGAGGGAACACTCTCCGGATACGAGGGTATTAATACCCTCGGTGGACCAAATGCCCGGGGAAAGCAACGACTCCTTGTAGGTCCATGGGGCCATATTGGCTACTCGCTCCCAACAAGTGGGGGTACTGGAGATCTCGACTTCGGTCCGGAGGCCGAGATCGACTTCATGGAGATGCAGGAACGCTGGTTTGGGCATTGGCTCAAGGGCGAGGAAAACGGAATCATGGATGAGGCCCCTGTTCGCATCTTCGTCATGGGGGAGAACCGCTGGCGTGATGAGCAGGAATGGCCTCTAGCTCGTACCGAATACACTCCCTGGTATCTGCACAGTGATGGGTCCGCTAACAGCCTTAACGGTGACGGTACTCTTAGCCCTGATGCGCCTGCTGTAGAACCACCTGATCGCTATGTCTACGACCCGAATGACCCCGTTCCCAGTTTGGGTGGTAACAACCTCATCATCCCCAGGGGTGCATTTGACCAGCGCCCTGCCGAGGAGCGCGACGATGTACTGGTCTACTCCAGCGAGGTTCTGAGCGAAGATCTCGAGGTGACAGGGCCGTTGCGGGTAACTCTCTGGGCTACCTCTTCGGCTGTGGATACGGACTTTATGGCCAAGTTAGTTGATGTCTATCCCGATGGATACGCTCAGAACTTGCAAGATGGCATGATCCGGGCTCGCTACCGGGATTCGGCTAGCAACCCATCGCTGCTTACGCCTGGTCAGCCCTATCGCTATGAGATTGACCTGTGGGCCACTAGTCACGTCTTCCTTGCTGGGCACCGGATCAGAATCGAGATTAGTTCGTCGTGCTTCCCTCGTTTCGATCGGAATCCCAATACTGGCACTCCCGTGGAGAGCGAGAGCAACCTCGTTCCTGCGGCTCAGGTGGTGCTCCACGATGCCCAGCATCCCTCATACATCACTTTGCCCGTGATCCCGCGGTAACCGAGGACACTCTGGGCTTACAAATAAGGGGACGACCCATTGGGTCGTCCCCTTATAAATTTAATGCCGCTATGGTCGTAACCTTAGCGGTCTGGTCCGTAAAGGTACTGTTCCAAGGCGTAGTGCATCGCTCGAATGCGGCGTTCCTCGCTGTTGAGCAGAATGCCGTTGAATCCCTGCGAGTGATAGGACTCTTGCACAATCTGCGCCTGAGCCATGTCCTGCGCTAACGCCTCAAACACCTCAACTTCGTGAGCACTTCCCCTGATCGTCTGGGGACGTGGTGGTACCGGGGTACCCTCGGGGAGGCGGGCGAAAACCTGGTAGTCCCAGAGGCACTGATTTGGGTTTGTTGGGTGCGGGCGCGCCCGGAAGTAGGTGAGTGATGTTCCCCCGATGTTCAGTGTGATGTTCGGGAAGATCATGTAGTGGTAGTCGTCGATTAGCTGCTCATCATGCAGCCCTGAGACGTCCACACCCATCTGCTCATAAAGCTCACGGCGCGCCTTCATGATGGCTGGGCGAACGTCGTCCACTCCGCCATCGAATGAATCCTTGTCGATGCCGCAGGCTGCTAGCTGCTGCCACTGCGAGTCAGTAATCATCTCTTTGTCGCTGTACCCGTGGCTACGTGCCATATCGTCCGTCCAGGCCCCCCCATCGGGGTAACCTTGGCGGATGAGTTGGCGGCTGTGCTTGCCCTCGTCATACACATCCAAAGGTGTGCCGGCGGTGTCCCACCACTCTATAAGCTGAGGGTGCAGTGCTGGAAGGTGGTAGATCTCTGCAAACTGGTCTACTGCGAACTTCCAGTTGCAATCCCAGACTAGTTGGAAGTCTTGGACTAGGTGGTACTCATCGAAACGGTATGGATCGAGATGGGCAGGCATAACGCCTAAAAACTCGCTCAGTGGCTCGGCGTCTTCGTTCATGTTGAAGAAGAGGAAACCAGCCCAGGTGTCTACGCGAACCTCGGTGAGTTGCTGCTTCTCTTCGGGGATACCGTTCACGAAGTGCTGTCGGTCGGGAACAGATTGCAGATCGCCGTCGATATCGAAGGTCCACAGATGGAAGGGGCATTGCAGTTGTTCTGCGTGCCCAACGCCCTCACTCGGGCGCAGTCGGCTGCCACGGTGCGGGCAGATATTGAAATAGCCTTTGAACTCATTCTCTCCCGTGCGGATGAATATGAAAGACTCTAGTCCTAAAGTGTGCGTGAAGTAGTCACCTACTTCTGGGATGTCGCAAATAGGGCCAGCGATGTTCCAAACCTTCGTCCACATGCGGTCCCATTCGAGCTTTGCGAACTCTGGGTCGATGTAGCGTTTCTGGTCGATCACGCCCGTGCCCATGTCGGGTTCGTCCACTCGCTCTAGCGGTGTCATCGGCTGCTGTTTGTTCTGGGTAACCATGTAGCCTCCTGCTTCGTTTCCCTGGCTAAGGGAATATCCGTTGCGGCGATGGTGGCATTGCCCCGCTCACGCGTCAATGTTGCCAGGCAATTGTTAAGGGTAGATGCACGTTCCTGCTCCGGTCCTCTACGATGCCCAAACCGCAAATTCGCGCAGGAGGACATCTATGTCCACAGTTGGAGTTGTTGCCCGTTTCACCGTCCATGCAGAGAAGGCCGATGAGTTCGCCCGTGTTGTGAATGAGCACCTCGTGGCTCCTAGTCAACAGGAGCCCGGTTGTATTCGCTACGAGCTTTGGCAGGACAACGAGGACCCCACTGTCTTTGCCATGGTCGAAGAGTGGGAGAGCAATGATGATCTAAACAATCATCTCGCCAATGCCGGAAATCGTAGCGGGGGTCCTAACATGGGCGAGTATATGGCCGGCCCCCCGGATATGCGCCGCTTTAGCAAAACCGGCTAAGAGGGACGTCCCCACAGATTAGGCATTTAGGCCTCTCGCATTGGTTTCATAACCTCCTCTACGAACCTGAGCACAGGCTCTGTCGAAGTGGGATGGCCGAAGTCGCAGGTGAAGTGTCTCACCCCGAGCTCGCGAAGTTGCTCGAGTACTTCGCGCCATTCTTCCGCTTCCTGAGTGTTGTTAGGAAGAGCTGCTTCGCGCGTCACACTAATCGTGATCTCGGAAGGATCTCGCCCTGCCTCCTCGGCCGATTTCAGCACGATGTCACGCTTTCGTGTCCAGTTCTCTTTCCAGTCATCAACTGGCCACCAGAACGTGTTCCAGCCGTCGGCTAGGCGCCCCACCATAGGTAGGGAGAGTTGCTCGCCTTGGGCTCCTACCATTATCGGAATCATGGGGTCAGGTCGTGGCGGCGCCTTCGCATCCTTAATGGTGTAGTAGCGTCCCTCGAAACTAGGGGACTCTTCTGTCCACATCAATCGACAGATTTGTATGGTCTCTTCCAGCTGCCGAATGCGTGTTGCCGTAGAGGGGAATTCATAGCCATAGCGTTCGAACTCTTCTCCACGCCAACCAGCCCCGATTCCGAGGATGAACCGTCCGCCCGAAAGTGTCTGCAAAGTGGCTGCCATCTTTGCCGTCAAAGCAGGGTTGCGGTATCCCTGGCCCATAACATGGTGACAAAGCTGTACAGAGGGGAACTTCGCAGCTAGCCACGTTAATGTTGTCCAAGATTCAAGGAACGGGTCGTTCTCGTCAGCGAAGCCATAGAAGTGGTCCGCTAGCCATACGCAATCAAAATGCTGGAATGCTGTTGGCAGGATGTTCCGCTCTTGGTACATCACAATTGGTTCGTGGTTGCTGTCTGGTAGGCCGATTACCGGGGATACCCATCCGAAGGTGAGTTCGTCAGTCACGCGCTTGTCTCCTCTTAGCCCTACGATAGCCGCGAATGGTGCCATGGGGGCGCCGGGCAGGATACACGAGCAACCTCTTGGTCGCCGTTCACTTGCCCCACAGCTCTCTCAAACCGGTAAGGTTGCCGCAAACCCATGCCGCGCCATCACATAGGCGCTAGGAGGATGGCCATGCGAGCCCTCATTTATCGCGGACACAAGCGCATTGAGCTTGAGAACGTGCCAGACGCTCAGGTTTCTGCCCCCGATGGTGCTCTTGTTCGAACAACGAGTTTTGCTATCTGTGGATCTGATTTGCACGGATACCATGGTCCAGTAAATGAGGATCGTATCGGTTCTACCATGGGCCATGAGGCTATTGGAGAGGTCGTGGAGGTTGGCCCCGACGTGCGCAGTGTTCGTCCTGGTGATCACGTTGCCGTCTCTGCTGTTGTTGGCTGTGGCCATTGCGAAGCCTGTCAGGGTCTCCTCACTGCCCGGTGTCCGAACACTGATTCCCGCGTACTCAATCTTGGTCAGGCTGAGGCTATTGCGGTTCCTGCCGCCGACTCGTCCCTCCTTCCTATTCCAGAAGGAGTTAGCGATGAGCAAGCAGTGCTCCTTACTGACATTCTTCCCACTGGCTACAAGGGCGTACGTGGGGCCGACATTCAACCAGGTGGCACTGTTGCAGTAGTGGGTGCCGGCCCAGTGGGCCAGATGGCCCTGGAGACAACATTTCTCTTTGGGCCCTCTAAGGTATTCGCCATCGACCAGGTGCCCCACCGTCTCGAGGAGGCGGAGCGGCTCGGCGCTATTCCGATCAATGCCAGTGAAGTTGATCCTGTTGAGGCTGTTCTCGACCAGACAGGCGGAAAAGGTTGCCAACACGTGATTGAGGCTGCGGGTCCTCAGGCGACGGTACGAATTGCCTTTGGTGTGCTTGCTCACGGTGGAACTCTCTCGCAGGTGGGTGCGACAGCGGACCCTGAGATGACTATTAATCTCATGGAAGTCTTTGGTAAGGATCTCACCTACCGTATTGGTCTCGTTTCGCCCCAATATGCCTGGCCTGAGTTAGTGCCCCTCCTGCAGGAGGGCAAGCTCCATCCCGAGCGCGTCTTCACGCACGAGTTGCCTATGTCTGATGGCCCCAGAGGCTACGAGATTTTCGACAAGCGAGACGATGGCGTCATCAAGGTGATGCTTGATCCCTCCCGCTAACGCCTACTAAGGAATCCTCCCCATTTGCTGGGTTCTCCCGTGTGGCGTTCCCGCGGTGGGGTCAGGTGCGGCTGGAACCGTGCCATCAGTGGTTCATAGGCTTTCCAGGCAACTGCGGTCACAATCCACATTGCGAGCCCTCCAGCCCAGGCCACTCCGAGTAGGCGAAATATAGCTAATTCGCTAGACGGATCGGATCGGAGTCCACTTTCTTCGATTGGCACGCGGATGATTAGGCCTTCACTGCTCAGTAAATCGGTAGGTGACAAAAGAATGGCTGCTAGTGGTACGACGAATGTTCGTAGTAGTGCCAGGAGTAACGCTAGCAGCGATGCTGTGCGGACGTATGTAAGTGGGTGAAAAACCCATAGCGCCACCACGAGGTTGAGAAGGCCTGGCCCCAAAAGCAAGCCACAGGTAGACCAGAAGTCGAAGTGAAAATAATTCACTCGATCCAGTCGCTCTCCGACCTTGACCCACTCTTGTTCGGTCAGGCCAAGTGCTTCTGCGTCAACTGTGCCACCCACTGTGAAAAGGAGAAGTCCGCTTAAGGGTAGGGTTACTAGCGGTGTCGCCAGGATCCAAGTGAAGGGGGAGCGTTCCGCCCACTGCTGTCTGATATTGCCAATCATGGCTGTGCGGGATGTACGGTTTTAGTAAGCCATTTATTAGCGTTGGCCAAAGAAGCCATGCCAGCGCGCGAGTGCTTCAGCACGAGGTCCTCCAGGAGGATGGAGATTGCGCCAGTAGCGTGCCATTAGCGGTTCGTATAACTGCCACACTACGATGGTTGCTGCCCAGGCTACCGCCCCCCCAATCCAAGCGGCTGTAAGTAGCTGCCGAATCGCTCTCTCTTCCGATGGTGACGAGATGTCGTTGGAGATCCCTGTCGCTACAAGCTCTACCTGGAAGTACATTCCACCGTCGGTAATGAGAGAGAAGTGCGAGATGCCGATCGCTGCAAATGGCACGACCAAGGAACGCACCAACCCTAGAGTCAATGCGATCCCTGCAGCTACTCGTACGTACCCATTGCTGTGAAATAGCCAGAAAATTACTACCAAGTTGAACAGGCCGGGAAGAGCTAGCAAGAGCCAAGTCCGCCACACTTCGAAGTAGAAGAAGCAAGTTTGGGCAATGTGTCCTTCGAATCGGCACAGCTCTCCAGCGGGGAGGTCCAGGGCCTCCGCCCGATGCTCTCCTCCCAGCGTGAAGAGAAGCAATGCGCTCAGCGGTAGCGTTAATATCGGTGTTACGAGGATCCATAAAAGAGGAACTCGTCCCCAGCTCTGGATTCGCTTCCATTTGGCACTACTGGCCATTTGAAAATCTTGAAGGTTTGGCATCGCAGTTAGGAACCATCGCCTTCGTAGGGGATGGTGTGCTCAATGCGGGTTTCCTCTATCTCTGCAAGCAAAGGGAACAGTCGATGAGGGTGGTGCGGAAGTGCAAGCATCATTTCCTCGCTGCGGGTCTGCATCCAAGGATCGGTGTGGGCTGGGGCACCGGTCTCTAGTCGCATGGTTAGCCAGTGGCCAGAGGAACGGTCGTATGTGGCTGTGCGGCCGAAGGAAACTAAGGAAGGGTCGTCGGGAGCGGGCACGGCTCCTCGGATATCAGGGTGTTCGAACCACTCCCCTGATCCCCTAGGTGGGTCTGGTAGCTGCTCTATTTTCGTTCCCTCTGCATCGACGATACTGTAGCCCAGCTTCCCATCGATGCGGGTTTGCACGATCAGGCCCGAGGAGTCTGCGAGCCAGCGTGGCCCTCCAAGATCATCACCGTAGTTGAGCCGGGCCGAGCGAATTCGGAATCGGTTTTGTCCTGTCTTGCCGTCGATCACTAATACAGTACTCGTGTCCTGAAATGAGAGTGGTGCTGCTTCCGTGGTAGGAAGAACACGTTCTCCCGCCACCAAAGAGCCATTCGGAGAGGAAAATGCGCGGTCCACGCGAACGCGCGTGATTCCCTGGCGGTCGCCCTCCCATCCGATGCGCGCCATGAATGTGGCGAACACTCCGTAGCCTATGCCTTGTGGCCGCATGGGCCAGTACGAGTACGGCATAAGGAAGGCAGATTTGTCTTCCAACATAGTTGGTGCCTGGAATAACACTCGACGCAATCCAATTTGTCGGCCTGGTGCCATTACTACTTGTGATTGGGAGGTCTCACTGTCTAGTACGAAAAGAGCTGGGTAATGCTGCGGTTGGTCTAACGCTAGGAATACACGACGGCCACCTGGTTCGAACATGGGCGGGACCGTTGGGAGGGGTTCACCAGGCAACTCAAACTCGGCGCGCGCCTCTAAGTCACCGTTTGTCAGGATGTAACGTCTCATGTCCAGTTCTTTTTGGTCGCGGTCTGTGTTCAATATCTCAAAGAGCGCTGCTTCGTCTGAGCAGCCCACTAGCTGGAGCTTGTCTTCGGGCCAGCTCCAAGACCTCTCGGAGAATCGGTCGTGTAGAGCGCTTCCTGCTATGACAAAGCGTGCTCCAGTGCTCGCCTGATACGTGGGAGGGTCGCTGTTTCCGGGATCAGTCAGTTGCCAGCCCTTGATGCTTCCGGCCTCTTCTCCTCGAGTTTGCATGAAGAAGAGGCCGTGTTGCTCCGTCAGCAGGGCTCCGGGTTCAAAGCTGAAATTTTGAAAAATACCTGAAGCTGGTTGTAGCACTGATAGTGGTGCTGGCACTGGCGTGAGTGTAGGTGGAACTGGCAGGGGTCGTGAGGGGCGACTTACCGTTTCTGACTCGCCTCCCCCCTGCTTGGCAAGGAAGACTCCTCCTGTCGCAAGCCCCGCGATACCAGCTGCTGTCAACGCTAGGAAGCCCCTTCGGGAGAGCCTTCGTGGAGAGGCTTGGCGAGGTGGCTGATTTTCGACTGTCGTCTTATTTGTTGTTTGTGTAACTTTTTGGGGTTGAACCCGGTTTGAAAGGCTCGGTGGCAAAGGAGTTTCTTGCTGTTGCTCTAGTAGGGCTGATTGCTCCCCTCCTGGTGCCCGACTGATCCGTGCGTGTGCTTCGGGAATGCTGATTCCGAGGCGCACAGCGATCTCGGCTACCGGCGCTTCCTGAGCTAACAGCTCCTTCAGCAACCGTGAGGTAGCTTCCTCGCCCTCCTGCGGGTGAAGATCTTCAGGCGATGCCCTCTTGGCCATAGGTGAATTTTAGGCGAATGGTGACAGTGTTCGTCGGATTACGTTGAAAGCTTGCTCCAATCCCCGCTTAGATCCGCAGGTCCACGGTAGAGTGCTTCCAGCCGACGAGTCTGGATATACCACTGCCCATCGATTCGTGTGTACGTATCGAAATAGCAGAGCGAGTTCATAGTGCGACCTGCCTCTCGGTTAAGAAACTCTCCCATGTACCAGCGACCG
This sequence comes from Dehalococcoidia bacterium UBA2991, assembly GCA_002346645.1. Lineage (GTDB taxonomy): Bacteria > Chloroflexota > Dehalococcoidia > Tepidiformales > Tepidiformaceae > UBA2991. The sequence continues at coordinate 93,371 of DEAD01000003.1, forward strand.
GTGGCGGTGTCTCCCGTGACATCATCGATTACGCCCGAATACACGTGCATATACACGTTCGGGATGCTTGCCATAATGCGAGTCCAGTCTGCAACGACCTCATCTCGTCCCGTGCGGGTGGTACTGGTGATCCACTGTCCATCTGGAGCCCAGGTTGATCCCCAGGCCTCCGGATCAAACCGGTTGACCGCATCCACGTACCGCTCCGCTACCTGCCTTAGTGCTGTGTAGTCCTCAACTGTTGGTGCTCCCATGTTGTCCTCCTCGATGAGCTATGAAGCCTAACGTAAATCTCCTGCAGAGCGCCTGGGTCCCAAGCCTCGCCCAAGGGACGTAGGATTCCCCCACTACCAAGGGGGGTTCTTCCTATGACTGATACCAGTGTCTATGAGGGCATGATTGCCGAGACCATCACTGTCCAGGGCAACGGCGGAGATCGCATACATGCTTATCTGGCTCGTCCTCTTGGTGAGGGGCCTTTCCCTGCCATGCTTCTCCTTCACCACATTCCCGGTTGGGATGAGTGGTACAAGGAGACGGCTCGTCGCTATGCCTATCACGGCTACGTAACTATTGCTCCAGATCTCTACTGTCGCGATGGTCACGGTGAGCCCGAGGATGTTGCGGCTAAAGTACGTGCTGAGGGTGGCGCCCCTGACGAACGTGTTGTTGGAGATGCTGATGGATGTATCGGTTTTCTCCGCTCCCTGCCTTATGTGACCGGCAAGGTCGGCGTAATGGGCACTTGCTCTGGCGGACGGCACTCTTTCCTTGTTGGCTGTCGTAGCCAGGAAGGTGTAGACGCTGTTGTTGATTGTTGGGGGGGTAATGTAGTCATGTCTCCCGAAAATCTATCAGAGCGGCAGCCAGTCTCCCCTATTGACTACACTGGCGAGCTTAACGCTCCTCTGCTTGGCCTCTTTGGCGAGAACGACGTCAGTCCTACTCCTGAGCAGGTTGCCGAACACGAAAAGGTGCTCCAGCAAGAGGGGAAGGACTATGAGTTCCATATGTACCCTGACGCTGGCCATGGCTTTTTCTATTACAACTATCCCCAGGCCTATGCCGCAGAGGCTGCTGTTGATGGCTGGGAGAAACTTTGGGACTTTCTTGATCGCTACTTGGGTAATTAGGAGAAAGCAGGAAGCGCTATGTGCACCATGATTGCAGATAAAATCCAGATCGCTGGTAGTGGCAAGTCGCGGGATCGATGGTTTCCTATTGCCCAGGCCTATATCTCTTTCGATCACCCTTTCAATCTCCAGCGTGAGCACGCTCTTAATCTCGACTTCGTGAACGAGGCCATGGGAACCGGGGCCCGTGTTGCTGTTGAACTCACCCCAGAAGATGCCCGAGAGCTGGCAAGCACTATCCTGCGCCTTCTTGACGAAGGCGCCCGCGCAGAGGCGCGTTAGCCGAAACGCAGGGCCCTACGGACCAGGCCGCAATAGATGATGAGGGACCGCAGAGCTTGCGACCCTGGGTAGTTTTTACCTTTCAGGACTATCGGTACCTTTGGGCCACTAATCTTTCTACGGTCATCTCTCGTTGGATGCGAATCCTCGTTACCGCCCAGTGGCTTTTCGAGGTTACGGGTTCTGCTGCCCAACTTGGCCTGATAGGTGCAGTACAGCTCGTTGTTCAGATCCCTGCTCTCCTTTGGGGAGGTGCTCTGGCCGACTACATGAACAGGAAGCACCTCGTGGCGGTCGCTCATGCACTCACGATGGCTGTCCTGCTATCCATGGGCTTCCTGAGTGCTGCAGGATTGCTCACCGTTTGGCAGGTCTATGTAGCTATCGGAATAACGGCTGCTACCCAGGTGATTTCGCAACCTGCTGCTGCGGCACTTACCCCCCAAGTTGTACCCCGGCGTCACGTCATGCTTGCGATTACAGCCGACACAGCCACTGCTAACGGAGGATCCATCCTAGCTCCGCTCCTCTTTGCTGGAGTAGCTGAAGGTGTTGGTCTCACCGCTGTGTTCTTCGTAGCGGCAGTAACGACTCTCCCGGCTGCTGTGTTGCCCTTCTTCATTCGCGCCCGCGGTCAGGTAGCACAGATCCCAGAAGGCTCCACGGTACGGCGAGTTTGGGAAGGATTTCTCTTCGTCATTCGCCACCCGATTCTCCCCGGTCTTTTCCTTCTCGATATAGGCATCACAGTAGTTTCCTTTTATCGAGAAATCCTTCCGGTGATAGCTAAGGGTCTCTTTAAAGGAGGTGCGGGGGCAGTGGGAGTTCTGGGTTCAGCTAATAGCGTTGGAGCGGTTGTAGGTTCTTTTGGAACCATCTTCTTCGTGGGTTACCGCTCCAAAGGCATGCTTGTGATATACGCTTCCCTTGCCTACGCCCTAGTGCTCCTTGTCTTCTCTAATGTGGCTGCCCTCTGGGCGGGCATGATCACGATTGCCTTGATAGGCGCAGCCGATGCAGTCACAGTTGCTATTCGCCAGACCACGGTACAGCTCACTACCCCCGACGAGATGCGAGGTCGTGCGTCGGCCTTTCTGGTGCTTGCTGCAGTTACCGCCAACAACATTGGAACGCTTTGGGTTGGGATTTGGTCGGCTCTAATTGGTGAGCGAGCCACCATGATGCTGGGCGCGTTCCTCGCCCTTGGTGCCACGCTCCTTATCTGGCGGGTTTGGAAGCCACTTCGTGAGTACCGGTATCCCTAACCCTGGTCTTAGCGGTAGGGAATGATCTGAGCGTAGTCCACCGCACTTTCGATAACCCGGGAGAAGGCGAAATCTACAACCAGAACGTCCTTCATTATCGGACCTAACATTGGCCCCACTACTTCTGTGTGGTAGGGATGGCCTGCGTACGCTTCCATGGCCTCGATCGAATCTACTTCAGCGATAAAGGCCAAATCAAAACGGTCGGTGGCTGATCCGTAGTACGGCCCGGGCTTTCCCAGAATCCAGCGGCGGATGAATGGCTTTTGCCGCGGGAACCGGTCGAGTGCGAGTGTGAATTCCTCGATGTCCTTGTCGCTGGCATCATCGTTGAAAGCCAGCATGGTCACATGCGCGATGGCAACGTCGTCATCGCCTTCTCTTGGGGGACGGTAGGTGACGGCACTTTGCTGAATTGACGTGAACTCGAAGTCGAGGACCAGTACGTCTTCGACGATGGGGCCCATTAGTGCTGCAGCTTCCATGTGGAATGGGTGCTGTGCGTAGTCAATCATCGCGGCAGGCGAATCAACCTCTACTGAAAAAGCGAGGTCATAGTGATCACTAGAAATAGGGTAGTAGTTTCCAGGTTTACCCGAGATCCAGTGGCGAAGCCCCGGCTTCTTGCCTGGAAACTCATCTAGTTTGTCCCAGAACTCCTGGATTGCTTGTTCTGGAGCCCCCTCTTTAAAGCTTAGGAAAACTGAGTGAGAGACGCCCAATGGGGTCCTCCTAACGGCGGGAAGGATTTT
>DEAD01000003.1:97131-100121 GCA_002346645.1 Dehalococcoidia bacterium UBA2991
CCCGCCGTATCATGTCCTGGAGTATAGGCTTTTGCCATCCCCTGTAGACTCCTCTTCCATGCAGATTGGCTCTCAACTCCATAACAACTCAACTAGCTGGGAAGATCTTTGCGCCGTTGCTCGCACTATGGATGAGGGCAGCTGGTCAAGTCTTTGGGTCTACGACCATTTCTTTCCGCCCGTTCCCAATCTTGGCAACGAAATTCCGACTTTAGAGGCATACACACTTCTAGGTGGCCTTGCTGCTACTACTGAACGGGTTCGCCTTGGAACCCTTGTTACAGGGAACACCTATCGCAATCCAGCCCTAGTCGCAAAGATGATCGCTACTATGGATGATATGAGTCGGGGCCGTATGAATCTCGGCATCGGTGCCGCATGGTTCGAGCGCGAGCACACTGCCTTTGGTTGGGATTTTCCTTCTGTTAAGGAGCGATGCGATCGTCTTGAGGAGGCAGTTCAGATCATCCGTCTGCTGTTCGACACCGAGGGGCCGATTACTTTTGAAGGCAAGTATTATCGGCTCGACAACACCCCCTTTGAACCCAAGTGTATCCAGAATCCCCATGCCCCCATCATGGTTGGAGGTGGTGGTGAGAAGCGTACTCTGCGTACTTGTGCTCGCTATGGGGACACCATGAACGTGGACGGTACGCCGGACTTCGTCCGGCGCAAGATCGAGGTTCTGGAACGCCACTGTGACGATGTAGGTCGCGATCCCTCAGAGATTAAAAAAAGCATTCAGCTGACCTGTGTTTTGCAGGATGATCCAGAGCGGGCTGCAATGTGGCGGGAACGATATGGCGGTCACCTCACCCCTGAGGAGCGCGAGCGCGATCTCGCAATTGGCTCTGCAGACCACATCATTAATGTTCTCCGCCGGTATGAGGAGGTAGGTGTAGAGGAAGCCATCTTTGCTCGTATGCCTAACAACCCCGCCCTTTACCAGCGCCTCGATGAGGAAGTGCTTAGCGCCTTTGCTTGACGCCCAAGCAGCTGCCTCCAAGGCGTATCCTAGCGTCTCATTACACGAGTTATCCGATCGCTAGGAGCCCATAAATGAAGGCAGGACAGACAGCAGCTGAACGGCTGAAGACGGCTATTGATCCGCGGGAGTTCGATACTCCGGAGTTCCGCAGGGATCCCTTCCCTTTGTATAAGCGCCTCCGCGACCACCGCCCCATCTTTCGTGACGGTTTTCATGGGCGTTGGGCGCTCAGCCGGTATGACGATATTGTCGCCGTCTTTCAGGATAATGAGCGTTATGACCGTGCCCTCTATAGGCCGGAGGGCCCTTACAAGTTCGGGGAGCGTTCTGTCTTCGGACCCAACATTCTCGAGTATGGGAATGGTGAGCGGCATCGTTGGATGCGCAATATCGTTGCGGACCAGTTTGTCGGCAATCGTCTACAGGCTTTTCTTCCGTACATTGAGATGATTGCGCGTGAACTTTTAGACAAAATTTCCCAAAAGGCCGCTGACGATATAGCTAAGGGCTTTTCCGATAGTGGTGAGGTTGAGCTAGTTAGCGAGTTCACCAGCCAGTTCCCTGTGCGCGTCATCTCTAACATGCTTGGTCTTCCCCGCCATGATGAGGACACTTTTGTAGATTGGTATCAGCGCCTTATCGCTGGTATGGGATCTGGCCAGTATTACGTTGATGGCATCCACGCTCGTGACGAGATTTGGGACTACCTCGAACCGATAATTGAAGAGCGGATGGAGGATCCCGGCGAAGATCTTGTTTCGCGCATCGTTACGGCTGAGCTGAATGGCAAGCGGATGAACGTCGGGGAGGTCAAGGGATTTGTAGCCCTGCTCCTTGCAGCTGGCGGAGATACCACCGATAAAGCTATAGCCAACATGTGGTATCACATGCTGTACACGCGCCCTGATCAGTTCGACGAGGTTCAGGCCGATCACTCTCTTTGGACCAATGTTTTCACAGAGATGATGCGCTATGACCCTGTTGTCCATGTCCAGGGTCGACGAACCACCTGCGAGATTGAAATATATGACGAGGTCTTGCCCGAGCGCTCTCCGGTCACGCTCTATCTGGCGGCAGGTAACCGCGATGAGCGGGTATTCAAGAATCCAGACACTTACGATATCTTCCGGGAAGATTTGCACATGGGTCGGGAGCTTCGGTCTGGGCGGTATCCCGATGGTCGAGCCGGCCATCTTGGCTTCGGCATGGGCCAACATTTTTGCATGGGCTATGCGATGGCCCGTCAAGAGGCGATCATTGCGAGCACTCGTCTCTGTGAGGCAATGAAGAACCCTCGCCCTAAGTTCCCTAATCACGAGGGCATAACAGGTCCCAGCATTAACGAAGGCGGGTTTCGTGCTCCTAGGGAGCTTTGGGTCCAGTTCGATGTCGCCTAAAGCGACCTAACACCACACCAGGAGAGGCCATGAAGTCCGAAGTGCATCCCCTTAGCGGCGCTACCTATACCGAGCTTGGTGAAGGCAGGGTCCGTGTCGAGAAGGCAAAGAAGTATGGCATCTTTCAGTGGGATGGGATCCATATTGAAGGTGACTTAAAGCATGCAGATCCTCATCTTCTCCAGTGGGTTGGCGGTCCAGAACTGCCCCCCGAATTCGAGGAGAGCGATCCACGTCGAGGTGCCCGTATGCGAATGGATCGCGATGCGGCTGCGGCGGAGGCCCAATATGCCGGCGGCACAGCCCTTTCCGGCGATATTGACGAAGATTTCAATCGCTACACTGGTGATCCAGGTCGACCTACTCCTGCTGGGCCGCGCTCCTCGGGCATTTCTTTTATGGAGTTGCTTGAAGGTGACCAATTCCCGGAGCGTATCCCCGAAACGCTGAGGATGGAGAGTTCTCTTCCTGGTGGTGTTCGGAAGGTTCCCACAGATCGGTATACCGAGCGTAGATGGCACGATCTGGAGGTTGAACGTCTCTGGCTGAAAGTATGGCAGATGGCCTGTCATGTGGATGATATTCCCGAGGTTGGGGACTACATC
>DEAD01000014.1:0-6212 GCA_002346645.1 Dehalococcoidia bacterium UBA2991
ACCTTCGGGCATGTCGCAGGCGAAGGTGGACAGATTGTTGTACAGCCCAACCTCGCCCAAACATTGGAGATGTTGGCAAACGAAGGCCCTGCAAGCTTCTACGAAGGCGAAATCGCAAAGGATTGCCTAACTACGTTAAATAAACTCGGCGCAGCGTTCACACCAGAGGATTGGATTGCACCTTCTGAATGGGTGCCGCCCCTGAAAGTCGGATTCGAAAACCATCTCATTCACACCCAGCCACCACCCTCACGCGGACTGGTCACACTGCTGGCCTTAAAGCGGCTAGCACGAACGGAGGGAGATATCTGCTCACAAATCGAGTCACTAAGGGAAGCCTTCGCTGCAGTGGACCAGGAGGCAGGCGATCCGCGAATAACTGGTTTCAATGCCGAAGCATTTCTTACTTCGGGAAGGACGACAGATCGGATTCACCCAGGAAGCAGCACCGATGGAGATACCACAGCGCTCGTTGCCATCGACAGTAAAGGGAATGCAGTTTCTCTAATCCAATCGGTGTTCTCGGCCTGGGGAAGCGGCGTGTTTTCAGGCAACACTGGGATCTTGTTCAACAACCGGATGCGAGGCTTCAGCTTAGAGGAAGGCCACCCAAACGAGCTCCTGGGAGGGAAGCGGCCGATGCATACCCTCCACAACTACCTCATCACCTCTCAGCCAGAGATACCAATGGCAGGAGAGTTTTCAGACCATAGACTGGTTGCCGTAGGTGGAACGCCGGGGGCACATCGTCAGCCACAGACCAATGTGCAGGTGCTCAATGCTGTATTGCGCGAGGGAACGGACCCACAAGACGCACTCGACGCTGCACGCTGGGCACTCGGTGGGGACGATATGCTTTATGCAGAGACTCGTAACCCTGACGTACTAGGAGAAGCATTACGTTCAGGCGGACTAGAGTTCGAGCCCCTTGCCCCCTGGGACGGCTGGACGGGACGAGCTTGCCTAGCCCTTGTAACGGGACAGGGAATCTCCGCTGCCCATGATCTGCGCGGAGAAGGACTTGCAATCGTTACCTGAACACAAGGGGAAGTGGCCCCGTAAACTTCACGCCGGAGGATGTCCTAATGGAAGCTCAGCTCGAGCAATTTATTCAGCAAGAAAGGCCCAATACCAAGTCGGTACGGATAGAAAACTTCCAGATGTTAGCTGGGGGGTACTCGCAGGAGACCTATAGTGCGGACGCCATTATCGAAAATGCCAACGGTAGAGAAACACTGCCGCTGATTATTCGCCGCGACCCGCCACCCGAGATCGACATTCTCCCGACTAACCGGCGCCTGGAGTACCTGATAACCCAACGAGTCGGAGAGCAAACAACCATTCCTGTCCCTACAGCACACTTTCTCGATGAGAAGGGAGCAACCCTCGAACGGCCTTCGATGGTGATCCAGCGACTTAGCGGGAGTGCCGATCTCACTCCACTATTCCAACCAGGAAACGAGGACGAGGCGGAAGCTGTCGCCACAGAGTTCTGCGAACGCTTAGCGGAACTACACGCAACCTCGCTAGACACACTGGATCCAGAAGGTGAGTTCAGAGACGCACGAGGAGTCGGAATTGATTCGTCGAGTTGGGAGTCTTACATGACGAGCTCGATTGAGTTCTTTATGCAGAGCTACCAGCAGATTGCCTTCGACCCCCTTCCTGTGTTCTACGACATGTATGCGAGCTTGCCGAACCGACTGCCGCAGCCGGTACCCCTAGCCATGTGCCACGGGGACTATCAGCCTTCGAACTTTCTATACGAAGATGGGCACATCACAGGAGTAATCGATTGGGAAGCGGCCCACGTGGGTGACCCTCGAGAGGACATCGGATGGCTCTACCAGCTTTCGGGAATCACTGGTTTTGACTTGGCCGGCAGCGTAAAGGCAGACGGTGGCTTTCTTCAGCACTACTCGAAACTCAGCGGCATTCCCGTCACGTTGGAGGACGTCGGCTTTTTTATGGTGTTCTCATCCGCGGCTCTGGCGGCACCCATCCTAGATGCAGTGCGGCGAGGCCTGGATGGGGAGAGCCAGAACTTTTTAAGCACGTATATGCTGCAGCCACTAGTGGCTGCCCAGCCTGGCTATTGCGGGATCCTCGGATACCCCGAGGCAGAGGAGTAGGTTTCATGTTTACGAATCCAAGCTCAGCACGAGTCTTAGAGCTGATCCGAGAGAGCCTTGACCGTGATGTGATTCCAGATCTTCAAACGAACGCGGCCCGGGTAACAGTACAAATGATCCAGCAAATGTTGCTGTCAGTTGAGCGACGCCTGCCCGTGGAGCAGCAATGGATGGCCGACGAGTGCAACCGGATGGCCCGAGTTTTACAAGAGACAGCTTCCGCAGCTAAAGCATACGAAGGGGAAGCAGCCACAAGCCTGCAGACTATCGGATCGCGTGCTTCAGCTACCGGACAGTTCCCTGAAGTGCCTACTTACTCCTCGATCAACGAGAGATACGGAGAACTCAGCAACCTCTTAACGGATGCATTAGGACACCTACATCGACTCGACGGAGAAGGATGGTCGGAAGCACCTAATCTCATCAAAAACTTGCGCGCCTACCTGCAGCTACGAATAAACCGAGACATGCAGGGCATCTTTGCTATGGACGCAGGGGGGCTTCTGGGTCGTGGCTAGACACTCAAGCGAGCGTGTGTGCGCTAAGGCTGCGACTATCATCGAGAATTGCCATCTGGAGGCTGCTTTATGACTATCACCCGCCGTGTTTCCGTCGAGCGCAACCGGCTTCGTTTTGCCGCGGCCCATTTCGCCACATTCTTAGGTGATTGCGAACCCCTTCACGGCCATAACTACGACGTGATAGTCGAACTGGAGGGCAATCTCACCCAGGATTCATGGGTTTGGGATTTTGGGGAGCTAAAAAAGCTGACAAAAGGAATCGCGGACGAGTTGGACCACAAATTTATCCTGCAGCGGGAAAGCCAGGTTTTGACCATTATCGAAGGCGAGAACCAGTGGGAAATTTCTTACAAGGAACGCCAATACATTTTCCCAAAATCAGACGTAGCAGCTCTTCCCATCGACAACTCCACGGCAGAGCGGATAGCAGAGTGGTTTGCAGTTCGCCTACAGGAAGCCCTGGCGAGACAAGAAGCTCACAACATCAAACGGTTAACGGTGGGAATCGAGGAAATGCCCGGACAGACTGGTTGGTATACTGCCGAATAGGCTCCCCAAGGAATAAAGAAAAATGTCAGTTGATTGGGATAAGACCATCAACGAAATTTTGGCTGGCACTCTAGCGTGCCAGGCCTGCGAAGCCCTAGGCGACGAGATGGTCGTCGGTTACACCCGAAACCCTGAAGCAGCAGAATTCGCAACCCGCTGTCAGGAATGCACGGACAAAACTGACTGCGATGCCCGAAAGCTAGTGGTGGTGTGCGAACCTTGCGCAAACCAGTACCGAGTAAACGGCGAACTAATGACAGAAGCAGGGTGGATGGGCATCCAATTAGACGAATGCCGCCGCAACCTTGAAGAATCCCTCGATTACCTTTCGACATACTGGAAAGAAGAGGCTGTAATCGAGTTCGCAGACATGTCGCGAAAACTCGAGGAAATAGATCCCGACACATTCCGCGAGGAGAATGGATGGCGATCACGAATGGAGGAGGAATATCTACGAATCCACCGCTGGTTCCGAGACCGCCGTTTGCGCGTACCCGATGCCGCCTGGCGCAGCCAATACGTCGAGGACGTCATTGCGCAGGGATACACCTCGCGCCTAGGCGATTAAGTTTTCGAATTTACCCCAATTTTTGCGACCTTCCCTAGAGGTACGCCTGCGAAAAACAAGCGCTTTGCTATACTCGGCAAGCGTGCGGAAGTAGCTCAGTGGTAGAGCGCCTCCTTGCCAAGGAGGAGGTCGCGAGTTCGACCCTCGTCTTCCGCTCCACGTACGCCCCTACCAACAAACCTTGACCGAGCGCGCAGGACAGGGCTAACGTCAACAGCAGCCGAAGTGGCGGAATTGGCAGACGCGACGGTCTCAAACACCGTTGGGCGCTTAGCCCGTGCCGGTTCGAGTCCGGCCTTCGGCACCAGTTTCACACCCACGCTATGCCGAGTGGTGTAACGGTAGCACACGGGCCTTTGGAGCCTTTGGTCGGGGTTCGAATCCCTGCTCGGCAGCCAATTTTCAAGGCGACAGGTTAATCAACCACGACTATTTCTCTTCCACTAAAGTCATGGTCGGAATTCAGATCGAAGCCTGGCCAGAGCCAAGTACTCATTAAGACCAGTTTCCTCGGGCTGCCCCACTTCGCTGGGGGTAAGCCCAAAACCGTCCTCAGAACTGACGATACGCACGATGACGCATGACGATGCTTTGGATGATGCCAAGACCAATGAAGAGCGTCACAAGGGAGCTTCCTCCTTGGCTCACAAAGGGGAGCGGAAGACCTGTAACAGGAAAAATGCTGAGGTTTACGGCAATGTTTATGAAAGCTTGCATCAGAATGGTAATGACGACTCCCGCAGCTACAAGCTGACCTGGTACATCACCTGCAATTTGCGCGGCTCGAACCCCTCGCATTAATAACAAGATAAAGAGGGCAAAGAGGGCAATCGCGCCAGCAAATCCAAGCTCCTCACCAAGGACACTGAAGATATAGTCTTTAGTCTTCACCTTGAGAAAGTCCAGTTGGGTCTGTTCTCCATTCGTGAGGCCCTTGCCGAAGAGCTGCCCTGAGCCGACTGCGATCTGCGATTGGATGGGATTGTATCCAGCGTCTAGAGGATCCTCTTCGGCATCAAGGAGAACTGAAATGCGTTCGATCTGATAGTCGGCCACTGTAAAAGTCCAGATAAAGGGAAGGAGAGCAACAAAGACAGCACCGAAGAAAAGAACATGACGGCGTTGGATACCTGCCACAACGACCATACCGAGCCAAATGGTGGCGAAAATTATGCTAGTACCCAGGTCGGGCTGGACGAAGACCAACAGAAGTACTGGCGCAGTAATGGCCAAGGACCCGGCTAGCACGCGGAGATCACGAGCATCCCCCCCCTGCTCCCCAAGGAAACGTGCGAGTAGCAGCACTGTAGTGATCTTGGCAAACTCTGAGGGCTGAAACTGGATCGGGCCGAGGTCAAACCACCGCGTTGAACCAAACTCAGTCTGGCCGATAGGAATGAGCGCTACCATCAATAGGATCGAAGCACCGTAAAGCCACCAGGCATAGTGGAGCAGGACATGGTAATCGAAGCGGGAAATGGTAAACATCGCAATGATTGCGATGAAAGCGAACAGCCCCTGCCTAACAACAGGGTTCTCAATGCTGGTAGTAGCACCATCATAGGAGCCAAGACTGCCACTGTAGATTAGGACAAGCCCGTACCCAACTAACGCAAACGCGGCCAGGGCAAGAATCCCATCAAATCGATCCCAGGCACGAAGCGAACCCTGTACTCCGAAGCGGCTCATGGCTCTACGTTCTCCAAGAAGTACGAAATGATCTCTGCCGCTACGGGAGCAGCCTTAGTTCCACCAACACCGAGATCGAAGAAGACCGTGACAACAATCTTTGGGTTGTTATAGGGGGCAAAACCAGTAAACCAAGCTCTCTCCTTGGTCACCCCATCTTTGGGATCGACAAACTCCGCAGTTCCTGTCTTACCAGCCACAAACGTATTTGGGAGTGAGGCTAGGCTGGCTGCTCCATCAATTACAGACTGCCGCATGCCCTGGCGAATAATCGCAAGGTTGTTCTCGTCGACAGGAACTCGTTCACGAGATGGCTGAGCGGTAGAAACAACCACCCCATCAACCGAAACAACCTTTTGGGTGACATATGGCTGCAAGAGGTAGCCGCCGTTGGCAAAGACAGAGGTGGCAACTGCAATCTGCAAAGGAGTGGCAGTCACATCACCCTGACCGATACCCATGAAACAGGTGTCCGCTAGATACCAGTCGCGGTCCTCGGGGTTGAAGAGCGGCCCACTGCGGACCCGCTCCTTCCAATCCGGGCTCGGAATTACCCCAGAGGACTCCGTACTAGCAACGTCGAGACCCGTTACCTGCCCAAGGCCAAAACTGCGCGCATAGTATCCGAGAACAATCGCAGACTGTTCCGTATCCCCTGCAATCCCTTCAATCCCTTCTTGGGGAATTCCACAAGAAGCCATGTAGAAGTAAATATTGGATGACCAGGAGATCGCACCGACAAGATCGAGCTCT
>DEAD01000014.1:6521-151042 GCA_002346645.1 Dehalococcoidia bacterium UBA2991
ATCGAGCTCTCCGTGAACCCGCCAGTCATAAAAGTAATACGGCTGCCCATCCTCTCCGATGAACTCAAGCACAGTGCTATCAATGTTCCGTCGAGTGCTTGGCGAGATGTTGCCCTCCTGAAGAGCAGCAGCAGCAGTGATTATTTTGAAGGTCGAGCCTGGCGCCACCGGGCTAAGAGCCTGATGGAGAAGAGGAATTCGGGGATCATTAAGCAACCGCTGATATTCCTCGCTCGGGTCGGGAAGAGAAAAAATATTGTTGTCGTACGTTGGCACGGAGACCAGTGCATAAACCTCACCTGTAACGGGACTCATCACGACAGCAGCAGCGGTAGTGGCCTCTCCCAGATTGTTAGTGAGGAGTTCGTAAATATAGTGCTGCAGCTCCGAATCAATAGAGAGCACCAGGCTTTCCCCTCCCTCTGCCTCGTTACTCTCAATGACAGTGATGAGGTCACCCTGAGCATCAACCTCGCTAATAGCCCTTCCAGGTGTTCCTCGCAGGAATGTCTCGTAGCGAGCCTCTACTCCGACTTTTCCTACAACTTCATTGAACGCGTAGCCAATCTCCTGAAGAACCCTCCACTCTTCAGGAGATTGCGGGCCCACATAGCCAAGGATGTGACTGAATTCAGGACCACCAGGGTAGATTCGCAGTGGCTCTATGGAGAGAGTCACCCCAGGAAGATCCGCAGCAACCTGTTCGAGCATGAGGGCAGTCGGCCTATCAATGGCCCTAGCAATAGGAAACGGCAGATCACGCTGCCCAAATTCTTCAGCCTCCGCTACCGCTTCTTGGATCTGAAGAGCGGGCACACCAAGAAGATCCTCCAGGAAAAGGTAAAGGCGGTAACGGTTAATGGAGTCAGCTGGCAAGAAGCTCGGGGTAATCAGCGCCGTAAACGCCCCGCTGTTTTCGACCAGAGGCTTTCCATTGCGATCGAAAATTAGACCTCGAGTGGGGAGCACACTGTCCACTACAATGCGATTGCGCTCAGAGCGTTCCGCATATTCGGCACCATCAACAAGTTGCATTTGGGCAAGACGGACACCTAAGACCACAAAGAGAACAACAATAGCAATCCGCAGTGCGCCCACATTGCCATGTGGGCGGTTGCGACTAAAGCCCGGGTCGACTTGTCTCTGACCCATACCACTCATTAATCAGAAACCGACCCGCGCAAGTTCAAAGGAGCGGGCAGGCCAACCTATCCAGCGACACAGGCCATACGCCAACGAGAGTATTACCCCGTCCAACGCCACACCAGGTAGCAAGATTTCAACAAAAACCTCTCCAAAGGTCACATTGGAACCTGAACCGATTGCAACCAGAACGAAAATGCTTCGAATCCAAACGGCAGCGACAACCGTCATAACCAGAGCGAGAGCATAGGGGGTCTTAGGTATGCGGTGCTCACTCTGAATCCAAGCGGCACAGGGAAGAAGTGGCAAGTAGGCAAGGACTAACCACTCAAAATCGATATTGGTGGAGAAGCCAAGGAAAAGAACAAGCACAGGGAACACGTACATGACGGAGTATGGACCAGCAAAAATAGCCAGAAGGAGCAACATTACCGCGGGAAAGTTCACTACCGCGCCTAGGAATGGAAAGAATGGTGCAATTGCAACTTGCGCAAGCACTGTCACCAGTACAAACAACCCCAACAAGATTGCCCGCATCAATCTTCAACCTCGAAGCGAGAAGAGGTGAAGCTAATCATTACTAAGACAGTACGGGTAGTAGAAATTCTTACTGTCGTCTGCAGGCGCACCGTTGGGAAGGGATCTTGGGAGTCACCCAGGATGGCTGTGACCTCACCGATTGGAATATCAGAGGGGTAAGCACCACCCAATCCAGAGGAGACCACCACATCGCCGATGTTGAGGTCTCCTTCCACTAGCTCGAAACTAACACCGCCTCCGTCACCCCTTGCGATGCCATCGGCTGGGCTACCCAGAACCTGTGCTGCCACACTGCTCCGACTGTCGGTAAGCAGGCGGACAAACGAGCTTCTAGGCAGAGCTTCAGTAACGGTGCCCAAGAGGGTACCCCTTACTGAGAGCACAGGATTACCCTCAGCGACCCCATGATCGGTTCCACGATCGATTCGGAGTTCACGCGTGAGTGGACCCTGAATACGACTAAGCACCCCAGCAGTCAGCTGTTCCGCGGATGGGTCGTTCGTGACGTATCCCAAGGCTTCCTCGATTTCTTTGAGCCTATCGCTATCGCCACGAAGAGAAGCATTCTCGTTACGCAGAGTCTCGTTCTCACCTAGGAGGCGCCGATTTTCCATCTCTAGGCGGTCCAGATCGCGGATATTCCTGAGGAAATTGGAAACCGGGCGAAACGTCGAAGAGACACCCTCTTCCATGGGACCAGTGATTCGCAGAAAAGTATCTTGGACAGGATCCAATATGCCCGCCCGGCCACCTATGGCAAGCACGACAGCAAGGACAATCATGCCCACAGTCCAATAAATGTATCGACTAAAGATCAGCATGCGGCGACCGTGCGAAGCTACTGTCGCGCCCTCCCTGAAGCGAACTGCTGCTGTACTGTGCTGCTCGCTTCGATCTCATCAAAAATCTCCCCCGCACCGCGCACCACACAAAGAAGCGGATCTTCGGAAACATAGACAGGGAAACGAGTCTCCTGGCTAATACGGCGATCAAGGCCCCGTAGGAGAGCTCCGCCACCGGCAAGGGCAATTCCGTGGGCCATGAGATCACTTACAAGCTCAGGGGGAGTGACCTCAATGGAGGTCCGGACAGCCTCTACAATCTGCCCAACAGCTCCAGCAAGGGCGTCACGCAGTTCGATAGTACTAATCTCTACAGCCTTAGGAAGCCCTGTCGCCTGATCTCGGCCCCTCAGAACGACTGCTTCCTCGGTTTCGAGCGGGGCAGCCGAACCAGCTGACTTCTTCACCTCCTCAGCGGTGCGTTCACCGATTAGAAGGTTATGCACCTGACGTGCGTAAGCGACGATACTCCGATCCATCTCGTCACCAGCAACCCGGATTGACCGGCTGATGACCATGCCACCAAGTGAAATGACAGCAACCTCAGTAGTGCCTCCACCAATATCTACCACCATGCAGCCAGAGGCCTCCATTACCGGCAAGCCAGACCCAATGGCAGCAGCAAGAGGTTCCTCAATAAGGAAGCAGGAGCGAGCGCCCGCACTGAGAGCGGCGTCGTGGACAGCACGCTTTTCAACCTCAGTCACACCACTAGGAATGCCAATAACAACACGGGGTTGGGCAAGAAAAGATCGGTCCTGAACTGCCCGGATGAAGTAACTAAGCATCCTCTCCGTGACCTCGAAGTCCGAGATAACACCATCACGAAGGGGACGGACAGCAACAATATTGGCGGGAGTTCGACCTACCATGCGCTGCGCATCCTCCCCAATGGCGAGGATACGTTTTGATGTGCGATCTATCGCAACGATGGAGGGCTCGATGATGACGATCCCTCGGCCCCGGACCATGACAAGAGTATTGGCTGTCCCCAAATCTATAGCGATGTCATGGGACAGAAAGCTAAAAAGGCGGGAAAAAGGTCCGAGGCGTACCAAGGGATCGGTCCTGCCGCAGGCCTAGCCTGCATTTGCGAATAGGTGCTACAACTCAGTATAGGGCAGAGGGACCGGAGGGCCCGCTGGATTACCAAAATCAGGAAACCGCAGCAAGCCCCTCTACATGAACAAATAGGAAAAGTGCTTCTTCGTTGCGGGCCCAATCACGCCACCCGGTAGCAATACGCTCTAGGTCACTCTGATTGGCGAGTCCATAGGCTAAAGCTTGATCTGCTAACTTGGAGTTAGTCACGCGCTCTGCCCAGGAGTCTCCCCAGTTCAGCAGCTCTGCGGAATCACGCATCATCGCGACAGTTGTTGAGACCTCGATTTGGTTGAACCCAGCATGGTTGAACCACGCTGGGATACGTCGCCCAGCGTTTGCGTCAGCTCCATTTCGGCGAACAACCTCGGTGTATAGGGCACGCCACTCTTCAATTTCCTCCGTGCGAGGATGGCAAATCATGGTCTGGTAATCAGAATCTCTGGCTGCAACAAAACCCCCAGACCTAACTACTCGCCCCATTTCCCGCAAAGCGGCAGCTGGATCACCAAGATGTTGCATAAGCTGATGGGCGTAAGCGACATCAAAGGAATCATCCTCAAAAGGGAGCGCATAAACATCGCCTTCGGCAAACCTGAGATTAGAAACGCCATGATTTAAATCACGAGCAGTCTCCAGCACCCCCGAGTCAGCGTCGATCCCTATCACGTTGCCAGGGTCAACGTACTTAGCAAGACCCGCAGTTATCGAACCAGGGCCACAGCCCACATCTAGTAGATTCATTCCGGGCTGGAGCTTGGGAAGCAGAAAGCGGGCTGCCTCCTCTGCAGTGCGGCGACTGTGTTGAGTAACAACGGAGGGGTGATGTCCGTGCGTATAGGTCTCATTCTGAGAAAGCTCACTCATAACCACACCATTTTGAACGGGCCAGCCACTTCTAGTCAGCCCTAACTGCTGGCTTCTTCGTGCTCTTCCTGAAACCGACTAAGAGCAGAACCCCCTTCTTCTAGCACAACCAGATATTGCTCCTCACTCAGAAGAAGCGTTCCGAGCTCAACAGCTCGGGCGAGCTTGCTGCCCCCTGGATCGGCCCCAGCCACAAGAAAATCAGTCTTTCCTGAAACAGAGCCGGTGACAGTAGCACCCGCCTCTACAGCTAGCTTTTCAGCCTCGACTCGTGTCATCGAATCCAATTTTCCTGTAACCACAATGGAGAAACCCTCCAACAAATCGCTAGCCGGTGCGACCACCTCGCTAGTCATGTTCACGCCGGCCCCAAGCAAACGATTAACAATGTCACGATTCAACTCTCGCTCAGCCCAACGGCCGATGCTGCGCGCAACAACTGGACCCACACCCTCAACTTCTTGTAGCGCATTCTCACCTGCATCAAGAACTGCATGGAGGTCGGTGAACCGTTGCGCAAGAAGACGAGCAGTTTCAATTCCAATATGGCGGATCCCTAACGCAAAAATGAGATTGGGAAGGGGGCGCCCCTTACTACGGTTAATACCCTCTACTAGGTTGGCCGCATTCTTTGATCCGAATCCACGATCCTCGAGTCGTAGCTGAGCCAAATGCCCCACGTCGAGCTCAACCCCACTTTTGTCCCATTCCTCTACAAGGTTGGTATTGGATTGATTTTCCCGCCAGCGAGCAATATTGCGCGCAACAACCGGGCCCACACCCTCAACCTCCTGCAGGGCTACTGCTTCAGCCTCGAGGACAGCAGACACTGTGCCAAAATGCTGAACGAGAGCCGCCGCATTCTTTTCCCCAATATTCTGGGTAAGAGTGAGCGAGGAAAGCTGCTCCCTAGATAAGGTGTAGATATCAGCAACATCGCTAACAAAGCCTTCCCGAAAGAGCGCCTCCGAAAGTCGTTCCCCCAGGCCCTCTATGTCCATAGCACCCCTTGAAGAAAAGTGTTCTACAAGGCGAACCTGCTGCTGCGGGCAGGCAAGGTTGGGGCAGAACGAGTCGGCAGCATCTTCCTCACGCTCGATAGCTGCTCCGCAAGCGGGACAGTTGTCGGGCATGGCAAAAACTGTCTCACTGCCATCACGCAAGCTAACTACCGCAGCAACAACCTGAGGAATGACATCACCAGCGCGCTGAACAATGACCGTATCGCCAATGCGCACATCTTTGCGGTGGATATCCTGCTCGTTATGAAGGGTCGCCATCTGGATACGAGCTCCCCCCACGACTACTGGCTCCAACACAGCGAACGGATTGAGAGCCCCGGTACGACCTACGTTTACGGCAATATCAAGGAGTTTGGTTGTGCGCTGCTGGGGAGGGAATTTGAAGGCAGTTGCCCAGCGAGGTTCACGTCCCGCAACACCCAATCGATCCCACTCCTCGGTATCGTCAATCTTGATTACGACACCATCGATGTCGTAATCAAGACGTTCGCGGCGCTGCCCCCACCAGCTCACCCGCCTAGAGGCCTCAGCAAGGTTGGGATGTGTTTCAACGTCGGTGTTCACCCTGAAGCCAATCTCAGCAAGCCACTTCAGTCTCTCAATGTGACTTGAGGGCACTGGACCATCACTCCAGCCAATCTGATAGACGTAGATCGAAAGAGGTCGCTGGGCAGTTACTGTCGGATCAAGCTGACGGACAGCTCCGGCTGCGGAGTTACGAGGGTTAGCGAAAAGAGGTTCGTCTCGCTCTGCCCGTTCCCTGTTCATGCGCTCAAAGCCACTTTTGGTCATGTAGACCTCACCACGGACTTCAAAAGCAAATGGAGGCTTGTCGCCAGTAAGTACTACCGGAATGCTGCGGATCGTTCGCAGGTTGGCAGTGATGTTTTCACCCCGACGACCATCGCCTCGAGTGGCACCTTGCAAAAACCGCCCCCCCTCGTAAATCAAGGAGATAGCAAGTCCATCGATCTTGGGCTCAGTCGTAAGGGCAAAGTCATCCCGGCCAGCCCGTTCAGCAGCCCGCCGGTGCCAATCTGCAAGATCATCATCAGAGGTAGCATTGGAAAGACTTAGTAGAGGAAGCCGGTGCTCTACTGTTGAGAACGACTCGAGAGGTGGGGCGCCAACACGCTCCGTGGGCGAGTCAGGCGTAATGAGCTCAGGGTAAGCAGCCTCCAGGTCACGCAACTCATTCAGAAACAGGTCATACTCGCCATCGCTGATCTCCGGAGCGTCGAGAACATAGTAGCGATGGTTGTGGTAATTGATGAGCGAGCGCAACTCTTCGCTGCGAAGCCTTGCCTCATGCTGATCTAAAAGCTCCATCTAACTCTGATCTTAGCCTGCCAGGGACAGCTACTCGACCATTTGGCTAACCCGTGACGATAGGGAAGCAAAGCTGCAAACTGGCCTCATGGGCAACGACCCATCTCTGGTGGTGGTGGACTACGATGCTGGGAACCTGCGCAGCGTCGAGCGAGCGCTTGCTCACGCGGGGGTGCAGGCAAGCATCTCAGCGGACCGAGAGGACCTCGCACGTGCAGATGGCGTGATTCTTCCAGGCGTAGGGGCTGCTTCAGACACTATGGCTAAACTGAACGCCCGTAGCCTTACCGAACCGCTTCTAGAATACGTGGCCTCAGGCCGGCCCTTCCTCGGAATTTGCATGGGGCTCCAAGCGCTACTCGACCACTCAGACGAAGGCGGCGGACAGGATTGCCTGGGATTACTGCCAGGGCAGGTTCGTCACTTCGGCTTCCAAAATTTGAAGGTCCCGCACATGGGTTGGAATCAGGTGGATTGGGTTAGAGAGCACCGCCTCACAGAAGGCATTCCGAGCGGAACATATTTCTACTTTGTGCATAGCTTTTACCCAGCGCCAGAAGATTCTGAATTAGCAGTAGGCGAAACCACTTATGGCCTGACCTTCCCAAGCGTGTTAGCACGGGACAACGTTGTTGCCACACAGTTCCACCCAGAGAAGAGTGGAGAGGTCGGCCTGAGACTTTATGCCAACTTCGCAGCATGGGTGCGCGAAGCATGACCCTTGAGGTAATTCCCGCAATAGACATCCGCGGTGGCCGTTGTGTCCGCCTACTGCAGGGCGACTTTGATCAAGAAACCGTCTACGAGAACGATCCAACAACGGTAGCTAAAGAATGGGAAACACAGGGTGCCAAACGACTACACGTAGTCGACCTGGATGGTGCAAAAGAGGGGCACCCTGTGAATGGAGTCGACGTTGCTAGTATTTGCGCAGCAGTGACTATCCCAGTCGAAGTCTCAGGGGGCCTGCGCAACATTGAGGACATCGAAGTGGCAGCCGCGTGGGGAGCAGACCGCATCCAGCTAGGAAGCGCTGCCGTGAACAATCCAGAGCTTGTGGACCTTGCAGTTAAGCAGTTTCCCAAAATGATAGTGGTGGCCATCGACACCCGCGGTGGAGAGGCTTTGACTGAAGGATGGCTCGAGGAGTCGGGAGCGGACGGGCTTATGCTCGCGCAAGAAATGGTGGAACGGGGAGCACCACGCATCATGGTGACAGACGTGGGCCGGGATGGCTCCCTCGAAGGTCCGAACATCTCACTGGCAGAAGAATTCGCAAGAGCATTACCCGTACCTGTAGTTGCGTCTGGCGGAGTCACAACGATTAACGATCTACAAGCTCTGGCAAAGACAGGCTGTGAGGGTGCCATCGTGGGTAAGGCCCTCTACGAGGGCCGCTTTACCCTGAGGAAGGCGCTAGAGACGGTGGCGACTTGCTAACCAAACGGATAATTCCTTGTTTTGATGTAGACCGAGGTCGGGTCGTTAAGGGTGTCTCCTTTGTGGAACTTCGAGATGCAGGCGATCCAGTGGAACTAGCAAAGCTTTACGACACAGAGGGCGCCGACGAATTGGTATTCCTCGATATCACTGCCTCTTCTGATAATCGATCGACTGTATACGACATGGTCTCGGCTACAGCCGACCAGGTCTTCATCCCTTTCACTGTGGGCGGAGGAATCCGTACAACTTCAGATATGAAGGCAATGCTTGAGCTAGGCGCAGATAAGGTCAGCATTAACACCGCTGCCGTAAATAAACCGAATCTTGTGAACGAAGGGGCCTACCGTTTTGGGAGCCAGTGCATCGTTATCGCAATCGACGCGAAAAGGACAGCAGCTGGCTGGGAGGTTTTCACCCACGGGGGCCGCACACCCACCCGAATGGATGCGATCGCATGGGCACAGGAGGTCGTAGAGCGGGGGGCAGGGGAGCTGCTGGTAACAAGCATGGATACCGACGGTCACCTGAGCGGCTATGACATCCCTTTGCTGGCAGCTATAAGCGAGGCCGTGAATGTGCCTGTTATAGCCTCGGGAGGTGCCGGCAGCCCCGACCACATGGCAGAAGCACTCACTTCAGGAAAGGCAGACGCGGTACTTGCAGCAAGCATCTTTCACTTCGGAACATATTCAATCCGCGAGGTGAAGGAAGCTCTCTCGGCCCATGGGCTCCCGATTCGTCCGGTAAAAGAGCTGAGATAAGATTCAGGGCGAGCGCAGCAGTACCCTCCGGTATCCTCAAGAGCAACGAGCACATTACTTTCGGAGCTTGACCATGCCTCTTTCCTTTGATGAACACGAACGCATTCCAGTGGTTGTCCAAGACGTTGATACCCACCAAGTACTGATGTTGGGCTGGATGAACCACCAGTCACTCGATCACACGTTCACAACAGGACACGTCACATTCTGGAGCCGTAGTCGAGACGAGCTCTGGGAGAAGGGCGCTACAAGCGGTAACTTTCTGAATTTCGTTAGCATGCACAAGAACTGCGAGGACAACTCCCTGCTGGTGCAGGCACGACCGGAAGGCCCTACCTGCCACACTAACAACGTCTCCTGCTACTACCGCGAAATCGAACGCGAGCAAGACTTGCCATGAGTTCTGCCTGGCAGCCAGGCAAACCCGACTACACCGCACTCAAGCTGCCCTTGCCACCTCCTGGCCGACCTTATGTCATCACAAATACAGTAATGTCAGCAGATGGCAAAAGCGTTGTGGACGGAACAGAGCAGGGCATTGGTTCCGAGTTGGACCAAAGGCTTATGCGAGAACTGCGTGTGAACGCAGATGTTGTGTTAAACGGCGCAGGAACATTACGGGCGACCGGTACATCTTCACGATTAGGAGACAAAGCCCTAGAGGAAATCCGCCTAGACTTGGGTAAACCCCCTCTACCAATCGCGGCCGTAATAAGCCGCAAAGGAAACCTACCTCTTAAAAAACCCTTCTTCACAGCGCGGGACTTTCCCGCAGTGGTCTACCTTTCAGCAGAAACGCCAGAGATGCGGCATGCCGAAATTGCAGACGCTGGTCGTCCAGTTATAAAACTCACTGCCGGCAATGAGTTCCTAGAAATGCTGCGGCACATGCGCCAAGAGCTTGGTGCAAATGTTTTGTTGGTTGAGGGCGGCCCAACGGTTTATGCAGCCTTATATGAACTCAATGCCGTAGACGAGGCTTTTCTGACACTGGGGCCCGTTGTAGTGGGCGGGGCAGACACGTTGACAGCTGTCACAGGCAAGCGTGCATTCACAGGTGACCAAGCAAGAAGGCTGGAACTCCTCTCAGCACACCCTAACCCTGAGACTGACGAGGTTTATCTGCGATACCGGATACGCCGGTAGTAGCTAGCTAGCGACAACCGCATGAGCTCTTTTAGGTGATCGACCCTTGCGCTTTGGTTTAGCGAGGGTACCGGCAGCCTCAAGTAGGGGTAGTAAGTAGAGGCCAGTAGCACTATCGGGATTCTGGGCAATTTCTTCGGGAGTACCCTCTGCGACAAGAGCACCACCACGGTCTCCCCCCTTGGGACCAAGGTCAATTATGTGATCTGCGGACTTAATGACATCTAGATGGTGCTCGATAACAACGACCGTATTTCCACCGTCAGCGAGGCGTTGCAGTACATCCAGCAGATGGTGAACATCCTGGAAGCTGAGGCCGGTCGTGGGCTCGTCAAGGACATACAGGGTCCTACCCGTGGAGCGTCGGGCTAGCTCACTTGCCAGTTTGATCCGCTGAGCCTCGCCCCCGGAAAGCGTGGTCGCTGGCTGGCCAAGGCGGATGTACCCCAGCCCAGTCGCTTCTAAAGTGCTAAGAATGCGCTTTACGCGGGGAAAGCGGTCGAAGAGTTCAAGGGCCTCGGACACCGTCATGTCGAGGACTTCTGCGATGTTCTTCCCTCGAAATCGGATCTCGAGGGCTTCCCGGTTGTAGCGTTGGCCATTGCAGACCTCGCAAGGAACAGTGACATCCGGAAGGAACTGCATCTCGACCAGCTTATAGCCATCTCCAGAGCACTCCTCACAGCGTCCACCCTTCACATTGAAGCTGAAGCGCCCCGGTTTATACCCGCGTGCCCGGGCCTCTGGAACAGAAGCAAACAACTCACGTATTACAGTGAAAACTCCAGTGTAAGTAGCTGAATTAGAACGAGGAGTGCGGCCAATAGGAGACTGATCGATATCAACAACCTTGTCGAGGTTGTCAAATCCTTCAATGGCGTCGTGATTCCCGGGACGCTGTCGTCCGTTCTGAAGCACGTTGACAGCACGCTTGACGAGGATCTCCGTAATCAGCGAGGACTTGCCTGATCCAGAAACCCCAGTGACAACAACAAACTTCCCGAGCGGAACAGAAACATCGATGTTCTTAAGGTTGTTTTCGCAAGCACCTCGAATCATTAGCACCGTTCCATTACCGGCACGACGAGTTGCAGGAATAGGGATGGAACGTCGACCAGAAAGATATGCGCCAGTAATGCTGTTTTCGCAGTCGAGGATTACGGAAAGAGGGCCCTCTGCAACAACATTACCGCCTTCTCGACCAGCAAGAGGACCTAGATCGATGACATGGTCTGCTGCCCGCATCGTGGCCTCGTCGTGCTCGACCACCATCACGGTATTACCTAGGTCACGCAGGCGTTCGAGAGTACGAATAAGACGATCGCCGTCAACAGGATGAAGGCCAATGGAAGGCTCATCACATATATATAGAACGCCCATTAGGGCGGAACCGATCTGTGTCGCAAGGCGAATGCGCTGAGATTCCCCCCCAGAAAGGGTGCCGGAGGCTCGATTGAGGGTGAGATATTCCAGTCCCACATCCATTAGGAACTGCAGCCGGGAACAAATCTCCTTCAGGATCTGGCGAGCAATCGTCCCCTCACGCTCACTCAGAGGAGAGTCCGTGCCCTCAAGTGTTTCGAACCATCGCAAAGTCTCGGTGATACTCCCATCCGTAACCTCAACAACAGTGCGGCCATCAATCCGGACACCAAGAGCAGCGGGGCGTAGGCGTTGACCGTCACAACCTGGACAAGCCACCGCACCCATATAGCGTTCAATATCATTGCGGACGTAATCGGAATCTGTCTCCTTGTAGCGACGCTGGAGATTATTTACTACACCCTCAAAACGGGCGTCATAGTGCCGCGTTCGGCCATAGTCGTTAGTGAAGCGAAGTCGCATTTTCTGGTCGCCGCTACCGTAGAGAATTACGCCTAGCTGTTCCTCAGTGAGGTCCCGTATGGGGGTGTCGACACCGAAGCCATGCTCCTCTGCAACAGCTTCTAGGAGGCGTTGGTACCAGGTTTGGCCCCCTCGAGACTTAGCGAGGGGTTCCACAGCACCCTCAGCTACTGACTTAGTTCGGTCTGGAATAACTAGGGCGGGGTCAACCTGCATCTCGACGCCTAGCCCAGTACACCGCTGGCAGGCTCCATGGGGACTATTGAAACTGAATGTACGGGGCTCGATCTCACCTAAGGAAAAACCATCATAGGGGCAGGCAAAGTGTTCACTGAAAATACGCTCCGGAGGAGCCTTTTTTTCCGCTCGAGTGACAGTAGCGACGTGTAGAACTCCCTGTCCAATAGCAAGTGCGGTCTCAACTGACTCAGCCAGTCTTAGGCTCGCTCCCTCGGCACCTGGATCGGGCACTACCACCCGATCCACAACGACATCAATGTCGTGGCGCCTGTTTTTCTCCAGGCTGATCGGCTCATCGAGGTCAAACACCTCACCATCGACACGCACCCGGACAAAACCCTGCCGGCGAGCCTCCTCAAGTAGGCGGATGTGCTCACCCTTTTTAGCTCGCGTGAGGGGGGCCAGTAGGAGCAGGCGGGAACCTGACGGATAGCCGAGAGTAGCGTCTACGATCTGTTGGACGGTCTGGCGCTCGATTGGTCGGTCACAGGTAGGACAGTGGGGTCTTCCAATACGCGCCCAAAGGAGTCGCATGTAATCGTAGATCTCAGTAACAGTGCCCACGGTAGATCGGGGATTATTTGAAGTTCCCTTCTGATCGATCGAGATCGCCGGAGACAGGCCATCTATGTGATCGACATCAGGCTTTTCCATAAGACCAAGGAATTGCCGAGCATAAGCAGAAAGTGACTCGACATACCGTCTCTGTCCCTCAGCGTAGATAGTGTCGAAGGCGAGGGAGGACTTACCAGATCCTGAGAGACCCGTAATCACAACTAATTTATCGCGCGGAATCTCAACGTCTATGTTGTTGAGATTATGCTCACGGGCGCCGCGAACAGCGATGTGATCAAGAGGCATGCAGATCCGATTCTAGCAGCGCCCTTCCACAGATCGGCACAGAGCTCACTTGGGGAGCCCACCCAGGTCGTTCAATAAGCTTCCAATACATGGAGATTGAAGAACTGCAACAGCAAAGCCCCAGAGGCTCTAACCGACAAACCTTGGTGTTCGAAGAAAGTTGTTGCTGGGACCTATTCCGTCCATCTGCCCCTCTTAATTCAACTTGGAAATTGCGAAGCCAGTAGGTTGGGCCTTTGGTGTATCCAACTGGCAACTTGACCAATGTCTAAACCCGTCAACATCGAGCTCGGCGACAATGTCCCTCAACGCTTATCGTGAAAGGGATGCTCCTCAAGCCTCCTTTTCTTCCGCAACGGATCGTTTCGTTTCAGGAAAGAGTTTTTTACGGCTGGTGGATGGTTGCAGGTGGCTTCCTTATCCAGACGGTCCTTGGGCTCTTCATGTTTCACTCCTTTGGCTTTTATGTAGACAAGCTGGAGGACGAATTCAAGTGGAGTAAGACAACATTCTCTCTAGCTTTCGCCATGACACGCATCGAAAGCGGCCTCCTTGGACCAGTCCAGGGCTGGGCAATCGATCGCTTTGGACCACGCATAATGATCCGGCTAGGCATCGCATCAACAGGCCTAGGGTTTGTGCTATTCAGCTTCACAAACTCTATTACGACCTTCTTTCTCACATACTTCCTGATTGCTTTGGGAGCGAGCATGGCAGGCTTCGTAACTCTTGTCGTAGCTATCGTGAATTGGTTCGAGCAGAAGAGGTCGCTCGCTCTGGGGGTGATGTCAGCTGGGTTCTCAATCGGGGGCTTGATCGTCATCCTGGTTGTGCTTTCCATGGACGCTATTGGTTGGAGAAACACCTCCATCATCGCCGGCGTCACAATTTTCGTAGTGGGACAGATCGTCGCCACATTCATTCACCACCGACCCGAAGATCGTGGTGAGACGATAGATGGTCAACCCCCGCCAGAAAGACCAACGCCAACCTCTGCAGACAACACACCCGTCATCATCCCGGCCAACGAGGACTTCACCACCGGGGAGGCACTCCGTAGTCCTACCTTCTGGTTTATCTCAATCGGTCATGGAGCAGCTGTCCTGATTATCGGAGCGCTCATGGTTCACCTCGTGGAACACCTAGAGGACCTAGGACACTCGGCTGTCATAGCAAGCCTAATCGTTTTTGTGATGACCGCCTTTCAATTGGTCGGCCAGATAGGTGGCGGCTATCTCGGAGACTATCTAAACAAGCGATTAATTCTGGCAGCCTGCATGGTTGGCCACGTCGTTGCCCTACTTCTAGTGACCTATGCAACAGCGTTCTGGATGATCTTGGTATTCGCTGCCGTAAATGGGATCGCATGGGGAGCGCGGGGTCCTATGCAACAGGCACTCCGGGCAGACTACTTCGGACGGACCGATTTTGGAAAAATTATGGGTTTTTCTTCCATGATCGTGATGGTGGGAATGATGTCTGGACCAGTTATCGCGGGAGCGATGGCAGATGCGTTCGGAAACTACGAGTTGGGATTCACTGTGCTAGCAGGAATCGCAGTTGTAGGAACCGCCTTCTTCGCGATGTCAGGTCCACCCCAGCGGCCGACGGGGCCAGTTTGGTACCAGCGCTACCCCCTTTTCAGGCGGCTTGGCCTAGGAAGTCGTTAAGCCTCACAACCCTTCCTTACGACCGCTAGAATCACGCCACCTTCATAGCGGGAGACACGCCATGGACAAGGCAACCACCAGTTCAACGACATTGGACACCCTTATCGCGGAACGAGAGATCACTCGTGTATTGATGCTATATGCACGCGGCATCGATCGAATAGATACCGACCTCGTGCAGAGCTGTTTCCACCCTGACGCAGTACTGCGCTATGGGGCCGACACAACCCCTGAACAATTTACAAGTAACGCGTCGGGCGGACTGAGCTCTTATCGGTTCACGCAGCACCGCATTGGAAACGTGATTATCGATATCGAAGGGGATTTCGCCTGGTGCGAATCGTACTGTCTAGCACGCCATCGCATTCCCGTAGAAGACGGACCCGACAAAGACTTTCTTTGGGGCGGCCGCTATGTCGATCGTTTCGAACGACGCAACGGCGAGTGGCTCATATTGCAAAGGACAGTAGTACACGATTACACCCGGTTCGATCCGGTCACTGAGACCTGGGAGGGCGCTCCCAGCTTCACACAGGGGCAGCACTCGACGAACGACATCGTCTACCAGCGTTAGGAAACAGGATCCGTGCGATTAGTTCTGCTCGACGCAACTTACGAGCTTTTTCGAGCCTACTTCGGCGCCCCACCACGAACATCTCCGGATGGCAGAGAGATAGGAGCGGTTGCAGGTATCGCTGCGAGCACGCTAGCTCTCCTTCGTGAACAGGAGCCACTTGCTATCGCTGCAGTAACAGACACAGTAGTGCACTCCTTTCGAAACGAACTTTATGAGGGCTACAAGACTGACACCGGTGTGCCACCAGACCTGCTAGAACAGTTCGCCTTAGCCGAAGACATACTGGAGGCGCTAGGAGTTACTGTCTGGCGCATGCACGAGTTCGAGGCGGACGATGGAATCGCTTCAGGAGTTGCGCGATTCATCGATGACGCAGAGCAGATCATCCTCGCTTCCCCCGATAAGGACCTAGCCCAATGCGTCGAAGGTGAACACGTGGTGATGCTGGACCGAAGGCGCAATATCATCACGGATGCCAAAGGCGTACGTGAGAAGTTCGGGATACAACCTGAGTCGATCCCCGATTACCTTGCTTTAGTGGGAGATGCAGCAGACGGGTTTCCTGGATTACCGGGGTGGGGGAAAAAATCGGCGGCAACATTACTGGCACACTACCTCCACCTGGAAGAAATCCCCAAGTCTCACGATGCTTGGGAGGTACCGGTACGTGGTGCATCCCGTCTGGCAAAAGTTCTGCACGAGGGCCAAACCGAGGCAGCGCTATTCAAATTATTGGCAACGCTTCGTCGAGACGCTCCAATCGAGCAGTCGTTCGCCGATCTGGAATGGCTAGGAGTGCCCAGGGCACCCTGGCTAGCGCTCTGCCAGGAGCTAGGCCTGAACGACTTGCGCTCACGGCCCCATCAATGGCTCGACTGAGCGATTTAGAAGCTGGGAAATATCTAGATTAGCCCTCCTCGATTAGCCTATGCTTTGATGAATGTGCGGGCGTTTCACGATGACGGTGGACAGCGGTGTGGCAGTGGCGGAGGCATTCGGCATTGGCGCCGAGGAACTACCTGCAATGCAAGCGAGATTCAACATCGCCCCAACAGACAATCACTTCGTCATCCGAATGCTACGAGAAGACCGGAAATTACTCCCAGCTCGCTGGGGCCTAGTTCGGAGCGGCTCAAAAGACGGAAAAAATGCCGCACCCATGATTAACACACGCGTAGAAAGTGTTGCTACCCTTCCCCTTTACCAAGAGGCATTCAGGAACCGGCGCTGCATCGTTCCAGCCGACGGATACTACGAATGGACAGGAACAAAAGACAGGCGACAGCCGTTCTGGTTCCATCGACCCAACAAGGAACTGATGGCCTTTGCAGGCCTGTACGAGTGGTGGCGACCCACTCCGGAAACGGAGGAGGCGACCTTCACTATTCTCACCTGCCCTCCAAATGACCTCGTAGGACGCATTCACAACCGCATGCCGGTCATCCTGCCAGAAAACCGAATTGACGAGTGGCTGTTTGGGGATGCTCGGGAACCAGCGGACCTGACTTCATTGCTGGAGCCAGTACCCCAGAACTATCTGGTTGTGCGGCCAGTCACGCAACAGGTAAACAGCTCGCGCAATGATGGACCGGCTCTGATCGAAGAACTTATGACAGAAACGGGTGAGCAATTAGACCTATTTACAAAGGCGGTATCACGGGGGTCAGGTTAGGCCGTGGTTGACTGGCCATCGACCGCATATCATGGGGCGCAGGGTAGTTATCCCGCTCCGGGTGAGTCTGAAAGTCGCGAGAGGCGGCAGGCCCGGGCGGTGCGGTGGTTCTTTCGTTGTTGTCGAGAAGGAAAATTCCCCGCTGCCCAGAAGAGGAGCCCGAGCGAGTGAGTACAGTCGAGCGCCCCAGAACCGTTGGTGAGCTACGTGAGTCAGGCTATCAACCTATGCCCGTACGCGAGGAGATGCGCAAGAATCTGATCGCACGGCTTCGTTCGGGCGAGGAACTTTTCCCAGGCGTATACGGCTACGACGATACCGTTATTCCGCATATCGTTAACGCGATCCTGGCAGGCCAGGACATAATTTTCCTTGGAGAGCGCGGCCAGGCTAAGTCCCGCATCATTCGAGCACTCACGGGTCTACTCGACGAAGCTTTTCCAGTGCTAGCAACCTGCGAGATTCCCGAGGATCCTTTCAACCCAATTACCACACAGGGAAAACAGATCGTCCAAGACCAAGGAGACGCTGCACCATTAGCATGGCTTGAGCGAAACCAACGTTACGGAGAGAAACTGGCCACACCCGACATCACGATCGCGGACCTAATTGGCGAGGTTGACCCCATCAAAGTTGCTGAGGGACGCTACCTCTCCGATGAACTTACGATCCACTATGGGCTAGTACCACGGACAAACCACGGCATCTTCTGTATCAACGAGCTGCCAGACCTCGCTGAACGGATCCAGGTAGGCCTCTTGAACATCATGGAAGAGAGGGACGTTCAGATCCGGGGCTATCGGGTACGACTCCCTCTGGACGTATTCGTAGTGGCGAGCGCAAACCCTGAAGACTATACAAATAGAGGACGAATCATCACCCCGCTTAAGGATCGCTACGGAGCCCAGGTAAGAACCCATTATCCCCAGCAGATTGACCATGAGATCGACATCGTGGAGGCAGAACACCATCCGGTTCCAGAAGATTTCAGTGTCTCTGTTCCGCCTTATATGAAGGAGATCATCGCCGAAATCACCAGACTCGCACGACGAAGCCCCGACGTGAATCAGCGCTCTGGGGTAAGCGTGCGGGCAAGCATAGCGAACTACGAGAGCATGCTTGCGAACTCGCTAAGGCGGGCTATTCTGCACGGTGAGGATGCCGCTGTTCCCCGCGTGAGCGACCTCCCATTTGTCATTCCTACGCTGAGTGGCAAGGTAGAACTAGAAACCATCGAAGATGGGCGCGAAGAACAAATCATCGAAAAGCTGATCCAAGGGGCTACGGTAGCTGTATTCAACCGGCTCTATAACCTGAGCGATCTGGAACCAATCGTTACACGCTTCAAATCTGGCATTTCCGTAGAGGTTGGTGAGCTAACGGCTAACAACGACTACCAAGGGTTAGTCGCTAGCATCGATGGCTTGGAGGAAGCTCTTCAGGTTGTAGGAGCTGACTCACTTGGCGAGAAAGCGGCTGCCACAGAATTTATTCTTGAGGGGCTACACCTCAATAAACGACTTAACAAAGACCGTGTCGGTACGAAGATCCAGTATCGGGGATGAGCTGGCGTATCGAACCCTTTCCTGAGGAAGGCGCCCTGTTAGAGGGAGCCATCGAGGTCTACGCAGCTGCTTTTGCTCCCCCTCCCTACAGCGATCCGGATCGGGGCGAGGAAATTCGCTACCGACTGCGAAGTCTGCACCGAGAACGCTTAGGTTTTAGGGGATTCATTTCACTCAGTGAGCCCAAAGATGTAAGTACTCCCTCACACGGTGTAGTAGGCATGACCTACGGATACTGCAGTCAACGGGGCCAGTGGTGGAGGGATGTAGTGGCACGCAAGCTAGACAGACAAGCTCGTAAGCAGTGGCTGGACAGCGCCTACGAGCTCGTAGAGATTGCTGTACACCCTAGCTTCCAAAATCAAGGAGTCGGAGCAATACTCGTAAACAATCTGCTTGAAGGGCGTCCAGAATCGACATGCGTGCTAAGCACCCGTACGGATAGCCGTGCTCACAATCTATATGCCAGGCTGGGCTTCGAAATAGTAACCGAGATGACCTTCACCCCAGGAGGCGCACCTTTTTACGTGATGGGGAAGATGCTCTAGCACCTATACCGTCAGGCGGGATGGGTTCTCTAGAATCGACTGGATCTCCTTGAGGAACCGGGCACCCTCTGCACCATCGGTAACGCGATGATCCGCACTTAGAGCGAGAGTCATGAGCTGACGGACGGAAATATCTTCATCAACTACGGCAGGGCGAGCAGTGATGGAACCAACGCCAAGTATTGCTGCCTGACCGGCGTTGATGATGCCGACAAGCACATCGATACCGTAGGCGCCCAGGTTCGTGATAGTAAAGGTTCCACTGGAGTACTCTTCCGCCCGCAAGCGTCCCGCCCGGGCACGATCGACAAGCCCTTTCGACTCCTCCGCTATCTGAGGCAACGGCTTGGCAGCCACATCAATCAAAGCAGGAGCTATGAGTCCTTCGTCGAGCGCCACCCCGATGTTGATATCCACCTGTTCGTGGTATTGGATACCGTCATCAGTAAGTGAAGCATTGAACTTCGAGTGACTTACCAGCGCAACAGCACTGGCCTTCACCAGCATATCGTTCACACTCACACGCTGTTCTTCATGGAGAACAAGATTGATGTGGCGACGAAATGCCATCGCTTCGGTCATATCCACATCCACAGTTAGGTAGTAGTGCGGCTGGCGCTGCTTTGCATCAATCATGTTGCGGGCAATAGCTGTCCGCATGCGCGAAAGGGGCTCAACCCGCGACGGGTTTGGAGGCGGCGGAGAATCTGGTTCGACCGTGGGTACCCCTACGCCAGAATGCTGAGCACTGCCAGCGATAAAAGCCTCTACATCGCGGCGCAGAATCCGACCATCAGGACCAGAGCCAACCACCTCAGTGATTTCTATTCCAGCGTCTTGGGCAATTCGGCGAGCAACCGGAGACACCCTCACACGCCGAGCGTCTAGATCGGAACCAGTTCCATCGGCCGACGGGGCAGTAACAGCACGAGGTCGCGGCTTTTCGACAACCTGGCTGCTTTCCATTTCTTGCCGGGGCACGACTTCAGGCATCTCCTCATCCGCATTGCCAAGTAGGGCAATCACCTCACCGACAGGGACAACATCACCTTCCTGGGCGATAACCTTACGAAGAACACCTGCTTCAAAGACCTCCAACTCTACAGTGGCCTTATCGGTCTCTATCTCCGCGATAATGTCGCCTCGTTCTACCTTGTCTCCAGGAGCTTTAAGCCAACTCACAAGAGTACCTTCCGTCATATCGGCACCCATCTGTGGCATCACCACTTCGAAAGCCATCTGGACCTCCTTAGAGCATCCCCAGTACCGCCTCAACCACGTCCTCTTCGGAGGGCAGGGCAGCGTATTCAAGGTTGCGGTTATAGGGCATAGGAACATCTTTGCCAGCAACACGAGCAACGGGAGCATCGAGCCAATCGAATGCAAGCTCCATGATCTGCGCGGAAATCTCTCCCGCGAAGCCACCAAACTTCCAGTCATCCTCTACAACAACGGCTCGGTTCGTCTGCTGCACGGACTTGATAACTGTCGACATGTCTAGAGGGCGAAGAGTGCGAAGATCGATGACCTCAGCAGCAAGGCCATGCTCCGCCGCGAGTATGTCAGCTGCTCGCGTGCACTGGTGCACACTTCCGCTGTAACCCACAAGAGTGACGTCCTTTCCTGAACGCAGCACCGCAGCCTCACCAAATTCAACAAGATGTTCAGGATCTTCAGGAACCTCGCCACGGACACCATAGAGGGCAGTATGTTCGATAAAAACAACAGGATTAGGCTCTCGAAAAGCTCGCTTCAGTAGGCCTTTCGCATCGCCAGGAAAGGCAGGACAGACCACAGTGAGTCCAGGAAAATGTGCAAACATCCCCTCAAGACTGTGACTGTGAGTAGCACCGAGCTGGCTTCCTGCACCACTCGCCATCCGCAAGACAAGTGGCACATTCACCTGCCCGCTGGTCATGTAATGGAGCTTGGAAGCATTGTTCACAATCTGGTCCAGCGCGACCAGGCTAAAGTTGATGGTCATGATCTCGACCATGGGCACTAAGCCGGCCAGGGCAGCTCCGACTCCAGCACCGACAATGCCAGACTCAGAGATGGGTGTGTCACGAACCCTTTCAGGGCCGAATTCATCGAGGAGCCCCCGGGTACAGGCATAGGAACCACCGTAGGCCCCAATGTCCTCCCCCATCAGGAAGACACGGTCATCACGCAACATCTCTTCACGCATCGCATCACGTATCGCATCACGCATACGCATCTCCGTCATCAGGAAGACTCCTCTCTTTCCTTAGTGACGTGGTCATAAAGGGTGTGAAGGCCGGGCTCAGGGCTTGCATCAGCAAAGGCAACTGCTTCGTCAACCTCAGACTCCACCCGATCAACAAGTGCGTTATATCCTGACTCGTCGAGAAGACCACCAGCCATCATTGAGTTCCGTAGCCGTTGAATGGCATCCTTCTGGCGAAAAGACTCAACTTCCTCCTTAGTGCGATAGAGCTCGGGATCGGCCATGGAGTGACCCCGATAACGGTAGGTGAGCGCCTCAATAAAGTAGGGACCATTACCTTCGCGGCAGTGAGCAAGGGCAAGTTGGGTAGCAGAGTAAACTTCTAGTACATCCATACCATCAATGCGGACACTAGGAATCTGATAGGCAGCAGCAATCTTGTAGACATCATTGGCAAGGGAGTCATCAAACGGGACCCCCATCCCATAACCGTTGTTCTCACAAAACCAAACCACTGGAAGCTTCCAAATAGCAGCAAGATTTAGGGCTTCATGAAACTCACCCTCCCCAACTCCACCATCTCCGAAGATGCAGAGGGTAGCCCAGTCCTTTTGGGTGAATTGCGCAGCTAGACCGAGACCAGTAGCAATCGGCATGTGACCAGCAACGATCGCGTATCCCCCCAAGAAGTTGCTATCGACGTCAAAGATATGCATAGAACCGCCACGGCCCTTGTTAGTTCCGTCTACACGAGCAAAGAGCTCAGCCATGATGCGATTGGCATCGATCCCCCGAGCAAGAGCATGGCCATGATCTCGGTAGTGGGTGACAATCTTGTCATCGTCGCGCAGGGCATTGATGGCCCCAACAGCGCAAGCTTCCTCCCCGGTGTAAAGATGCAGAAACCCACGGATCTTGCCGAGGGAGTACATCTCGGCACACTTTTCTTCAAAACGCCGGATTAGCAACATCTCGTATAAGAATTGCTGCTGTAGATCGCCATTCAGTGATTTACCAGCAATTTCAGGAATTCCCTGGCCCACGTTCACTCTGCTCCACTCTTTGTGATCGGCATGGCCACAGTGTAGGGGACGACCAGTAACGGTGGGACCACTAAGCCCAGATGGGCCGCTGAAAGATAGACAGGCTAGACTCCACCCATGGCAAACGAGCTGAAAGAGCTAACCAGCATCGCTCGGCGCGCAGCATCTATTGCGGGCGAAGTGGTCATGCCCTTTTTTGAAGAGCCCCTCACTATTGAATTGAAGGCAGACGGGACGCCTGTGACAGTCGCAGACCTACGTGCCGAAGAAGCCATGCGCGAACTTTTTGCTCGAGAGACTCCTTCCTTTGCAGTTTTAGGCGAGGAACAAGGTGAATCCGAAAGCGATGGGCAATACCGTTGGGTGATTGATCCGATCGATGGCACAAAGAGCTTTATCCACCGCGTTCCTTTGTTTGGGACTTTGGTTGCACTAGAAAAAGACGGAAAGCCAGTAATCGGGGTAGTCGCATGCCACGCAGTTTCCGAAACAGCCTGGGCTAGTCAGGGAGGGGGAGCTTTTCTCAACGGAGAACCTACACGGGTCAGTGCAATAACCTCACTAAAGGAAGCGACAGTCCTAACGACCTCACCAACAAGCCTGCAGGCCCGTTCACCGGAGGGTTTCGCAAAGTTAGGGCACCAGGCCGCCCTTACCCGTGGGTGGGGAGACTGTTATGGCTACCTAGCAGTAGTTGCAGGACGGGCTGAGGCGATGATTGACCCAGAAGTAAACCATTGGGACATAGCTCCCTTCCCTATTCTTTTGGAGGAAGCAGGTGGCCGGCTAACAACCTGGTCCGGGATGGATGGGGCTGGGAAAGACGCAGTTGCTACAAATGGTCTCGTACACGAAGCACTGCAGGCAATTCTGGCCGAGAAGGAAATCGAGACTTCCTAGGCCTTAGGCATCAGTTACAACCTTCATAGCTCGCACACGACCAGGCTCTGCAACCTCGCCAACACCGACGAAGGAGCCATCAACGCCATAGAGTCGGGCAAGATTGGCAGGGCGGAGAAAGCCACCCTGAGCCCACGCTAACTGGCCATTGCGGAGCTGCTCAGCATGACCATCAGTAAGGATAGCTGCAGCGCTTTCGGCAACGCCTTCATCGGCAGGGCGCACAATCTCATCAAGCTTATCTGACTCAACAAAAGCACCGATGTCCTCCACGACTATGGCATCACGAACATGAAAGGGGCCACTAGCAGTGCGTCTCAGGCTGGCAAGGTGGGCACCGCAACCTATAGCGCGACCGATATCTCGTGCCAAACTGCGGACATACATACCAGGACCGCATCGCACATCAACCCGAATAATTCCAGGAGCAGTTCGTAGCAGCCTAAGTGAAGATACCTGCACAGGTCGGGGGCGAAGTTCCGGGGTCTCGCCCTTACGGGCGAGAGCGTAGGCACGGCGCCCTTCCACTTTTACAGCGCTGTAAGCGGGCGGCGTCTGCATAATCTCGCCCGTGAAACGCTCAGCAAGCTTGCTTAGGTCTATATCCCCTTGGGGAACCTCACTGGTCCTGATGGGCTCACCTTCAGCATCGTCAGTATCAGTCTCTCGACCGAGAGCAATCTCCCCTTCGTATACCTTCTCGCTAGCCATCATGTACTCAACCAAACGCGTAGCTCTTCCTAGGCAAAGAACAAGGAGCCCTGTCGCCATGGGGTCTAAAGCACCAGTGTGGCCTATGCGTCGCTGGCCAGTAAGCCGACGGGAGCGAGCAACAACATCGTGACTGGTCCACCCAGGTTCCTTATCAATGAGAAGCACACCAGTTAAGCCAGAGTCTCCCTTGCGGCGCCTGCTCATGAGTCGCCAACACTAGCATCGCGAGAACGGGCAAGATCGGCGATTGTCGAAGCCAAACGAGCACCACGCTCGATGGAGGAGTCAAACTGAAACTTAAGTGAGGGCGTACGCCGCATCCGCAAACGCCGACGAAGTTCACGTTCAAGGAAGGGAACTGCACTCTGGAGGCCAGCAAGCGCCTCCTCTCTCTCCTCATCAGTGCCAAGGTGGGACACGAAGATGGACGCCACTCTTAAATCAGCACTCACATTGACTTCTGTGATGGAAAGTAGCGCACCTTCTAGTCGAGGATCTTTAAGATCGCGCTGAATTAGAGCACTAATCTCTTCACGAAGAAGCTCGCTGACGCGGCTGGTCCGCCGGCTCATAGCGATCCCACGTGATACCGCGTTAGTTAACGCGCTTTTGGTGATAGAACTCCAAGAGGTCACCCTCCTGGAAGTTGTCGAATTGCTCGAGGACCACGCCACACTCGAAGCCCTGTTGCACTTCTCGCACATCATCCTGAAAACGGCGCAACCCGGCACAGTTAGTGTCAGCGACCTCTTGCCCATCCCTGAGTACTCGAGTGCCATCCCCACGTAGCAGAGTTCCTTCAGTGACGTAGCAGCCAGCAATTTGGCCTACTCGGCTGGAGCGGAAAAGCTGCCGAACCTCAGCTACCCCATCGACGATGCGTTCGTAAATGGGTTCGTAAAGACCCTCAAGGGCTTGATCCACGCTTTCAATCAGCTGGTAGATAACATCATAGGTCCGAATTTCGACGCCATTGGTTTCTGCCTGACTAGCAGCAGAAGGCTCTGTGCGCACATTGAAAGCAAGAATAATCGCACCAGAAGCATCGGCGAGCATGACATCAGACTCACTCACGGAACCAGTGGCAGTGTGGATGACCTTTATCTTTACCTCACCCGTTCCCAAGCCCTGAAGAGAACCTCGGATAGCTTCGGCCGTGCCTCGCACATCGGTCTTAAGGATAAGGAGAAGCTCCTTGACATTGCCGGCACCCACTTCGTTGAAAAGGGTCTCCAATGTGAGTCCACCATGGCGGACTCCGGTAGAACTTTCGGCCTCGCGACGAGCCTCTTCCACTATTCGACGAGCGGATCGCTCGCTCTCAATTACCTCGATGGCGTCACCCGCGGCAGGAACGTCCTCAAGTCCCATGATCCTCACAGGACGGGAAGGCCCAGCCTCACTCAGGCGATCTCCCCGCTCATCAAACATTGCCTTCACCTTGCCGCTGATAAGGCCACTCACAAGAGCGTCGCCCTGACGCAGCGTTCCATTGGCGATAAGAACTGTAGCTACAGGGCCCCGGCGGGAATCAAGCTCCGCCTCAACCACCGTTCCAGTTGCAAGGCTATCTGTACTTGCCTTGAGTTCCTGAATCTCAGCAACAAGATCAATTGACTCGAGCAGATCATCCAGCCCAGCCCCGGTAGTAGCGGAAACAGGAACTGCGAGAACATCTCCACCGTAATCTTCGACAACGACGCTCTGCTCGGTGAGCTGCTGCTTCACTCGATCGGGGTTTGCCGCCGGAAGGTCGCTTTTGTTAATGGCAATGATCATGGGAACTTCCGCTGCCCGGACATGGTTTATAGCCTCAATTGTCTGAGGCATAACACCATCATCAGCAGCCACAACTACGATGGCTACATCGGTAATCTGAGCTCCGCGCGCGCGCATAGCAGTAAAGGCAGCATGGCCTGGCGTATCTATAAAGGTGATCGGTTTTCCACCACGCTCAATCTGATAAGCACCAATGTGCTGGGTAATGCCACCTGCTTCTCCGGCAACTACATTCGTTTCGCGGATGGAGTCGAGAAGACTAGTCTTACCGTGATCAACGTGGCCAAGGATGGCTACTATCGGAGGACGTGGATCACCATCCTCTGACTGCTCCTCATCACTACGAATAACAGCAGCTACGGCTTGGGGTGCAGCCTCTGGAGAAGGTGCAATCCCAAGCTCTGATGAAACCAGCGCAGCCGTCTCGTAATCAATAGTGTCGTTCATCGCAGCCATTACACCGTGTGTCATAAGCCGCTTGATGACCTCAACTGGAGAGATCCCGAGGCGCTCGCTAAGACCCTTTACGGTGATCGCGTCAGGCAGAGTAACTGAGGTGAGTTCGGACGACTGTTGGGCGGTCATACTTCCTCCACGCCGATCCCTGAATTAGTTTCGATGTAACGACGCAGGCCCTCGATATCACCAGCCTTGGGGGACATCCTTAGGGCCTTTCCTATGGTAGCGCCTTGGAAGGCGCTCTCCCAACAAGAGCGGCTACGATGAAGGTACGCGCCCCTGCCAGAGAGACGTTGACCTGGGACCTCTACAGCAACACCGCCTTCCGCTACACGGACGAGACGAACGAGCGAACGCCTGCCGACGGCCTCTCGGCAGCCAATGCAGGTACGCTGCGGCTCACGACGGGCGGCTGGCATAACGAACCTCAGTGGATCCGGCCCGCGTAGTCGATATCATCCTCGAAATCTTCTTCCTCTTCGTGACGCGGGCCACGGCGACGGCGCTTCCGCTGTGGCTCTTCCTCGCGAGTAGGGAGGACATCCTCCGCAAAGCGAATAGCGGTGGGGCGCTCCTCAGGCACTACACGGGTAGGTACCTGATACTCCTCACCCTCATCGTCATCTTTGTCGAACTCCTCTTCTCCATAGCCCTCTGCTTCCCGGGTTTCCTCGTCAGGAATTTCCATTTCGGCAAGAGCTGCAGTAAAGACAAAGTCCTCTTCTTCCTCCGCTTGGGCAACACCAGCAGGAGCCTCGGCAACAACTGCTGCCGGAACTGCGACGGGTGGACGGGGTACCTCAATCTCAATGGGGGGGAGCGGCTCATCAGGCAGCTGAAGGATGTCGAGATCCGGCTCAGTACCCGGAGGGAACGCATCAAAAGCAGCAGGAGCCTCCACTATGGCGTCATCTCCTTCCTCACGCTCAGCTCCAGTCTGGCTTCGAATGCTAATTCGATACCCGGAAAGCTTGGCTGCCAAGCGAGCATTCTGGCCCTCCTTCCCTATTGCGAGAGAGAGCATGGAATCAGGCACAACAATGATGGCTTCGCGTGTGTCCTCATCGAGATGGACATCAACAACCTGGGCTGGGCTTAATGCATTGGTTACAAAGCTGACCGGATCCGGATCCCACTTGATTATGTCGACCCGCTCACCGCCGAGCTCGTTAACAACATTTTGAATACGAGAGCCTCTCATCCCAACACAGGCACCAATCGGATCGACGCTGGCTGCACGAGCATGTACGGCAACTTTGCTGCGATAACCGCCTTCACGAGCAATCGCCTTGATTTCAATACGGCCCTGGGAGACTTCTGGAACCTCGACTTCGAGCAGCCGCCGGAGGAGGAGGCGATGACCCCGGCTAACTATTACCTGAGGACCCTTCACCTCGTCGTTGACCTCTAAGAGAAGTACTTTGACTCGCTGGCCTGCTCGCAGGTGCTCATTCCGCACCATTTCGCTTCCAGGCAAAAGTGCTTCGGTACCACGTCCGATTTCGACTGTGGCCTGCCGGGCCTCCACCCGCTGGACATTGGCCAGAAGCACCTCGCCCTGCTTATCAGCGTATTCTTCATAAACAGCACCACGCTCTGCCTCACGTAGGCGCTGCAGCACAACTTGCTTAGCAGTCTGAGCAGCAATGCGCCCCGCATTCTCGGGAGGCTTGACCTCAAACTCTAGAACGTCATCGATTTGGGCATCGGGTTTGTATCGACGTGCTTCCTCGATCTCCATCTCGAGATCTGAGTCTTCAACAACACGAACAGCGGTCTTTTCAATAAAGGCGCTTATTTCGCCAGTTTCTCCAGAGATACGAACATGTACCTCGGGCCCTTCCTCGCCATCGCGCCGATAGGCTGAGGCAAGAGCTGCCTCTACCGCCTGGAAGATAACCTCTCGAGCGAGGTTCTTTTCTGCGGCCAGCTGACTGATCGCAAGCAGGAAATCGTTCTTCATGTTCGCTCAACAAAAAAGGCGGGCTATGCGCCCACCTCTCCAAAAGGATTGGTCTCTTGAACTATAGCAGACATGCTGTCAGCAATCTCCCAAACACTAAAGGCTTGCGAGCCCAGTGTTCCGCAGAAACTGCTCCTAAACCCTGAATGAGGGCTCTTGGCACTGCAGCGACCCAGTTAAGATAACAACCCCAGTGTCAGTTCGGCTCAGTGGCAGTTTCAAGGAAGGGCTTAGCGCTAATGGCAACCCCGCGGTGCGCGGGCTCCTGTAGGAAAGGGTCCCGCGCCAAGATGCGATGGGCCATTTTGCGTGCCTCGACCAAAAGATCGCGATCAGTGATACGAGCAACCCGGAGCATGCCGTTACCGCCGCTCTGTGCCATACCCCAGGCCTCCCCTTCACCGCGCATCTCGAGGTCGACCTCTGCTAGTTCAAAGCCATCAGTAGTTCGCTCCATGGCGCGAAGCCGGTTCTGTGCCTCCGGACTAGGCTCCTCGTCGCTACTGAAAAGAAGGCAGTAGCCCTGCCGATTAGAACGCCCGACCCGTCCCCGAAACTGATGGAGCTGACTGAGGCCAAAACGCTCTGCACCTTCTATGACAATAGTGGTGGCATTGGGGACATCAATGCCAACCTCCACCACACTCGTTGAGACGAGTATCTGGGTTTCACCCGCACTGAAGCGGCCCATTACATCGTCTTTCTGGCGGCCACGCATGCGCCCGTGCAAAAGGTCAAGACGGTAGGCAGCGAAGGGGCCAGTGCGAAGCCGTTCGAACTCCTCTTCGGCGGAGCGTAAATCAAGGACCTCAGACTCATCGACAAGGGGACAAATCACGAAGGCTTGCTCCCCCTCGTCTAAACGTTCCCGAAGGAAGTCATATGCCTCGGCTCGTTCCCCAGGTTCAACCCAGGTTGTTCGCACTGGCTTGCGCCCAGGTGGCAGCTCATTAATTGTCGAAACCTCGAGGTCACCGTAGACAGTGAGGGCAAGGGTGCGCGGAATCGGTGTGGCTGTCATGACGAGGAGGTGTGGATTGGAACTCTTCTGGCGGAGGCGTGCGCGCTGATCTACTCCAAACCGATGCTGTTCATCGATAACCGCGAGCGCAAGGCGAGGCAACTCGACAGCATCTTCGATTATGGCGTGGGTACCAATAACAACATCCGCACCTCCATGGGCAGCCGCCGCTCGTGCACGTGCCTTCTCCGCAACCGTGCGAGACCCAGTGAGAAGAGCCGCCCGCAGCGGTCGCTGATCGAGCCAATCCGGTGCAAACATACCTTCGAAAGCGGACTCCCCACCGCCAAGAAGAGTAGTGAACGAACGGTAATGCTGTTCGGCAAGAATCTCGGTAGGAGCCATCAGGGCAGCTTGCTTCCCTGCGGCTACGGCAGCGAGCATCGCAGCAAAAGCGACCACCGTTTTACCACTACCAACATCCCCCTGAAGTAAGCGAAGCATCGGGACGGGCTTTGCGATGTCACGCAAAATCTCGCTAAGAGCATGGCTCTGGGCGGGAGTGAGACTGAACGGCAGAGAACCAAGGTAACCCTGGAGACGATCCCTAAAGTCGAGTTCAGAGGCTTTCTGGGCCTGCTGCCAGATGGCGCGGCGTTGTAGCACAGCCACCTGGATAGAAAGGAATTCCCCTAAGGCTAGCCGCCTTCGGGCATTATCCGCAGCCTCTAAATCCTCTGGCATGTGGTAGGTGCGCACACAATCTGCGTAGGACTCCAGGCTTTTGTCTTCGACAAGCCACCCGGGAATGGGATCGGGCAACCGGTCCGCAATCTTTTCAAGGCCAAAACCAACTGCGCGACGGATCGTTCGCTGACCAAGCCCCTGCGTGCCGGGATAGATTGGGAGAAGACGACCCGGACGCATAATGGTCGAGTCGAAAGGTTCATATTCGGGCGGGTTTGCCATCTGAAGGCGGCCCCGGTAAAGGGTGACGGTACCCGAAACAGCAAGTTCCTCCCCCTCCTTCAATCCGCGATGTACCCACGGCATATTGAACCAGACAATTCGAAGGGAGCCGGAACCGTCATTGATAACAGCCTCACTACCACGCACACGCCTCCCATAGCGCATTTGGCCAGTCGAGATAATGGTTCCTACAACTGTTTGGGGGAGCCCGTCAGATTCCACCTCTGAGATGCGCCGAACATCCGTGAAGTCTCGAAAGCGGCGAGGAAACAAGAGGGCAGCATCGCGGATGGTAGTCACACCAAGCTTCTCAAAACGCTCAGCAGCACTCTTCCCAATACCAGGTAGCCGGGTCACTGGATCATCAAGGCCAATCGTCCGCTTGCCAGCTGTCTTGACGGCAACATTGCGGGGAGCAATCTCCGATTCCCCGGTTTGCCCAGTTGCAGATATAGCGCGCTCCAGCCATTTTCGTCGTCCCTGAGAAGTAAGGGCCCGATAGCCGCCACCACGCTGCAAGCCGCGAATTCGCTCATACAGGGGATGCTTACGAGCTATTACGCCCTCCTCGATCATTCGAATGAGAAGCGTATCTAGGCCAGCTTCCACCTCGCTGTTGGCAGCACCCGCCTCCAACTCACGTCTAAAGAGAGCACAAAGTCGGGAAAGCTCAGAGTCAGTGGACGTCGGAGAGGATTCCGAGGACAACCCTATTAGCTCCGCCGCACCGCACAGAAACCGAGCGCTTTAGGGCCCATATAGGCGCCAACAGTGGGTCCAGTTTGGATTACTTCAATACGAGTATGGGGCAGGCGGGGGGAAATCCGTTCTATGAGATCCCGAGCACCAGAATCGTCATCTGAATAGATTAAAAACAGGGTCTCCATGTTGAGGTCTTCTAGGATTTCCTCTTCGATCCGCTTGATTGCCTTTTCTCGAGAGCGGACGCGAGCCAAGGGGGCGACCTCTCCCCCCTCCAAATGGAGAATCGGCTTGAATCGGAGTGCACCTCCCACCAAGGCAGCAGCCCGTCCGAGGCGACCACCTTTCTGGAGGTACTCCAACGTATCGACGGCGACGATGACACGGCTACGCGCCATGACGCTGCGGGCGACAGCAGTTACCTCTTCGAGTGGGGCCCCTTTTCGAGCATGAGCAGCAGCCGCCTCAACTACAGCCCGAAGACCAACCCCCGCGGTGTAGGAGTCAAGAAGCTCAACCCTAGTGGTCCCCAAATCGCTGGTTTCGCTGGCGACGGAAGCAGAATTGAGAGTGCCAGAAAGCTTCGATGAGACGTGAATGGATGCTATGTCATCGCCTTCACCGGCGACCTCACGGTAGACCGTAGCGAAGTCCTCGACACTTGGCTGACTGGTCTTGGGGAACTCTGGGGAGCTAACTAGGCGGTCGTAGAACTCACTAGGACTGATATCGACACGGTCCCGAAAGACCTCCTCGCCAAATGCAACTAGAAGGGGAACCACCCTAACTCCTAACTCGGAGGCTTCCCCGGGACTGATATCACTTGTGGAATCGGTTACTACCTGCACTGCCATGGTATTCAGCCCTCTATTAACTTGCAGTATACCCGCGCCGCTCTGCGACTTGCGCCACCAAAGAGATAGAATCGCTGCATGCGCGCTGTCCAACTCGCCCCTTCAATCCTGACTGCTGACTTTGGACGGCTCGCAGATGAAGTTCGAGCAGCGGAAGAGGGTGGGGCCGACCTGCTCCACTTAGATGTGATGGATGGCCACTTCGTGCCTAACATCACATTCGGCCACGCGGTGGTAGAGGAACTACGGAAGGTAACTTCTCTTCGCTTTGATATCCATCTGATGGTTTCAAAACCTGAAGAACACGTGGCTTTCTATACTGAAGCGGCAGACGTGGTGAATTTCCACGTGGAAGCCACTGACCACATCAACCGGACACTCGACCTAATCCGGCGAGGGGGAGCAGAGGCAGGCGTATGTCTGAACCCCGGGACACCGTTGGCTGCAATCGAAGAGTCGCTACCAACGGTGGACCAGGTAATGGTAATGACCATCAATCCTGGTT
Source organism: Dehalococcoidia bacterium UBA2991 (assembly GCA_002346645.1). GTDB lineage: Bacteria > Chloroflexota > Dehalococcoidia > Tepidiformales > Tepidiformaceae > UBA2991. The sequence continues at coordinate 38,731 of DEAD01000014.1, forward strand.
GGGGAGGACAGCAACTTATCCCTTCCCAACTGGACAAGGTAACCAGACTTCGTGCGCAGCTGGACAAGGGTGGGCATCGGGCCCGCATCGAAATCGACGGAGGTGTAAAGGTCGAGAACGCTGCAGCCTGCGCAGCAGCTGGAGCTGACGTGCTTGTGTGTGGAAGCAGCGTCTACAACGAACAGGCAAGCGTAGCGGAGAACCTCATGTCGCTAAGAGCGGCGTTAGCAAAGACGAGCTAGGCGCTCTTCGAGAGCGTACGGAGACAGCGCGTGCATATATTTAGGCGCTTCCAGACCCCATCTATAAAGACCCGTTGTTTGTTTACATTGGGACGAAGCTGGCGGGGCTTTGAAGGAGCTTTGCGCTCCCAGCGGCCACCATGCCGATGGCGGATGTGCCGACCGAACGTAGTCGTTTTTCCGCAAACATCGCAGGCACCGCTGGCCATGGGTCTCACTTCCTCGAGAGGCTGGACGCCGATGCTAGCACCGCTTCCCATTAGCAGCTATCTAGGAAGAGGACTGGCGGTATGAACAGCGCGAAACTGGATGGACTCGAACTGCGGGACGCAATCAAGTCGGCAACGGACTACTTAACTCAATCAGCGAAGGCAGTCGACGCAATCAATGTATTCCCCATTCCCGATGGAGATACCGGCTCGAACATGGCAGCGACGATGAGCGAAGCATGTAATTACATACTCGCACTGGAGAAGCCACTTACAGCAGATCAGGTACTGGCAACCCTCGCTCGCGGAGGGCTATACGGGGGCAGGGGCAACTCAGGAGTGATCCTTTCGCAGGCGCTACTGGGATTAGCAAAGGGAGTAGGGGAGGCAGATGAATTAAACGGAAGCATGCTTTCCAAGGGACTTCAGGCAGCAGCAGATGCCGCTTACACGGCAGTCTCAGAGCCTGTCGAGGGAACTATGCTTACCGTCCTGCGAGCAGCAGCAACTGGGGCACACAAGCGGTCAGAGGGAACCATCCTTGAGGTACTGAATGAAGCTCTCGCAGAGGCAGAGCGGGCCCAAGAGAGAACAATCGACCAACTGCCAGCACTGCGGGAGGCCGGGGTGCGAGACGCCGGAGGCGAAGGGGTCTGCGTATTGCTTCGTGGGTTAGTAGCAGCGATACGGAAAGAACTTCCTCCCCCAGTCATGATCCCCGAAAAACCGCTGGCAATGCTTCCAGGCCATGTCGACGATGGCTTCGGGTACTGCACAGAATTCGTTTTAGTTGCTGGAGAGAATGCGGTCGACGTGGAGGGATTACGGCAACATACCGAAAAGGAAGGGTACGGCTCGGTTGTGATTGTGGGGGACGAACAAGCCCTACGAGTTCATGCACATACGAACGAGCCGGAAAAGTTGCTCCAGGAAGCTGGGGTTTTCGGTGAGCTAACCCGTCCGAAGTTTGAGGACATGACTGCTCAGTTCGTACGCTTCCGAGAGGCAGGGAGCGGTGCCGGTTTAAAGGTGGGGCTGCTTGCCCTTAGCAGCAGCACAGGCTTCGACGAAATCTTTGAAAGTCTAGGGGCTAATGTTTTGCGGCTTGAGGCTATCGTCAAACCTGCAGCTGGTGATATCGCCACAGCTGCAGACAAACTGGGGCCAGCTGACGTGATTGTTTTACCCAACCACAAGAACGCTATCCCCGCAGCAGAGCAAGCGGTAAAGCTAGCGCGTTGCAAATTACACGTTGCCCCTTCGCTCTCACTGCCACAGGGAGCTGCCGCTGCAATTGCCTTTAACGGACAGTCGACAACAAAAGAAAACATGGACGCACTAACCGAAGCACTCCAAGGCACACGCACTGTTGAGGTGTCGAGAGCAGTGGCAAATCGGATGACAGGCGGGGTAGAGGTACGTAAAGGGGACTCGATCACGCTAGTCGATGGAAGGATTATTGCAAGCACGGAGAACGCTACGGAAGCGCTACTGACAGGGCTACTAGAGGCAGAAGCCGGGAATGCCACCATTGTAACTATCTACATAGGAGCAGAATTCGAGGGCTCTCTAGAGGAATTAGCAGAGCGCTGCGAGGGGACATTGGGAGGAGTGGAATTGGAGCTCATTAAGGGCGGCCAGCCACTGTACGAACTAGTGGCATCAGTCGAGGAGTAAGAACAGCTTTATCTACGTTCCTTAATACGGGCTGCTCGCCCAGTAAGGCCGCGCAAATACGAAAGATTCTTTCGGCGAACCTTGCCCTGCCGGACAACTTCTACCCTGTCAAGACGCGGGCTATGGAGGGGAAAGGTGCGCTCAACCCCAACACCACTTGCAACCTTCCGGACAGTGAAGTTCGAGGCCATCCCTTTCCGGCGCTTACGAATCACCACTCCCTCGAAGACCTGAACCCTCTCCTTATCGCCCTCAACCACCTTTGCGTAGACACGCACGGTATCCCCACTGCCAAAATCTGGCAGGTCCTCACGAGGAGTTGCTTTAGTCAGGGCATCGAGTTCGTACGACATGAATGATCTCTGCTGGAAACTGTGAGTCCATAAGGTAGGGCACCTACTCCCTATGGCCAACGGTCACAGTCAGCGACCGGTACTGCCGTGTCCTCCAGCACCGCGCTGGGTCTTAGAAAGCTCTTCCCGTAACACAAAATTGACGGCAGCAAGATGAGTAATTACGAGCTGAGCTACCCGGTCCCCATGCTCAACCACATGGCTAACCTCAGGATTGAGGGTGTACATGCTAATGAAAAGTTCCCCTCGATAATCTGCATCTAGAGTTCCGAAGCTCGAGAGAATTCCCTGGCTGGCAAGCCCGCTGCGAGGTCGAATCTGAACATCAAGGCCAGGGGGAACTGCGAAAGCAAGCCCAGTAGGAATACGAACAGGGAAATTCCCAACCCTGACAGGAGCGTCTGGGAGGCAAGCGTAGAGATCGTATCCAGAAGCATTTGCGCTTGCCTTTTCAGGAAGACGCCCCCCCTCGCGCAGCAGCCTGATGTCGATCTCATCCATCACTTTGGGCTCAGCGAAAGAGGTCTCGTTCGGCTTCTCGGATTATTTCGGTCATGGACACCTCGTCATCGGGTTCCCAGGGATAACCGCGTATCACCGCAACGGGCACTCGGCTGAGATTGCCCTTGACCAGCTCCCCTGCACTCGCCAGCTCGTCCGCTCGACAAACAGCCTGGACAAGGAACTCATGGCCATGGGGATCGTGTTCTCCGATGTAACTAATAACAGGATTGATGCCTGCGATGCCGATAGCAACGTCAACCTGAGCCTCACGCCAAGGCCGACCAAATGTGTCAGAGATAATGACCGCAACCTCGTGGCCCAGCTCACGGAAGCGAGCACGGAGGCCACGCGCGCTAGCATCTGGATCGACAGGAAGAAGGACGGCTCGTCCTTCAGCACCTGAACTGGACTGGTCAACGCCGCTATTCGCACAAACAAACCCGTGATGAGTTTCGGTGATTAGAACGGGCCCAACCTGACGAACAACTCGTTTTGACTCCTGCAGAACCAGCTCAACTATGCCCGGCTCCTTCTCCCAACGTTCAGCAAACTGCCGAGCAAAGGGGGAAGGCGTAATCGTGTCCAGGTCGACGGTTCGCCCCTCGGACTTCGAAACAATCTTGGAGGTCACTATGACAATATCGCCATCGACCAGGGGATTACCCGCGGCAACCTGCAGTTCTTCGATCATGGCAGCAAGATCTGCGCCCTCACTAATCTCGGGCAATCCCTCAACACCACTTATAGAGACGGCCACCTCGGTACTCCTCAGGCTCCCGCAATGCGGATGCTGGTTTGCGTTTTATGAACGCGATTAAGGTTGATGAGAAGGGATGTGAGCATCTCAACATAGCGACTATTACTGAGGGCACCACTATCCACACCCCGAACACCGTCAATCTCGTTAGCAAGACCAATGATGATGCCCTTCGCCTCTTCATCATCTCCGCACACAAGGACATCAGCATCCACAGACTTGTCTAACTCCATGAGCTTCTCTGCACTCATGTTCTGGAAGGCCGAGACCACTCTGGCATTAGGAAGTGCTGTGGAGGCTTCCTCTGCAGCACTGTTACCAGGCACCTCGAGAGCCACGGCGCCCTTACCCCTGACAAACTCAAGAGGGGCAACAACGTCGCAAACAACGGCGCCATCCAGAGCACCCCCTAAGGACTCAAGCGTCGGCGCCTGCCCGCTGTAAGGGAAAGTGAGGAAGACCACATCAGCTCCCACAACAGCGGCCGCATTCTCGCCCCCCATTACGCTAGCCCCTGGAACAGCGGCGGCGACTTTAGCAGCACCCTCCTCGCCCCTTTGGGTAGTGCGGGAACCAATGCAGACCTGATGGCCGGACGCAGCAAAGCGGATAGCGAGACCAAGACCCTCGGGGCCTGTCCCGCCGACAAATGCAAGTTTCATGGAAGGGGAGTCTATCGGAAGTCGCGGAAAAGAACGCGTATAGCTGGCCCCTAGCCCTTCCCCAGGCTACCTCCAACCCCTTAGAGGCCAAGAGGTAGCCTCTGCTATACTCGAATCCGAGACCTAAAACACCTTATTTCTGAGCGGCCTTCTTGCCGCCAGGAGTCTTACCTTGTACTCCCGCTGGCTTCGTAACGGCTTCATCTGGATACTTGTGGCCGTTGCGGCTATCGCAATCGGTTTCGCATTCTTTTCAGGGGGCGACTCGAAGCAGGAAATTCCCTTTGGGCAAGTTGTAAAGGATATCGAAGCTGGCCTGGTCGACACCCTTGAGGTAGATGGCCGCGACATCAACGCAATCTACTTCCAGCAGAACCAGGGGAACAGGCTAGAGCGAAAGTCCAAAGTAGCGGAAAACACCGATATCGCTACCTTCCTGAGCGATCGAGGCATTGCGCTAAGCGGAGGCTCACAAGGACAGCTAAATGCCGTCAATCTTGAATTCAAAGATGGCGGTGGATTTGGATGGCTGGGCCTACTTCTGAACCTATTTCCTTTCCTACTATTCGGTGCCTTCCTGCTCCTAATCATGCGACAGGCCCAGGGATCCAACTCTCAGGCAATGAGCTTCGGGAAGAGCCGAGCACGTCTTTTCACAGGTGCCAAGGTGACAGTCACCTTTATGGATGTGGCAGGAGCCGATGAGGCCAAGGAAGAACTCGTCGAAGTCGTCGAGTTCTTGAAGTACCCCGAAAAGTTCGCGGCTCTAGGAGCACGCATTCCCAAAGGAGTCCTCCTGGTAGGTCCGCCCGGAACAGGCAAGACGCTCCTTTCTCGCGCGGTTGCAGGCGAGGCGGGAGTTCCATTCTTTAGCATCTCTGGCTCAGAATTTGTAGAAATGTTCGTGGGAGTGGGTGCTAGTCGCGTACGGGATCTATTTGAACAAGCGAAGAAGAATGCGCCCTGTATTGTCTTCGTCGACGAGATCGACGCAGTGGGCCGGCAACGCGGAGCAGGGCTGGGGGGCAGCCACGATGAGCGGGAGCAAACCCTAAACCAAATCCTCGTGGAAATGGACGGTTTCGACACGGGTACGAACGTGATCGTGCTCGCAGCCACAAACCGACCAGACATTCTCGACCCAGCTTTACTTAGACCAGGGCGCTTCGACCGCAAGGTCGTATTGGACTCACCGGACGTCAGGGGTCGCGAAGCAATCCTCGACGTACACATGAAGGGCAAGCCTGTAAGCGATGATGTCGAACCAGCAACGCTAGCGAAATCCACACCGGGATTTAGCGGTGCAGACTTAGCTAACCTGGTCAACGAAGCAGCCATCCTGGCAGCCCGGCGCAACCGCAAAACGATCGCGATGGATGAGTTCGAAGAGGCTGTGGACCGCGTTATCGCTGGTCCTGAGCGTAAGAGCCGCGTGATGAGCGACCATGAGAAGCGATTGACCGCCTACCACGAGGGCGGCCACACGGTAATCGCGCACTTTCTCGATAAGCATGACCCACCTCACAAAGTCACCATCGTCTCGCGGGGCATGGCGGGCGGTTACACACGTTTCCTTCCTGACGAGGAAACACATTACCGAACGCGCGATATGTTCAAAGACCAACTCTGCACAGCCCTGGGAGGACACGCAGCCGAAGAACTTATCTTTGGCGAAGCTTCAACAGGCCCCTCCAACGACCTGGAGCAGATCACGCGTATAGCTACCTCGATGGTTACCCGCTGGGGGATGAGCAAACGTCTCGGGCCACGGACATTTGGAAAGAGTGAGGAGATGGTATTTCTTGGTCGTGAGATCTCAGAAAGCCGCAATTACTCGGAGAAGATTGCGGAAGAGATTGACGACGAGGTGAGACGCATCATCGAGGAAGCCCAGACGCGCGCACAAGAAATTCTGAGGGAAAAGCGTGATGTACTGGACAAACTGGCAACAGTACTGCTGGAAGTCGAAACCCTTGAGGGGGAGGTGCTAACACGCCTGCTCGAGAGCGACCCAAATGAGCCTTGGCCGCCATCAGATTTACAAGAGAAGAAAGAGCCACCAATGGAATCCCCTGGTGATGAGGAGCCTGTCGATGGGCCCTCTTTCCAACCTTCACCTAAACCTGACCTAGCATGGGAAGGTGGAGCGCAGGCGACAACAGAGGGTGGGGGTGGAAAATAGCCATCTTGGACCGGCCAGGGAGACATCGAGTAAGGAAACAATGCAACACGAGACTCACCCAGCGGCTCTACTTTTAGCAGCAGCTCTAGTGCAGACATCAACCTGAACCATCTCCTAAAGTGAGAAACTAATTACAGTTGGATATTGACCCTACGGGGCGGCCCTTCCTAGACTGAGGATTCCCCGTCAGAGCGGGGGAAAGTGGAGCAACCATTGCAGGCGATCGTGCGAGCCGGTGGACATCAATTCATGCTCACCGAAGGACAAGAGTTTGATTTAGGCAGTCTTGATGGCGAGCCTGGCGATACTTTTGACTTCGATGTGCTAATGCTGATTGATGGAATGGACGTGACGATCGGGGAGCCAACGGTTCCGGGTGCATCCCTGCGAGCACGCATAGCCCAGCACGGCAAAGGCCAAAAGCTGCGCTTCATGAAATATAAGAACAAAGTGCGTTACCGGCGGACATTCGGTCACCGGCAGCCGATTACCCGACTCGTCGTCGAGTCGATCACGAAAGGTTAGAGGATGGCGCACAAAAAAGGCCTGGGCAGCACTAAGAACGGCCGCGATAGCAATAGCCAGCGGCTAGGCGTAAAGCGTTTCGATGGTCAATTCGTTACGCCAGGCACAATCATCCTGCGGCAGCGGGGTACCCGTTTCCATCCCGGAGAGAACGTGGGACTAGGTCGCGACCATACTATCTACGCAAAAGTAGAAGGCACAGTGAAGTTCAGTCCCCATGCCAAGGGACGCCGAAAGCGCGTAAGCGTCCTCACCCCAGCAGGTCAGGAGTAGAACGGTGAAAACAGAAATTCACCCGGAGTACGTGGACGCGGTCATTACCTGCTCGTGTGGAAACCGCATCGAGACTCGAGCTACAAAGGATCAAATGCACATCGACGTATGCAGCCAATGCCACCCATTCTTCACGGGAGAGCAACGCATCGTCGACACCGCGGGCCGGGTTGAACGCTTCCAGCGCCGCTATTCACTGGGCGATCCGTCGTAGCCCGGAAGCAGCTTTCCATACTGGCTATGAGTCACCAAGACTCCCTTCTCCAGCAGCCCCAAGTCAGGCCCTGAGCGCTCCATGAGCGAAACCCCACCTCGAACAGATGTGTACTTCGGCGGCCAGGCCGTTATCGAAGGTGTGATGATCCGAGCCCCGCAACATATGGCGATAGCAGTACGAGCTCCTAGTGGTGAGATCGTTCGTCACACAGAAAAGTTGACTGGCTTTACGACAGGCCCACTAAGGAGAATTCCTTTAGTTCGTGGTGCTGTAGTGCTCTGGGAGACGCTCTCCCTAGGCATGCGAGCAATAAATTACTCTTCGCGAATCACTATTGAAGGGCTGGAAAAAGAAGACCAGGAAGCGGAAGAGCCAGAGTTTGAAGAAGTATCTGACGCCGCCATGTGGGGTTCGATAGCGCTAGGGATAGCTTTTGCGGTCGCCGTCTTTTTTGTCGGACCTGTACTTCTAGCAAACCTCCTCGAATCTCAGGGCATCGCACGAGCAGGGGTGGTTGTGATCGAAGCAGTCCTAAGGCTGGTGCTTTTCGTGGGATACATCGCGTTGATTGGCCTAATGCCCGACATCCGGCGGGTTTTCCAATACCACGGTGCCGAACACATGACGATCCACGCCTATGAGAAAGCCCGGTCCCTAACAGTAACTGCTATACGAGACCTACCCAAAGAACATACTCGCTGTGGTACTAGCTTCCTGGTTGTAGTGATCACTATCGCCCTGGTTGTGTTCCTCGCATTCGACCTTCTTGTGGACCAAGGCATCTTCGTACGCATGGCATCGCGGATAGTGCTACTTCCCCCAATAGCTGGGATTAGTTACGAGGTACTGCGCTTGGGAGCCCGCTATGAATCAAACCCGCTTGTCCGAACTATGTTCATTCCCAATATCGCACTTCAGGCCCTCACAACACGGGTGCCTGATGACGAACAAATTGAAGTTGCAATTGCGGCTTTCGAAACGGCGTTGGAGTCCGCCACAGAAGAGTAGTCAGAACACCTGGCGCGGACGGGTCATGGTCCGTACTGTTGCCCTATGGCAGTAGCAACCTACCGAGCAGGGGAATTCGACATCGCAATCGTCTCAGACGGATATATCCGTCTGGACGGCGGAGCAGTTTTCGGACTCGTGCCACGTATCCTATGGGAGCCGGCGGTCGGTAGTGAGAATATCGACAGCCAGCACCGTATTCCACTTGCATTGAACTGCATGCTGGTGCGACGGGGCGAGGACATCGTGCTCGTCGAAACGGGAATGGGAACCAAGTACACAGAACGTGAACGTGAGCGCATCTGGCCTGGCGAATACGGCACTCTGCTTAGCGAGCTTGCTTCGATAGGGATAATGCCAGAAGACGTTACCCATGTCGTGAACACTCACCTCCATACTGACCACTGCGGTTGGAACACGATGGAGCAAGAAGGGAAGGTGGTCCCCACCTTCCCTAACGCGCGATATTTCATTCAAGCCGGTGAGTACGAAGCAGCAATGAATCCGAATGAGAGGACGCGTGCAACTTATCTCGCGCCAAACTTCGAGCCACTGGAGCAAACAGGGCAACTAGAGCTAGTCGATGGAGAGCGAGAGATCATGGCCGGAATGACATTCCTGCCTACACCAGGACACACGGCTGATCACGCGTCAATCTTGCTGAGCTCTCTTGGAGAGACGGCTATCTATACCGGAGATCTCGTACATCACGCAGTACAGGTGGAGCGCCCCGCCTGGATTGCAGCCTTCGACATTCTGCCGTTGGTCTCGCTGGAGACCAAAAAAAAGCTGGTTGAGCGCGCGCTGCGCGAACAGGCACTGTTAATCTGCGTTCACAACCCGTTCCCTGGTGTAGGTCGACTCACGGAAGTCGACGGGCGAAGGCATTTCGTCGAAGAGTGACCGAAGCAGGCATCAACCGACTGGCTTTGCATTCTGTGCACGAAGCTTTTGGCGCAACCTTCGCCTTAGAACGCGGGTGGAGGCTTCCGAAAACCTACGGCGACAGCGAGGACGAGTACGCACGCCTAAGGTCGAAAGCAGCCGCCTTCGACCGTTCCGATCGTACCCGACTACTGGTGAGTGGTACTGACGCAGCATTGTTGTTGGAAGCAGTCTTTGGCGAGGTAGCCCGTGAGTTAGATGAAGGACAAAGCGTTCGAGCAGCAGCACTGAGCAAATCTGGAAACATCACAGACCTTTCCTTAATCGCGCGGATGGGGGGTATTGCATACGTAGTTATCGGGGAACCCGGTCGCGGCGCCACGACGCTAGCACAACTTGAAGATGCCATTGAGGAAGGCTACGACGTGGAGATCCAAGATCGAACCACAACAACCTGCCTCATCGGACTCGCAGGACCAGCTGCAGCAGAAGTAACAGGGCAACATATCAACAACGCCCTCCCTCCGCGTCTACCCTCGATGCATGCTGCTCCCTTCGAATTTCATGGTTACCGGGCGTTGGCAATCCGGACGAGTGGCTTGGGGGAAGATGGCTTCGAGCTAATGGTTGCACCACCTGTAGCAGAACACCTCCTGGGCCTACTGGAGGAAGCAGGCGTAGGGCTAGCAGGCACAGCTGCGCAGGAAATCGCGCGCATAGAGGCCGGAGTTCCAGCGTTCACACCAGACCTAGAAACTGGGATAACACCTGCTGAGGCAGGACTAAGTCAAGCCCTAGGACTCCCGGTCGAGGAGCCAACACGGGTGCTAACCAGCCTGCTGTTCGAAGGGATGCACATACCTCCACTAGGCACGCCGGCACTTGCCGAAGGGCAGGTAATTGGCGAGCTCCGAAGCTGCGCACGCTCGTTCACGCTTGACGCTGCGGCCGGACTGGCAATACTCAGTCAAGACCAAAGCCATCCAGGCACAGAGATTTGGGTAGGCGGAGAGCGCGCATTGGTCGCACAGAAGCCACTCTACCGCCGGAGGAAGACGTAGCAATGCCATTGGGCGACGTACCTATGCCCCCGCAACCGGAGAGACACTTCCATGGGAAAGTAGAAATCATTCTGGGAAACGAATGGACCGCAGAATACTTCGACGCTGAGGAAGCATCTCCTCCGAACGACGTGCCCATGATCTATGGATACGCCTGCGTGGTTCGGGGCGACTACGGCTATGTGACTGAAAGAGACCAGGCCAGAGACGGCTGGAGTGTTGTAGAAGGCAACTTTCTCGAAGGCGAAACTGCAGAGGAGTTCGTTACGCGTTCAGCACTTGAGCAAACTGGAGCTAACATCTCTCAAACTCTACTTATCGGATACCTCGATTGCCGAGCGACAAGCGCAAACGAACATTACGAGAAACACTTCCGAGCCATCCGTCCCATGTACGTGGGCGTAGCCAGAGAAGTTGGCCCTGTACCAGAAGGCTCCGACTATCACCGACGCCGACTTCCAATGAATCAATTTCAGAACGAGCTACGCAAACGCTACTCACTGCTCTCCGACCACTTCGCCAAAGGACTAAGTCGGTACACAATCCTTGAGCGAACCGGAAAGCTAAAAAGCTAACCCTCTAGTCCTCCAGGATCTCCCATGTCGTCTGCACAGAGACGCTAACTGCCGAGGAGCCAGCCTGGATCGCAGTAACAGCCATCTCTGCACGAGATGCTGGACCAGAAAGAGGTGCGGCCCAGCTGGTCTCTACGATGGTGAGAGCCCTACCGAGCGTTACTCCAGAGTGTTCCGCAAGTTGCTGGGCCTTAGAACGGGCATCAGCGATAGCAAGTTCACGGGCCTGCTGGGTAAGCGCGGTAGGGTCCTCGTGGGCAAAGTAAAGGTTACTAATGCGAATACTATCGCCCACTCTGTCTGATACTTCATCGATAAGTTCACCAACCCACTCTATATCTCGGACGGTGACTTTGACGTCATTGGAGACCACATAGGAAGCGAGAAGAGTCTGTCCATCGGTCCGGGAGGCGTAAATAGGCCTAATTTGAAAATTGATCGTGCGTATATCTTGTTCATTGACACCTTTTGCACGAAGAACAGCAACTACAGCGTTCGCCCGCTCGGCCGCTTCTCTACGGGCTTTGGCTACCGTTTTGGCACGAACCTCTACTCCCACGGTCAGCTCGGCAATGTCAGGCTCCGCCAAAACCTCCCCAATTCCGCTAACAACAATAGAGCGCTCGGCTTTTGTAACAGGGTCCACAGGGGTCTCAACTGTGGGATGTGCGTGGGCACCATCGCAGGCGGAGCCAAGAACGAGAACCACTGCAGCGGCCCCGAGGAGGGAACTTAAGCGATTGAACCTCACACCAACCTCCGATCTCAATAAGCGTAGGCCACAAAGTAAGGATGGGCGACCCTTCAGCTAGAGGGTCGCCCGGTGCGAGTGATACGCTCAGAGAGTGCCCACTCAAGATAAGGCCATCACTCCAACGTCTTCACAAGAAAAGATTGCCAGAACCCAGGACGGAGGGGAGATGATCGGCAAAGCAACGCCGTCAAGATCAAACTTGAGGACTGCCCGAACAAGTTTTATGAAACGGCCTTTGAACTACCCACTACCAGCTCGCGAAGCAGAGGAGTTCCTAGTTCCTTCTTGGACAGCAGGTGCACTACCCGAAACAGCACAGAAGGGCCCGAACCGAAACCGCAAGCTGATCCGCGAGATCATCGAGACAGTTTTGCTAGCGCTTTTGGTTTTCTTAGCTGTACGAGTGAGCCTGCAGAACTACCTCGTGGAAGGCCACTCCATGTTCCCAACACTGGACCATGGCCAGCATATCCTGGTGAACAAACTGGTCTACGCCGAAATTAACATGGACCGCCTGACGGATATCGTGCCCTTCGCCGATGCGGACGACGACGACATTCGTCAGCTATTTGGTAAACCTCAGAGAGGCGACATCATAGTATTTAAGAGCACAGCAGGAGGCGGGAACGACCTGATAAAAAGAGTAATCGGACTTCCTGGAGAGCAAGTGGATATTATCGAAGGGATCGTCTACATCGACGGCCATTTGCTAGACGAGCCCTATATCAAAGAGCCCTGGAATGATACCCACTCTCCAATCTTGATCCCTCCTCGACACTATTACGTTTTGGGAGATAACCGGAACAGCAGCCAGGACAGCCGCAGCGGACGCATCGGCTTAGTTCCTAGGGAACAGATTGTTGGAAAAGCATTGCTTCGATATTGGCCTTTTGGAGATTTTGGCCTCCCCCAAAATGGCGGAGCCAAGCTAATGGAAACAACGATTGGGAGTACGGAGGGGCAAACACGATGACAGAAAACCTACGTAATGAACTTGAGCAACGGGGCGCAATGCTTGAAGGACACTTTCAACTAGCTAGCGGTCTCCATGCTGATATTTACATCGAGAAATTTCGAATCCTTCAATGGCCAGACTTAACCGGAAAACTCTGTGCGCAGATTGCGAACCGTTTTGACGGGGCCGAAGCAAACATTGTGGCGGGTCCGACCACTGGTGGAGTCATCCTTGCTTTCGAGGTGGCCCGTCGAATGGGTTTGGCAGCTCTTATCGCAGAACGAAAGGAAACAGGCGGACGCGAATTTCGCAGGGGATTCCAACTAGGACCTGGCGATCGAGTTCTTGTTGTCGATGATGTGTTAACAACTGGGGGGAGCATCCATGACACCGTGGACGCGGTACGGGCACAGGGCGCAGACGTGATAGGAGTGGGTGTCATGGTTAACCGGGGAGCATCTCCAGATTTCGGAGCGCCGCTACACGCATGTCTGGAAGTGAAAGTTGGTGCATGGCCACCGGAAGATTGTGCCCTTTGCCGCGAAGGCATCGAATTGATCATCACCTGATAACAGGCAGGCTTGGCAAGATTCGTAGAATGAACGCATGCAAGAGGCCCCTACCAGCAGTGACCGATTTCTTCTAAAGGCCCTCGGAGAAGCAGCAGGGGAGTTACAGAACCTGCTCTGGTCTGCTAGTGAGGGTCAGTCTCGGGAGTCAGCAAGCCCTCCCGATGAAGGATGGTGTTTGCTGGCAATCGGGGTTCACCTGGCCGAAGTAGAAAGGTCAACCAACCTTCAATTCGAAACAATCCTTCGAAGGCCCAATGCCCCAATCCACCACGTTGACCTAGACGATATTCCCTTCCCCGAGGACTATGCGTATATGACTATCAACGAGGCAATCTCGGGATTCGCTCATGCGCGACAGGAAACTGCATACTCGCTATGGGGACTTACACATGAGCAATGGGAACGAACCGCGCTGCATCCCTATCGCGGCAAGGTGGCACTAATCGACCTCGTCCGGGACCTTTACAAGCACGACTTAGAACATCTATGGCAGGCACGTCGCATGCTGGGCCTGGACCCGGTCGCTCGCCGGTGACGCCATTGTTACGGGTAGTGCCCCCGGCCCCTTGGGTCCTAACCCTCGATAGGAAAACTGAACACATTGCATTCTTTAGCGATGACCTTGAACAGCTAGCACTCGCAACTAGTGCTCTCGGGTTGGGCCTGACATTGGAGGAGGAAACAGGTCGGGTTTCTGCTAGCCGCCAGGACCTTAAGCGTTTAGCCCAAGAGCTTAAGCAGCGCAGAAGCCCTCTGGTGGATCCGCTGGAACGCTACCTTTCACCCATTGAACAGTGGAAGGCAGGAAGCCGCGAGCTGAAATTGGACTCGCCACTAGTGATGGGAATCGTAAACCTGACAGAGGACTCGTTCTCAGGTGATGGGGTGGGAACCGACGTCACAGCAGCGCTTTCCCATGCCGAAAGACTGCGGTCGGAAGGCGCAGACATCATCGATGTTGGAGCAGAGACAGCAAGGGCTAGCCGTCCACAGTTAGAAGCACATCTCGAAGCTACCATTGCATCGCCTGTGGTAGCTGCCCTTGCGCGCGAAGGACACCTGGTTTCAATCGACACCTACAAACGTGAAGTAGCCGAGGCAGCAGTACAAGCGGGAGCCACCATCGTTAACGACATCAGTGGGCTAACCCTGGGAACCGAGGCGGCAAAAGCCGCAGCCGAAGGTGGGGCTGGCTATGTTCTTAACTACAGCTATTCCGTACCCAAACATCGTCCTGATCCAGCACCCAACTATGCCGATGTCGTAATGACTACAATTTCGTGGATGGCGGACCGACTAAAAGAATTGGAACGCGTAGGGCTTCCCCGAAACGCTATTGCAATCGACCCAGGCATTGCCTTCGGGAAAAGCCACGACGAGGATCTACAAGCATTACGCCGCCTATGCGAACTAGGGACCGCCGGGCAGCCGTTGCTCCTGGCGCACTCGCGAAAAAATTACATAGGTACCGTTTCTGGAGCAGGGCCGGAAGACCGCGACCTCGAAACGCACATCTCAACAGCATTGGCATATGTGCAGGGCGCACGCATTTTCCGTGTACATGACGTAGCAGGCACACGTCGAACACTGGCTATGGCAGCTGCGATTGCCACCGCAACGGCAGGTAATTTTAGTCCCGATGAGAATAGCTGGCCGTGGGCCGCAGGTGTTACTGCATCGGACGCGATTGCAGAAAAAGCTGTCATCGAACCTCCCCAGGGGCAGCGCTGGTAGCAATTAGGCATCCGCCTTTTTAAGCGCATGTTCATGAGCGTTCTGTATGCTCAGCACGATGACTCAACCACAACGCGGTCCAGCTTCAAATGCGTTCAACCAAGCATTCCTCTCTGGAATTGAAGGAACACTGGAACTCGTGCTGGTGCGACATGGACAGCAATCCATCCCCAGCGCACCGAATGCACGCATCGGTGATTCAGTAGATGCACCACTAAGTGAACTCGGCCGAGAGCAGGCTCGCCTGGTAGGCGAGAGATTCGCAACTGAATCGATTGATGCAGTTTATTCAAGTGGACTTAGCCGAGCGTTCGACACAGGAGCAGCTATTGGCAGCCACCACGGGCTCGAACCAGTCGTGGTAGACAATCTACGAGAGATCGGAATGTTTCGTGATGTTCCTCCCGACCAGACCGCAGCCGAAGCTTTAGGTGTGGATTATTTAGCGGGGGTTCGCGAACGAATGGCGCGGGAACGTTCGTGGGATGTATTTCCTCTTACCGAATCTAGTGCTGAGTTCTCCAAACGGGTAATCAATGCGTTTGAAGAGATCATTGCAAGACATGAGGGAGAGGCAGCGCGGGTAGTAGTCGCATGCCATGGTGGTGTCATAAACGCCTATACCGGCTACATAATCGAGACCTCAAACGACATGTTCTTCAGGCCCGCCCACGCCTCTGTGCACCTCGTTTGCGCAAAAGGGTGGTTCCGCGCACTGCACAGCCTGAACGACACCCGACACCTAGAGACGGAAAAGGGAAGTTTCGTGACGTATTGAAGGGCAAACCAAGTTAGCTCTTTCAACTCTTGTCTTTGATGGTCGTACGAATCAATTCGCTTTAGGCGCTGGCGGTCAATGCGCGTCGCATCATAACTTGCCCCAGATAGTTCTCCGGTTCCAACAGTGAGCACAGACGACAGCCATCTCCGCAGGATCATGAGACCCAACTGAGGGATATAGCTCATCAGAAAGGTGCCTGAGACAAAACCGCCCTCCACACTTATCGCAATTAAAGGAAGGGCTTTTCTCGCAACCTTCAAGGCCACAAAGACCATCAAGATTGCGCCGGTTCACACCACGTACGTACTTTTGATGTGCAGGAAGCTCATCATGCTTAGCGACACATGGAGAGCGGGAACAAACTGCATCGTAGCCTTCGAGGTAGTAGGCGTGTTCACGACAGAAGAACCTAGAGCAGTACTGACAGGTGTCAGCAGGAGAACGTCGACACCGACGAATGCGTCCCCCAAGCTCACACCACTCATTAACCACGAAATCACCGTACCGGTTCCCGCAAAAGCAAGCCAGTGGCGGAAATGAAAGCTGGTTTACGCCCCGAACCGGCTGGTCTATCGTTCACCGCGCTAATCAAGGAGGCGGTATGAGCGACGAGCCGCAAGAATCTCTGATCACGGATGAGATGCAAGCATCGATCGGCAAGGATTCAGAGATAACTACTCTAGAGATCGATAAGACCTCCGTGAGAATGTTCGCCCGATCCGTGGGATACACCGACCCTGTCTATTACGACGAGGAGGCCGCCCAGGCAGCAGGCTACCGAAGCCTACCTGCGCCTCCTGGATACCTGGGAACCCCGCTTTACGACCCGAACAAGCGCTCCGCACGCCCTACACAGGTAGCTCTAGAGCCAAGCAGACCTCTTAAGCGGATGCTTAACGGTGGCACCGACATCGAATATCTGGCCGATATCTGTGCAGGTGACGTTCTCACCTCAACTAGTGCTGTTTCTTCCATCGAGGAGAGATTAGGGCGGCTCGGGGAGATGCTAATCACCACAACAAAAACTACATACCGAAACCAGCACGGTGAGATCGTTGCGATCATGACCGGCACCGGTATTCGGTACTAGGAGGACAACCATGAGCGCATCTTGGGACAACGTGCATGAGGGGATGGAGATTCCCACCCTGACAAAAAATTGCAGCACTCAGCAATTGGTTTACTGGGCAGCAGGCTCAGGCGACTTCTATCAAATCCACTACGACCACAACTTTGCACGCGCTACAGGGCTCGAAAACATCATCGTGCACGGCGCTTTAAAACATGCTTTTCTCGGACAGTTGCTGCACGATTGGGTCGGGAATGAAGGCAGTGTGAAACGGGTAGGTTGCAGCTATCGGGGCATGGATTTCCCCGACCAAGATATACAGTGCAAAGGCATCGTTACCCGAAAATATGAGGAAGCTGGCGAGCGCCTCGTTGATGTCGAAATCTGGACCGAGAACCCAGACGGAGTAAAAACCTCACCAGGCACTGGAACCGTTCGCCTGCCTTAGGAGAACAATCATGGGAACCCTTCTTGAAGGACGCGTCGTCGCAATGACAGGGGCAGGCCGAGGAATCGGGCGAGCATCCGCGCTTTTGGCTGCCTCAGAGGGGGCACAAATCATCGTCAACGACCCCGGGGTAAATCCTGACGGTAGCGGGCATGACGACGACCCAGCTGCACAGGTGGTAGCCGAAATCAAGGAAGCCGGGGGCGAAGCAACAGCGAACTTCGCAGATGTATCATCGATGGAAGGCGGCGAGAGCGTCATTCAGACAGCTCTAGACACCTACGGAAGGCTGGATGGCTTAATCAACTTTGCAGCGATTCTGCGCGACCGAATGGTCTTCAACATGACGGAGGAGGAGTGGGACGACGTTATCCGCATCGACCTAAAAGGGCACTTCACTACGACAAAACCCGCCGCAGTTCTGTTCCGCCAACAACGCTATGGACGCATCATCAATTACTCCTCAGTATCGGGCCTCCAGGGAAATTCAGGACAGGCTAACTATGGCGCGGCAAAGGCAGGCGTGGCAGGCCTAACCCGAGTAGCAGCACGCGACCTTGGCCGCTACGGCGTAACTGTAAACGCCATTGCACCGGGAGCAGCTACACGCCTGACAGCAACAGTCCCAGATTCAACCCGGCAGATCCGAGAGCAGCGAGGAATGACTCCGGCCAGCGGGAGGGCAGCGGAAGAACAGCGCCGGGCTGCGCAGGCTTCTGGCATGCGAGGTCCTGAGATGGTCGCGCCCATGACAGTCTTCCTACTGCTTGATGAGGCCTGGAATATTAACGGCAAGATCTTCTCGGTAGCAGGTGGCCAGGTGGGGCTGCTTAACGAGATCTACCCCCCCCTACGCACGATCTACAAAGATGGAATGTGGACGCTAGAGGAGTTACTGCAGCTTGTTCCAACACAACTTATGGCAGGCATTGGGAACCCCGCACCACCACCCGAAGAACTAACCATTCCCGGGCGTAGCTGAGCCACATCTCTATCTTAGCCACCCTGCCGGGACTGAATGTATTTCCGGATTCGTTCGTAATCCGACACCTCAATTCGTCCCGAGTAGCGAAGATAGTTGGCGATCTGGTCGAGGGTAAGAATGCTTACAAGATTTATGCCCATCGCTTTGAGCGCCGCACTGCCCCCCTCCTGCCGATCTATAAGGGTCACCGCATCATGAGATACCAGCCCCTCATCCCTTAGCACTGCTGCCGTTTCAAGAATACTGCTGCCACCGGTGATTAAATCATCGATGATTAGGCAGGACTGACCACGAACGTAGTTCCCCTCGATTAGATCTTCCTTCACTGTCCCCGGCGGATGGATGTAGATCATGGGAGTTTTGACATGAAGGGAAAATGCAGTGGCAACGTGAAGTCCACCAAAAGGAACCCCCGCCACAAGAGTAAATGGCTGCACTTGAGGATGGCGCATTGAAACAAGCGCCTCAAGCTTTAGACGAATGATGTCAGCGCAACGCTGAAGAGCATGTGGGCTACTAATAAGTAGCCGTAAATTGATGTAGATCGGAGAATCGACCGCAGTTCGACCGAGGGTAAAGTTTCCCAGCTCAACGGCTCCGAGCTCCCAGAGCTCTTCAGCTAGCCAAAGGTTTTCCGTGGTGGTTTCTTCGTTCAGGGCCTGGGCCTCCCGCCATTAAGGTTTTGGATTGAATCGCCGCCCCAGTTCTCCGGTACAGCGCTAAAAGTGTCAAGCCCGATTCCGCGGAACAGGTGGTTGATTGACAGGGTTAAGAGGCTCTGCCCCCCCCAAAACTGCAACGATGTTACGGGCAGCCATCTCAGCCATATGTGCTCTGGTGGCGAAGCTAGCACTGCCAATGTGGGGAGTGATAATCACGTTTGGAAACCCATACAAGGGGTGGGTAAGAGGTAAGGGCTCAGGAACGGTAACGTCCAGGGCAGCACCACCAATAGTTCCCGCCCTTAAAGCCTCCACGAGCGCATCCTGATCGACCACCCCACCTCGGGCTGTATTCACAAGAATCGCCGTTTCCTTCATGACGGCTAACTCTTGAGAACCTATGAGATGCTCAGTCACAGGCGAATAGGGGACATGGAGGCTAACAAAGTCAGCGCGCTGAAGAAGATCATTGAGCGAAACTTTCTCCACTCCAAGCTCCTGCTCGATCCCCGGCCTGGAGGTCCGGGTAGCAGCAAGCACCGTCATGCCGAAACCATGGGCACGCCGGGCAACAGCCTGTCCAATCTCTCCTAGGCCAACTATTCCAATAGTCGCACCGAAGGGGTCAGGGCCGAGAAAAGCGGTTGGTGACCACATCTGCCAACCGCCATCACGAGTGTCACGGTCACTAAGGACAACATTCCGGGCTGCAGCCAGAAGCAAGGCAAATGCAAGATCAGCCGTCGTCTCGTGAAGAACACCAGGGGTATTAGTTGCCCAAACGCCAGCTTGGGAAGCGGCCACAATATCGATGTTGTCGTAACCAACAGCCATGTTCGCTACCACACATAGACGTTCAGCCTCGATAAGAAGGTCCTGACCGATAGGATCGGTAACCATAGTGAGCGCTGCATCAGCCTGGAGCAGGCTTTCTCGGAGAGCATTGGCAGGAGGAGGAAGATCATCAGGCCAAACGGCGACATCATGACCGGCCCCTTGTAAGAGCTCCACTGCTCGACCCGGCACGCGGCGGGTAACAAAGACCTGTCCCACAGAAACAGATTCTACGTCGGCTGCTACCTACGACCAGGGCTCCCTACAGAAATTGAGGCGCTACGATAGAAGACAATCCACACAAAATCGCCCTTCAGGGTGAAGCGAGAACAGGAGCACTACATGGGAAACAAGGAGATTACAGCCCTCATTGACATCCTGACACGCGAGAACGAACGAGGCCGAGAGAGCCACGTACTGGGCAGTTGGACCATCAGCTTCGACAAGTCGCGAGCCGCCTTTGTATTCGATAAATGCGAGAACCAGGGGTATTGCGAGGAACGCCCCAGCGTGATCAATGTCGGAGGAGAGGTACTAGATCCTGGAGGGCCCCTTTTTAGTTAGGCAGGGGAGCGTCCCAGGGAAGGGTGCCAGCTTGGGGGTCAAGAACCACGCGGACCTGACCATCTGCAACCACAGCAATAAGGTCATAACCCGAGTAAAGAGTGGGATCCATTCCCCTTAGAGTTAGGGATACCTTCTCGCTAGAGAGTTCGGTTGCAGCAGCAAGAATAACGAGGGCACGAGCGTCAGCAGACGGCCGAACCACACCTTGAGCTTCACGTAGGAGCTTACGGAGCGTGCGACGAAGAGCCGCACTGGCCTCATCACCCTGAGCAACTGGAGAGCCAATCACAAAAGAGCGGTCTCCCGAAAGTTTATTGGCACTCCAGACATCGTCGGCAGAGATAACACAGGAATCGTCGACATCAGGTTGTCCTGCTGCAAGGACAATTCGCTCAATAAGCTCCGTACGTTCGTCCTCCCCCTCAGGCAGACGGAATAAGTCCTGAGCGTTGAGTTGAAAGGACCCAGCAACACGATTCGTAAACTGTGCCCATAACGGAGATAAGCCCCCAAGCACAGTGACCACAGAGCCATCAAGGCTAGTGCGCCGCAGATAGAGATTGACCGGCCTTCTCAACTCCAAGCGATCCCCATCAACAGGGCGTGCCTCCCGCGCCACAAGGGCAAGCTCGCTCAAGCCAGGTTCACCTACCGGTAATTCAGCACCAGGTGGAATCCACATGGCATAGGAAAGACCTTCAAGGTCCAGACGCTGCTCCACTGAAGCACGAGCTGCCTCGAAGGGTAGATCGGCATCACCATGCACGGAATTGACGAGCGTGCATACAAGCTCCCAGTGGCGTCCTACGTTGATCCGGGCACTTCCCAGCGCCTCACCCTCTAGGAAGCTTTCTTTAACCTGTGTACTGCGCGCATAGCGACGCCCAAACCAATCAAGGAACACAAGAAGAGCTGCTTCACTGAGATCGGAGGGATAAAGGCGCTCAGCCACAACAGGGCATCAGGCCTCTTCGTCGGCCCCTTCTGCAGAGGACTCGGCGCCTTCCTCGCCCTCCATGGCCTCGCCTTCTTCGCCCTCTTCGCCTTCCAGCTCCTCCCCCTCTTCTTCCTCGCCTTCAATAGTGAGTCGCGGAGCATCGACAGTAGCCACGCCAATGTCGGAGGCAGCCAAAACCTCAACACCTTCGGGCACCTCTAAGTCCCCTACGCTAAGGCTCAGCTCAAAGTTTTCAATTGAACTAACGTCAAGTTCGATAGCTTCTGGAATATCGAGAGGAAGACAACGGATAGCTACCGTCTCAAGGTTCTGTAGCAGGGTGCCACCAAGATCGGTTACAGCAGGTGGTATCCCTACCAGCCGGATAGCGGTGGTCGTCTGAATGGGACGGTTGAGATCAACCTGATAGAAGTCAACGTGAATGGGATCGCCAGTACCGCCTTCACGGTCAAGACCACGAACCAGCACGTGTCGAGATTCCTTCTCACCTTCGATACTGAGCTCGAACATACTCCGGATTCCAGCCTGGCCGATCGCTCGTCGGAAATCACGACCATCTAACTGGATAGCTGTCGATTCAACACCACGTCCGTAGACGTTAGCGGGCAGAACCCCTTCCCGGCGTAGGTTCTTGACCTTCTTGCCGAGCACGGTGCGGCTTTTAGCCGCTAAGGTGAGTTGGTCTGGCATGGTGTCTCCTGGGCGACGCGCTTAATACGCGCCTAAACACTCTCTAACTTGGGAGCGGTAAGGGTGGGATCAGGCGGGCTTCAGCTCATTCACGCGGTTGCGAACAGCATCCTTGTCCTCAAACCACTGTGCGTTTAGAGCGGTGTACTCTGCCTCTTCCTCAGGAACGTCGTCTTCGGCAAAGATAGCGGTTACCGGACATGCAGGCTCGCAAGCGCCACAGTCAATGCACTCATCCGGCTGGATATAGAGCATGCGATCTCCCTCTTCATCGAAGTAGATGCAGTCAACTGGACAAACCTCTACGCAAGACTGGTCTTGGACATCGACGCAAGGGGTCGTGATGACGTAGGTCATGCTCTTGGATCCTCTCGACTTTGTCTTAGGGCCGCCAGCTGCGACCGTTATCGAATAGTACAACCCGATCCGGTATGTGTGAAGCGAAGCACAATAGGCACAGGCAGGACTAACCCTCGAGAGCAGCGACAAAGGGCACCGGGTCACCAGTGCGAAGGTCCACAGAGTAGAAACGGCGAGCCTTTATTTCCTCGATCAACTGGCTCTCATCTTCAATATCATGTTCAAAGAAAGTGGCGCATTTTCCGATATCACTGATGGCATGAGAATCAGTGCCAGCGGTACCGGGCATCTCTAAGCGCTCACAGAGCCGCCTAGAAAATTCGTTCTCGGAATCACTACCACGCCCGTTGAAGGCCTCCAGCGCATCACAGAACTCATACGCTGGGTTACGGCTGGCCTTTTCTAACGCGGCCTCGTACTTTTCCTCGCTGCTGGTAAACCAGGGCATCTGACGTCGATAGGGATGGGCCGCAACCATAACGCCACCTCCCTGCTCAACATACTTGGCAAGCTCAGCCGCACGATGCATCCCGAAAACATAGCGATCGATACCAAAAGCGAGAATGTGCCCGTCATCAGTACTGATTTCAACGCCAGCAAGCACAAGGAAATTGTGCTTGGCGCGAAGCTCCTCAATCTCTTCCTGGTCCCAAACGGTGTCGTGCTCTGTAAAACAGATAGCATCAAGACCTGCGTTCTTCGCCCTAACAATCAGATCCTCTGGATTAAGGACGCTGTCATGGGAACGAGGCCAGGTATGGGCATGAAGATCAATGAGCATGGCCGAGGGTGACTCTACCACGTTCGGCGGTTTCGCTTAGCGTAGAGAGGACTGAAGCGGTAAGAGGAAGGCAATGCGGCTGCGAAAAGTTCTGCAATTACGAAAGAAACCGGCCAAGCCGGTCTCCTGGATAGTTGTGGGTCTAGGGAATCCGGGGGAGGCCTATAGTCGCAATCGTCACAATATTGGGGTCTGGACGATAAACGAACTGGCTCGGCAGCTAGGGGTAAAGCTTAATGCGGAGGGCCGATCAATCCGCATCGCATATGGGGTACTAGCGGGCGAGCAAGTCGCCCTAGTCCGGCCAAGAACTTATGTAAATGAAAGTGGAGTCGCCTTAGTTCAGGCACTGAAAGCAACCAGCTGCCCGTTGATTCGCACGATTGTCGTATATGACGAGCTCGACCTACCAATAGGAGCAGTGCGTCTCCGAGAGGGTGGAGGAACCGGCGGCCACAACGGCCTGAAATCAATCATCACAGAAACAGGTCCGGAATTTGTACGGGTGAGGCTTGGCATCGGCCGTCCTCTAATAGACGGCAAGCCAACAAGAGATCCCGATGTCATCGCCAGTTACGTGCTCTCCAATCCCGAAGGGGAGGAACGGGCCAATCTGGAAGAAACCACTCGTTACGCAGCTGACGCAGTAAAGACGATCGTTTCGGAGGGGGTAGATCAGGCCAGCACACGCTTTAACCGGCAAGGCTTGGAAAACCAAGCCTGACCGGTAACAACCGGCCGTGTAGATTCGTTTTCGGAAGGCCTTACAGCGAGTTTCTTAGGCGCGAGGGAGTACAGATGGCGGGAAGACTTGAAGGCAAGGTTGCAATAGTGACAGGCGCGGGGCGTGGAATCGGAAAAGGGGAAGCTCTCTTACTCGCCGAGCAAGGAGCACGAGTTGTAGTGAATGATCTCGGCGGCTCCCCCGATGGTGAGGGAGCGGATTCCTCCCCGGCAGACGAGGTTGTGGCAGAAATTGTAGCTGGTGGTGGTAAAGCAGTGGCCAACTATGACTCCGTGGCCTCTATGGAGGGCGGCGAGAGAATCGTGCAGACAGCCCTAGACAACTTCGGAAGCCTCGACATCCTAATTAACAACGCCGGCATCCTACGGGACCGCATGGTCTTCAACATGACCGAGGCGGAGTGGGATTCAGTTGTTGCAGTGCACCTCAAGGGTCACTTTACGACGACGAAATACGCGAGCCTCGTCTTCCGACAGCAACGCTCTGGACGCATCGTCAACACGTCATCGGAATCCGGGCTAGGGAACATGGGGCAGGCAAACTATGCAGCAGCCAAAGAAGGCATCGTAGGGTTAACTCGAACATGCGCACTCGACTTAGGGCGGTATGGAGTGACAGTAAATGCGATCAGGCCTCGGGCAGGAACTCGACTCACCCTATCTCCTGAGTTGCGGGAAGCAATGCGTCGCGCCCGCGCCTCGCGCCAAACCACCAACGGCAATAGCGACAACAGTGAAGGCAACGACGCTAACTCAGGACAGGCAATCTCACAGATGGACGTTCTTGAGCCAGAGATGATAGCGCCATTAGTTGTGTTCCTGTGTACTGAAGCAGCAGCCAACGTGAATGGTCGAGACTTCGTCGTAGGTGGCGACGAAGTCTCCCTGATGACGATTCCCACAAAGCAGGCAACTATCCACCGCGAGGGTGGCTGGGATTTAGATTCCCTAGAACGAGTCTTTCCCCGCGTCATCGGCACTGAAGTGAGCAACCCTGCCCCTGCGCAGACTCCAAAAACCAACAACTAGGCAGCACACGGACAGGGGCTCCCTTAGGCTCTGATCATGACAACGCAGCGAATCGTATCGCTTGTCCCGAGTCTGACCGAGCTCGTCTGTTGGTTAGGTTGCGAGGAGACCCTGGTAGGTCGAACTCGTTTCTGTGAGGAGCCTGCCAGCACAATCCAAAAGGTTCCAACAGTGGGGGGCACTAAGAACCCCGACGTGGCAGCCATCACCGCAACAGAACCGGACCTGGTCATCGCAAACCAGGAGGAAAACCGACGAGAAGACGTAGAAGCTCTGCGCAAGGCTGGTCTGAACGTATTGGTAACCAACCCAAACAGCATGGAAGAAACCTTAGCGATGATCCTCAATCTGGGAGTTGTCCTAAGACAACAGAAGAAAGCCACAGAATTAGTAGAAGAAGTACGGGCCGTAATTGGAGAGAGCGGAGACGCGCGAAAGAAAGCCCTGTTCGTTCCCATCTGGCAAAACCCACTCATGGGCCTGGCCGGCGATACCTACGGAAATGCGTTGCTAATTGCGGTAGGGGCAGAGAATATCCTAGCTGGAGAATCACGCTATCCCGAGTTGACGTGGCAGGAGGTGGAAGCGCTTTCGCCTGAGGCGATCTTGCTACCAGACGAGCCATTCCCTTTCACCCAACAGCACGTACCTAAGTTTGCCTCCATCGCCCCGACTACAGTGGTCGATGGCAAGCTTCTCTGGTGGTACGGACCACGAATACCAGAAGCTATCCGAGAGCTAAGGCGCATCATCGCAGAACTACCGACCTAGAAAGCTAGCGCCCCTGGAAGTTGGGCTCCCTTTTCTCAACAAAAGCGAGACGTCCTTCCTGCACATCTTCCGTTTGCTGCATGTAGTTCTGATAGTAGTGTTCCATCTCAACCTGCTCCTCAATACCCCTGTGAAGGCTATCGCGCACGAGCTTCTTGGAGACTTCAATAGCGACAGAGGGGCCGCGAGCTATCTCCCGAGCAAGATCACGCGCGCGACCCATAAGCTCCTCCCCAGGAGCAATCTCGCTGATCAGGCCGATTTCCTTTGCCTCGTCAGCACCCACCATGCGACCTGTGTACATCATGCGGAGAGCATGCTCGAGACCTACACGCCGAGGCAAAAGCCAGCTCGCGCCCGAGTCCGGAACAATTGCGCGCTTCACAAAAATGGAGCTGAAGCGCGCTTCCGTAGAGGCAATACGAATATCGCAAGCAAGGGCGAGAGAGAACCCTGCACCAACACAGACACCATTGACCGCCGCTACAGTCGGCTTGTTACAAGCATAGACAAAAGCGGGTCCTAGCATATTGCTGCGAGTAATACCGGAACGCCCCGGAAACGGTCGCTTTACGCGGTTACCACCCCGAGCAGTGAGGTCGGTGCCAGAACTGAAGCCACGACCTGCACCCGTTAACAGGACACAGCGGACATTGTCGTCGTCATTGGCGATAGCAATCGCGTGCTCGATCTCAGCAACGGTGTCCAGGCTGATAGCGTTGAGCTTCTCAGGCTTGTTGAGAGTGAGTTCCGCAACCCCATCAGCATCAATCTCCCAGAGGATGTCCTCAAATTCCATGCTCTGCCTCCGCAACAGCTATTGGGGAGCTAGCGTAAGGGAGGGAAAGCGTGGGGACTACGGCTTTACGGTGATCTGCAGACGCATCTGGGGGTGATAGTCACACGTGACGATGTATTCACCGGGAGTATCAAAACTCCAGACAAACACATCACCTGCTTCCATATTCGGAGACCGCTCTCTTTTGTCAAAAACAAGGTTGTGAACGGAAGTCTCAGCATTCCAAAAGTAAATAGGTTCACCAACTCGCACCTTGAGTTTCTTTGGCGAAAAAGCAAGGTCGTCCTGGGAGACTAAAGTGCCCTTTTCGGGGACATCGGGAGGGTAGGAGTTACCACTGGATGCACATCCAGCGACCATTAGAAACAGAACAATCGCTAGGAAAGAATGGCTAAACACGTGACAATTGTGACGCAGCTAAGTAATGCAGGTAGACCGGAGACCACAAGAGGCGCACTCCGAATGAAGTGCGCCTCTTCGTGGATTTATTTTGCGAGGATACGAGGAGACTAAGCCCCTCCCTCGTCTGCATCTCCACCCATCTGCTTGAAGCTCATCCAAGCAAGGGCAGCGATCAGACCGCCTGCACCTGGCCCAACAATGTAGATCCAGAAATCGGACCACTCGTTAGCAACAATGGCCGGCCCCAGAGAGCGGGCTGTGTTAACGGAAGCACCAGTGAAAGGCACTCCAACGAGGTGAATTAGCATTACCGCGAGACCGATGGCAATTGGAGCGCCTGCTCCCCAGCTCCGTTTTGCAACGGCTACGTTGAAGATGACCATCACGAGGAAAGTGCTAAGAACAATTTCCAACAGGAGGCCCTCGCCAGTGGCAATACCATGGCCCAGGCCATGAGCACCCAGGTTGCCCTCTAGAGTTTCAGCGGTCACTAACAAGAGGAGAAGTGAACCGAGAATGGCGCCGGCTGCCTGAGCCACGATATAGAGCACCCCCAACATAGGACCTATGTTCCGGGTGACTATCATGGCGATCGTCACGATGGGATTAATGTGACCGCCACTAATGTGTGCCGTGGTTGCTACAGCAACGACAATGCCAATGCCGTGACCGGTCGCAATTATTAGAAGCGCTGTCGCATTCAGTTCCCCACCGGTTAGCGCAAGAGCTGCGACTACCGATCCTGTTCCCAGGAAGACAAAGAACATCGTGCCAATCAACTCGGAAAGAATCGCTCGAATGTCACTGAGAGAGACCATTCCCATGCGTCAATACCCCCTTTGATCTTTCCAATTTTTTACGGAAAGCAACCAATTCTGCAGAGAAGAAGCTAGAATTGTCAAATGGTATAAACATCTACACATTAACAAAAGGGCCCACTTGAAATGGGCCGGCGTGTGGAAAGGAATGTACCGCACAATGGCAGAAATCCCCTTGCAAACCTGCCCGCGCTGTCTCGGTTTACTCTCGGCTATCAAGGGATCCCGACTAGCGGTCTGTCGGCGATGCGGCTACAAGGATGACTGCTGCTAAGAAAAGCGGGACCCGAGAACGAAGTTAGGACTTATTAACTCCGGTCACGCGGAACTGCACCACGCCCGAGGGAACCGAAACAGTAACCTCATCTCCGGGGAGTCGGCCCAGAAGCTCCTTACCAACAGGTGATTCGACGGAAATCTTGCGGTCGGAAGCGTTCGCTTCGCGGGCACTTACGAGCTTGTATTCCATGTCACGATCGTTATCAAGACGAGTCACCTGAACAATAGAGCCTATCGCTGAACGATCATCGGCCCCCCCACTCTCGTCAACAGCAACGGCTCGCCTAAGAGTCGCATTGATCTCACGTCGCCGGGTCTCATTAAAGGCAAGCGCCTCTCGGGCTGCCTCGAGAGGCGCATTCTCCCGGAAATCTTTATCTTCTCTCGCGAGAGAGATCGCCTTCACAAGATCGGGAACTTCGCCCTCAAGCTTATCGAGCTCCCCTTGAAGGTTTGAGATTCCCTCAGCTGTCATCTGGATGCGTGCTTCGTTAACAGTGTGGGCCGCAGTAGCCCGGCCAGCTGAACGGCGCAATCGAATATGGACCCCATAGTTCTTTGGCACATAGCTGCGCTTCTTCAAGTACTGGAACCAAGCCTTAAGCGCGGCCACCCGCTGCGGGGCAGCCGGATCTGAAAGCTGGATCGCACCCTCTGCATAGGACTCAACACGGGCACCAGTCAAGGAAGCAACCACAGTATCGCGTCCTGCATGCTCAACGTAGCGGCGGACAAAGGGGGAAGCATTGTTGTGGGCTTCAGGGGCGAGTGTGCCGAGATATTCCTCAAGCGCCTCGCCAAGCGTTATCGAGACACTTGTATCCGACTCATCACTCATCTCGAAATCGTAACATATGCCTAGGCAAAGAACGGGTGAGCCACTCAAAAGTGCAGGGCGCAACAATGATTAGTTGGGCAACACTTCCCAAACTCTTCCCAGGCTATTCCGAGCCTGACCGCTGGCTACCCTTGTTGCGCCTACACGCCCAATTGTTGGTTGAATCGCCCATTCGAACGACAACGGTACCGAGCGAGGCCATGGTCGCACGTCACTACGCAGAATCGCTCGAGGCATACCGTTTAACGGAAGCACCGGAGGCTGGATTAGTTGTAGACGTAGGAAGTGGAGGTGGATTCCCTGGAATTGTTATCGCCACGGTTTCTCCTAGTTCGGAAATCCACCTAGTAGAGGCACGGGAGAAACGGGCTGGGTTTCTTACCGAGATAGCAGAGGAACTTAAGCTCGATAATGTAACTATTCATGCAAAGAGAGCAGAAGAAGTGGGCAGAACGCTACTTCGGGACAAGGCGAACCTTGTCATTGCGAGAGCAGTGGCCTCCCTACCTGTCTTACTTGAGTATCTGGCTCCCCTTGCGGCACCTGGAGGTGCCATCGCAGCCGTAAAGGGGTCACGGGGAGCAGAAGAGCTCGCTCAAGCTGAGACGGCTATGTCTGCCCTAAGCTGCGAGCATACGGACACGAAGGTCATGCGCTCTAAAATCACCAAGAGAATGAGCGTGATGCTATTCCGGAAGACAGGCTCAACACCTACTCGGTTTCCAAGACGCCCCGGTATCCCGGCAAAGCGTCCGATTACTGTTCGCTGAGAGGTCAGCCGAGAGCTGTGCTACAGTCTGAGATCCAACCGGATTCTTTTCCCCGGGCCCTAAGCCTTCTGGTCCGCTCGGACGAGGGCGGTACAACAGGAAGGGGAGGCAGACCTGAGATTTGTAAATTTTCTCTCTAGCTTCCTGCAGGAAGCCATCGCCCGGCTAAAGAACATTGATAACCGGCCGGCGAAGGTTGTCCTGGACCGTCTCTTACGGATGGTATTTCTAGATACATCCGTGTTTGAGGAGGTACGAGACGACGAGCGCGAGCTTGGCTCGTCCCTGATCGTCGCTGGATTGTCATGCCTTCTTGCCGGTTTCGGAGCATGGCTCCATTGGGAGGTCTCCGCCTTCACACCGGAAAACGCATTCATTAATTGCTTCCTCCTAGGCTCAATCTTCCTAGCAGGCATGTACGGTGTATCAACCCTGCTGGTCTATGTACTGATGGTTCAATTCTTCCGCGTACAGGTAGACCTACTCGCAATCGTGCGGACGATGGGGTACGCGGCAGCTCCGATGGCGCTATCCGTCCTGATGTTCGTTCCCGTTCTTTATCCCCTATTCGCCCTGATGCCGCTCACACTACTGCTGGTAGCAATGATTTATGCCGTACAAGCTGCTACCGGTGCTCGGCCCGTGGAAGCAGTTGTCTCATGCCTAATCAGCTTGGGACTAATGATTTTGGTCCTAGGTGTAGTGGCGATCTCATCATCAGGCCCAGAAGCTCCCATTGGAGCAGGACAGTTCGGCCTTTATTACGAGTTTTAGCGACCCCCCACAGCGAACGGGAGGCTACGCTCTGCTAGGCTGAGAGTTAGTGGTCTACCTCGATCATGCAGCAACAACACCTCTACGCCCCGAAGCACGCGAGGCAATGCTTCCTTATTTGGGTGAAAACTTCGGTAATCCTAGCGGGCACTACAATGCCGGCCGCGTCGCACAAGAAGCAGTCGATGAAGCAAGAGAAACAGTGGCGAGTTGCCTGAATGCAAGAACCTCGGAGATCCTCTTTACCAGTGGCGGCACAGAAGCTATCAACACAGCAATGTTGGGAATCGCTTACGCGATGCGCAGGGCAGGTGCAGGCTCCCATATTGTCACAACAGCAATCGAGCACCACGCCGGGCTACACGCTGCTCAATTCCTCGAGGAGATCGGCTTTGAGGTCACAACGCTAAGCTGCGACGGATTCGGACGCGTGAGTGCAACCGAATTTGAGCGGGCATTGCGACCTGACACCGTGCTAGCAAGTGTAATGCTGGCTAATAACGAGGTGGGAACAGTCGAGCCTGTTGCAGAACTGGCAGCCATTTTGAAGGAATACGCGGTTCGACAACGACACCGAGTGATGCTTCATTCGGACGCGGTTCAGGCCCCAGGTTGGCTACCAGTTGACGTGCAAAAGTTGGGAATAGACGCCCTGAGCCTTTCTTCGCATAAATTCGGCGGACCTAAGGGGAGTGGGGTTCTCTTTCTGCGGCGAGCTACACCATTCCATGCGCTTTTACTTGGTGGTGGCCAGGAGATGCAGAAGCGAGCTGGAACGGAGAATGTTGCTGGGATCGTAGGGACAGCCAAAGCCTTGAAGCTCACCAGTGAGAATATCTCTGCGCGCGCATCCCGCGTGGGAGGCCTTCGTGAACGGCTACGCCAAGGCATTCTAGAAGCAGTTCCCGATGCAGAAACAAACGGCTGCCAGGAGAACTGCCTTCCAAACAACCTAAATATCTCATTTGAGGGCATCGAGGGAGACGACCTAGTAGCGCGTTTAGACGCGCGTGGGGTTGCGGCAAGCACAGGTAGCGCCTGTTCAAATGCTATGTGGGAACCCTCACACGTATTGCTGGCAATGGGCGTACCAATTCGGCGGGCAGCTGGCAGCATCCGTTTTAGTCTTGGCGAGGGGACAACCGCAGGAGATATCGAGACAGTCCTTGAATTGCTCCCCGGGGAAGTGGAGCGGGCACGTCTCTCTGCGATCACAACCGGCTAGGAGTGGTCCCCGCGCAGGGTCTGCTCAGCAGCTGAGACTGCCGCGGCAGCCTCAGCTGCTTGGCGGGCACGCTCTATCGCAACACAATGGCGACAACTTCTTTCGCCACCGACCAACCTAAAAAGCAGATGTAGGTTGTGACGACCACAGGAAGGGCGTTCTCGGCCCAAGTCATTCTGATCACCAGATTGCGACCGCTCTTCTGAGGACGAGCGCGCACGAATCACAGTTGCCTCAATAATGCGATCTCGCTCAGCGGTACGCATGGCAATCCAAGTACGCAGCAACAAGCCAACAAGCGGCACAAGGACAGGTAACAACAACAGTAGGAGAAACCGCACCGAGTGATCGTAGCGGCTAAGAGCCAGCGCTGCTACGAGATAATGGGCTCTGGCTCGGGAACAACGGAGAGGCCACCTCGAGCAGCCGCGAGACACTGAAGGCTCCCGAAGACAGTTACGATATCACCAAGGCGAAGCTCTGTACGTCCATTAGGAATGACGGAATCGCGACCTCGGGTCACAAGTACAACAAGAGTCCCACGCAACTCAGGAATAGCCTGAATCTCGCATTGAGCGGAGGCAGCAGTTACAACAACGCGGGCGACAGAAACATCTTCTGCAACCTGCGCAAGTACGTCCTGGAAGATGGGGCCGGCAACCATACGAGCTAACTCAGAGGCAACCGCCTCTGATTGACTGACGGGCACAACGCCAAGTTTCTGGAAAGCCTCGAGATTTTCAGCATCATTGACACGCACGAAAACGGTCTCGCAGTTGAACTTTGAACGGGCTAATTGGGCCGCAAGTAAATTACGGGCGTCGTCAGGAGTGGCAAGAATTAGTGCCTTTGCCTCATGGAGACGCACCTTCTCCAAGACAGCGGAGTCAGAAATATCGCCAATGAAGACCTCGAGGCCCTCCTCCCTCGCGCGCATGACTGCTTCTTGATCGGTCTCGACAACAAGAACGGGCTTACCCGATCCAGCAAGGAGGGTAGCAATGCGTCTTCCCACTTCACCAGCACCAGCAACAACTGTGGTCATTGGCTGGACCCCGAGGACTCTCGCAAGAATGCCTGCATATACAGATTGTATTCCGATGGTTAGCAGAATGACCACGAACACCATAGCCACGAGACGCGATGCATCGCCACCAATGAGAGAGGTTGCCTCGACAGCAACGACCCCTGCCAAGGAAGCGGCCACAACACCCCTGGGAGCAACCGCAGAAAGAAAGGCCTGTTCTCGCCAGTTAAGGCCAGATCGGATACTAGCAAGCATGATGAGAAGAGGACGGCCAATAAAGACCAATACAGCGACTACGATGAGCCCCTCAGGCCAAAGACCGATAAGAGCATCGATACTGATACCAGCTGCGAGAAGGACGTAAACACTGGCTATTAGCCAGACTGTTACGGATTCTTGTAAGTCATCGACACGCTCACGCTGAGGCAGACGAATGTTGCCTATGGCGATTGCCATGAGGACCATCGCTACCAGGCCCGACTCATGGGCGAAAGACTCCGCCACAGCAAATGCAGCGACTGCAGCCCCGATAACTATGAGAGCCATCTCCCGGCCGCTAAGCCTCTTAACCAGTCGCGAAAGAGCCCAAACCAGGAAAGCGCCAGCGGCTCCTATAGCCAAGCCAATTAGCAATCGCTCAATGACCCACCAAGTAGGCCCTGCGGGGTCGAATGTCCCGGCGAGGGCAATCTGCAGCAGAAAAAGAGTGAGGAGTGCTCCTAACGGGTCGATGATGACACCCTCACTGGCCAGGATATCCCGCAACCGATCGTCCACACGGAAAGAACGTAGAAGAGGAGTGATCACACTAGGACCAGTAACGGACACAAGGGCACCAAAGAGAAATGCCATTCGCCAGTCGAAATCAAGAAAGAGCCAGGCTGCGACAGCACCAACGGTCGGCGTTACCAACAAACCCAGCAAAACGACATTGCGAACAACAGGTGCAAGGGTCCGCAAGGATGTCAGTCGCAGAGCAGTACCACCCTCAAAAACAATAAGAGCGACGGCAATCACCACTATGAATTGAACAAACTCCTCAAGCTCGTGCGTACGGACAACATTTAGGCCATCACGGCCGAGGAGCAGGCCCGCGGCAAGGAGTAACAAGGGAAGGGGGATTGGGAAACGACGAGAAATAACCTGGCCGAGTGCAGCCGCGCCAGCAATAGCGGCAGCCGCTCTCAGGGCAACATCAATCTCCACAGCCAAGAGTCTACTTTAGGTACAGCGGAAAACACCTAGGAAATGCAACCATCGCGGTCGGAACAAGCACAGCGAGCGCCCAGAGGTAGCCCCCGATCACATCACTAGGCCAATGCATACCTAAGAAAACCTCTACCAAACCGGCAAGAGCAAGCAAGCCGACAACACTGACAATAGCGGAGATCCTCACGCTTGAAGGAAGGTCGGCAGCAAAGGAGGAAAGGGCAAGGAAACCGTAAAGGTAGGTCGCACTCATGGCATGCCCTGAGGGGAAACTCGCGCTGGAGAAGCTAGAGCGAAGGTCTACGAGATCAGGGGTAGGGCGAGGCCGGTCTATGATCTCCTTGAGGGAAAATTGCAGGGTCACAACCACGGCGAGGCCAAAAGCAAAGGTGAGGGCGGGTCGTCTCTTTCCAAATAACCACGAGATAGTAGCGAAGACGAGACCAATAGCAACGACGACCTCAGTACCGGTAAGAATTCGCAGACCATTTGCAAACGGTTCCCCAGGAAAAAATCCCGCCTGAATTGTCCGCATTACAGAGAGATCACCAGGAAAACGCTCGTTGCTAGCCGCCAGAAAACAAAGCAAAGTCCCGCTAAGAAGCACGCCCACAAATAAAGCCAACACCAGAAAGCGGACACCTCCGCCCCACGCAATAGCTCTAGCTAATAGCACTCAGGTTGGCGAACCTTTGGCGATGATGTTCGTCAACCTGCCCCTGAATGCGCGAGATAAGCCCATCTAACTGCTCCGCCAACTGAGCGAGGCGAGCTGCCGCGGGCTCGATCTCCAAGAGTTGCTGCTTACCCTCTTCGTCCACCTGCAGCCAGGGAGCAACAGTGTTGACAAAGCGGTGAGGTTCTCGAGGCAAAGTTAGGTCACGGGCCCACTGATCCGAGAGGGCCAAGGCAAGTCGTAAGTAAAGAGGAAAAGTAGCAAGGGCGGTTTCGAAGGCTGCTTTCAACTGGATATCAAGTGGATCATAGGTGTCATCCAGAAACTCAATCTCGCCATAAGGGTAAGGCCGCGGCTCCAGCATGAGCGCTACCCTAAAACGATCGCGCCCACGTATCTCAAGCTGATAACGTCCACCTGGAAGCTCGCTATGCTCTTCAATAGCAGCGGTGGTACCAACATCGTAGGGAACGGCAGCCCCACCAACCTCAGTGCCCTGCTTTATGAGGATTACCCCAAAAACGCCCCCGCTTTCCAGCAGCTCCCGCGTCATAGTCTTGTAACGTTCCTCAAAGATATGCAGGGGTAGCTCGTGCCCAGGGAACAGCACCGTGCGAAGAGGAAAGAGCGGAATCTCAAGACCGGCCATAGAGCCAGTTTACCGGCCCTGCGAAGGACTGAGGAGAGATATATAGGTCTCCTCTTTAGATCGGGACCTTAGCCTCTAGGCGGGACAAGGCTCTCGAGCCGGCAGCCAGAGGTTCATTGGTCAGGATATCTTCAAGATCACGGCTCAACCCGTCTGAATCATCTAGGCCGTATCCATGTATGTAGACATTGGGCACGAGATAGGCCCACCAGTCCGGGAAGCGCCAATAGTGACGATCGATTTCATCTTTAATGCAGAGGGTGACTCGGAGGCCAGGGATAGCCTCTAGCAGCTTAAAGGTACGGCCCGTGTCGAAGAGCGTATCGACAACAAGGTTGAAACCATCAAGCAACTTCCCGGGAAAGGGCTCCTTCGCCTTCGGATTGATATGCGTAATAGAACAGTGTCTCCCGTATTCGCTTTCAAGTAGAGACAATAGGTCTCCTGAGAAGCAGCAGGCAGCTGTATCTACACAAACGATAGGAATAGGACCTTCTGGAAATTCCTGAGCGATTTGCTTAGCAAGCACACGAACGCCTCGTTGTATCTCCTCTTGCGTTAGCAGGAGCGTTGCAACCACTACTCGATCCCGGCGAGCTGCCTAGCGAAATCGAGGGTACGACGACCATCGTAAGCTCGGGCGATCATGAGCTTTTCGGCTTCAAGCGAACCCTCAGCGTGAATAGCCAGGACAGCATGATAGCCACCAAAGTCACCAGTGGTGAGGTCGCTAACCATATTCATTGCCCGCATACGGACCTCGCCATCAACACCCTCACGCCCTCCGAGATAGTGACGGAGAAGGTCGCCAATCTCAGGGCTGTCAAAATCCTCAAGCCCAGGAGCAGTGACAAGCGAACCGCCTGCAATATCCTGCACGTGCTGTAAGGCTTCGTGGTAGTTGTGCGCAAAGTGGTATTTCGCAATGTTCGTGGTCATAGCATCTGGGGCATATATGCCCTCCTCATCAGGCGATCCACGAAGTGCTGCCATCTCAATCAATCCACGCATGGTCTCCGCATAGCTAACTAGCCATACCAGCTTCTCTCGAATGTGGCCTGCCCGGGCAATACCATTCAAGTCAGCCATCAGTTGACCAGCTCCAACCAGAGCGTCCACCAATGGAAGTTTGTAAGAGACCGCGGTAAAACGGTGATATTCAACAAAGCCGAGGGCGAGCGGAGCTGCGAACTGATTCTCTCCAGCTAGAAAGACTCGCTCATTAGGGACGAAAACATCGTCGAAGATAGTGGTCGTCTCCATCATTTTACGGTCAGCGCTAAGGGGGTTCTCGAAGTTGTTCTTGGACCAGCTACCGTAAGGACTTGCAACAAGCTTGAGGCCGGGTGTATCGGGCGGCACAGCGAAGGCAACAGCGTAATCAGAGTCGTCCTCTGACATTGCCCGAGTTGGCAGAACAATGACTTCGTTCACATTAGTCGTGCAGCTAGTGTGAGTTTTGGCCCCGCGAACTACGATTCCATCAGGGCGTCGATCGACAATCCGAAGGTAGTAGTCGGGATGGGGTTGGTTTCCTGGTCCTGCGGAACGATCTCCCTTCGCATCGGTTTGGGCAACAGACATGGTGAGATCGTTATCACGGCAATGACGATAGAACTCTTCGAGGCGGGGACGGTAAGAAGTCTTGCATGCTTCATCCACAGACCTGGTAATGCGCATTAATCCAAAGAGAGCATCACTTCCAATCTCCTTGACGAGAGGCACCAAGGTCTTCCCCCGAGCAGTTGAAGCCTCTATAAGCTGTGAACGTTTCAACAGGTCATCATTGCTTCGGGGAACCTTGAAGTATCTGGCATAAGGCCCATCTTCATCATCAATAATGGTGAGCTCGCGGAACTCGGGAAGCTCAGCCATTTCGTAGTCGACGCAAGCATGCTTGGCCGCTTTAGAGATGACCGGATGAGTGGTCACATCATCAACCCGTTCGCCGCGGTAATAGACGGTGCGCCCATCTTTTAGGGATTCAAGGTATTCAGCTGGCGTGCGCAGACCCATATCGTTCGCCTCCGAGCGAAGCATTTTGGCGGGCATTACCCGCAGACGCGAGTGCGAGCGGTGATGATACGCGGCCAAGCCACGTTCGGTATCAGATGAATCCCTATTCTTTAGAAGCAATCATTGAAAACAGGCCCTTAAGTCCATTCCAGATGCGGAGTACCAGCAACCTTAGGCGAGAACACCCTCCACCAAGAGTGCGGCTACTTGGTCATCCGTAAGTTCAAGGATGCGGCGACAGACCTCTTCCGTGTGCTCCCCGAAAAGAGGGGCAGCGGCTCGATGGACGCCAGGTGTCTCGCTGAGGCGAGAACAAGGTCCGTCATATGCCGTCCGACCGGTTTCAGGATGGATGAGGTACTGGTAATAGGCTCGGTCACGAACGTGAACATCCTTGTCGAGAATGTCCTGCGCATTCTGGACAACACCAGCAGGAACACCACGAACTTGCAGGTCCACCATTACTTCCTCCGCCCGGCGATCGGCAGTCCACTCGCTAACAAGCTCTTCTAATACCTCCTCATTCGCCTTACGCAAGTCATGTGTGGCGAAGCGCGGATCGGCAGAAAGCCCTGGCTGGCCGATCGCATCACAGATAGCAACCCACTGACGATCGTTATGGCAGGCGATAGCGATCCAACGATCCTCAGAACCCTGTGATGTCGGGTCGTCCGCGCAACGAAAGGCACCGTGTGGAGCGGCGATTGGACTGCGATTACCACTACGAGTCTGGACCACGCCGTTGGCAGTGTAGTCGAGAATGGCAGGGGCAAGAGCATTCACTACAGACTCAATCTGGGGCATCTCAACAAGCTGACCCTCGCCCGTAATATCACGATGACGAAGAGCTGCAAGAAGAGCGACTACGAGATGCCCTGGGTTAATAACGTAGTCGGGATAGTTAGTGCCAATACCAATAGGAGGATGATGAGGAAAGCCGGAGAGTTCACTGATTCCGGTGATCGGAGTGAGAACGGCGCCAAATCCAAGGAAGTCCCGGTGAGGACCAACCATTCCCTGCATGGGAGCGTAACCGGCAACGATTCTGGGATTAACACCAGAAACCTGTTCATACAGGAGGTTCCACTTGTCCAAGACACGAGGGGTGAAGTTGGTCATAAAAATGTCAGAGCGCTCAATTAGACGATATGCCAGCTCCTGGCCCCGTTCAGTATTAAGATCTAGCAGAAAGCTAAGTTTTCCAGCATTGAAGTTATTGAAGTAGCCCGAAGCATTGTAGGTATCACTCATCTTCGAGCCGTCCTCATTGAGAGCGACTGGCTCGACAATACGAAGAGAATCGATGCGGGTCTCAGATTCGATACGGACCACCTCCGCGCCAAAGGCAGCAAGGGTCTGCGCTGCAATAGGACCTGCTCCAAACCAGGAGAAATCAGCTACACGTACACCATCAAGCGGAAGGCTGGAACGGGTAGCAGCACGAGCTGGACGAGCTGGAACCTCTTTCCAATCAGCATCCATATGCTGGCCAAGGTTTGGTGGGGCGATAACATCCGCTGGAGTGGCCGAAAGGCGATAGGGTGGGCCAGGAAAGAGGACCGCTCGGGAATTTATCCTGACAGAACGGTACCACTCACGGGCCCTTAACTGAGGATTCTCAACTAGGTCCTGGGGAGTTGAAACGAGACCGACAAGAAGACGTCGTCGTTGGCCCTCCTCATAGGCCTCCAGGGCGGTCATCGTTGCAAAGAATTGGGCAAGCACTTGGTTGATATGAGCTAAATGAACGGCCACATCCCGGCCCTCCTTTGAATCAGAGAGAGCTCTCGCCAGAAACTGAAGGTTCATGCCCCCTACCAACTCGGCATAGGGCTCATTGTGGAGATCGTGCGTAAAGCCCGCTGCGTCCATCCACTGAACGACCTCATCGAAGTCAGCACCCCCAGGAGCAGTGATATATGCCATGACATATCCCGCCTTAGTCGGATAAACACCTACACCCGGAATGGGCATGCGGAGCAGACCGAGCGGACCTGTTCGCACGCGATTGGTCTGCTGGAAATCCCACATCATCATGGCCGTCTCCTGGGGTAAAGAGAGAGCCTCCTGTACAGAAACATCAACCTGCTGGCCTTGCCCAGTGCGCTCAGCGTGGTGGAGTGCAACCAACGTGCCTTGCGAGGCCTGGATACTCGCGCAAATATTGCCCTGATTGCCATAGATTGAATTGGGCGGGTCTTCAGGCCTGCCCGCGAGGGTCATCACTCCACCCATTGCCTGCCCAACGATGTCGCTGTAAGCAAAGTTTGCATGGGGGCCTGTCTGGCCAAACCCAGTAATCGAGGTATAAACGAGGTTCGGCCGTTCACCGCACAGGTCACGGTAGCCAAGACCATAGCGCGCCAGAACTCCCGGCATGTGGTCTTCGAGAACGACATCGGCACCCAGTGCGTACTCACGGACACGATCACGATCGACTTCCTCATCGAGGTCGAGAGCAATGGAGCGCTTGGAGCTGTTCTGAGCCCAAAACGGAATGCTGGAATCTATTCCCGGGATGCCATCAAGGAAAGGAGAGGATTGACGCTGAACCCCACCCCCGGGAGGCTCGACCTTGATCACATCGGCCCCGAGATCAGCTAGAAGTTTGCCGCAGTAGGCACCTATTTCATCAGTTAATTCGAGAACGCGGACTCTCGCCAGCGGACCGTTAGCCATAACTACTCCTCGACACGCGCAACGACGGTCGCAGCAAGACGGTCGGCGAGAATCTCCACTGTCTCACCAATGATCTGTTCGAAGATGGCGGACGCGGGCCGAACTTCGTCCAGCATGCCAGCAATTTGGCCTGCAGCGTTCATTAGCAAGTCCTCACGCCCAGCCTCACGCAGGGAATGCGCAACATCGCGGATAACGATTCCCTGAACGCCCATGGGAAGAGCTCGAATACCACTGGCCTCCCAAGCATCAATAAGAGGATTACGGATATTGCGCATCGTCTTACCGCTGTACAGGCGCGTTATCTTCGTGTCCTCCTCAGTGGCAGCAAGGATGCGTTCAAGCTGAGCTTGAGGCTGGTTAGCTTCTTCAGAAA
This sequence comes from Dehalococcoidia bacterium UBA2991, assembly GCA_002346645.1. Lineage (GTDB taxonomy): Bacteria > Chloroflexota > Dehalococcoidia > Tepidiformales > Tepidiformaceae > UBA2991. The sequence goes on from DEAD01000014.1 coordinate 79,092, forward strand.
CTAGAAAGGCAGTACCTACCCAAACCCCAGCCGCGCCAGCAGCAAGCATGGCTGCCATACCTCGACCACTGGCAATGCCTCCGGCAGCAATAACGGGTACGGGGTCGATGGCCTCAATAGCTTGAGTAACTAGAGGCAGCGTTCCGATACGACCAGTATGTCCGCCAGCCTCAGTACCCTGGGCCACAACAGCATCAACCCCAGCCTCAGCGACCCGTTTGGCATTCTTGACATTTCCGACGAGGGATAGAACAACAGTGCCATTAGCGCGCAGGCGATCCAGCCAAGGGGCAGGGCTTCCTAACCCTGCAGCAAATACAGGAACTTTCTCCTCAATTACGACTTCCATTTGGGCGTCGGACATACCTGTACTTCGCCCACGAAGAGCGGGGCGAGTCTCAGTAGTAACTGCTGGAGCATCGACCCACGGAACACCGAGATCAGCGAGGATCCCCTTAAGGCCCTCACGTACCTCAGCAGGAACGAGATCGCGGGGATCTACTGGGGGCGGCTTGTTACTAGCACCCCCCATGTAGTTAGCAGGGAGTAGTAAGTCAACACCAAAGGGCTTATCAGTCAGTCCTCGGACTTTGTTTATCTCCTTACGAAGACGTTCAGGGGCATATCCACTACCCCCGAGGACACCCAGGCCCCCTCCATTCGAAATAGCGGCCGCGAGCGGAGCGGTGGCGACGGGACCCACAATTCCACCAGCAACCGGCCCCATGCCGGCGAGGAGGAAGGGATACTCAATCCCTAACAGATCACAGAGATCGGTACGGAGGACGGGACGGGCCATCAAAAACTCCAGCAGGCGAGTGCCCGCAGTATAGCCGTGCAGCGATTGCGAACCCCCTCGCGACGGGGCACATATAATCGGTGAGTGGCTGCCAACAGCGAACAACCACGCCTAGTGATCCTGGATTCGCACGGTATTCTTTTCCGGGCTTTTTTCGCCTTGGGCTCAGCACCTAACCCAATGATGAACAGCAAGGGCGAGCTGACATTCGCCACATACGGATATGCCGAATCACTGCTACGTGTATTGGACCAACTCAAGCCAACACACATCTGTGCCGCCTGGGATGCCAAAGGCAAGACGTTCCGGCATGAGGCTCGCGAGGATTACAAGGCAACCCGGAGGAAGACCCCCGAGGACCTTTTGCCTCAAATGGAACGGGTTAGGGAAATGCTGAACGCATTTGCTATTCCCGTTTACGAAGCCCCGGGGTTTGAGGCCGATGATGTAGCCGGGACCATTGCAACGCGCACCGCCGCCGAAGGCATCGACACCTGGATCGTCACCTTGGACACCGACCTGGTTCAGCTGATCCGCCCCAACCTAAATGTCTTCATGTTCCGTCCCTATCAGCGAGATACGGTGGTGTACGACACGAAGGCGGCAAGCGAAAGGTGGGGATTCAGCCCAGACTTCATGACCGACTTCAAGGCTCTTCGTGGAGACTCCAGCGACAATATTCCAGGTATCAAAGGAGTTGGGGACAAGACCGCCGCCAATCTGATACGACAGTTTGGCCCGGTGGAGGAGATTTTCGCGAGACTTGATGAAATAACGTCGAAGTCGGTACGGGGCAAACTAGAAGGGAAGGAAGAGGAGGCACTGGAGAGTAAATACCTAGTCACGATCCGAACCGATGTGCCCTGCGACTTCAACTTTGATGCTTGCAAAGCAAGCGACTATGACCGAGAGCAGGTCGTAGCATTCTTTAGAGAGCTAGAGTTCCGAAGCCTAATCGACCGCTTGCCAAAAGCAGCCGATACCGAAGAAATGTCTGTGAGGCAACCACAGCTCGGTGCCTACACAAACGTCACTGAAGAAAAAGAGTTACACGAACTAGCGAAGCAGCTGCAGTCCTCGGATGAAGTCGCGGTGGGGGCGCTCTCTACGACAGGCGACTCTAAGGATGCACTTTTGCTCGGCCTTTCCTTTGCAACGGAGCCGGGAAGAGCATGGTATGTGCCGCTCAGACACACACCGCGTCTCGACAAGCCGAGCGAGCAACTCTCGCTTGAGGCCATCCGAAAGGTCCTCGGTCCAATTCTGGCAGACCCCTCACAGCCCAAGATCGCATATGGGGCCAAGAAACTGCTACACCAGCTCAGACGAGAGGAGCTGGCACTGGAGGGTGTAACACACGAAGCCAGCTTGATGGCGTTTGTATTGGGCAAGGCTTCCCAAACTCTTGAGAACCTCGTAAGCGAACAGCTAGAAATTGAACTACGCCCACTAACAGCGTTAACAGGAACTGGCCGTAAAGCCGTACCACTAGCACAAGTCGACCCCGAGACCACAGGGGAGCTTGCTTGCCAACAAATCGACTTTCTGCTTCAGGTTATCCCAAAGATGGAATCTCAATTGCTAGAGCGGGGGCAGTGGGAACTCTACGCAGAGATGGAGCTTCCATTATTTCCAGTACTGGCAGATATGGAGGCCTTAGGGGTAGGTATTGATATCAGTGTGTTGAGTGAGATCTCGGAGGGATTGAGCGAAGAGATTGAAGAAGTAGCAACAACTGTCTACGAGTACGTCGGCCGCCAGTTCAACATCGGGAGCCCCCAACAGCTGAGCGACATTCTATTCCGCGAGCTAGGACTCCCAGCTACTAGACGCACTAAACAGGGATTTAGTACAGACCAACGCGCGCTAGAAGGATTACGAGAGACCCATCCAATTATTGAAGCCATCCTGCAATATCGACAGCTGACCAAACTAAAGTCGACTTATCTTGATGCCCTACCAGAGGCAGTATCACCGGAAGATGGCCGTATCCATACAGACTTTCAACAAACAGTAGCGACAACAGGACGGCTAAGTAGCACGAATCCCAACCTGCAGAACATCCCCGTGCGAACAGAGATGGGCCGAGACATCCGCCGCGCTTTCGTCCCAGCGGGATACCACAACTCAGTATATGTAGCTGCCGACTATTCGCAGATAGAGTTGCGGGTGCTCGCGCATATTGCGGAAGACAAGGGGCTCATCGAGGCTTTCCTTGCAGACGCAGACATCCACCAAGCAACGGCCGCAAGCGTTTATGGGGTCCAGCCAGAAGATGTAACCCGCCAAATGCGGGACACGGCAAAAATGGTGAACTTTGGAATTGCTTACGGTATGGGATCGTTTGGGTTGAGCGACCGCACTGGGATGACGCGGGAGGAAGCCACCGCATTCATCGACAGGTACTACACGAACTTCCCGGGAATCAAAGCCTGGCAGGAGCACGTTCTTTCTACGACAAAGGAGAAGGGCTACGCTGAGACGCTTTTCGGACGCCGTCGCTACCTACCAGCAATCCACAGCCGAAACTTCCAAGTACGAAGCGCAGCCGAGAGGGAAGCTATCAACATGCCGATACAGGGAACGGCGGCAGACATTATTAAGGTAGCTATGATCCGTATCGCAGATGCAGCACGAAGAAAGGGGCTGCAAAGCCAGATGATCCTGCAGGTCCACGACGAGCTGATCTTCGAGGGACCGTCCGGCGAGGCTGAAGAGGTGGCCGGGTTGCTGGCAGAAATCATGCCGACAAGTACCCCAACCCCACTGAGGGTACCGCTAAAGATCGACTTGAAACGTGGAAGGACCTGGGCTGAGCTCTAGCCGCCTCCGATAGCAGGAACGATAGTCAATTCATCGTCTTTAGCGATTGGCTCAGTAAGGCCATAGTGAAAGGCATGCCCATTGAGCGCAATGGAAAGTTCAGGGCGTATCCGACCACCTTCCACCGTACGGTCCAAGAAACCGGGACAGTGCTCATCGACAGCACGCAGTACTTCGCCGAGCGTAGAACCCTCGACTTCAAGGAACGCAGCGCCAGCACAGAGCAAGCGCAGCGGCGACGGTATGAGCACCGTCGCCACCAGACTACTGCAGGTTATGGAGCTCCTCCACCACGCGGCGGGGGGAGATAGGAAGCTCCGTGAAACGATGCCCAGTAGCATCATTTATTGCGTTTGCGATGGCTGCCAAAGGCGGCACTATGGGTACCTCGCCAACCCCACGAACACCAAAGGGATGACCAGGGTTGGGAACCTCAACAATGATCGTGTCAATCATTGGTAGATCGAGACTGGTTGGCATACGGTAATCGAGGAAGGATGAGTTCTCCATACGCCCATCCTCACCATAGTAGTACTCCTCATTTAAGGCCCAGCCGATGCCCTGCACAACTCCTCCTTGCATCTGGCCCTCCACGTAAGAGGGATGCACAGCAGTGCCTACATCCTGAGCAATGGTGTATCGAAGGATTTCAACCTTGCCAGTTTCAGTATCCACCTCTACATCAACGAGATGAACACCAAAAGCAGCCCCGGGAGTACGAGCCATCACAGTGCCTCGACCCTGGAGGGGGCCACCCGTCTCCATCTGCTTCCCGGCGAGTTCAGCAAACGTAATCGTCTTCTCACTGTCCGACTTATGACGGAGCGAGCCATCGACGTACTCAACGTCTTCCGTCTCGCACTCCCAAAGCTTGGCAGCGCGAGAAACCATCTGCTGCTGGACATCTAGACCAGCCTCGTAGACAGCTTGGCCACTCGCATAGGTCGTGCGCGATCCGCCAGTAACATCGTTGTGCCCAACAGAATCAGTGTCGGCAACAGTAGGACGGATCCTCTCGTACTCAATGCCGAGAGTTTCAGCGAGCTGCATGGCAAGAGAAGCACGAGTACCACCAATATCAGTCGACCCCTCAATAAGGTTGACCGTGCCATCCGGATTCACAGAGGCAATGACAGACGACTGCATGCCTGCGTTGAACCAAAATCCACTTGCAACACCTCGACCACGGTTGGGACCCTCAATTGGTGACTGGTAGTGGTCAGAAGACTGAACGGCCTGCACTGTCTCCTCGTGTCCTATACGCGGATGGGCCACACCCGTAATCATGCGAGATCCCTCTCGGGCGCTGTTGGACAGACGGAATTGCAATGGATCAGCACCCGATTCGCGTGCAAGCTCATCAATCAGCTGCTCGACGCAGAAGGACGCATTCGGCGCACCCGGAGCTCTATAAGCAGCCACCTTGGGCTTGTTCACAACAACGTCGAACGCATCGACCTTGAAGTTCTCTACTTCGTAAGGGGAGAGCATGCACATGGCACCAGCACCAACTGGAGAGCCGGGAAAGGCGCCCGCCTCGAAGGCAAGACTTACTTCGGCAGCAGTTATCTTGCCGTCTTTTACGGCAATCTTTCCCTTCATATGGCCGCCACTAGTGGGCCCGGTGGCCTGAAAGACATCAGTACGATCCATGGTGAGTTGCACCGGGCGGCCGGACTTGCGAGAAAGAATCGCTGCAATTGGCTCCAAGTACAAACCAATCTTGCCGCCAAATCCGCCCCCGATCTCCATGGGAATCACCCGAATGCGCGAGACGGGGAGCTTGAGCAGCTCAGACAAGGCAGAGCGGACTGCAAAAGCCCCCTGTGTGCTTGTCCAGACTGTCAGAGTGCCGTCGGAATTCCAATTAGCAGTTCCGTTGTGGGGTTCGATATAGCCCTGGTGCACCATCTTCGTGTCGAACTCACGCTCGACAACAATATCTGCGGCAGCAAACGCAGCCTCTACATCACCACCCTCAAAGCGAGTATGCGCAGCGATGTTACTAGCATTGTCGGACAGGTCCCCCGTGGGTGTTTTTGTATGGCGGCTATCATCGAGTAAGGGGGCATCCTCCCTCATCGCATCCTGCACATTAAGGACTGGCGGGAGAACCTCATATTCGACCTTAATAGCCTCAAGTGCCGAAAGAGCGTCGTGTACGTTCGTCGCAGCAACACCAGCCACTGCATGCCCACGGTAGAGCACTTTGTCAGCAGCAAGAACATTCTTGCTCATATCAGAGGCGGTAGAGATACCCTCTCCCATATCGAGGGCCTTATCGGAAACAACAGGAAGATCAGCGTGGGTAACAACAGCGAGAACCCCCGGCATAGCTTGAGCAGCACTCGTATCAATAGAAACGATACGAGCATGTGCATGGGGGCTCCGCAACACCGCTCCATGCACAAGGCCTGGAAGATTGATGTCAGCACCGTACAGAGCCTTACCTGTCACCTTCTCAACACCATCTGGCCGGATAGGCCGGGTACCGACGACCTTGTAATCAGGCTTCTCAGTTGTTGTCATGCCGAAACCTCTTCCATGTCAGACGCTTTAAGAACAGCGCGAACGATCTTGTCATAGCCAGTGCAGCGACAAAGATTACCGGCCAGCCAATGACGTATCCGACCTTCATCGGGGGAAGGTTCGCTATCAAGCAAAGCCTTTGAAGCAATTATAAAACCAGGGGTACAAACACCACATTGCAGGGCTGCCTCCTCAAGGAAGCACTGCTGCAGAGGATGAAGGGCTTCACCCTCTGCAACCCCCTCGATAGTTGTAACTTCAGCACCTTCTGCCTCAACGCCAAGAACACAGCAAGAGTTCACGACGCGACCATTCATGATGACGCTACAGGCGCCACAGTTACCGTTATTGCAACCCTCTTTAGTGCCAGTCAGACCGAGCTCCTCGCGGAGGACCTCCAGCAAGCTCTGGCGAGGCTCGCAGAGGAAGTCAACTTCCTCACCGTTGAGGTTGGTTTGGATGTGAGTTCTACGTGTGGGCATTGCTAGTCCTCCCGGGATCGTGCAAGCGCTTCGTTGAGGGCACGGTTAGTCAGTACGCGAGTGAGATGTACACGCTGCGCAATGGAACCACGCATATCGGTGATTGGCGTAGCCGCATCGGCAGCAATGTCTGCAGCGCGGGCAAAGGCCTCATCTGTCGGCGCTTCGCCTACCAAGGCGTCACCAGCGGCAGCTACGTAAAGAGGCGTGGGTGCAACTGCACCGACAGAGATACGTGCTCCCTCTATTCGCTCACCATTGGAGTCGAGATCCAGCCGAGCGCCAACATTGACGACAGCGATATCCATCTCATTGCGGGGAATGAAACGATGGAAGAAAGAGCCCGAGTTCGCTGGCTGCGGCGGAATATTCACCTTGACGATAAGCTCACCAGACCCGAGAACATTCTGGCCCGGCCCGGTAAAGAACTCCTCGAGGCGGATATCCCGCAAGCCATCAGCGGAGCCAACAGTAAGCGTGGCGCCGAGAGCAATGAGGGCGGGGATAGTATCGGCAGCAGGACCACTGTTTCCAATATTTCCACCAAAGCAGGCGCGACTCTGGATCTGGATACCACCGACCAGCGTCGCGCAATCGATCAGGCAAGGTAGCCGATGAACAATCTCGGCATCCCCATAGATCTCAGCAAATGGAACAGCGGCACCAATTTCGAGACCGCCATCATCGGTCCACTTATAACTGACGAGCTCAGGAATGTGCTTGACATCAATGAGTTGGTCGACCTGTTTTCGGCCTTCACGAAGCTGGACGATGATGTCAGTTCCGCCAGCTAGGAAGGCCGAGGTCTTTCCGGTCTGGAGTGCGGCGTAAGCCTCGCCAAGCGAGGACGGCGCCAGGTAGTCGATCTCCTTCATGAACAATCCTTCAGAAGACTGGACGGCCTAAGGCCGCCCGTGCGGAGTCGGATCATAAGGGGCAACCCTTGCCTTGTCTGCGAACGGCCTAGAGCAAGAGTTCAAGCGGAAGCCTGAGATTGAGTCCAAACACGCAGGGCATAGGGTTGGTTCGTGATAATCCCATCGACGCCTGACTTCGAAAGGCGACCCCAATCATGGGGTGTATCAGCAGTCCAGGCCCATAGCCGCATTCCTCGCGAACGGACCATCTCAACGGATTCCCTTCCCACAGCAGCATGAAAAAGCGAAATAGCCCCAACTCCTTGCTGAGCTGCGCGATCGCATAGACCATTCAAGCTTCCCGCCTCCGTGGAAGAAACAATAGCCGCAGTATCAATGCGGGGAGCCAGCGAACGAGCACGCTCCACAAGGCTGTGGTCGAAAGAGTGGAGGGCCACCCAGGACTCGGCGCGATGGGAGTGAATGGCTTCTAGGGTAGCCTCGAGAAGAGCCTCGCCCTCCTCTGGGTGTTCAGGAGCAACCTTTAGCTCACACATGACAGTAATCCGACCAGAAACAAGATCTAGAACTTCGGCCAGAGAGGGGACATGCTCACCTCCACCTGCATCAGCCCGCGCAAGATCAACAAAGGGCACTTCACGAACTGGCCCATCAAGGTTAGTGGTGCGATCGAGGAAATCATCGTGGAGTAGCACCGGAAAACCGTCGGCACAAAGACGGAGGTCTATCTCCATAGCATCTGCACTTGCAAGCGATGCACCCACACCAGCAAGAGTGTTTGCTGGGCGCTCACCCGCGGCAGTAGCGTGAGCAATAATCAACGGAGAGCTCATAGCATCCGCGAGGATAACGCCCTTCCATGGAGCATTAGGTTTACTGCAAAACAGAAACTAAAGGCCATGTATACCCGGACCAGCACCCTACTTGTCGGCAACTTAAACGCTACAAGCGATCGCCAAGAACGGTGGCTTTAGGAACCCCCTGGCAAATACCTTTGTTTGTTCTGGCGCCTGAGCCTAAAGCCTCGCTTGACCTTGGACCTACAGCTGAATGATGGACCGGCCCGAGATGTGGCCAGCTGCTAGGGCGTCTGTCGCCTCATTGATCTGGTCAAGCTCATACTTTGCTGTCACAAGCGCATCTAGATCGAGATCTCCTTCTTTATACCAACGAGTGAACATCGGGAAGTCGCGATCGGGACGACAGGAGCCACCGATGCTTCCGATGTACTTCTTCTCGCTAATCAAGAGATCTCTCGCGTCAATCTCAACGTTCGTCTGGGGAACGCCCACAAGAACAGCCATACCACCGGTCCGAACACCCAGCACGCCAGGCCGGGCAGCAGGCAAAATCTGTTCCATCGTCTGCTTAACACCAATGCAGTCGAAAGCATAATCAACACCGGCAACTGGGCGTCCCGTCATATCAAATTGGGTATCACTGGCAGTAAGGGCCCGAACCTGCTCGACAGCATCACCATCTGACGCGTTGACGCCAATGGTGGCACCAAACTCCTTCGCAAAAGCCAGCTTTTCCTCGCTAAGATCAACAGCAATGATGGGATCAGCACCTATTACAGCAGCAGCAACGATCGCAGAAAGGCCGACACCTCCTACTCCGAAGACAGCAACGCTCTCCCCCCGCTTTACTCCCGCAGTGTGATAAACAGCACCAGAACCTGTCATGACAGCGCAGCCAATAATGGCAGTGACATCAGTACGGACATCCTCTGGCATAGCAACGATGTACTGCTCATCAGCAATAGTGTGATCCGCCCAAGTAAAAACGCCCTGCGAAACGGCGGTAGATCCGTCAGCAAGCTCGAGAGAGATGGGATTAGGGCGACGGTTAAGGTCAGGACTACGCGGCACCCACGTAACCATCACTCTGTCGCCTTCCTTCACATGCGTAACCTCGGATCCTGCAGCAACAACCGTTCCGGTTGACTCATGGCCAAGAAGCTGTGGGGCACCGCGAGGACCGTGCATTTGATGAAGCTGGGAATGGCAAATGCCACTTGCAAACTGCTTAACGACAACCTGGTGGGGTCCGGGATCAGGCAGATCGATCTCGTCAATTCGAAGAGGGCCGGACTCGGCCGGGCAGACAACTACTCGAGCTGATGTGGGCATACAGGTACTCCTCTTGCGGTGGTATTTGCGAATCTTACCGATCTGCCCTGATCAATTCCCCCTTCACTCAATAACGGGATAGGACGAGAGTATGGAGAAGTCTTCCCGTATCATCCGGCGAGCTACGATTACGAAGGGGTGACCAGATGGCAGAGATCGACGGCGCGACCGTTATCGCTCGCAGCCTCAAGCAGCAAGGCGTGGACTACATGTTCGGCGTGGTGGGTTTTCCCGTGCAGGGCATCGCCGCGGCGGCCCAACGCGAGGGAATTCGCTACTTCGGCTTCCACAATGAACAGGCGGCAAGTTACGCCGCAGGAGCAATTGGCTACCTAACAGGTCGCCCAGGAGCATGCCTAACCGTATGTGGACCCGGAATGATCCACGGTATTGCGGGGATGGCTAATGCATGGTCGAACACCTGGCCAATGATTCTAATCGCGGGTGCCCCAGACTCTTACCAAGACGGGCAAGGCTCTTTCCAAGAGGCTCCTCAGGTAGAGGCAGCTCGCCCGTTCGCAAAGATGTCACGTCGGGCGGAAACAATTGAACGCGTCCCTTACTACGTGGAGCAGGCGGTGCGCACCAGTATGTATGGGCGCCCCGGTGCGGTGTATCTCGACTTCGCAAATGATGTGATCTCGGGACGGGTCGAGGAATCGGAAATTGAATTCAAAGACCGCTGCCCCGACGCACCTCGCACCTATGCGGAGCCAGGCTCCATTGACGCAGCAATTGACGCACTAAAATCGGCAGAAAGACCACTCGTGATAGTGGGGAAGGGCATGGCATATTCCCGCGCAGAAGATGAGGTTCGGGAATTCATCGATTCGACACAAATTCCTTTCCTAGCTTCACCAATGGGTAAAGGCGTGGTGCCGGACGACCACCCACTCTCGGTCGCACCCGCTCGTTCTTATGCACTTCAAAACGCCGACCTCATCTTTCTGATGGGGGCACGGCTGAACTGGATAATGCATTTCGGCCTACCCCCACGCTTCAACAAAGACGTACGGGTGGTGCAAATGGACATTAGTGCAGAGGAGATTGGCACAAATGTGCCGACGGAAGTCGCCCTCGTGGGCGACGGCAAAGCTATTACAAGCCAATTGAACGCTGTACTAGAGCAAAACCCATGGTCATATCCGCAGGAGACAACCTGGTGGACAGGACTCTCGGCGAAAGCGGAGGAAAACCGCCAAGCAGTAGCCGCAATGGAAATGGATGACTCTGAACCGATGGGCTACTACCGAGTGCTGCGAGCTGTTCGTGAGGCGATCCCCGAGGACGCCATCATCGCAAGTGAGGGGGCCAGTACTATGGATATCGGCCGCACAGTGCTGCCGAACATTGTCCCACGCGCGCGACTAGATGCCGGAACATTCGGAACGATGGGTGTGGGCGTAGCCCAGGCCATTGCAGCAGCGGCAGTTCATCCCGACCGCAAGGTCGTAGCCGTAGAAGGGGACGCCGGCTTCGGCTTCAGCGCAATGGAAGTAGAAGTAGCGTGCCGCTACAACCTACCCATTACATTCATCGTGGTGAACAACAACGGCATCGGTGGCGGACCAAGCGAACTTGACCCCGACAACATCCCGCCTGGCGCTTACATGCCTAATGCCCGGTACGAAATGATCATCGAGGCATTCGGAGGCAAGGGGTACTACGTCACAGAGTTGGCGGACCTCGACTCGGTCCTGAGGACAGCAGTGGAGGATCCGACACCCTCCATAGTTAACATCATGATCGATCCGAAAGCGGAACGAAAACCCCAGCCATTCGGGTGGCTTACTCGCTAAAGCGCGAGCGCAACTCTGGGCAGGGGCGGTTACCGCCTACAACACAGTGGCCGTCAGCAGCAAAGTGCTGACGGCCACTGCCTAGTACGAGTGACTTTTCCCTTTGCATAGAACTTCATTTCAGAGATCCGGCACACCAAACACCATCTCCCCTGTAAACTCGCGCGCCAACAAATGGGGGTAAACGATGCAGGAACTGAACGGCAAAGTTGCAGTGATAACGGGAGGCGGAAGCGGTATCGGAAGGGCAATGGCCCTTGCATTTGCAGAGGAGGGAATGGATATCGCAATCGGCGACATCGAGTCTAGCTCCGGTGAAACCGTAGCCGAAGAGATCCGCTCAATGGGTAGGCAGTCCATCGCTGTGACCTGTGACGTTACCAATCTCGATTCCGTACGAGGACTGGTTGAAGCAACAAAGACAGGCCTCGGAGGAATACACGTTGTCTGCAATAACGCTGGGGTAGTGGCAGGCAAGCCAACGCCAGAGCTGAGCGAGGCTGACTGGAGCTGGGTTCTCGACGTTGACCTAAATGGAGTGGTGAATGGGGTATTGGCATTCCTACCGGAGCTCGTTGCGCAGAATGAGGGACATTTCGTGAACACTGCATCCATTGCAGGACTAATACCACTAGCCGCGCCCGGAGTTATCTCCTACACAACCGCGAAGTACGGGGTTGTCGGTATCACAGAAACGTTGCACGAGGAGCTAAGGCCTCTGGGAATTGGAGCCTCGGTGCTATGCCCAGGCGTTGTGAACACCCGCATTGGTGAGTCTGCCCGTAACCGGCCTAAAGCTGCTGGTGGCCCGCCAACGGAGCCAATACCTGCAATCGAGCTAGCACCAGGAACGGAGATGCCACGAATCGTGGGAGCGAACGTCCAAGAGCCTCCAGCGATTGCAGCCAGAGTAGTCGAGGCTGTTAAAGCAAACGACCTCTATATCGTGACTCACCCCGAGACGCGCGAAGCAGTCGAGGACCGATTCACAGCCATCATGGCCGCCTACGACAAACTCGAGTCGTCGCTGAATAAGTGAGTCATAGGTAGTCGAAATCAACAGGCCAACGCTAGAAACCCTCTTCGATTGGACGCAAAGCCGCTGACCGCTGACTAACGTTCGATATTGGAAAGGGAGACGGAAACGAATAAGCGTAGCTATGCTGCGCCGGGAATAGGAGAACGCCGATGACACTTCATATCCTTAAATCAGACGATGGCGACACAATTGAACGCACCGACCTGAGCATCTTTGAAGGAGGCCGCGTATGGGCACGATCTCTGACAGGAGCCTCATCAGCGCACATGAATGTTTCGGTAGTGCAGTTCGGACCAGGGGGGCGAGCTGGTTGGCACCGTCACACCAGCGATCAAGTTCTGTATGTCGTAGCAGGTATCGGCAAGGTAGGGGACCGGGAGGGCGAACACGTAATCAGTGCTGGTGACTGTGCAGTTGTACCAGCAGGAGAGGACCACTGGCACGGTGCCCATGACACGGGCTCCCCTATGTCCCACCTATCGATCATGCAAACCGGGGCAGAGACCACGTTATTGGATTCTTAGTGAACAACGTACATCCTCTATGGCTTTCCACCAGAGGGAGCTTATGCAGGGAAACCTAAACTCCAGGTCTTTTATCTAAGGCACACACCCACGAAGTTGGAGGCAAAAATGGAACCGCTTAGAGGCAGGCATGAAATCACAGCTGAGTGGCTAACAAAAGCACTCAGAGAAAGTGGGCACTTACCTCAGGGCCATGTTTCCGAGATAGAGGTAAATACAGACGGCATCGGGTTCGGCTATATCAGCGAGACGGTCCGAGTAATCCCAAAGTACTCAGGGGCAGACAACTCCGCGCCACCCAGCCTCGTTGTAAAGCTCCCGGTTTCGGTCGATTTCCCAGAGTACTTGAAGCCCTGGGCTGCACAGGCAGTAGAGACCGAGCTGCACTTCTACCCCGAGGCGAGCGGGGACTGCGCCGCACGGGTACCCCTTTGCTATGGAGCGGCCTTCAAGGGATGGCGTTCTTACGCACTGCTCCTGGAGGACCTAAGCCAGCTTGAATCAATGAGCCAGATGGACTCCGGACCGCGGGACCGAGCGGACAAAATTGTTGAGATGCTGGCCGGCCTCCACGCACAATGGTGGGAAAGCGACCGACTAAAGGCAGCCTCCTGGCTGCCATCTTCCCAACGGCAATCAGAGCTGAATACACCATTGGTTGAAGGGGGTTGGGAGATGTTCGCAGAGCGCATCGTTCCCAAGGTAGACCCCAACTTCATGCCCATTGGAGAAAGACTAGTACGAGACTTCGCAGGAATTTTTGAACGGGGAGCTAGCTCAGCAGCAACTCTTGTACATGGTGATTTTCGTATCGAAAATTTTCTCTTCGGAGAGAAAGACACTCCTGACGAGGTCGTGCTCATCGATTGGCAGCTCTCAGGCTACGGATCGGGTATGCGGGACATGGCCTACTTCATTTCCCAAGGCTTCGACCCGAACGAGCGCAAAGCAGTGGAGGACGACCTTCTCTCCAAATACCACACAGCCCTGGTAAATCATGGGGTAACCGGATACTCGCTAACCCAATGCCGGGAAGATTACCGGCTAGGCCTTCTTTGGAGCCTATACGCTCCAATCATCGGGATGACTGGCATGGCTGAACGTGAACTTCCTCCACCGGATGCCCCAGAGGAAGAGGTTCAAGCGTTTAACGAGATGATCGAAACAGGTATAGCGCTAGTCACGGTCATGGCGGAACGCAATATCAAGGCTGTGATGGATACAAAGGCAGGAGAGTTACTAGGAGTCTAACCACTACCAACCCTTTACGTGCCAGTAAATTTGGGGGCACGCCGCTCTGAAGTAGCCTGAACCCCTTCTCGAAAATCGTTGGTCTGCCGAAGCCAGTCCTGCTCAACCAACTCGTGATCCGTTGCTATGCGAACACGCTCAGCGAGATCACGGCGCATGGTACGGCGAATAGACCGCACAGCCAGAGGGGCAGAGCCGGCAATCTCAGCAGCCATCTCGTTCGCCTTGTCCCGCAATCCATCCAAAGGTACGAGAGCATCGCAAAGCCCGATGTCGAAAGCTTCTTCTCCGCGCACACGGCGACCGGTGTAAAGCAGATCAAGAGCCTTCTGCTGACCTACAAGGGCAGGGAGTGTGACAGTTAGGCCAAATCCATGGTGAAACCCTAGGCGAGCAAAGTTCGCGGAGAAACGGGCCTCTGGAGCAGCCACACGAAAGTCAGCCGAAAGAGCCAGTCCGAGACCTCCCCCAATCGCAGCCCCCTGAACAGCAGCGACCACAGGAGTCTCAGCCTCCAAAAGACGTATCGCCTCCTGATAAAGATGGCCACTCCCAGGTCGCCGTGAGGGGCTTGATTCGGGATCAGCAGCAGCACGCTCAGCTGGTCCAGCCAGCTGAGCACCTGCGCAGAAGGAGCGCCCCTCCGAGACCAAGATAATGGCTCGGATGGCTGGCTCGTCGTCAAGAGCATGGTAGGCAGAGGCAATGGCGCGGATTAAAGCAACATCAAAGTAATTATGGGGAGGTCGATGGATCTCAACGGTGGCTATTTGACCATTTAAAGTTACAGAGACATCAGGGGCAGGGTTTGAAACGGACATGGATCCTCCTGACAGGAAACGGTAGAGAAACACCTAGTACGGGTCGAGGGGATGGGGCTAATGAGATGGATTGCGAATAGGACATAGGGTTGATTACTTGTAGTGTCGATCTAGTTACAAGCACCTCCACTTCAATCCCTCAACAACTCTGCACCCTGGGAGTCCTCGGTGACTAACATCCTTGCACGGCAAAGGCTGAACTAATGCGCGTGATGGGAATGGACGCAGCACCACAGGGCGCTGAAGGAGGAGCACTCCCCCCAGGTCTGGACTTACCGATACGGCGAAAGATACTGGTTCTGGCCGGCATTCTCTCGACCATGTTCCTAGCTGCACTGGACCAGACCGTCGTGACCGTCGCACTTCCACGCATAGTAGAAGACCTGGGGAATCTAGACCTTTACGTATGGCCCTTCACCGCGTACATGCTGAGCTCGACAGCGCTGGTGCCAATAGTAGGGAAACTCTCGGACATATATGGACGGAAGCCGTTCATCCTTGCCGGAATCATCATCTTTGTAATCGGCTCTTGGTTGTGTGGCGCAGCAGGGAATATGACCTACTTGATCGCCTTCCGAGCAGTGCAGGGCGTAGGGGCGGGTCTCATCATGACCACATCCTTCACATCAGTAGGAGATCTATTCGCGCCGAAAGAGCGCGGACGCTGGCTGGGACTATTTGGGGCAACATTCGGAATAGCAAGCATCGTCGGACCACTAGCCGGCGGTGCTCTCACAGATCACCTGTCCTGGCGATGGATTTTTTACATCAACATTCCAGTAGCAATAGCAGCCCTGGCCCTAGTCGGCTTTGGGATGCCATGGTTCAGAAACCAGGGGAGGAAGTCTTCTATCGACTGGGGTGGGGCCGCACTACTCGTAGGCGCCACCGTACCAATGCTGCTTGGCCTGTCGTGGGCTGGTAACCAATACGAGTGGGATGAGCTGCCGGTAATCGCGTCACTAGCAACAGCAGCTGTATTGCTAGCAGTATTTCTGATACAGACTCGCTACGCGAAGGAACCTGTACTCCCGTTACACCTATTCCGAAATCGCGTCTACGCGATTTCGGTGCTTACAACGATGGTGCTGGGCGCAGGAATGTTCGGCGCATTGCAGTTCCTACCACTATTCCTTATCGGAGTGCAGGGCTTCCCTGCAACGAACACCGGCCTCGTAATAATGCCAATGATGCTTGGCATGGTTTCTGGCTCGGTAGTGACTGGCCAACTCCTGAGCAGGGGACGAGATCTGAGATTGATGGCCATGTTTGGGGGTATAGCTTTACTCTCCGGGTTCTACTTACTCTCAACGCTAGAACAGACATCCTCTGCTTGGACCACGCGGGGCTACATGGTCCTCCTAGGCCTCGGAATGGGATTCTGGATGCCCACGTTCCAGTTAGCAGTACAGAACGCACTGCCACACTCCCAACTCGGAGTGGGAACAGCCTCGGTCAACTTCTTTCGGCAGATCGGAGGGACATTCTCAATAGCTATCCTTGGATCCCTGTTGGCAAGCAACTTCAAAACGAACCTTGCAAACGGGGTGTCGCCGGAATTTAGCCAACTGCTGAACGATCCACAACGGCTGTTGAGTCCCGACTCACTGAAAAACCTGACAGTTGTCATCGAAAAACAGAGCCCAGGAGCCTCTGAGGCCGTAATCGGCGCTGCACAGCTTGCGCTCGGCAAGTCAGTAACCGACCTCTTCCTCGTGGGAGTAGCAATTGTCGCTGTGGGCCTTGCAATAGGGTTGTTCATGCCCCGCGTCCAAATGCGAAGCAGGGAGGAGCTACTAGCGGAAGCTCAGGGCAACGAGGGACTCGCAACAGAAGAGACCAACATGAGCAGCTCTCCCTTAGATGCTGAACCCAAAGACGCTAGTGACCCAGAAGAGTAAAACCCTTCGCTTCCAACGATGAAAAGACCCTAGGCAAGGGTGCCATTCCTGGCAACGGAGGCTATTTGACACCCCGCTCAAGCAGAGCTGGCAATTCCTCGTCATTAGTATCGACCAAAGCATCGACCCATTTGTGGAAGTGCTGTCCTCCGCCCTCGTTGCGGCCAAACAGAGAGAACTCTTTTGCCCCAGTGGCAAGGGCCTTCTGTACATGAAAACCGGTGTAGTAATCCTCGCCACCGACGACCGTCTCCATAAAGCCCATGTACTGGGCAAGCTCCTCCTGATCCTGCTCCTCAGGAGGCTCAAAACGGAGGAAGTTCTGGATAGTGAAAGATTCCCCAGGAGTCTTGCCTGGGAACATCTGCGAAACCATGTACCCAGAACCAGTACTGCCTGCAATAGACATGTTCGGGAAAACAGTCCAGACGCCCGCTGTCATGTCGTCATAGCTCCACTCTGACTCGGGTGTGTCAGCCAGCTTTTCGTGCCCCTTCGGTGACATCACACGTACGTGCGATCCCCACGAGTAATAGTCCGGTTGGAACGGACCGTCGGGACCAAAGCTGTTCCGGTGAAGGATTGGCACATGGTAAAAGTCGCGATAGCCGTCATAGGCGACTTTCCAGTTAGGGCCGTCAAGGTTCTGGCGACCGACTACATATGCGTCGTTGAAGCCAAGGTCATCAAGCACGGAATCGTAGCCTGCAAGAAAAGCGTCTATATCAACGTTCGAGCCTGGTTTTAGAGTTACCCAAATCATGCCGGACCGTTCGGCTGCCGGTAGCTCAGTAAGACCGAAGCACGATTTGTCTAACTCACCAAAATTATCCTCGTCAAAGACGGATACCAGGTTTCCTTCTAGGTCATACGTCCAAGCGTGATAGTTACATCTGAAAACCTGGGTATTACCTATCTCTGGCTCCTCTACAACGTAGTTGCCACGATGACTGCACATGTTGACGAAAGCCCGGGCCTGCCCATCCTCAGCACGGGTAATGAGAACAGGAATGCCCGCGATCTCCATAGAGCGATAGGAGCCTGGCTCACGAAGCTCAGAAGAGAACGCGAGTGCGAGGGGTAGACGCCGAAAAATACGATCAACCTCAACTTCCCATCGCTCAGTGTCGTGATAAAGCGCGGTGGGAATCTTGTAAATCTCATCAGCGAGATCAATGCGGTTGTTCTGTAAGTTCTCCACCTCACGGCGAGACATCTCTACCAACTGCTCTCGAGTCATCAGTAATACTCCTGGCTCTGCGCTCCTGTACCTGGGCAACGCGACCAGGGTAAGGATAACCTTAGGAATAAGCTTAATCAGCTCCTAGTGAGCAGGCTCTTCGAACCAGCCCTGCACAATGAGCATGGCAACTGCACCACCCGAGCGAGCAGAATCAAGAGCCATGGTAGAAGCAATGGCATCGCCAGCGGCCCAAATCCCCTCAACGTTGGTTTGCTGCAACTGGTTAACTGCGATGAACCCCGCGTTATCCACAACAAGGCCCAGGTCCCGAGAAAGCCGCTCGACAAGCGGAACAGGCAACTCATCGGGACTCCAAAGGAGAGTCTCGATGGGCACATTCTCACCACCGGCAAGAGTAACGCTGGAAATCAAACCATCCTCATGATTGACCGATGTTATGTCACCTTGGTGGAGTTCAATGCCCTGACCACTGAGCGCATTTGCTATCTCCTCTGGCAATTCGACACCATTACCAAAGAAGAGCTTGATATTGTCGGTCCAATTGAAGGCAAACAGGGGAGGGGTTGCCTTTGCACCAGCACTAGGAACGACCAGTCCCCAGGAGCGGTCGCGATGTTCATAGCCATCGCAAAAAGGGCACGAAATTACAGACTTGCCCCAACACTCCGCAACACCAGGAATATCAGGCAAAGCGTCAAGGTGGCCAAAAGCTAGGATGACATGGTGGGCACCAAGCTTTTCACCCTCGGCAGTGGTCAGGACAAAGTCACCATCATTGGCCTTCTCTACCTTGGTTACCTCCGCTGTGCGGAGGGAGGCACCCCCAACGGCATTGATCTGCTCCCAAGCGGTCTTGGCAAGATCCTCTGGAAGCATGCCTTCAAACCCGATGAAGTTATGAACACCGTGGGAAGCAGCATTACGAGACGGAGCCGAGGAATCGAAGACAGCGACTGACTTCCGCGCACGCACAAGCACAAGGGCAGCCTGTAAGCCCGCAGGGCCACCCCCAACAATAGCGACATCCACACTCTCTTCAGCAGGATCCACTAGCTCAGCTTCGTGTTCCTCATCCTGTGAGACAGAAAGCGTTTCTGCGCCGGCTTCTCCCCCAATAGCAACCGAGGAACCAGGGGCCACCTGCGGGGCTGTAGGCGAGTCAGACTGCTGAGCTTCTACTCCGAACTGGGCCAGAGAAAGTGGAGTGGCAACTCCAGAAAACCCATGTTTTCCTGCAACAATTGTTGCAGGAAGCTCCCGTAACCCATTCTGCTGAACAAGCTCCGGAAAGGTCTCGATTTCCACCACAGCGGTTTCAATTTTGTTCGAATAGAGCGCGAGCTGGTAAGCATTGGCTACTGCCTGGGCAGCTGCAGGGTGCCCCATTGAACCAACAACGATGAGCGACAAGGTCTCGGTAAGACCGTTGAGCACTTCAGAAAGAGCGGCAGGAGGAGAGGGGGGCGCAGGGAACGCGGAGAGTACCTCAATCAGTACCTCGAAAAAATGACCTGCCGGCAGGCCGTAGTACCGCAACGGAGGAGCCCCACCTCCTCGGCGTAAGAGGATGGCTGGAACGCGTTCAACCCCCCAATTCTCTACCAGCTGAGACTCAGCATTGAAGTCGTGGGTAACCAGGCGAAGCTTCTGAGAAACACCGACGAGATCCTCAAGTGTTTCCTTGGTTGGACCGCAAGCAGGACAAGGAGAACTAGGCGGAGCACCGGGGACAACCAGGCTACTCTCGTCCTGGTGGAAGTAGTCAATCGTCACGGGAGCCTGAAGGGTATCGAAACGCTGACGGAGAGCAGCAAGGACATTTTCTGGAATCACTTTGACCTCACAAGGGGCGTAGAGAAGGAAACTTCTGTCTCGGTAGAGAGCTCACGCAGATGGTCTACCGTATCGCCATCGAGATTGTCCGCGACGACGGCCCGGAACGCGAGCTGGAGCAGCTGAGTAGACTTACAAGAAGCGAGGGGCATCAATGAGGCAAGACCCAATTCCGGTAGTGGTCTCCTTCCCGCTTACCGAGCGGACTAGGGCAACTATCGAGGGCGCTTCGCCCCTCGTCCATATACTGGAGTACCCCACCGAGCAGCTCAGACAGGGCACACCACGCCCTCCTCCGACAAACGCTCAAGCACTGGCTCTTTCCAAAGCTGAAGTTCTTTTCGGTTCCCACCTAGACCCGATCTCTTTGCACGACGCTGCTCCAAACCTGAAATGGTTTCAAGTCCTGACCGCAGGGCTCGACGAGTTGATCGAGCAGGGCATCTTAGAGCGCGATTTCACCATCACTACGATGAGCGGGATAGGAGCAGTAGCTATTGCGGAATATTGCATGGGTGTGATGGTGATGCTGGAAAAAGGCCTGCATAGCACGATGCGGCAACAGGTAAAGCACAACTGGGACTTTCGCTTCACCGGCCAGCTACACGGAAAAACATGTGGGATTGTAGGCCTGGGAGCTATCGGCCGAGAGCTTGCACAAAGAGCTCGTGCCTTCGGAATGCGCACCATAGCAACGCGCCGAAGTGTGCAACCTGGAGACTCCTCCCCAGATGTCGACGTTCTTCTCCCATCAAGTGAACTGGCGCAGCTCCTTAGGGAATCGGACTACGTGAATCTATGCATCCCTCTAACGAACGAAACAGTCGGCATGATAGGAGAGGAAGAGATCGCGATGATGAAGCCAGAGGCGGCTATCGTGAATATTGCACGAGCAGCAGTGGTCGACACGGCCGCGCTGTTAGAGGCGTTACGCAACGGACGCATCGCTGGTGCTGCGATAGATGTTTTTGATCCTGAGCCGTTACCAGAAGACAGCCCCTTCTGGGACCTCTCCAACGTCATCGTTACCCCACACCGGTCGGGAGCACTAGAAGGCTATTTCGACCGGGCAGCTGAGTTCTTCGCAGAGAATCTTGGGCGATACGCACGCGGAGAGCCGCTCTCGAACATGGTTAGGCGGGAGCGGGGCTATTAGGTAGTTAGGAAACCCCGACGCCATTTCGCTTACGGGCCCAAGCATGGGCTTCCGGCGACGCAACCCACTTGATGGCATTTGATAAAAGCTTCCGGTAATTGGGGTTGTTGTAGGAGGTGGGCACATCTCCTGGCTGTATATAGACAATAGGACTGTTGTAGTGATTCTTGGCCCACGCAACCATGTTGCTAGTGGGTGGATGGGTCCAGTCCCCTCGCTCATACATGCGCCGCTGGTGCACTACAAGGGCCGGTGAAAAGAAGTTCTTATAAGTAAACTCAAAATCGCTGCGAAGGAGCGGTACAACGTTGTCCTCGAAGTAAGGGGCCAGATAGAGCTCATCCTGAAGTTCGAACTCAGGATCAAGCCCCTCGACGACAGCATGCTCCGGTTCTACAACCGTTACATTGTGGTTGACGGCCAGCAGATAGCCTGAGTCCGGCCACTGATCCCCACGGAGTTCGCCTGGATCATAGAAGAAGCGACCACCAATCATTTCTGCGTACTCCTCCCAAGCGGGCCACGAGCAAATGTTGTGGTGAATCATGACCAGACCCTTACCTTCTTCCAGAAGGGCTCGATACCCATCTTTAAGAGCCTGCGGGGGATCAGCAGTTCCGATACCCCGTCCGGGCATGCTGTAGTCGACTATCACGTCGTAAGGTGCGGCATGCTCAGGTTGAAAGAACAACTGGGCCGCAGGTTGCTCCACATGCGTCCATCCAGAGATAGCATCATCCTGCTGGAATGAGTCGAACATGGAAAAAAAGGGCTCCCGTTGGAATGGATGCCCTTTCGTGGCAAGGAGGACGTTGGGAGAAGTCATGGAGGCCCCCTACTTATTAGGGAGCAGTGTGGACCTGCGTAAGAAGGATGGCAACGGCTTAGAGGAGGCTCGGTATCCTGTACAGGGCACGCACCTGGCGTAGCACCGGAGGAAAGAGCGATGACCAATCGAGTGCTAATCGCGGGGGCTTCAGGCTTGGTGGGCTACGCCGCGGTGAGGCACTTTACAAGCCTACCTGGGTGGGAAGTTGTAGGAATATCACGTCGTGTGCCTTCAGGATTACCGGCGGATGCGGAACTGCTCTCTGTTGACTTGTTAGACGAGGAAGCCTGTCGTCATGTCTTTGGAGCAATGCCACGAGTAACACACCTTGTCTACGCAGCCCTACAGGAAACCCCTGGGTTGATGCCGGGCTGGGTCGACCCAGAGGTAATCGAACGAAACGCACGCATGCTGCGCAATTTATTCGAGCCCCTTTCACAATCAGCTTCTGGCCTAGAACATGTCTCACTGCTGCATGGCACGAAGGCTTACGGCCTCCACCATCCGAGCATCGGACCAAGCCGTATGAAAGTACCACTGCGAGAGAAGGACCCCCGGCAGCAACATCCCAACTTTTACTTTGAGCAGGAGGATTACCTCAGGGAGCGACAGGGTGATGGAAGATGGGGCTTAACCATGTGGCGACCAACTGTGATCTACGGGGATGCACCAGGAAACCACATGAATTCCGTGCCAGTGATCGGGGCATACGCTGCGCTGCTTCGGGCAGAAGGCCATCCACTATATTTCCCGGGCCGACCAGGAGCCCCCACTCTTAGAGAGGCGGTCGACGCAGACCTTGTTGCGCGCGCTCTCTCCTGGGCAACAGAAGAGAAAGCAGCTTGGGGTCAAACGTTCAATCTCACGAATGGGGATGTGTTCATGTGGGAAAACGTATGGCCAGTTATCGCGGAGACGCTCGGGATGGAACCAGGTGGGCCGCGCCCTATCTCACTAGCGGAATCTTTGCCCAAGCATGAGAACGAGTGGGCAACACTGGTCGAGCGGTACAGCCTGACGGCGCCTAAAAGCCTTCTCGAATTCACCGGCTTCAACTCACTCGTTTACACAGATACAGTTCTGGGGGCGCCTAATCGCCCCCCCCTTCCGATTCTTAATAGCACTATCAAAATCCGTCAGGCCGGATTCACAGAATGTATGGACACGGAGGACATGTTCCGGAAGTGGTTCTCACTTCTAAAGGAGAAGGGCGCGATCCCCGCATGAAACCAGGCCTCAGCCTAGCGCCTACTTGAACCGATAGGTGATACGGCCTTTGGAGAGGTCGTAGGGGGAAAGCTCAACGAGGACCCGATCCCCAAGGAGTACCTTAATTCGGTACCGCCGTACGCGACCGCTCACATGAGCAAGTACTTCGTGCCCATTAGCTAACTCGACGCGGAAGACTGCATTAGGAAGGGCCTGCGTTACCAACCCTTCAACTTCGATTGATTCCTGTTTTGCCACACCCAAAAGGTACCAGACGATGAACGCTGGCGCTTGCCAAGAAAATCCTAGACGGGAATCCAGTGAAGCTTACCGTCGAGTTTCACCTTAGAGAGGCGGCCTTCCTCGAAGAGATGCTCTAAATGGGAAACAGTTTCCCCAACCGCAGCTCGCTGTACGAACGGCTCAAATTCGTCAAGGGTTCCGGTCGCCCATTGAACGCGACCGGCCACATCCCAAGCTGTGGCGCCTGCATCGACGCACCGCATCATTTCCTCGAGTCGGTCATGATGATGCAGACGGATTTCATTGACGCGACGCTTGAGCTCCTTAATGTCGAACTCGTGGGCAGGAAGAACGTGTTCCACATCAAGTTCCGCAACAAGATCAAGCGAGCGAATGTAGTCTCCAAGAGGATCTCCGGAAGTCTGCGCGTGCATCGAAACATTAGGGGTAATGGTGGGGAGGATGTGATCCCCACTAAAGAGCAGCTTGCGATTAGGTTCATATAGGCAAATATGCCCAGGCGCGTGGCCAGGAGTCCAAAGCACCTCAAATTCAAAATCACCGGCCCGCAGCATCTCGCCTCCTTGGACCTTACGGTCGGCGGCTGCCGGTGGAACCTTTTCCTGCATATCCATCGACCCCTTAGACATCTCAGGGGCTTTCATCTCAGGAACACCGTGCTGGGACATATAGCGTTCCATCTCGTCTGTAAGGCCGCGTGGAGCGTTATAGCGCGACGCAATGAACTCAGCCTCTCGCTCATGCATGATCACCTGGCAGTCAGAGACCTGCTTAAGGCGACCCGACATCCCGTAATGGTCAGGGTGGACATGGGTAATAAGAAGCTGCGTTATCTCCGAAGGGTGACTACCACACTCCCGCATACCTTCCTCTAGGGCAGCGTAGGCAACATCAGTGTTCCAACCACAGTCAACAAGGAGAGTGTCGCCACCATGTTTAATTAGATAAGGCATGACATATGGCAAGCCCTTAATGACCCTGGGCTTTTGCTCTAGCTCTACGCGAAGCCGCTTAGCTTCCTCGTAACCGTATTGAGGGAAAGGCGTGAGAAGCTGATAGACGCCATCGAGAACTTTCATATTGGCTCCAGGCAGGTGGGTCGCGAAATTACGCGGGAAACAAAATCGTACGGTGCTGACGACACAGGCGCCACGCCAGAATAAATTGGCAGGTAAGCTGCTCCATCAGAGGCTTAAGGCAGCTCCTTATGGCGCTTTCCATCCCCGAACATTTAGACCATCTGACCCCAGAATGGCTATCTAAGGCTCTCCGTCAATCCAGGGAGCTGGAGCCAACGGCCATAGTGACGTCGGTCGAACGCGAAATACTAGGGGAGGGGGAGGGGTTCCTAGGCGACATCGCACGCCTTCACTTGAGCTACAAGGGCGGAGATGGTCCGGCGACAGTAATTGCAAAAATACCGAAACTAGCAAATAGGCCGCTGGGTGAGCTGCTTGGGGCATATGAGCGCGAAAGCTGCTTTTACGAAGAACTCGCCACCAACCTTCCCTTGACCACGCCACACATGTACTACAGCGCCTTCGACCGAGACCTCACTTCAGAGCGACAAAAGTTGCTTTTACAATTTGCAGACCGCACACCCCGACGGCTAGCAGGCCGATTAACGCAGCTAGCAAAGTGGGTCTCAAAGCAGAAGAAGCGCCGGTACATCCTCCTTCTGGAAGACATCGGGGACGCTGAACCAGGAGACCAGCTCAAAGGAGCCTCACCAGAACGTTGCGCTCAAGTTCTGGAGGCAGTTGCCCAGATGCATGCCGCCTTCTGGAATAGCTCCCATGTCGAAAACTACTTCTGGCTCATTCCTCTTATCACCGATGCCCGAATCCGGCATGGACTGTTCCAGGACTCGCAGCCGGCCTTCCGGAAGCAATTCGCTCACCTGTTGGACGGGGATTTCTTAGAGGTTCTCTCTTGGGCTATGAAGCACGGAAGTCGAGCAGCACGACAATTGTACTTAGGAGCCCCAGTGACGTTACTCCACTGCGATCTTCGCCTCGATAACGTTGCGTTCCGTAACGGGAAGCCCATCGTTTTCGACTGGCAGTTGGTTCGAAGTGGCCCGGCAGCCTATGACGTGGCGTATTTCCTGTCAGGTGCAAGCCCCGAGCTAACCACGGAGGAAGAAGATGCTCTGCTTCGACACTACTTGGAAACATTAGAGACACTGGGAATACGAGAATACTCCTTCGACGCCTTGAAGCGGGACTACCACTTGGGACTTTTAACGACTATGCAAACCCTTGCAGCGACAGACCAAATGGACATGGGGGATGGACGAGGTATTGCCCTAATGGAGGCCTGGTTCGCCCGGTTAAAAGCCCGCCTTTCCAATATTAAACTAGATGAATTACTCGAAGAGAGCGCGGGTTAGGTTGAAATCATGGACCGCTATATTCCCGAACAGCCTGAGGACTTAACCAGCCGTTGGCTCACCCAGACCCTACGTGAGATGGGCCACCTCGAGCTCTCTGGCGAGGTGACCTCGGTGGAACGAGAAATCCTAGGAGAAGGCGAAGGGTTTATCGGGGAAATCGTTCGGCTGCGGCTCTCCTACAAAGGGGGGAAGGGGCCAGATACGCTAGTCGCAAAGATGCCACGGTTGGAAAACCGGGCAATGGGGGAGCTTATCGGCCTTTATGAGAGGGAGAATTGCTTCTACAACGAGCTCTCTCGGGATGTACCGATTAAAACACCGAACCTGTACTTCAGCGATTTCGATCGAAACCCCATCCGCAACGAGGAAGAGAAGGTGAAAGGGCTAGCCAACCGTACACCGGAATGGCTCATTCCCCGAGTGACCCGTGTTGCCCTTTGGGCAGCAAGACGCAGAAAACGAAGGTACCTGCTACTCCTCGAAGACCTAGGAGATGCCAAGATCGGAGACCAGCTTGCGGGCACAGATCCGGAGAGATGCACCATGGTCCTCACCTCGATGGCACGGGCACATGCTGCCCTATGGGAAAGCCCAGCACTTGAAAATCGCTACTGGCTAGTGCCACTAGCTCGAGACTCCCGCGTTCGACAAAGTATGTTTCTCGACATGCTCAAGACATTCAAGGACCGACATTTCGAGCTCTTTGATGAGGACTTCACACGCACCATCTCGTGGGTTTCGGAGAATGGCATAACAACGATCGAGCAGATGCACAACGAGGCGCCCGAAACACTCATACATGGTGACCTTAGGCTCGACAATCTCGCCTTTCGAGGAGACCATCCAATCTTCTTTGACTGGCAGGGCATTCGCCGTGGGCCAGCTGCTTACGACGTTGCATGGTTCCTCTCTGGGGCGAGCGATGACTTAACAACTAAGGACGAGACTGAAGTCCTCCATTCATACCACAAAGCCCTGGAAGAGCATGGCGTGGAGGGCTATACCTTCGAGGCCCTACACCGACACTACCAAATGGGACTCCTTGCCACCCTACAGACAATGGGCGTGCTGACCATCTTGGACATGGGTGAGGGGCGGGGGACAGAGATGGCAAGATCATGGGTTAGACGTCTACGCACCCGCCTAGCGACAATAGATCTGAACCACATTCTCGATTCCTGAAACGAAAAAGGGTTAGAGAGGCCACCTGTAGCTCGCCTCATATGCGTGCGCAATCTGGTGGTGAATCCAAATTTGGGCGACGAGTTCAGCCTTGGGCATACGGTAATCCCCAAGAGCAATAGGTGAGGCCAAGTCCTCATCATCAAGCGTCTCGACAAAAGCAGCCGAAGCCTCACTACCCTCCAGAATCATTGCTCCTAGTTGCTCGCGAGAAAGCTCAGCCATACGAGAAATGGTCTGAGAGTTTCCGGCAGCAGCAGCGTCACCAGTGAACGCATCAAGCTCACCAGTACCAAGGCGGTCGTAGAAACCAGGAAGAGCGCCCGCCCCAGCGGCAATGTGGCGAAAGGCATCAGCAGTCGTCCACTCATGGGCAAGCTGGCGATCGAAGTCGGGAACATTCTCAAGAGCAGCGAAAGCACGGCGTCCAGCGAAGCGAATACCGTCCGCCAGTTCCTGTTTTTCAATCATAGAGTCCTCCTTTAGAACCCTGAGCGTTACAGCTGCTGGCTAACGCTCTCATTTAGTTCTAGCCACGAGCAACGACAGCCATGGAGCCTGGCACGTGTCCACCGTTTATAGAGATCGTCTGGCCAGTGACCCAGGAACCTGCCTTGGAAGCAAAGTAAACGACACCGGCACCGATATCGAGAGGATCTCCCAAGCGGCCCGTGGGAAGGCTCTTCCCAAAGCGTTCAAGCTGCTCGTCTGTCATGGGGAACGTTTCCATGAACTGCTCCGTAACAATAGGACCAGGCGCAATGGCATTGACACGAATACGGCGGTCCGCAAGCTCGCGAGCCAAAGTCATGGTCATGTTGACCACACCGGCCTTAGCTGCTCCATAAGCCCCGGTATGGGGAGCAGCATTAAGAGCAGCGCCAGAAACAATGTTCACAATACTGGAGCCCTCTGGCATGTGGGGAATGGCACCCCGTATACCCAAGAAAGCTGACGTGAGGTTGAATTCGATCATCTCGTCCCAGGCAGCGTCAGGCATTTCGGCAAGATCACGGACGACCCTGTCCTGATTACCACCAGCGTTATTGACCCACACAGTGATCTTGCCAAAGGCTTCGATAGCGGAGGCAACAAGGCGCTCTATAGCAGCTCGATCTAGCACATCGGTCGGAACAGCAAGCCCTCGGCGCCCCCGCTTTTCAATTCCCTCAACTACTCGGGCAAGGTCCCCCTCCCGACGGGCTGCGACGACCACATCAGCA
This sequence comes from Dehalococcoidia bacterium UBA2991, assembly GCA_002346645.1. GTDB lineage: Bacteria > Chloroflexota > Dehalococcoidia > Tepidiformales > Tepidiformaceae > UBA2991. The sequence continues at coordinate 107,365 of DEAD01000014.1, forward strand.
CCGGCATCGGCCATCGCATAGGCGATTCCTTCACCAATTCCCCGACCTCCACCGGTAATAACTCCCACGTGACCTTCAAGACGGAAATCATCCATGACACTCATGTCGCACCTCTAACCGCAGCCTAAAGTGCAGAACGAAGAAACGCGAAGTGAACCTAATCATTTCGCTCAGCAACCAACTGACGTTGGACTGCCTCGCGTTCAGCGAGCCCCTCTGCACTTATTCCAAAGATATCCGGGGGTGACCAACCGTTGAGACCCGCATATGTGTCGATCTGGCTGCGGTGATGGACTTCATGCTCGAGAAGCATCATTAGTACACGCCAACCAGCAATGGTTCCGTCCCCTTCGATGAGATCCACTCGGCGATGGAGCCACTCGGCGGGAGTTTCCTTAAGGCGATCCTGTAAGGAAACTGCACTTTCCTCTAGGGCCCGCTCCCACAGTTCTGGGGAAGAGGTATCGGGTGCAGGAGGCATGATCCAGCCTTCGTTGCGGTAGACACCGACAAAGAAGCCCCGAGACCGAGCAATATGGGCAACAAGATCGGGGATGTCCCAAGCCACCTCACCTTCCACGGCGGGGGGAGTCCAGGTAGCAGCTTCAGGAGGAAGAGCCGCAAGGTCACGCAAGGCACGCCGATGCACACCGTCGAAGTAACGGCCAAAACCATCGATGGATTCAATCATGAAACACCTGCTGTAGCATCGAATATGGTGGTGTGGCGCATTCGGACAAGGTCTCTTCCATCGGAGCCACGGATGAGGCAGTCAAATTCGACAAAGGGCCTGCCCTTGCGCTCGTAGAGCGCAGAACAATGCCCACCGATTATGACCTCTCCCCCAGGTGGGGAAGCCGCAAGGAACTCAACTTCGCTTTGGGTATGAATCGAGCTGGAAATATTGAAGTTATGGCGCATTAGGGCTTCTGCTCTCCCCACCAACCATGCTGGGTGGAGAAGGGAGCTCTTCCCCCCAAAAGGGGAAGCTTCCGAACGGTGACTGTGCTGCATGTAAGTACGGAGAGTTTCCGCGGAGGCATCGGTTGCCATAGGGATCCAACTAAAACCTACTAGGGAAGGGGTAACCCTGAGCTCAGGCCGCGGATCGGGGGGGGGAGCTGGGTCCATACAGTTCGGAGACTGAAAATTAACAAGCGAAGGATTAGGGCCCAGCCCCACCTCTCCCAGGACGCATTCCACTCCATCAGAGTTAGCTATACGCAGGAAGAAGGCATCGCCATTTTGGGGGCTTAGCGTGATTCGTAGCTCATCACCAGGATAGACCGGCTGACGGAAACGGAATCGGGCCCAGCCCTGATCAAGCCAAGCACCACCAAGAGTTGTGAGAATGGCACTCACACTCCAGCCCCAAACGGTCGCACCACCAACTAGCGGCCCGGTGAAACCCAGCACACGGGCAAACTCTGTACTGTGAATGGGGTTCGCAATAAGGGCAGCATCGTCCTCGTGGTCTAGGAAGGCATTCATGCGCCACTCACCGGTTTTTGCTATTGCCACAAATCCCCCTGCTATGAAGCATACCGAAGAGGCCTTTTGCTCAATTCTATAAAGAGGCTCGATCGTATTGTTTTAAAACTTGGGACGCTTTTTTCCACTCACAATCCAGCTCAGCAGGATCGTTCTAGGCAATGCAACCGACATGCAGATATACACCAATGACTCACGTCAGAGCCCCGATCAGTGAACCAACTTCGAGGTTCTAGTTCTAGCACCTTTTCTGCGTTCTTAAAACGCACCACCGCAAAGGAGACAGACAATGCAGTATCGAAGAATGGGAAGAACAGGCCTACGCGTTTCTACGATGTGTCTGGGCACAATGACATTTGGTTTCCAGACAGATGAGAAGGCTGCCCTGAGCATCATGAACACGGCATGGGATGCCGGCGTGAACTTCCTTGATACGGCCGACGCTTACCCAATGGGGAGTGAAGACACAGGAATAACAGAGGAGATCGTTGGGAAATGGCTTTCGAAAAAGCCCCGGGATCAGGTTGTACTCGCAACTAAGGCATGGGGTGCCACCGGACAGGGGCCAAACGACCGTGGGCTTTCCCGACAACACATCCTTAGTGCAGTCGATCAAAGCCTAAAACGACTCGGAACGGACTATATCGATCTATACCAGACTCACTTTCCTGACCCCGAAACTCCGATTGAGGAAACGTTGCAGGCACTCGACGATTTGGTCCGCTGGGGAAAAGTGCGATACATCGGTTGCTCGAACTACCAGGCCTGGGAACTAGCTAGGGCACTGGGGACAAGCGAACAGTTAAAAATCGCCAGATACGACTGCGATCAGCCCCGCTACAACATACTGTTCCGAGAAATCGAGAATGAACTGGTACCTCTCTGCCAAGCAGAAGGAGTGGGAATTATCGCCTACAACCCCTTAGCAGGAGGGATGCTGACGGGAAAATACGCCGGCACAGAAGACCTACGAGAGCAGACACGTTTCACTTTAGGAAACGCGGGCGCCCGATACCAAGCTCGCTACTGGGACGACGTTCAGTTCCGAGAGGTGGAGAGGCTACGAACATACTTCGCAGAGAAGGACACATCTCTGACGCATGCTGCCATTGCTTGGGTGATAGCCCAAAAGGGAGTTACCTCTGCGATCGTCGGAGCGAGCCATCAAGAGCAGATCGAAGAATCACTTGGCGGGACGGATCTAATTCTGACCGATGACGATCTCGCTTTTTGCGATGACGCGTGGTTCAAGCTACCCCGCAAGCGAGACTCTACGGTAGCTCTGCGCTAATCCTAGGGGAGCTTGCTACGAGCGCCTTGGAGCCGAATAAGGGCCTCCTCCCTTCCAAGGAGGGCAATCGAGTCAAACAGGGGAATACCCCGCGGTGCTCCCATAATTGCAACGTAAAGCACAGAGACAAACTTTCTTAACTTGAGATCGAGTCTGTCTTGCAGGCCGCGAATGGCGGCCTCTACAGACCCGAGGCCCCAGTCCAGTGGCTCAATGTCACCAAGGGCACTGAGCGCTTCATCCAAAGTAAGGGCAGCAAGCTCGCTATCCCCATCGATGCGCTCAACCAGAAGGTCCATCGGATAGTCCGGACGATCTCCGAACATGAAACGGGACAGAGTAGCCACCTCATCGAGCCGGGTTATGCGCTCCTGCAGAAGGGGTGCTAAAGCAGAGACGAGGGCCGAATCAAGAGGACGAGGAACGTCTGTAGGGAGATCACGAGAGAGCCACTCCGCCACATTCTTAGACCATGGTTCCGGATTGAGGGAACGGATGTAGTGGCCATTGAGGGCATCGAGGCGCTCGACATCAAAAAAGGCAGGATTGGGAACAACGCGGTCCAGAGTAAAGGCCTGTTTGAGCTCATCACCCGTAATATGAGTGGTCTTATCGTCAAGCGACCAGCCGAGAAAGGTAAGGAAATTGAGCATAGCCTCGGGAAGGTAACCACGGTCTCGGTAATCCAATGCTGACACGTCACCAAAACGCTTCGAGAGCTTACGACCCTGAGCATCCACAAGGAGGGGGAGATGGGCAAAATGAGGAGGTGACCAGCCCATAGCGTCATAGAGCTGGAGATGTTTCGGACCGCTTGCAAGCCATTCCTCAGCTCGAATGACATGCGTGATCTCCATGTCGTGGTCATCAACAAGCATTGCAAGGTGGTAGGTGGGAAATCCGTCCGTCTTAATAATGACGAAGTCATCCTGAAGAGAATTCTGAAAGGTGACGTCCCCACGGATAAGATCATGAAAGTTAGTAACGCCTGTCCGGTCCATGCGGAAACGTAAAACGGAAGGTTCCGTGAGCGCCCGCTCCTCCGCTTGGATAGGAGGAATGGCGCGACACCGACCATCGTAGCCAGGAGAAAGACCATCTTTCTGCTGGTCTTTGCGCAATTGCGAAAGGCGTTCACTAGAACAGAAACAGCGATAAGCACGATCCCGGGCGCGCAGTTCCCCGGCAACGGTTTGATACTTCGCAAGGCGCTCTGACTGAATGTAAGGGCCATGGGGCCCACCCACGTCAGGTCCCTCATCCCATTCGATGCCCAGCCAGCGTAGGCCCTCGATGATGTTCTCGATCGAGCCTTCGACATAGCGACTCTGATCGGTGTCCTCGATACGGAGAATGAGCTTCCCACCATTAGCCTGCACAAAGGCCCACTGAAAAAGAGCTGTGCGCAAACCTCCAATATGCAGCTCCCCAGTAGGACTGGGAGCAAATCGAGTACGGACGGATCCTGTCATGCGGTCTCCTCGGTCCGAATGGAGGCGGAAGCAGCTGTGTATGGCTTAGCTTGAGCAGTAAAGTCGGCCCCGTCGATAGCAGTAAGCATGTCGGGTGGCAGCGGGGCAGTTACAGTGAGTTCCCCTTCCTGCGGATGAGGAACGGTTAGTTTCCAAGCATGGAGGAGGTGGCGGGGACCACCCCCATCCCTTCCATAGAGCTCATCTCCCACCACAGGTGCACCAATAGCCGCAAGATGGACCCTGATCTGGTGAGTACGACCAGTACGAGGTCTCACGAGAAGGAACGACCTTTCCCGGGCAGAAGCAAGGACCTCGTATTCTGTCTGGGCACTACGCCCATTAGCCGTGACCGCCATTCGGCGACGATCCGAGTGGCTACGCCCAATATCGGCATCGATGACAGCCCGATCACGCTGTGGGACACCATGGCAGAGAGCGATGTACTCCTTTTGGGCCTCGCGAGCCTCAAAGGCAGCGCTAAGGGCCGCCTGAACAGAAGGCTTCTTAGCGAGGAGGAGGACTCCACTGGTGTGCTTGTCCAGACGGTGGACAATGCCAGGACGTTCCACATCAAAAGCCGCTGCTTCTTTGACGTAGTGCTCAAGGAACCAAAGGGCAACGCTCGGGGCACCAGGCTCGGCAGGAGCATCATGCACAAGTACTCCGGCCGGTTTATCTATAGCTATGAGATCTGTGTCTTCGTGCAAAACGGACAAGGTGAGCCCACTAGAAGACGGTTCATGAACACTATCAGGCAAAGTGACCGTTACTTTGGCACCCCTGTTTACATGGGTTGACTTGCGGGCGGGCTCACCATTCACAAGAACCCTTTCGTTAGAAATAAGCCGCTGCACACGTGCACGGCTCAGATCCGGAAAGGCAGTGGCGAGCACAGCGTCGAGGCGACCCTCCTCGGTCACGAAGAGTTGTCGCCGTCTTTCAGGCCGGTCTGTGTTTGAATTACGAGCGCCCATACGAGGATGACCACACCGATGGTAATGGCCGAGTCCGCGACGTTGAAGGCAGGCCACTCAGGGAACTTGATGAAGTCAACCACCTCGCCATCATCAACCCGGTCAATGAGATTACCCACAGCACCGCCCAGCATGAGAGCGAGAGCAGCCCGCACAACCGGGCTAACCACTCCAGGGTTGAAGAAATAGACCAGAATGAGAGCCACACCCACCACACTGGTAACTACCAGTAGTAGACCGGCCCCTTCAAGGATGCCGAAAGCCGCCCCGGTGTTGGTGAAATGTACAATCCGGACGTTCCAGTCAGGGTCAGGCCAAGCATCGAAACGGTCGAGCCAACTTCGAATGGCCCACTTCGTTAGAAGATCTCCCACAACAATGGCTGCGGCCAAAGTAAGAAAGGCGTAATCGCCGCGTTGCAGACGCGGCAAGATGAGGCGAGACATACGTCCATAATAGGGGCGGCAGCTTCAGTGAGCCCCAGCAGCGTTGACGCTCTTCCCTATGCCTCCTACCCTTCGTGCGCTATGACGAGACACCTTGAAGGAAAAACGGCAATCGTTACGGGCGGGGCCGGTGGCATGGGATCTTGGATCTGTCGCATCTTCGCAGAGCAAGGGGCGCGCGTAATCGTGGCCGACACGGGCGCAGACGTGGAAGGGCGAATGGGAATGGACCCAAGCCGGGTCAACGCCTTGGTCGACGAGATCAATTCAGCAGGCGGAGAGGCAGTAGCAGCAATCGGCGATGTATCCGAGATGGACGTAGCGGAAGGGCTCATTCGCACAGCGCTGGAGAAATGGGACAAGCTCGACATTCTCTGCTGTGCCCACGGCATCCTGCGCGAACGGATGATCTTCAACATGACAGAAGAAGAGTGGGACGACTCAATTAAAGCCCATCTAAAGGGGTGCTTTGCACCAACTAAGTTCGCTTCCATTCACTGGCGCGAGCGTCGAGATGGGGGACGTATTATCTACTTCACCTCAGGGGCAGGAATACGCGGAGAGGCGGGACAACCGAACTATTCAGCTGCTCAACAAGGAAAGATCGGGCTCATGCTTTCCTCTGCGCAGGCATTGACACGTTACGGGGTTACCGCAAACTGCATTTCTCCGGCAGCATCAACACGTATGACCGACCGGGGCAGAGCCGTAGATCGGGAAGGCCCTGCACCGAGCCTCGCAGCAACGGGCACCCGTATGGATCCCAAAAATGTTGTGCCGGCGATCGTCTACCTGGCATCTAACGAAGGGGCGAGCGTTACGGGGAGGGTTATCGGTACAACTGGCCATGAGTTCACAGTGTGGCGCGAACCCTTCCGAGACCAATCCATCTACTCTCAGGCACCATTCTGGAATATCGATGAATTGTTCGAGCAGATGCCACGCACCCTAGCACTGGGGAACCTAACCCCACCCGAACCCGCTTTCCCATAGGAGGATCCATCGATGACACAACACCTCGCAGGAAAAACCGCGATTGTCACAGGCGGAGCCGGCGGCATTGGCAGCTGGGTCTCGAAGCTTTATGCGGAGAACGGAGCTCGCGTGATCGTAGCGGACACAGGAGCGGACGTAGAAGGACGCACTGGCCTCGATCCAAGCCGTGTAAACAGCGTTGTCGAAGAGATCACTGCAGCCGGGGGAGAAGCCATCGGAATGGTCGGGGATGTATCCGAAATGGAGGTGGCGGAAGGACTTGTTCGCACAGCCCTGGATCGATGGGGGAAACTCGACATTCTTTGTTGTGCTCATGGCATTCTACGCGAGCGGATGATCTTCAATATGACAGAGGAAGAATGGGACGGCTCCGTGAAGTCCCACCTGAAAGGGTGCTTTGCACCAACTAAGTTCGCTGCAATCCACTGGCGCCAGCAACGGCAAGGGGGACGCATAATCTACTTCACCTCAGACGCGGGCATCAGTGGAAGCAGTGGGCAGCCCAACTACTCAGCAGCACACGCGGGTAAGCTCGGGTTAATGCGATCGAATGCAAGAGGACTAAGCCGCTATGGTGTGACCTGTAACTGCATCGCACCGGGAGCCTCAACCCGCATGACAGATAGAGGCCGAGGCCTCCAACAGGAGGGTCCAGCACCTAGCGAATCAGCCGAGGGAACAGCACGAGATCCAAAAAATGTGGCACCTATCGCGGTGTGGCTGGCATCTGATGCTGGGGGAGCAGTGAACGGGCGTACCTTCGGGGCCCGTGGACATGTAATCACTCTTTACAGCGAACCAGAACGAGAGCGGACACTCCGTTTTGATGACCCCTTCATTGATATTGACGAGCTATTCGAGCTTTGGCCCCAAACCCTAGGGGCAGAGCCACTCGAGAGGACACAAGCTTGGGCCTAAGCACAAAACAGCTTGCCGACCGGCAAGCAATTATTGAGGTGATCGACCGATACGCAACGTCACTGGACGCGAAGGACTACCAGCGTTTCATGACTTGCTTCAGCGAAGATGCAATCGTTCACTATTCCGACGACCTCGTGGGTCCTGAGTCAACAGCGGCATACGCGAAAGCGGCACTGGACCAGTTCTCCTCCACGCAGCATTTACTGGGAAACTACGAGATCAATCTCGACGGGGATCAGGCAACAGCACAAACCTACATGCATGCAAGTCACATCACGTCGGAAGGCGAAATATGGGTTGTCGGCGGCACGTATATCGACCGATTTGAGCGCCGGGATGGCGAATGGAAGATCATCGAACGGACGCTCGATGGGAAATGGTCCGAGCGGCGCAAAATCTCGGAGTAGCATCCTTAGGCGACAACAGCGAAAGGAACGGCCATGGGTAAGGACATTGACCTTCAGGGCAAGGTGGCGCTCATCACAGGGGGTGGCCAAGGCATAGGGAAGGGGATCGCCAAGGTTCTCGGCGAATGCGGCGCAACAGTAGTCGTCTCAGATATAAACCCCGACACAACGGCAGCTACAGCGGCAGAACTCGGAGCTAAAGCACTGCCACTAAACGTGGCAGACCAAACTGCGTTCAATGCTGCAATCGACCAGATAGTAGCCGAGCAGGGCAGCCTCGACATCCTCGTGAACAACGCGGGCGTGTATCGCGAGTACGGAGGAGCAATCGAGACTATCACTCCAGAAATGTGGCGCACACTATGGTCAGTAAACGTTGATGGTGTTTTTTTTGGATGCCAAGCTGCTGCTCGGGTGATGGTGGCCGCAGGAAACGGGGGACGCATCATCAACATCGCATCAACACAAGCAGTTTCACCAGGCGTAGGAGTCACCTACGACGGTTCAAAAGCAGCAGTCGTGCAAATCACACGAACACTTGCTTTAGAACTGGGGCGGCATAACATCACAGTTAACGCAGTAGCCCCAGGCGCAACCTGGGTGAATCCAGGCGATCCACCACCAATCGACTCAACCGCACCAATCCCCCGCTCAGGCCAGCCACTGGGTGACGCAGTCGCATCCCGCATTGCGCGCATCCCAGCGGGACGCTGGGCGGTACCGGAAGATATCGGAAATTCGGTTGCGTTCGTTGCTTCGCCGCTAGCAAGCTATATCAACGGGGTCTACCTGAATGTAGACGGAGGCTGGCTGACAGAGTAACTCCTACGGAAGCCGTAGGAGGTGGTTTCCACCTTCAACCGGAATTACCTGCCCAGTGATATCGCTGAAGAGATCGCTGGCCACTGCTAGAGCAACATTGGCGCAATCATCAACTGTGGTAATTCGGGCGAGTGGTGTCTGCTCTATGAACGCCTTAGCCGAAGAAGAGTCTTCGGGAAGGTCCACCCGAGCTTCATCAATGGGGGTACCTTCACCACCGTAGCCATTCATAGCCGTAGGTACGAAACCAGGGGCAACCGCATTTACCCGAACCTGATCAGGTCCATACTCGCGAGCGGCTATTTTTGTTGCAAAGTTGATAGCAGCCTTCGCAGCGGAGTAAGGAGTGAGCCCAAGTGGGATGGAGATAGCTGTACTGGATGTGATGTTAATAAGAGAGCCCCCACCGCTATCGGCCATAGCATTCCCCATATGCTTCATGAAATAGATGAAACCGAAGTACTGGATATCGGCGACTTCATGAAGCTCTACGGGAGTAATGTCTCGAATCATGTTGAAGCGGACTATGCCTGCAGAGTTAACCGCAATGTCTAGACCACCCCACTTATCAACAGCAGCATCGGCAAGAGCTTTAAGCTCATCATAGTTGCGACCATCGCAGCGGATGGGAGTGGCACCTGTTTTGGCAGCAAGCTTTTCGAGGTTTTCTAGGCGCCGAGCGGCAACAATTAGATCAGCACCATGTTCTGCAAAGCGCTCGGCAATAGCCCAACCTATGCCGCTCGAAGCTCCCAAAATAATCGCCTTCTTACCATCAAGGAGTCCCATACAAATCGCTCCTGCCCGAAACTCGAGCTAGGAAAAGAGTCTACGGATGGCGAGGGTAAGGGGTAGGGACATCCAGTTAGAAAAGCTTTCGCGTTTTGGCAAACAAGCGGAAGTTGGAATCCTGCTTTCCCATCGTAATTACACTGCCTGAAAGCTCTCTAAGACCGAGCTTTCAGGAGAGGTGGAGTTGACGCCATCACTAGCTTCAGAAACCGGGTAGACTGCGCGCGATTCTGACGGACGGTGAACCCACACATGAAGATTGGACTCTGCCTGCCCCAGCTAAACCCCCACGCGGACCGCGCAGCGGTGCTAGGTTTCTCTAGGAATGCCGAATCTGCCGGCTTTGACTCACTATGGGTACAGGACCACTTTATGGTCCCGGAAGACCCACAGGTGGGCTATGCAGGAGGTCCCAAAGAAGTCCAGATGCCCGATCCATACCGTTGCATGCTGTCCCCCATCGAACTGCTTTCGTTCGTGGCCGCGGCAACAGAGCGCGTGCAGATTGGAACATCGATCCTGGTAACGGCGTACTACCGCCCCTTGTTACTAGCTAAGCGCCTAACAACACTCGATATTCTCTCCGGCGGCCGAGTAGTTGCTGGTCTTGGTCTAGGCTGGAGCAAGGACGAGTACGACCACATGGATACACCCTTCACGCAGCGTGGGGCTCGAATGACTGACTTCGTGAGAGCACTAAAAGCATGCTGGCTGCCAGATCCGGTTGAGTATCATGGCGAGTTCTTCGACGTGCCAAAATGCGATAGCTCACCTAAGCCCTTACAGCGAAACTCGGCAGGTGAGCCACAAATAGAGATCGCGATGGGTGGCGGAGGCAACCCGCAGGGTGCGCGTCGAGTCGCAGAACTAGCCGACGCCTGGAACCCAGCGGGAGCACCTCCTGAGATGGTTATGGAAGGCCTCGCAGGACTCAACGCGATGGCTGCAGAATTTGGGCGGGGACCGCTAAAGAGCTATATGCGTATCTTTGCGAATCCGACAATGGCGGGCGTCGAACCTTGGCACGGTGGCTTTTTCGGACCGATGTCCTGGAGTGGCACGGCAGAGGAAATGAAGCCCAAGGTAGAAGAAGCAAAGGAAGCAGGGATAGAACACATCATTATCGAGACGGGATTCTGGGAGCCCTGCCCCAGCTCACAGAATTGGATCGACCAAGTGGACTTTTTTGCGCCATTAGTTGAGGTGGCCCACAGCTAACCTAGAAGGGAGCGCCGAGGAGGAACAGCGTGAGTGAGAGTCTGCTAACCAATTTCGACGAGTATCTAATTCACCAGATCACCGACTCGTTTGGGTCAGTGGCAGCTACAGACAAGCACTGGAACGACGGCCATTACATATGCCTGTGCGATGCAGATGGAAAAATCCAACTCATCGGGCTCGTGCGCCTTTATACAAACAATGATGTGATCGATGGGTTTCTGTGCGTTCGTCATGAGGGGAAGCAACACAACATTCGACTTTCCCGACGACTCCGGTCAGACGTGAACACCATTGGAATCGGACCACTACGAATCGAAATCGTAGAACCGATGGAGACAGTACGTTTGGTGCTAGAGGAAAACGAATACGGAATTTCCTGTGACCTTACTTGCCGCACAACTTCGGTCCCATATGAAGACACTCCTTCATATGTTCGAGAGGGGGGGCGTTTCAACCGCTCACGGGCTGTATACGAGGTAGTGGGCACGGTTGAGGGCTCCGTAACAGTGGCAGGAGAGACCTACAAAGCGACGGCCGACAAGTGGTTCTTCTTCCGAAACCACTCCTGGGGCTCGATGCCTGGGCGTGGAGGGCCCCGCGACCATGGGGCGCCCCCGCAATCCCCACAAGAGACCACAAAAGGGCTGCGCCAGTGGGTTCTCTTTCGGATGCCCGACCACGGTGGCTTTTACCAAATCATGGATCGTGACGACGGCGAGCGCCTGCAGCAGGAGGGCGCCATTCTATTATCAGACTCCCAATTGGAAGTCACAGAAATCGACCACGACCTGGAGTTTTATTCAGACGGGCCTAAGCGACTGAAATCAGGACGCTTCAGCCTGACCGACCAAGAGGGCACTCGGCGAGAATACGAGCTGGAAGATCTCGGGTGGGTGTACTGCCAAGGCGGGGGATACTTCGGTGGTTTCAACGACGGTTTGGGACAAGGTGTTTGGCGCGGCGAGTATCATGCTGAAGGCGAAGTCTGGGACGCATCACACCCGCAGAAAATCGTGGAAGCGGACGGTACCGAGCGTGAGTTCGACCACGCCTGGGCAGAAAGCTTCACTCTGCTGCGCAGTGGCAACTCTTTAGGCTTAGCCCACTTCGAAGCAGTGGTCTTCGAATAATAGATTTATAAAACAAAACTGTGAGCCAAACGGAGGGATGGCGATGAAGGCGCTTGTGTTCGGCGGTTCAACTTTTGTAGGACTCAGGACGGTACGAGCGCTTGCTGCTCGGGGTCACGAGGTTACGGTTCTAAACCGAGGCGTCACCTCAGTAGACCTTCCACCAGGGACAGAACGGCTTATCGCCGATCGAACAGACAACGACTCGATGAAGGCAGTCCTGGGCGGACGAGAGTGGGACGCAGTCTTCGACATCTCCGGATTTGTGATGGTAGCGGGTAAGTCAGACCTGGACTTTCTTCTAGAACTTCTAGACGGAAGCATCGGACACTACATCTATTGCAGCTCGATCATGTGCTACAAGCCCTCAGGGAACATGCCATGGCCCGAGACAAACTCCTACACGGACGAACCCAGAGAGACCTACGGAGGTTTCAAGGCTTACACCGAACAACGGTTGTTCGAACAGCACCGCAAAACGGGCTTCCCCGTCACAGCGATTAGGCCGGCTGCAATTTATGGACCAAACAACAACATCTACGACATGGAAGCGCCGATGTTCCTGCGGCTCCTGCGGGGCTTACCGATCTTAATTCCGCACGAGGGACTCGTGACCTGTTCGTACGGACATGTGGACGACTTGGTGCGATTCCAGATAGACATTGCGGGCCAGGACGCTGCCATAGGCGAAGCTTTCAACCTAACCAACGAAGCCGTAACTACACAGTATTACGTGAAAACACTTGCGGACATTGTCGGTAAGCCAGCAGACATCGTGTACATCCCGGAGAACCAGTTATCGCAGTGGGGGTTTAACTGGGACAACCTGAAGCAAAAGCCAGCATTCGGACATCTTTTTGGAAGAATGCACCACTCCGTCCTCAGCATTAAGAAAGCAGAGACGCTGATGGGCTTCCAGAATGAGTACGACTTCCGCACAGGACACTCCCACACCTTTGAATGGTTTATGGAGGAAGGCATGGAACAAATCGGAGACGATCCCAAAGACCCCTTGTGGGGTGGTGGCTGGGACTTCGCACGAGAGGCAGAAGCTGCTGCGGCAATCCGCAGTAGCTAACGACAAAAGGATGCCAGAGGCAAAGAGACCAACAGTCGACAATGTGCTCGCTGGAGCCCTTCACACAATCGAAAACCAGCTCCTTCCAAACCTCGAAGACACGTGGGCACGAGCCGCAGCAAGCCAACTTATGGGCACGCTGGAATATGCTCGCCTCCTTCTCTCAGGGAACGAGAACATCGACCAACAGATAGATGCAGTAGATACCGTTATCAGAAGCCTTCTTCATGACCACCCTGAACTAGACGCGGTGATAGATGGCAGCGAGGGCGAAACACGAGGGTTCAAAGCTCTGGACCAGGCTAGTCGACTGCTAAGCCACGCCGTGGCTAACAACTCTGAAGCAGCAGTGGCTATCCGAACCGAGCTACGGCCGCTGATAGTCCAGCATGCGACAGAGAACCTCAACGAAACCATGCCCATGCTGCTGTCATTCGGAGGGAGGCCACGCAGTGTTGAACGTTGAGGTGGCACGACCACAGATAGCCGCCTACCTCTCAGCCAAACTTTCTAGTGACGATGGGGTAGAGGTGGGGCCGCTAGAGCGAATAACTATCGGCCACTCTCGCGGAATGTTCCGCATCAATGCAAGTTACAACCACAAAGGAACGACTATCCAAAAGTCTTTCGCGCTAAGGGTTGAGCAGGCTGGCATGTTTGGGACAAACACATTGGACGAAGTTCGCACGATGCGGGCGATGCGGGCAGCAAAGTTCCCCGTAGCCCACATACGGTGGGTGGAGTTCGACCCAGTGGTAATTGGCACACCGTTCTTCATGATGGACTGGGTAGAGGGAAGCAGCGGCCCACCAAACGATGCAGCCCTACGGGACTACGTGATTAAGCTCCATCAGCTGCACGAAATGAATTGGCGTAGAAAGGAAATCCCATTCCCTCGCATTCCCTCAATCCCGCTAGACGGAGTGCACCAACAGGTTGACCGCTGGATGGAGGTTCATCGGTGGGGAAGGGTGCTACCCGAACCACTTCTAGAAGAGGCGGCGACATGGCTGAAGCGGAATGCACCCGAGAACCTTCAGCTCACCCTGGTTCACGGCGACCCAGGACCCCTGAACTTCATCCACAAAGGCGACGAAGTACAAGCCTTCACAGATTGGGAGTTCTCACACATCGGGGATCCGAATGAAGATTGGCTATTCCTTGGAGGGATGCGTGGTCGCGGAGTAATGGAGCCACAGGCGTGGCGCGAGTACATCGCGGAAACAACAAGCCATGTGATTTCCAAAGAGACTTGGGCCTACTGGGATGTTTTCAACCACTTCAAGGGAGCCTGTGCAAACACATCGGCGCTGCGTATCTTCATCACGGGGGCGAACCCAGCACCCAACATGGCGGCTATCGGAACCGCTCTAAAGCTCTCCATGGTCCAACACCTCTCAGCTATTATCGGCAAATCAAACAACTAATAAACCAATTGCAAATAGGGGACACCAAAAATGGCAGGACAACCAGAAATCGATACCGCCATCGCTCTTTTCAAAGCATGGAGCAGCGGAGACGCCGACGCCCCAGGGGCTTTTTTGGCAGAGGATGCCATCCTGCGCGACATCGTTGCGGGCGATGACCAGGTAGGTTGGCCCGCAATTCGTGCGTTCTTTGCAGCAGGCCTGCAAGGAGCTCCCGATCTGGAGCTAATCCCTGACAAGTTTTGGACGGCCGATGACGGGGTTGCCTTCACCTGGCGCATGAGCGCCACGGTAACGAGCGACGCATTAGGCGCGGCTCATAACGGGAAGCGTTGGTATTCAGACGGGATGACCTACCTAGAATTCAACGATGCGGGCAAAGTGCAGCTAGAGGTTGACTACCACCATGGCGGCGCAATGCTGCGCTCGCTTGAAAGTCAAGCCTAGAGATTTTAGGCACTCTCAACTCTTACCCTTGGCATCCCGCAACAAGTAGGGCCTGGCTTCTTAAACGAGACCTGAGCCGCGCAGGCGAGGGTCTAGCACGTCACGGATGGAATCGCCAAAGAAGTTAAAGGAGAGCACTGCAAGCGCTAAGGCTGCACCAGGGAAGATCACCAGCCACCACGCTAAGCGGAAGAAGGGGCGGTTGCCGGGTCCAAGATCCTGGGCCCACGAGGGAGTACCTGGCTCAAGGCCGAGACCAAGGAAAGTTAGGCTCGCCTCTGAGAGCATCGCAGCAGGAATAGTAATGCTCGCAGCAACGATCACTAAAGGTGCTAGATTCGGCAGTATGTGCCGAAACATTATGCGGGCACTGGAAGCCCCTATCACACGAGCAGCCTCAACATAGGTGACCGACCGTTCCTGAATTACATTGCCACGGAAAAGACGCAAAGCAACAGGCGTAAAGGTAAAGGCAACGGCAAACATTAGAGTCTGAACGCTGCGGTCAAAGGCGGTGCTGAACATTAATAGCCAGAGAATGGCAGGCACCGAGATTATGACTTCGATTATGCGGGAAACAACTGCGTCGACCAGGCCTCCAAGGAATCCTGCCGCAAGAGCGAGAATTACCCCCGCACCCATAGTGATCCCAACGGCTCCGATACCAATGAGCAGAGTTGGTCGTCCGCCATAGAGCACACGTGACCATACGTCCCGCCTACTTCGATCTGTCCCAAAGAAATGTTCACTACTCGGAGCTTCAAGAGCTGATGATTCCCGAATAGGTTTCTTTGGATTCACAGTGTTGAGTTCTGAAGCGAAAACAGTACCCACAACCAACAGAAGTATGATCACTGCGCCAAAAGTACCTAAGGGCTGGGTGCGTGCGAAACGCCAAAGAGCCTTGAGGCTTCTCTGCAAAACGTTCGGCCTGGCTTCAAAACCCAGGGAGCCAGCAACTTCTTCAGCATTTGTCATAGCTGCGACTCCAATCAATAGCGTATGCGTGGATCAATCCACGCATACGCTACGTCGACTATTAGGGTGATCAGGAGGAACCAAGAAGCAAAGACAACTGATACTGCCTGAATAATTACGAAATCACGTTCAACACTAGCCGAGAGAACCCAAAGTCCTATGCCTTGAATATTGAAAATGCTTTCCATGATTACGGAGCCGCCAAGAACGAGCCCAAACTGGAGGCCAATAATCGTGAAGAGAGCAATCATTGAGGGACGGAATACGTGTCGGGAAATAACAGCGAACTCCCTCAACCCCTTGGCTCGCGCAGTCCGCACCTGGTCGCTTCGGAGCACTTCGAGCATCGATGAACGAACAATACGGGCAATGGTTCCACCACCCGCAAGCGCGATGACGAAGGCAGGGATAGCTATCACCCGCAAGTGCCCAAGCGGATCCCCCCAACCAACATAGTCGGGCGCTATCCTCATTCCCCACCAAACAGGCGGGAAGATGACTATCAATGTCGCTATCCAAAAGCCAGGAACCGACAAACCTATTACCGCGAGGAATCGCAGCACGTAATCAGAAAACTTTCCAGCCCTTACCGCAGAGACCATCCCAACAGGAACCCCGATCAGAAGAGTGAAGGCGATAGCCAAAACGCCTATCTGGGCGGTTTTCCCAATCCGTTCCAACAACTCGTCATTCACATGATTGCGCTGGGAAAGGGAATATCCAAAGTCTCCACGGAGAACAATGTCGCCCAGCCACTTGAAGTACTGCCCAACTTTGTTCTCGTTCAGACCAAGCTCTTCGCGAACAACTTCGAAACACTTTGCATCGAAATTCCCTGCGGCTCCGCAACGAACATCTGCGGCATCACCAGGAACCGCACGCATAAAAATAAAAACAACTACCGATATCAGCAGGAGGGTAAAGGGAATAATCAGGAGTCGACGGACGACATATGCCCCCATTACGCCACCCTCCTACTTCCACTAAACAGTATTAGGAAGGGCCCACATGGGCCCTTCCTAATCTTTTTAAGACCAGTTAGCTACTAATCCACATGTTCTGAGCACGCCTGTATCCCATCGAAGCGTTGTTCGCGATATCGGGTACAGGAGGTACGTTCCTAAGAGCCGCACCCATAGCGTAGCGCTGAACAGAAGCAACTGGCAGAGGCAGCACACAGCAGAAGTTGGTGAAGATATAACGCTGCATGTCCTGAAGGACCTGCTTGCGCTCCTCCGGATCAACCGTTGCGCCCTGCTTGTCGTAGCGACCCTGAAGCTCAGTGCCAATCTCATTGGTGACCTCGATGATCTCGTCCGGATAGTAGGCCGAGAGTACGTGGTCAAAGGTGTAGAGACCCCCGAAGATTGCCCCATATCCGTTAGGCACGTAATGGGTCAACGCGTTGTAGTCAGGAATCGTTGAGAGTGAGTTCTCACCCGCAATGAAGTAGTGCCATATCTTCTCGCTAGGCGGCGCAGTAGCCATGGCCACATAGGTCGCAAGGTCTGCTGGCTCCTGCGTGGTGGAAACACCAAGATTCTCTTCAAGACTCTGAACGATGAACTCGATCAGGCGCGTATTTGATGCAAACGTCGGAATGACAGTTACGAAGCCATCAGGGAAGACGTCGTCACCACCACCTTGCTCCCAGAGAGCACGTGCACGGGCCGGATCAAACTGCTGGAGTTCCCGAATCTCGTCCTGAGGAAGCACCTGGGAGAAGGCAGGGCCTACGGGAGCACCACGAACACCCTCACCGTCTAGGACAACATCGATTATGCCCTCCCAATCAATTGCAAGAGAGACAGCCTCGCGAAGAAGCGGGTGCGGAGCCCACTTGTAAGCGTCCAGTTCCATAATGGAATGGTCGTTCGCAGGCCCTTCGATAATCTGGACGTTCTCCTCGCCTTCAAACAGCTGCGCCTGAATCGAGTCAACAGCTCCAAGGACGTGGGAATCACCGGCAAGCACGCGCGCCTCGCGGGCGGCCTGGTCGACGATAATTGAGTCCTCCCAGCGATCGATATAAGGCATATCAGCAGTGAAACGACCCCGAGCACTGGAATGTCCCCTGTAGTTCGGGTTTCGCTTATAGGTATTCCCGGTCTCGTCTATGGTGTCGAACATGTAGGCACCGCTGCCTGCATTCGGTACATCGACGAGGCTGCCATTTGCCTCGACCAACTCGCGGTTAACAATCGCCATCGCGCTTGAGCCAAGAGAAGGAACTGCAGAGGCCCAGGGGAAAGCGAGGTTTATGGAGAGGGTAGTAGCGTCGGGTGTCTCGAAAGATGCACCCCGGTCCACACCCATCCAACCCCACTGCAGCTGGTTCACTTCAGAACCAAGCTCGGAGAGGCTCGTTGGGAAACGGCTGTAACTGAAGGCAACATCTTCTGAAGTCATGTCGCGGCCATCAGCAGCTTCGGGATTGAATTTCAAGCCCTCTTCTAGACTGAAAACAAGAGTCGTAGCGTCGGGCTGCTCCCAACCTGTAGCCGCATCGCCCCAGGCCTCTTCCTCAACAAGGGAATAGCCCAAAAGGTGGTTATAGGTCAGTGCTGTCCAAGTGGCATCTGTAACGGTGACAGATGGATCAAGGGTTGTATTCTGCGCAGCTTTCTGGTGCAGGAAGGTGCCGCCACTCTGGATGGTCTCTGCCGCCTCTGTGGCAGCAGCCGTAGCCTCGGCAGCCTCTTCTGGCTCGTCAGGAGCCTCTGTGGCAGCAGCTTCAGAAGCAGGGGCACTGTCATCATCGTCATCGCCGCAGCCAACAGCGACCAGCGCTGCAGCACCGGCCCCGACAGCTGCACCACCTGCTAAGACACGCCTCCGCGAAACCCGACGACGCCAGTACTTTCCCCAATAACCTTCTGCCATGTGTTCCCCCTTGAACCACGTTGTTAATTATTTCGGAATCAGAGGCGCATTCATACCGGAAGGTGGTGTTGCTCGCAATAGCAGTTCGTAGGAAAAGAATGAGCCCAAAGAAGATCCTCCTGAGATGTAGCGCAGAATCCCCAGACTTCAAAGGACGACCTGCGCAACTTCAATATTTTCATTACCTTCCATCCCCAAACGCCAAACTGGGCCTAAAGCCTGGACACAAACCGCCTTGCTCTAGGCACATTGCCTCAAAAAAGTCAGCGGAATAGCGGTAGCGAAGGGGGCGGGCTATGCTAGTTCTTCGCTCTAATAAACTAGGGGATCATAGCTTCCCCCCGACTCCGGAGAGAGGCCTACGGATGGATTTTCGAGACAGCCCGGCGCAAACAGAATGGCGCGGACAGGTTCAAGACTTCCTGCGCGACTACCTTCCAGACCAAATTCGAGGCAAATACCCCATGGGGAGCCCCGAAGAAGAAAAGCCACTCTGGGAAGCATGGAGGGTGGCTTTAGCGGAGCGGGGATGGATCGCACCGGCCTGGCCAGCAGCGTACGGCGGAGCCGGCATGAAGCCAATGGACCAGTTCATCCTTAGTCAGGAGTTTGCAGAAGCTGGTGCACCGCGACTAGGCGGCCTCGGACTAATGATGCTTGGCCCAACGCTTATTGAGCACGGTACCGAAGAGCAGAAGCAGGAGCACATTCCCGGGATCCTCGGCGGCGAGGTGGAATGGTGCCAAGGCTACAGCGAACCGGGCTCCGGATCAGACTTAGCCTCATTGCAAACACGTGCCGTTCGTGATGGGGACGATTACGTGATCAACGGACAAAAGATCTGGACGTCATTAGCTCACCGAGCACATTGGATGTTCATGCTGGCACGAACAGACCCCGATGCGCCAAAGCACAGAGGCATCACCTACTTTTTACTCGACATGAAGACCCCGGGGATTACAGTTCGTCCACTTGTCAATATGACGGGAGGCCACGACTTCAATGAAGTGTTCTTTGAGGACGTGCGGGTTCCTGCTAGAAACATCATCGGGGAAGTAAACCGGGGCTGGTACGTAGGTACGACAACATTGGACTTCGAGCGTTCCTCTATCGGAACACCGATCGGGCTTCGCCAGGCAGTGGAGCGTAATTTGACATGGCTACGCGAGCACGGAGAGGAACTTCCAAAGACAACGTATGAGGCCGCCCGCTTCGAATGGGCAGAGCGTTTCATCGAAGTACAGACCGCAACAATGCTGGCCTACCGCATTATTTCGATGCAGGACGCAGGAGAGATTCCGAATGCGGAATCCTCGATCGCCAAGCTATTCACAACGGAATTAACACAGAGGATTTCCCGCACTGCCTCTCAAATGGTGGGAATGTGGGGAGATATCACAGACGAGAAAGCACCACTTAAAGGCATGCCTGGACAGGGCTACGTCAACCAAGTGCGCGAGACAATTGCAGGCGGCACGAGCGAAATTCAGCGCAACATCATCGCGACAAGAGGACTGGGACTTCCCCGGGCCTAGCCGTCGCCAGACAGAGGAAAAAACATGAGTGCCGCTACCGGAACTGAGACCAAGAATCTCATAGGGCGAGCGGAGGCGATCGCCTCCATCATCGCAGAGGATGTGGACGAAGCAGAAAGGCTTCGAAGGCTTACCGATCGCACTGTCCAAGCAATTAAAGAACAGGGTCTGACCGGGGTCTGGATTCCCGAATCATTAGGCGGACTCGAAGCATCACCACCAGAGGCCTTTCAACTTTTTGAGGCAGTGGCAAAGATCCATGGTTCCGCGGCATGGAACCTGTGGATCTGGTCAACCGGAGCCCGGCTCTCAGCCTCACTCTCCGAAGAAGGCGTTGAAGAGATGTTTACTAACGGACCCGATGGCGCCATTGGCGCAGGAGGGCTGTTTCCGCTCGTCCCAGCAATTCCAGTGGAGGGAGGTTACCGAGTAACCGGGCGCTGGCCCTATTGCAGTGGATCGGGGCACGCACAGTGGTTAGGCGGTGGCGCCATCATTCTCGAGAACGGTATGCCACGAATGACAGGAAATGGCATTCCCGAGATCGCTTTCGTCACGTTCAAACGGGAAGACGTTGAGATTATCGATACTTGGCATGTTGTGGGCTTGAGGGCCACGGGAAGCAACGATGTTGCAGTACAGAATGGCTTTGTCCCTGAGCATCTTGTTTCGAGCTTTGGACCCGGAAGGCAGCTCGGTAAACACTTTCAAGGGCCCCTATATAGATACCCTTTAATGGCAATCTTAGCTGCACCGATTGGGATAATTGCCACAGGAATCGCCCAGCGGGCTATCGACGAGTTCATAGAGCTTGCAGAGACTAAAACGGTTCGCACTTCCCCTGTACAGGCGAAAATCTCCGAAAATCAAGCCATCCAGAACGACGTCGCTAAGGCTTATGGCGCAGTTCAATCGGCACGCTCATGGCTGTACGAGGAAGTCGACAACGCTTGGCAGACCACACTGCGCGGAGATCCCGTGGCAATCGAGCAGCGCCGAAACATCCAGATCGCGGGCACGAACGCAACGCGTAGTGCCTCCTACGCAGTAGGCCTGGTGCACGGGGCAGCGGGTGGAACTTCGGTCTACCAGACAAGCCCAATTGAGCGATGCTTCAGGGACGTCCACGCAGCCACACAGCATGCAGGCACATCGCCAAGAACACTGGAGAGCGCAGGCAAGCTCCTACTGGGACTTCCATCCGACAACCCGCTCTTGCTCCAATAGCAGGCGCAGGGCAGAGGTGAGTTAGTCTGCGGAAGCTGCGGCCCTGATTGGTTCTTTGGCCCACTCAATGCCACGACGGAGCAGCTCATAATAAGTTGGCTGCGTCCAAGCACCCAACTCCGCAACAGGCCACTCCGGGATACTCATCGGAGGGTCCTGCATATCGTATTTGGAGCGCCTATGACCTGGGGTGAGGTAAAGCACTTCCCCTTTTCCTACAGGATGGAGATACATCACCAGGCGAGGCTCGTCCTTTGGCCATTCGTGCTCGTAGAACCCTGGTCCGCTGTCACCAGACCAGCGGGTCTCCATTAGGGGAATTACTTCCCCATGATATTCGCAAAGGTACAGCTCATCCTCTGTTTCCCAGGGCTCAATACCGGCCACGAGAGGATGGTCCTTTGCCGAATCGCTGACGGTAATGGCATACGGCTCGATGGCAGGGTGAGAGAGGAATTGACTTCCCAGCGTTTCCATAAGGACAGGGTAATCGCGTGGGCAGTGAATACCGTCCTCCTGGAAATCCATAACAGAGTTGGTTCCATGAAGGGCAAACCAGCGCTTGCCGCCCGCAACGAAGTCACGGACCACCTTTTGCTCCTCAACGGTGGGGTGGATGTCACAGGTGTAGCTAATTAGAAAGTCTGCAGCAGCAATAGCTTCAACATTGCTGTAGTCCTCACCAATACGAACTCGGACATCAACATCCTCATGGAGGAGCTTCAATACTTCGAGGCGAGCGAAGTTGATATCGTGCCACTTTCCCCCTGCTATGAGATATGCATCAATTCGGGGCATTGCGGCCTCCCTGTGAAAAATGCGCTAGCGACGATTCGCGAAGAGTCCCGCAACTACAACAAAGTAGAAGTAGCGCGGGACTCTCGCAAGTTGCGATCTAGAAGGCCACCCTACGGGTAAAGCCACCGTCGACAACGATATTGACACCCGTAGTGTGGCTAGAGGCTGGACTAGCAAGGAAGGCTGCCACGTTGGCTACTTCCTCACCGCTGCCCATCTGGCCAGCAAGGGAATCGGGCTTGCTTTTGCTACGCAGAGGAATGCCGTTAGCAATCATCTCAAAGAAAGGTGGCATCGCCTGCTCGATGTTGTGCCACGGACCACCTTCAAAGTAGGTGGGGCCGGGCGAGACTACGTTGAAGCGGATTCCCGCTGGGGCGTGCTGCTGAGCAGCGAAGGAAGCGTAGTTCAGAAGTGCAGCCTTCATTGCTCCGTAGGCACCTGCCGAAGTGGCCGGTGGCGGCGGAAAGGCCTCTACTGCTGCCGAAGTGCTGATAACAACAACGCTAGCAGCTTCGGACTCAGTGAGGAACGGAAGTGCTGCTTCAACCCCATTCACTGTGCCCATCATGTCGATGGCAAAGTGCTCATTCCAAAGAGTGCCACCGCCTCCAGCAGAGGCATTGCTTACGTAGATATCGACGCCACCAAGCTCGGCGGCGCTAGCCTCAACCCAAGCCTTCAGGGCATCTCCATCGCCTACATCGCAGGCGCTGCCACAAACATTCGTGCCATGGCTCTTCAATGCAGCCACTGCGGATTCGACCTTTTCGGGGGTGCGTGCACAGATAGCAACATCAGCCCCTTCTGCAGCGAGCGTATTCGCTATGAAGTTGCCAATGCCCTGACTGGCAGCCGTTATGAGGGCTTTCTTGCCTTGCAGTCCAAGATCCATGGTATAAAAACCTCCCTTTTGTTGGGTGCGACCGGGCGGTTCTGGCGCCGCGGCCGCCTGTTTGGCAGGGCGGGATTCTAGAGAGTCGCGCTCTCCTCGGAAAGTCCGATGCAAAAAAAGGGGGGGCACCTTTGTCAGGTGAGAACGGTCCTGTACCATGCTCGGGCGCTCAGGCGCCCACGAAGGCGTCCCTATCTTTGGGTGCTCGGAGGCGGCCGTGGCCAACACTAGCCAGGCAATGGAACCAAGCGAAGAAGTTTTGAAGGACCTGCATTTCCGGATGGTGCGAATACGCCATTTTGAGGAAGAGGCCGGAAAGCTTATGGAACAGGGCAAGTCGCCCGGGGCTCTACACCTTTATATCGGAGAGGAAGCAGTCGCCTCAGGTGTAATGGTGCACCTCAGCGACAACGACCAGATCACAAGCACACATCGCGGTCATGGCCACCTGGTGGCTAAGGGCGGCGAGTTCAAACGCATGTATGCAGAGCTTTTCGGTCGAGAGACGGGATACAACAAAGGCCGCGGCGGCAGCATGCACATCTCGAACGTTGATGCTGGAATGCTAGGTGCCAACGGGATCGTGGCGGCGGGACCGCCAATCGCTGTGGGCGCGGCCTTCTCAAACAAATACCTCGCACGCATCGAGGGGCGTGACCAGATGAACGTGGCAGTACCTTTTTTCGGCGACGGTGCCACAAACGAGGGAGCGTTTCACGAGGCAGCCAACATGGCGGCAGTCTGGAAACTGCCGGTGGTGTTCGTATGCGAAAACAACGGTTTCGGTGAATTCACCCGCCAGGAAGACCATCAGGCAATCAGTGACATCGCCGATCGTGCGGCAGGCTATGGCATGCCAGGAGTCATCTGCGATGGCATGGATGCAGTAGCAGTTTGGGAAGCCGCTGGCGAAGCCATTGAACGTGCTCGCAATGGGGAAGGGCCCACGTTAGTGGAATGCAAGACCTACCGCTTTGTAGACCACGTTGGCCTCAGCGGCATCGGCCTGCATTACCGTACAGACGAAGAGCTCGAGGCATGGCGCGCACGCGACCCAATCGAGCAGCATGAAAAGCGGCTGATCGAGTTAGGGGTAATGACCCAAGACGAAGTCCAAGCGGTACATGACGCTGTGATGGAGGACATCGCAGAATCCATCGAATTCGCAGAGAACAGCCCGCTACCAGACCCGGCAGACCTACTGAACGACGTCTACACGCCCACAGCGGCGAGTTAGGAGCGAAGCAATGACCACAGCAGATGCGCCCGCAGAGCGGCAACTTGTTTACACACTCGCGATCACGGAGGGCGTTCGCCAGGCGCTCCAAGAAGATCCTCTAGCCTTTATGGCAGGAGAGGACATCGGCGAAGCTGGCAGCGTCTTTGGAATTTACCGAGGCCTGTACGATGAGTTTGGTCCCGACCGTGTGCTGGACACGCCAATCAGTGAGTCGGGAATCATCGGCCTAGCAGTGGGTGCTGGGGCCACCGGCCTTAAGCCTATCGTCGACATCATGTTCATGGACTTCATCGGGGAGTGCATGGACGAAATTGTCAACCAACTTGCGAAGATGCGATACATGTTCGGCGGCAAGGCAACGCTGCCGGTTACTGTCCTAACCATGTCCGGAGCAGGATTGAACCTGGCTGCGCAGCACTCCCAAAGTCTTGAGGCCTGGCTTTGCCACACCCCAGGGCTGAAGGTAGTAATGCCAGCAACCGCATACGACGTGAAGGGCGCGATCATCACGGCCGCACGTGAGCCAAATCCAGTATTCGTTGTCATGTGCAAGGGCCTTATGGCACTTCCCGGTGATGTGCCAGAAGAGCCGTACACTCTTCCCATTGGCAAGGCGAAAGTGGTTCGCGAGGGCGAAGGCCTCACAATCGTGGCCCACGGCCGCATGATCCACGAGGCTACAAAGGCCGCGGATTTGCTCGAAGCCGATGGGGTGAGCGTAGAAGTCATCGACCCGTTGTGGCTGCAGCCACTCGACACAGAGACGATCATTAACTCAGTCTCGAAGACGCATAACGCACTTGTGGTACACGAGGCGGTGCGCTTTGGTGGTATAGGCGCGGAGATCGCAGCTCAAATTGCTGAGCTGTCATTCGACTACCTCGATGCACCTGTAGCACGCGTAGCCGCGCCGTTCTCACCGGTTCCGTTCAGCCCAGTACTGGAGCAGAGTTACGTGCCAAACGCGGAGCGCATCGCGACCGAGGCAAAGCGCATCCTCGGGTTAGGCTAGCCCCTGACCCGCTCGCGCCCTCTTGGGATTGCCGCCAACCCTGCTTCGGGGAAGGACATACGCCGTCTAGTCGCGCGTGCGTCCGTATTCGACAATCAGGAGAAACGAGCGATCGTGCGACGCGCAATTATGGGCGCTCTCGCGAGCGGCGTGGATGATTTCCGCTACATGCCCGATACCCACGGCATTACTGCAGCCGCCGCTGAAGAGTTTGCAAAAGAGGCTAACTTCGTAGCCGTCGAAGGGACCCATACCGCCAGCACGCTCGACACAATTCGGGCTGCCGAAGCGATGCAGGAAGAGGGGTGCGGGGCTGTCCTTACTCTCGGGGGAGACGGCACAAATCGCGCCTTCGCTCTAGGTTGGCAAGATGCGACTATCGTTCCTATCTCGACGGGCACAAACAACGTCTTTCCCACAATGGTAGAGGCAACAGTGGCGGGTTCCGCAGCGGGGCTTATCGCAACGGAGCAAGTTCCGCTGAAAGACGTAGCTACGCAGGTAAAAGCAGTCCACGTGAAGATAGAGGAGGAAAAGGACGACCTCGCTCTCGTAGACGCAGTGCTAGCAGCGGACCGATTCGTGGGATCTCGAGCCATCTGGGGCGGGGAACGCCTAAGAGAGGCTGTGCTAACAAGAGCAGAATCATCTGCAGTGGGGATTACGTCCATAGGAGGCTTGCTAGAGCCACTTGCACCAGATGAAGACGAGGCCCTCCACCTTAAGCTGGGTCCAGGAGAAGGAGGAGTCTCTGTTTTGGCACCAATTGCTCCAGGTCTATATGAGCCAATCGCGGTACGGTCCCATCAGCGAATTCCACTTGAAAAGAATGTCTTTCTGCAGGGCCCAGGGGTCCTCGCGTTCGATGGGGAGCGGGAGCGTGTGTTGAAACCGGGACAAGCCGCTACACTCCAAGTTGCCCGGAACGGACCTTGGGTAGTTGACGTCCCCGCGACGCTCAAATATGCAGCGAGCTCAGGCCTATTTCAGGAGGCACTAACACCTGACAGCTTGTCAGGGAAAAAGAAACTCCAAAAGGATGGAGAGTGACATGCCAACAGAGATCTACATGAAGAAACTCGGCATGACCATGACGGAAGGTACCGTTGCCGAGTGGCATATTCCCGACGGTGGAGAGGTAAAGCTAGGCGAAGACCTCTACCGCCTAGAAACCGAGAAAATCGAGATGGAAGTGGAAGCAGATGCCGCTGGGATCGTGCGCCATCTGGTGCCGAGTGAGACCACAGTCGATCCTGGAGCAGTTGTTGGATGGATCTTCGCAAGCGACGAAGAAATTCCCGACACCCTTCCTGGCTCAGACACACTGGGAACAGCAGAGGAAAGCGTCGAACCCAAAATAGCTGAACCAGCAGCAACAGCAGCTCCAGCAACTGCAGGAGGAGAGCGTGTTCCGGCCTCACCCGCTGCTCGAAAGCTGGCAAAAGAGCTTAACGTGGAGCTGGCAACTGTAGCAGGGACAGGACCACGGGGCCGCGTGACCGAAGATGATGTGCGGAATGCACACGAAGCACCGGCAACAACCCCTGAAACCATTACACCGGTACCGGCCTCACCGTTGGCACGGAAACGTGCATCAGCATTGGGTGTCGACTTGTCAACGGTTACGGGATCGGGTCCTGGGGGCCGCATCACAAAAGAAGACGTGGAAGCGGCTGCAAGCGGACCGGCCACCACTGCCCCGGCCGTAAAACCAGCAGGAGGCACTCGCGAGGACGAGCTAATGGCCGTCCGTGGCATGCGGAAGGTCATCGCCGAACGCATGTACGCGAGCCTTCAAGAAACGGCACAGCTCACCATGGACATGGACGTAGCCATGGACGACTGCGTAAAGCTTCGAACACAGCTCATCGAGGAATGGGCAGGCGACAACATACGTCCCTCCTACACGGACATCACTATGAAGGCTGTTGCCAAGGCCTTGATTGAGCATCCGCGAATGAACGCCCAATTTTTGGGAACGGAAATGAACATCCGAGGGGAGGTTCATGTTGGGATGGCAGTCGCTCTTGACGAGGGACTGGTTGTCCCGGTGTTGCGGAATGTCGACCAGCTTAGCTTGAAGGAAATCGCGCAGGAATCCTCACGACTAGCTGGACTAGCTCGCGAGGGGAACCTCAGTCTTGATGACATGTCCGGAGGTACCTTCACTGTCTCAACACTTGGAATGTTTGGAGTCAACTCATTCACTCCTATTCTCAACCCCCCCGAGGTGGGCATCCTGGGCGTGAACAGACTTCGCGACGACGTACGCTGGGAAGGTGAGCGGGCTATTCGGCAGAAGGCAATGATTCTAAGTCTGACATGGGACCACCGGGCCCTAGATGGGGCCCCAGCTGCACAATTCCTTGCATCCGTACGAGACCACCTCGAAGCGCCCTACAGGCTGCTGGTCTAGGAGCCATCACAATGACGGAAACAACGTTCGATGTGATTGTTGTCGGAGGCGGTCCAGGTGGATACGTGGCGGCAATTCGCGCCGCACAGCTGGGACTAGAAGCAGCTGTGGTGGAGCGCGAACACCTAGGAGGCATATGCCTCAACTGGGGCTGCATCCCAACCAAGACACTCCTTCACACAGCTGACCTCTATCGAGAGATCCAAGATGCAGAGAGCTATGGCATAACCGCAAAGGCGAACTTCGACATTGACAAGGTCGTGAGCCGGTCCCGAGCAGTAGCAAACCAGCTCAACAGCGGGGTTAAATTCCTACTGAAAAAGCACAATGTGGAGGTCTACGACGGCTTCGCACGACTGACAGGAGAAGGCTGCCTCGAGGTTGAAAAGGACGGGGAAGTTGTAGCGCAGTTAGGAGCAGACAACATCATCGTGGCTACAGGAGCGCGGGCACGTTCCCTGCCAGGTCTGGAACCAGATGGTGAGCTGATTTGGACATACAAGGAAGCCATGGTGCCAACGACTATGCCTGCCTCATTGCTAGTCATCGGTTCTGGGGCAATAGGCGTTGAGTTCGCTAGCTTCTATCGCTCCCTGGGGTCTGAGGTAACAGTGGTAGAAGTGTTGCCTCGCATCCTGCCTGTGGAGGACGAGGAAATCTCAGCTTTTGCACGGGAGGAGTTCGAGAAGCAGGGCATCACGATTCACACAAATGCTACTGTTCAGGCTTTGGAAAAAGGTTCGGATAGTGTTACAGCCACCATCACGACCGACGATGGGCCCATAGAGGCGACATTCGACCGCGCCATCCTGGCAGTTGGAGTTACCGGCAACGTTGAAGGTCTGGGCCTAGAGGCTACGGCAGCAACAGTTGACCGCGGGGCGATCGTCGTGAACGAGTGGCTAGAAACAGAAGAAACCGGGCTCTACGCGATAGGCGACGTAGCTGGTCCGCCCCTACTGGCACACAAGGCTATGCACGAGGGGGTTTTGTGCGTCGACCGCATCGCAGGACTGGCCTCTGCGCGACCAATAGAACGCCGTCGTATACCGGGCTGTACCTACTGCCACCCACAGATCGCAAGTGTGGGTTTGACAGAAGCAGCAGCACAGGAAGAAGGCTTCAAGGTGCGAGTGGGCCGCTTTCCACTCGTTGGGAATGGAAAGGCAATCGCCGTCGGAGACACCGCGGGAATGGTTAAGACAGTCTTCGATTCAGATACAGACGAGCTCCTCGGTGCGCATATGGTGGGACCCGACGTGACCGAGATGATCCAGGGGTTCGTGGTCGCCATGGGCCTAGAAACCACTGAGGCAGAACTAATGGAAACTATCTTTCCACACCCCACTATCTCCGAAGCAATGCATGAGTCGGTACTCGAAGCCTATGATCGAGCACTCCATATCTAGCATTCCAGAAGCACCCATCCAGTTGTAAAGTAACAATAGGACGAGGGTGGTTACGGAGAGGGTCATGGGAGCGCTGATCGACCATCTGAAAGCCCTTGCCACCGATACGGCTAGCATCGAGGAAGTGACAGCTGCAGCTGAAGCAGCTTTAGCAGGAGGGGAGCTCCTAACCTCAGAGCTAGAAGATCCTGAAGGGGCCATCACCAAAGCAAAACAAGAGGTAGAGGCGCTAAACCGTGAGGTTGAAGGGGCAATCAAGCGGTTTCCTGCCAGCCAAAGCGCTGGCTTTCATCGCACCGACCTAGACCCGAGGGCAATGGCAGTAATCGCAACTATGGCATACGCCCGTCGTGGCGGAGTCTACTTACCAAAGGATCTTGAAGAGATGGTGGCAGATGGACGAGTGTCGGAGGAGTGGCACGCACGGGAATCAGTCCGCATTCGAGTACTACTACTCATTCTGCCTATGTTTATTGCTGCTCTCGAGCGTGCAGAGCTCATCCCTGCAACTTTCGCAACTGGCATAACAGAGGTCGCACAGCGGTTGGGCCGTGTACGAATTCCACAAATAACAACGACATAGCAGGTCAGAATATTGCAGCGGTGGGTTCACGGCGTGAGAATGCCCTAGTGACTTGGCTAAAAACGGAACAGGGAATCGCACAATTCGATGCAGCGCTAGCACTTCGTCCTGAATTGCGCGACCTGTACGCCGCTTTTTACGGCAAGTTATGGGACGATGAGCTGCTGCCTTCAAGCCTGCTCGAGATATGTCGTCTCAGAGTCGCACAGTTACATGAATGCGAAGCGGAATTGGCAGTTCGTCATGAGGGAGCAAGTGTAAGCGAGGAACAGATACGGGCCTTGGCGAACTGGCAAGAGAGTGACCTGTTCAGTGAGCCCGAGAAAGCAGCCTTAACGCTTTCCGAAAAGGTTCCTTGGCAACATCATGATTTGACCGACGAGGACTACTCGGATCTACGAACACATTTCGGCGAGGCAAAAGCGGTAGCACTAACTGTAGGAATTGCACTGTTCGACGCGAACTGCCGGTTACGGTTGGCGTTTGACACTGACCCAACGCCAATCCGTGCAACCAGACCGGCCTCGAGCCAAGGTCCAATCTATTAAGTTTTTCGAAGGAGGAAGCAATGTCGACCAAACCACGGGTGAGTTCGGCGATACCAGGAGAGGAACCCAGCTTCGGCACGGCCCTGGCTCATCAGCCTGGACTAGCAGGAGCCTTCGGGATGCTCTACAGCACGTTCTGGAGTAAGGGAGCACTTGACCACCGCACAAAAGAAGTCACACGGATGCGCAACGCCCGGGTGACAGACTGCGGTTACTGAAAGAACGTTCGCTTCGCCGTGGCGCGTGAGCAAGGGCTTTCTGAAGAACAAGTAACCGAAATTTCCGACAATTACGAAGAGTCGGACCTTTCCCCAAGAGACAAAGCTGCGATCGCCTTCACCGACGCGATCATCGGCGATCCACGACAGGTGTCACCAGAGTTGCAGAGACGCCTAAGGGAACATTTTAGCGACCCAGAGATCGTAGAGATGGCACTCGGAGTGGGGCTTTTCATGAGCCTCTCAAAGGTATTGATCACACTTGGGATGGAGCCAGAGGAGATGACTACCGAGATCGTCCCAACCCCGGCTTCGTAGATTACCTGGACAGGCGAGTGCCCACCTTTTGGCGTAACATCAGGCCACTCCGAAATGGCACCACAACGTGGGATGCCGGGCGAGAACAAAGGAGCACAGGGCGTGGTTCTTGAAGCGCAAGTGACCAAACTCCCATTTGGAAAGATTCCGGAGGCCACGAAGCGATGAGCGAGAAAACTGACGGCGAGATCCCTTTCACTCCGGTGGGTCCTGCAGACATGCTCAAGCCAGGCGAGAGCGCAATCATCGAAATTGAGGATGATTCAATCGTGCTCGTGAACCTGAGAGATGGGTACTTTGCGATCGAGAACCGCTGCTCGCACGACGATGGCCCGTTGGGCCAGGGGCGACTAGTGGGATACGAGATAGACTGCCCTCGACACGGGGCAAAATTTGATGTGCGGGATGGAGCGGCAAAGTCGCTACCCGCGTTCAGGCCAGTTGCATCCTTTCCCGTGCGGTACAACGAAGACACCGACGAGATCGAAGTCCAGTACAAGAAGCCAGAGCCCCCTAAGGTGATCGAGGATCCGCGGGGGTTCAACTTCAACTTCAGCTAAGGAACATTGCCATGGAGCATGCGGGAGACTGGAGAGAGGCTTACAAAGAGCGCCTCCGTAGCGTCGAGGAAGCAATGGCACTCATCGGCGACGGAGACCTCGTAACCATGGGAGTTCTTACTCCCGGTGCATTGGGTTCTGCCCTAGCTGACCGGGCAGAGCAATTAGGCCGCCTTGATATCCGTACCTTGGCCCCAACCGAGCCTCGTCTATTTACCTCAGATGCGAATGGGGAACGGGAGATAGAGCTTTTCATAGGTGAGCCGCTTCGATCGGCACATGACGCGAAAATCGCGACCTACCTACCCAACACATTCATGCTCGGCATGAAGGCACATGATGCGGGCCGCGAGGAAGCCCGCCTTCCTGACGTCCAGATCACCTCGTGCAGCGAGCCTAACGAGGCAGGCTATGTGCAGTTCGGCGTTCACATGTGGACACGCAAGGCATACACAAAGCGCTGCCCTACAACGATAGGGATGATCGATCCAAACATTACTCCTGGACATGGTGATATCTGGGTACACGTAAGTGAGTTTGCAGCATTCATTGACGACGTAATTGAGCCCGTGAACATAGAGGCCGTGGAAGAGCGCGTTCGAACGCTTGCACCAGAAGAGCACCGTGCTGAACTACTGGAGCTTATATCACTCGCAAGTTCAGACCAGATTGCGATCGCGGAGGGGATGTTCCATATGCTGCCACCCAAAATTGTGCGGCAGGCGTTCGGGCTGACAGAGGTTGATGCGGAAGCCCAGAGGATTGCGGACAACTTGGCGCCACTCATTAGGGACGGTGACACAATCCAAGTTGGGGTAGGCACGCCTAGCCAGCTCATGTTCAAGGCTGGAGCATTCGACCACGCAAAGCATTTAGGGGTCCATACGGAACTAGGCTCCCCCGGCCTAGCGCAACTTTGGGAACGTGGGAACATCGATAATTCACGAAAGACTCTCCACCGCGATCGCTGCGTGGCTGTCGCTTGGACGGGCTGCGACGGAATCGACCTGGGAATTATCCGCAACAACCCCGCGTTTGAGGTGTACGACCCTAACTACCTGTTAAACCCAGCATTGATGTCCCAGAACAGCCAGATGACATCGATAAACAGCGCAGTAGCAGTAGACCTACTAGGACAGATCTCAAGTGAGGACCGGTACGGTGGCCAAATGATTAACGGAACTGGCGGGCAGCCAGACACACATATTAGCGCCGCGCTCTGTCCAGATGGTCGTGCTATCACTGTACTTCGCTCAACTGCCTTGGAGGGCTCCCTCACAAAGATCGTTGCAAAACACGAGGCGGGAACACTCGTCACCATTCCGCGCTATTTGGCAGACACGATCGTGACTGAATATGGGGTAGCTAGGCTTCTGGACAAGAACCACCGCCAGCGTGCTGCCGAGCTCATTAGCATTGCGCATCCAGACTTTCGAGCAGAACTGCGCAAAGAAGCCACCAAGCACTGGGGATAGCTTCACATATAGAGGGTAGGGAAACAGGAACGCTCGAAAACAGTCTCCTTTGAAGAAAACACCGACTCCCAGTGAGGGCAGCCACGAGTTACCTCTGGGGAATGCCAGATCGATCAGTAGTCACCAGGACCGCTTCTCACCCCTCGCATGGGGTTTTGGGCAGCAAGTCGAGTTCGCTCTTCGAGCAATTCAAGAATGGCCAGAGCCTCTCGAGCGCTCAGAACCCCCCCGGCCCGGGCCCGTATTTCATCGACTTGGGTGTCGATAGCAGCAAGTTGCTGTTCAAGTTCCTGAGGTGAAAGACCTTCCTCACCACCTTCACCGCCTCCAGAAGGTACGCCTCCCTGGCCCGAAGACGGCTCCGGTGCAGGATCTGGGAGTTGTTGACTCTCCCCAGAACCCTCTTCGTTCTTAGCAGATGGCTGATCACCCTGCTGTTCTGGCGTGGGATCGGGATAGAGGAGACGGTAAACAATCTCGTAGTCACGGCGAAGCACGGAGTCTTCGGGAGTAAGTAGCAACGCTTCGGCAAAAGCCGCCAAGGATTCTTCAAGATCGCCCAAGGCGAAAAAATGATGCCCAAGGCTGGCATGGGCTCCAGCAGCAATCCCCACTCTCCGGTTGGTCAGGGCCCGACGAGCAATCCGAATGGCCTCATCGTAGCGTCCTTGCTGGTGTAAAACTGAGGCAAGGTTCAAAGCAATCTGTCCATCATATGGGTCCTCAGCCTGAGCTTCGTAAAGTAACTCGATGGCCGTACTTGAATCCCCCGCATAGAACGCCTCAAGGGCGCGCTCGTTTAGGTCATGGGCTTCTGTAGCGCAACCCCAAACGGTAAGTGCGAGTGCAGCGACAAGTCCGAATAAAACGACCCGCGACCAGCGATTAATCACGCGCCACTCAATGGTAGTTGCCAGCAAAACAAGAGCGAGTGCAGCAGCAGCGAACCACTGGAAGCGCTCAATCGGAAGAGAAATGGTTACCACCGTGTAGGCAGATTGATCAAGAGTGGCAATACGAGAACGAACCACAGCGGCAATGGAGGAGGAATTCACCCCGAGATAGCGGCCTTCCCCTGCTTCAGCAATAGCACGCAGCTCGTCTTCATTAAGTCGAGAAATGATTGCTTTCCCCTCTTTCGTCCTAAGCGAATCCAGTTCACCTGAAATAGGATCGCGGACAGGCACGACGCTACCCAACTCTGTACCCACACCAGCAACTAACAAGTCAATACCTTCAGCCCTAAGCGCTTTTGCGCTAGCGGAGGAGAGGTTTCCCCCGAGGTTCTCGCCATCTGAAATGAGCAGGACGAGACGTCCCCCGGTGGTCACTTCGTCGAATAACTCGCGAGCAAGGTCAATTCCAGAGGCGGCACTGGTACCGGGTTCGAGAAGCAATGTCCCGCCTTCGACACTTTCAGCCACGATAGCGGCAGCTTCCAGGTCACGAGTGAGAGGGAAGCGAAGTCGAGCGTCACCAGCAAAAACTACTAGAGCAACGCGGTCCCCACGAAGGCGGGAGAAGGTCTGACTAACAGCCGTGCGAGCCGCAGCAAGCCGCGAAGGCATCACATCAGTAGCCCCCATGCTGCGTGAGACATCAAGAACCACGACAAGTTGACCACCCCCCGAATGAAGGGTTGCACTTCGCTCTCCCCAGCGTGGCTGGGCAGCGGCAAGTGAAGCGAGCAGAACAGCAAGAACGAGTAGTACCGTGACTTCCCATCTAGCCTTAGGAGGCTGGCGAGTAAGACCAGCAGCACCTGCAAAGGCCCTTTGGGCAGTCATCCAGGCAACCGGAAATAGAACCAGGGCTGCTGGAACTAAAAGCAGCCACAGGGGACGACCGAAGCTAAGATCAGTCATTCCGGTGTCCTCCGCAGCCAGATGCGCCCAAGAGCAAGATCAACCAGCAAAAACATGGCACCCACTGCTACAACCCAAAGACCAGGTTCACTATGACGCACAAACGTTTCGCCACCGAGACGGCTCGTCTCAAGCGAGGCTATCTCCTCATACACGCCTGCCAAATCTTCAGACGTGGAAGCCTCGAAGTACCGCGCACCGGTATGTTCTGCAATGAAGGAAAGTAGCTCCGCATCAATCGCAGTAGAGGAGTACCCCGGAGCACGGCCATTCTCGTCAAGAACGCCAATCGTGTAGACCCGAATACGAAGTGCAGCGGCAATCTCAGCAGCTTCTTCTGGACTAATGGAGGGAACGTTGTGCCTTCCATCAGTTAGCAGGATGACGATCCGACTCGATGCATTTGACTCTTCAAGCATCAAGAGGGCGTTACTAATACCAACACCTATTCCCGTACCGTCGGGAAGTAGGTCAGGGCCAAGATCGGCTATTACTGTGTCGAGCGCCTCGTGATCAAGAGTTAGGGGAACGAGAGGAAGGGCTTCACGTTGGAAGACAACGAGGCCGACCCTATCGTTCTTCCGACCGGCAACAAAGCCCCTAATGACTTCCTTGACGGAGTCCAAGCGAGTCCAACCTCCACCTAGGGGGCTGGCTGACATACTGCTGGAAACGTCGACCGCAAGCACAATATCGACCCCTTCCGCAGGCACGAGGACCTCGGCTTCTCCGAGGCGGGGCCGAGCAACACCTACTACAAGTATTAAGATCGCGAGGATTCGCAAAATAGGAAGAGCCCTACTGATACGCACACGCATACTGGAGGGCGCCGAATCAAGACCCAACGCAAAGGGAACGGCGATAGCAGGCCCGAAAGAACGCCAACGGGCGAAAATAAGAGGCCCTACCGCAAGAGCGAGAACGAGCAGCCATGGGTCCGCAAAATGAATCAGATGGCATCTCCTAGAATCTCTCGAGCCACCCTGATATCCGCCTGACGACGTTCCAGCGCCGGGCGGTAGCCGGCATAGACAACCGCATCACACTCCCTAAGCAGCTCTCGGGCCATCCGCTCCTCCCAACCATCAACTCCCGCAACGGCCATTCGAGTCTCAAGCTCCACCGTAGTAAGAGACTGGGCCGGAAAGCCATACCGTTCAGCCAGAATTTGGCGAATAGCGACAGAGATTGCTCGGTAGGCCCCCTGAGCGTCTGCTTCGATAAGGGACTCGGCGGAAGCTAACGCATCAACAGGCGCAGAAAGAGGCTCCAAAAGAGCATCATTGTTCTCTCGATCACCCACCCACCTACGAAGGCTAATCAAGCCCACTAGACACAAAGCCGTAAGAGCACCTAACGAGCCAATGACAATCGCCGGCCAAAACAAAGGGGACTGCGCCCCCTCAATAGGAACAGGCCCCTGCAGACGAGAGAGAGCAAGTGCCTCCCCAGGAATCAGAATAGAAGGAACATCTAAAGTGAGAACGGGAAGATCTACGAAAGTGAAGCCGGCATCCGTAGTAATCGTCACTGAAGGTTGAAAAGAGACAGAACCAAAAGCGAAGGGTGCGACAAGCATCTCAATCCGGTGACTCAAGCCCTCTTGAAACCGGATGGACTCCTGCGAGATCAGCTTAAGAAAACGAACATCCCCCCACGATTCTGCATCAGGATTGACATCAACCACGGCACCATCAGGTGTTTCAAGAACGATAGTGAGCCCAACGGGTTCTCCGATCGCAGCATAGGAACGGGAGAGTGTGACCTCGGTGTTCTGAGCGCTTGCAAAAGTAGAAACCGCCAACAAGGCGGCCAACGCACATATGAACCCAAGCCGTCTCACGCGACGGCCCTTGCCCGGCGCCTAAAGAAGTCAAGGAGCGTCCCGACGTAATCCTCACCAGTGACTATGGCAATCTCCTCAATTCCAAGCTCGCCAAATAGGCGCTTACGTTCAGCATCGATAGCACAAACACGAGCAGCGTAAGCCGCACGTACAGCCTCATCGTCACTATCTACCTCGTAAGTAGCACCCCCCTCCGCATCTACCAACCGCACAAGACCAGCCGCAGGCAGTTCTTCATCAAGAGCCTCACGGATACGAACCGCAATTATGTCGAAGCGGTGAGAGGCGGCGCGAAGCGCCCGAGCGTAATCTTCTGTGAGGAAATCAGAAATGACAAAAAGGGTTGCACGCCGGCGCTGAACGCCCATTAGGTACTTGAGAGCAGCCGTCAGGTTAGTGCCGCATGTCGAGGGTTTGGCAGAGAGAACCTCACGAACAAGTCTTAACACGTGAACACTCCCGCCGGCAGGACGGAGATAACGCTCGGGTCTACTGGCGAAGAGCAGGAGGCCAGCCCGATCATTATTACGGATCGCAGCCAAGGCAAATACAGCGCAAAGCTCAGCAGCTAGGCTGGCCTTAGATCTTTCCGCAGCGCCAACACTCTGGGAAGCACTCACATCAACAGCGAAGAGAACCGTAAGATCACGGTCCTCGCGATAGCGACGTACTAAGGGTTGTCCAGTACGCGCATAGGATTTCCAATCAATCGAACGCACGTCATCACCATTTACATACGGCCGGAGCTCATCAAACTCAATACCTCTACCGCGAAATACAGCATGGTATTGACCCAGAAAAAGATCATCTACGAGGCGTCGAGCTCTTAACTCGATAGTGCGTACGCGCCGCAGAAACTCACTTGCTCCATCAGAAGAGGTCGTTTCCTCAGGCACGGAACTGGACGCATCACGGATTCTTCGCCCCCACCACCTAGGCATCACCAGCCTCAAGGAACCTCTATAGCTTCGAGGAGGCGGTCGATGAGATCGTCCGTCGTTATCTCCTCAGCATCGGCTTCATAGGTAGTCACAATACGATGGCGGAGAACGTCATGGGCAAGCGCCTTCACATCTTCAGGCATGGTGTAGCCACGACCTTGGAGGAGAGCATGGGCCCTAGCGGTGCGAGCAAGAGCGATAGTAGCGCGAGGAGATGCACCATAGGCAATGTAGGACCGTAGCTCGGGGAGACGATAGGCGGCAGGACGACGTGTAGCCTGAACTATCTGGATACAGTAATCCTTCAAGGAATCGTCAATGGTGACACTGGCGAGGGCTTCGCGAGCCGATAGGAGCTCGTCATGGCTGGCGATTCCACGAACGGGAGCCGTTACCCCGCTGCTAAGGCCTGCTTCGAGAACATCACGCTCCTCCTGACGATTGGGGTAGTCGACACGCACTTTGAGAAGGAAGCGATCCAGTTGCGCCTCAGGAAGAGGGTAGGTGCCTTCTTGCTCGATTGGATTCTGCGTAGCCATGACAAAAAAGGGGACGGGCATAGGAAGGGTTTGTCCACCAATGCTTACTTGCCGCTCCTGCATAGCTTCAAGGAGGGCGGACTGGACCTTCGCGGGAGCACGATTGATTTCATCGGCAAGCACGATATGGGCAAAGATAGGCCCCTTACGGATAGCGAACCTACCCTCAGCAGGATTCAAGACCTCTGTACCAATGAGGTCTGCAGGCAGAAGGTCCGGTGTGAATTGGAGACGAATACTGGAAACGTCAAGCACATTCGCCAGAGTGGTAACCGTCAGGCTCTTGGCAAGCCCAGGAACACCTTCAACCAAGACGTGTCCCGAGACCAAAAGGCCTATCAGGAGTCTGTCGATAAGCACATCCTGACCAACAACAACGGTGTGGATCTCTTTACGGATACGGACGAGCAAATCTGCGGCAGATGAGGCATCGGCAGAAAGGGGCGGATTAGAGGAAAGAGCCATCGGTACTCCATTGTAGCGACAATAGACGAGAGACCGGCTTACTAAGCTGGAAGCCTGGCTTCCAGCCTGAACCCCAGCTGGGTCTGCCATCAACACAAAAGCAAGGCACTATCGAACCTTAGAAATACAAAATCTTTAGGAAAAGCCAACAAAACGATTAAAGTACATGACAACGAGGACGCACGATAACGCCGGCACCCGGGCGGGCGCTACAATCTCCCGAATGGCAATCACAGTGCTTTTCTTCGCCTCACTGGCAGATGCAGTGGGAATCCGGG
The DNA here is from genome assembly GCA_002346645.1 of Dehalococcoidia bacterium UBA2991. Taxonomy (GTDB): domain Bacteria; phylum Chloroflexota; class Dehalococcoidia; order Tepidiformales; family Tepidiformaceae; genus UBA2991. The sequence continues at coordinate 146,312 of DEAD01000014.1, forward strand.
AGCTCTCTTTGAGCCACGTGTCTGGAGACACTGTGGCTTCTGTGCGCAACAGACTAGTAGAGACTTACCCACAAATAGCTGAGTTCACTCCAACTTTGCTTTATGCAGTCAATGAAGACTATGCCGATGAGGACACGCCGGTGCCCGCAGATACAACGCTCGCACTGATTCCACCTGTATCAGGAGGCTAATGATGCTAATCCGTGTGACATCCGAACAGCTGCATCCCCAGGAAGCAATCGATGCAGTGCGCCAAAACGAAGCAGGAGCCATAGACGTCTTCCTGGGAATTGTTCGTAACTCCAACAAAGGTAGGGCGGTCAACCACCTTGTGTATGAAGCCTATCCATCAATGGCAGAGAAGACGATGCTCGAGCTAGCTGAGGAGGCCGTTGAAAGGTTCGACCTGACTGGAAGTGCAGTTCTACACCGCACAGGCAGGTTAGAGATCGGTGAAACGAGCCTGCTGGTAGCAGTAAGCGCCGGACACCGGGCTGCCACATTCGAAGCGGGTCACTGGCTTGTAAACGAGATAAAGCGCCGTGTTCCAGTATGGAAGAAAGAAGTGTGGGCAGACGGCGAAGAATGGATCGAAGGACCCGAATCTTTGGGAATAGAGCGCGCGCCAGCATCCATACAAGACTCATGACTAGCCACCCACATTCCAGTAGCCGCTACTGCATGCAATGCGGCGGCGACCTGGCCGAACGGCTCCCACAGGGCGATTCGATGGCACGGCTGGTTTGTGAAGCCTGCGGGTTCATTCATTACCTAAACCCGCGGCCCGTGGCCGGCATAATCCCCGTCCGAGAGGACGGGAACCTTCTACTTGTGAGACGGGCAATAGAGCCCCGACGAAGTTTTTGGGTGTTCCCAGGTGGGTTCATGGACGTAGGCGAAACAGCAGAAGAAGCCGCTGCACGGGAGACGCAAGAGGAGGCAAACCTCGAAGTAACGGCTCTCTCTCTCTTAGGCGTCTACACACGCATACATGCTGGGGTGGTCGTAATCGTGTATGAGGCACTGGCCCTGGGCGAAGGTTCGGCTGGCTCCGAGACCAGCGAAGTCGGGTGGTTCGCTCCAGCTGCTATCCCATGGAGCGAGCTTGCATTCGACACAACCCACTGGGCACTAGAAGCATGGCTGAAAAAGCGAGGCTTAGAAGACCTCAAGAACTAGCGGCGGCGGGAGCCGCTAGCAGTACGCGATGGCAAGTTGTAGGGCCTGGCAAGGATAGCTACATGCTGGCTTAGCTTGGGATCAAGAGCACGAACAGCTACACGAGGATGTGCCTCACGCAGCTCGTCGAGGGAGAGTGCGGCAGTAATAATGGTGGGCAGTCGCGAGGAGGCTCGGTAATTCGCAATTTGAAAGAGCTTCTCGACGGCCCAGGATGAACTGCTATGAGAGCCGAGATCATCAAGCACAAGGAGCCCAGCATTACGAATATCGTTGAATAACTCGTCGTAGCCTGGATCACCACGACCGGGGGCAAAAGATGCGCGTAGGTGGTCGAGCAAATCAGGAACCACGGCAAAGAAGGCATCTCCCCCATTGCGCATGACACCGTCTACAACAGCAGCTGCAAGATGCGTCTTGCCACAGCCACTTTCACCGAGGATAAGCATCCAACCCTCAGGGGAGTCAGCGAAGCGATGAGCGCTTTCCCAGGCGGTCTGGAGCGACTCGTTTTCTTGAGCAGCGTAGTTGGGAAAGCGGGTATGGAAGTTGTGAAAGCCAAAGTCACCAAGACGCTCCCGCGTCATGCCTCCTATCTGACGATAGCCAGAAAGAGAAACTCCACCAGACAAATCCAGAACGGCACCGGAAGCAAGTCGTCGAGAGGTCCGTTCATCAAAAGGCTCGGTAAGGGAGTAACAGGTAAAGACAGTAGGGAGAGCAGCGTTATACCGAGCGTTTACAAGTTGAAAGAGTTTTTCGCGAGCCCAATCGCTGGAAGAAGCAGCATCAATGTCATCCAGGATGAGCAGTGGAGTGTTCCGAACCTGCTCAAAAAGGACATCAAAGCCCGGTTCTCCTTCAGCTGGTTGGTAGGAGGCACGAAGACCATCAAGAAGATCGGGGGTAAACATGAAAAGGGCAGGCTCTCCGCGGCCTATCCGCTCGTTGGCAATAGCGGCAGCGAGATGGGTCTTGCCTGATCCGCTTGGCCCCTTGAGAACTAGCCAGCCTTCGGGCTTACCTGCGTAAGCACGGACTTGAGAAACAGCAGCCCCTTCCCCTTCAAAGGCATCAAAGGTAAACCGCGTGAGGGCCCCGAGATTACTTACTCGTTCCAGCCGAGACCTACGTACCTCCCTAGTCTCGTCCAGAACACAAACACATGGCTCTGCTCGACCAAAGAGAGGGTCTTCAAGCAAGCGAGCGCGACGGACGAAACCAGCGCCACCACAATGGGAGCAGCTTTCGTCGCCAGCTTTTTCAGCGATTAGGTGTGACGCGTCCTGCAGCTCCATCGCCGAGGAATCGGCGGCGGCGGCGCTCGACAGAATCTCGTCCAGACGTTTCATGTTGCTGGTTCCCTTCGGACCAGTTTTGAAGCATGCGCTCAACATACTTCCAGTTGCGAATGTTGCGTTCAGCCGCCTCGCGAAAGGCTGACTCGATAAGATGTTGCGGGTACTGGTCTGCGGCGACAAGCAGACGCTCGGCAACGAGCGGGGTGATCGTGCCGACATGCTCCTCGTACAGCTGGAAGATGTTGGGCCGTCGGACCGGTTGAGCCTCATAGGCAATAGCGCCAGGCCGAAGTTCAATATCTCCGCCCCGGGCTCGGGCTACAGCCCGCCGAGAAGCGGAATTGTTCACGAAGTAAACAGTCTCCTGCTGCCCCCCCCCGGCAAGGTCAAGCACCAACAGTGCACCACACTCAACACAAGCAGTGAGGCCTCGTTCCAGCGATTCACGACCGCCCGCGAGAGCATTAAATGAGGATGCGGCTTCAGGGAGGACCCAGATTTGCGCAGCAGTTACAAAGCGGGCATCACCCTGCTGCTCCTGGACCAAGCGGGCTACCCATAGAAATGCCAATAGGTCACCAGGTTCACGCATTGCGGGTAGGACCGTAGAGAAGAAGGAATTGTGGATTGCAGTAGCCTTCCCAATTCCTGGAAAGCCCTCGAAGGGGGCCAGTTCCGTCATTGGCCAATCTCCTCGGGAACTAAGTCCTCATCCTCAGCCTGAAGAACCCAATCCTCGAATTTCGCAAGACGTTGTCGGAAGCGGAGCTCAACTGTGCCGGTGGGACCATTTCGATGCTTAGCAACAATGACCTGAGCAACACCTTGCGGGTAGGCACTCTCAGGCATCTCCGGGTGCTCAACCATCCATTGCTCACGAGTAATGTAAAGCTCCTCGCGGCTGAGAAAGATAACTACATCTGCATCTTGTTCGATAGAACCCGAGTCTCGAAGATCGGAAAGCATAGGAATTCGAGGGTGACGCTGCTCAATGGCCCGGGAGAGCTGGGCGAGTGCTATAACGGGAACGTTCAGCTCACGGGCAAGGCCTTTTAGTGTTCGTGAAATGTAACTGATCTCTTGAACTCGGTTCTCACGACCATTCCAACTTGCATCCGACTGCATAAGTTGAAGATAGTCCACAACCACTAGATCCACACCATGAGAGCTGGCCAGCCTGCGGACCTTGGAGCGTAGCTCGGCAACGGTAAGGGTAGGAGAGTCATCAAACCAAATATTTGCACCAGCAAGCTCGCCTGTAGCTCGAATGATTCGCCTCTCCTCTAGCTCGGTCTGTCCGCCGAGTCGCAGACGAGTGCTATCAACCCCAGACTCAGCGGCAAGAAGGCGGACCGCCAGCTGTTCGGCCGACATCTCAAGGGAGAAGAAAGCGACATTCCCGCCTTGGTTGATAGCAGCATTGCGAGCAATACCAAGGGCAAAACTAGACTTTCCCACGCTCGGTCGAGCGCCAACAATGACCAGATCCTCCCGCTTAAGGCCTCCGAGCAGGTGATCTAGATCACTAAAGCCTGCTTCCACTGCGGCAAGCTCACGGCGCTCAGCTGACTCAGCATCCTCATCAAGATAGGCCTGAAGGATCTGCCCTATGTGAACAAAGTCTCGGAAGTTTTCCCCCCCTCGTAATCGCTGGAGCAACTCTTCCGAACGAGAAAAGACGGATTCAAGGTCTGCAGGAGCCTCATAGGCAAGCTGCAGAATGCCAGTTGCGGCATTTATGAGACCACGGTAGGTACTATCTCGCTTAACGATTTGGGCATAGAACTCGACACCAACACTGGTAGGTAGCTGGCGAATGATATCGCCGAGATAGCTCTGTCCCCCAATCTCCTCGAGGCGTTCACGACGGTCGAGCTCATGGGCAATGGTTATTTGGTTGATCGACTCATCGCGCTCCCAAAGCTCATTAGCTGCTTCGTAAATCCAGGCGTTCTTTTCCCGGAAAAAGTCCGGCGACTTAAGGATCGGCGAAACCCTAGAGATGGCTTCTGGATCGACCAGCAAGGCTGCGATCACAGCCTCCTCGGCCTCGACATCGTGAGGTGGAAGGCGCTCTAGAAAGGGAAGGGTCATACCAAACGAAACAGCAGCAGAACTCGAGGGCGCAACTAATATTGGTGCGTACTGGTCTCTGCTTTCCGTCCCCCTTCCTGCTAGCTTTCCACGCTTTGGTCAGCAGGCAAATCTGTTTCTTCTACCACGGCGACTTCAGCTTCCGATGCTTCAGCTT
>DEAD01000005.1 GCA_002346645.1 Dehalococcoidia bacterium UBA2991
CCGCCAATATCGGCCGCGAGACACTCGCCATAACCAGGGACATAGAACCTAGTGCCAAGCGGAATGTAGTCTGGATCAACAGCACAGAGGCCGTATACGAGATAAAGTCCGCTATAGGTGATCCCGTAGGCAGGGTGGTCAGGCTCCTTGCCTCCATGCGTCGCGTTATACCAAGTAGCCCATACCCTTAGCCTCTTTGTGTAGGGCCCTTCGTAGTCGTCAACTACCACAGGGGAGACGCCATCCCGCGCAACCGGACCTCGCAGGCGTTCACCCGAAACAGGCTCGGACAGAACCACAGAAGACTGCAGTTCTCGCGACACCTCAACACCATTCTCGTAGACAACCTCTTCGAAGAAACGAACCTCCCCGGGTTGGCCTTCGAGGAGACGCTCTTCGCCGGGAGCAAGGGTATGGTCGTCACGCCTATAAATTCTCGGGGCCGTGTACCCGATGTAATCCTCCACAACCTTGTCAACCAAAACGACTACCAGGGACATTTCCTCAGTCACAGGAGCCTGCAGTTCATGGGAAATCCTGTCGTGCTGACCCAATTCGAGCTGCAAAAGGGAGAGGACCTCGGACACATCTACTGCGTGGGTGCGCATCGTCTCGACCCGCCCCCCAATATTGACGAGGATCTCATGCATCTTTGGTAGAGCCATAAAAGCTTCTAGCAAGACTTCAGTCTCAGGAGGAAGGCCCGTCTCCCGCTGGAGTCCGGGTAGGGGATCCACTAGAACGCTTAGCACCCTACGAGCAGAGACTGCTTCCAGTGGCAATAACGGAGAAGCTTCTTCACCGGTAACTTGACCAAACAATATTTCAGCCCCAGGCACATTAGGGAGTGCCCGAACCACCTCAATTCGAATAGGGTCACCCTTGCGGGCAGCAGAAACCGTTCCCTCCTCTCTTGGTTGGATTGGCTCTCCAGGTGTGATGCGCTGACCGTTCACGTAGACACGATCGCGAGACCTCACATTGATATTGGCTAGCGCAAGGACACCAGCAACCGTTCTAGCGCGAGTCACTACCTCAATTTCAGCGCCATCCGCGGATACAAAAACTGGAACAGCCCGCTGAACAGCGAAAGCAGAATAATCACCGGTCTTTGCCAATACGACGCGATCACCAGGACCGAGACCCAGAGCAGCCGCATCTAAAGCATCCTCCTGATCCCCAAAGGTGGAACGGACCTGCAGAGTCCTATCCCCTGAGACCAGGATCAGGTTCTGCAAGGGAAAGAGCTGAAACGCTAAAACAACTAAAATTGCGACCAACAGCATTGCCCAAGCGTGGCGCCGGCCCCTGGTGGAGCGAGAGTAATCAATTACATCCACGTCCGTGGTAGAGCGAGAGTAATCAATTACATCCACGTCCGTGGTGGAGGACCTTTTCGTCAGCTGGGAACCGATGGGAGGGTTAGAGAAAGGTATGCTCCGGTCCAAGAAGAACCCCTTCCTATCAGCTGTCCCCCAAAAGGAGCCAGCAGACTCCTACAACGACCGTGCACCCGCCCTCGAAGTGAATTCCTGGTATGCACTACGCGAGCCAGCTCAGACCCGGCGACTCTGCGGCACCCGGAGCTTTCTACTTATGGCTGCTTCCTTCCGGATCTGACCAGGTTCGTAGTGCTCCGCCGCGCAGGACCAGATCATCAACGCCGCTTTGCGAAGGCAGTCCCCGGAGAGACAACCCCTCAGACGGGAATTGAGCCCCGCTGGAGCGGTTTGCGGGTTACAGGGCACCGCTAGCTCCCCACCTAGCACGGCCGGGCGCGTAATCTACGTAACAGCCTGACAGGGGTCAACGAGATGGAGCTTTAGGAGGATTCTTGAGGGGTTTCAGTGGGGAGAATAGCCACGACCTCCTCCCCTTCTTCTAACTGGGAATCAAGACCTTCCACTATCCGCTTAACCACCCCAGCAACAGGAGCTCGCAACTCGTTATTCATCTTCATTGACTCGACCACAACGAGCACCTCACCCGCCTCAACCTGCTCGCCGAGTCCAACACGAATCTCCAAAACCGCACCCGTCATGGAGGCCCGGACTATAGCCAACCCATCAACCATATTCGAAGATTTCGTCGAACCTCTGTCGGTAAGCCGAGTTAAACCGCTTCTGATTTGATACTTACGGGAACCAATAGTGACTTCGATACTAGAAGCATTTCGTTCGATGTAGAGCTCTATTGGGACGTTATCCACCATGACTACATGTAACCCTGCTCGTATGTGCAGAAGCTCGACTGTTTGCCAATCCATGTCGGGCGCCAAGCGAACACGAGAATCGCCATCCTGCTGAACTTCTAATTCAGCATTAATGGGAACTCCATCGATTTCGATTAGATGCTTTTGGGCCATCGCCCCATCGCTTTCTGTCTCCAAGCAGACGCTCTCCTGCTCTCCTTTTCCCTTGGCGACGAAGTAACTGATGAATTCCCACCTGCAAACGTAAGGATTGCCGCAATCGCAGCAGCATCACGGTATATCTGTTCTTGTTCCTCGGTCTCACCCACAATCTTGTGTTTATCTAGAAACCCGGTATCGAGCTGGCCATCTATAAAGTCACGCAGCTCAAGTATCTCCAGTAGATAAGGAATGTTGGTTGCAACTCCAACTACCTGGAACTCATGAAGCGCTCGGATCATTCTTGCGCGAGCATCCTCTCGGTCTGCTCCCCAAGCAGTAACTTTGGCTAGAAGGGAATCGTAGTACGGAGTTACCTCGAGACCGTCATGTAAACAACTTTCCACCCGTACACCTGGACCTGCCGGTTCCCGGGAGAAGACCACCCGACCAACAGAGGGAAGAAAGTTATTTGCGGGGTCTTCAGCCACGATGCGACATTCAATTGCCCAACCGCGCGGACTTAGGTCACCTTCGTCGTAAGAAAGAGGTGAGCCACCACCGATCAGGAGCTGGTCTCTCACAAGATCAACGCCTGTCGTCATCTCTGTGACAGGGTGTTCTACCTGAAGCCGAGCATTAACCTCGAGAAAGTAGTAGCGCCCTTCCTCATCTAAAAGGAACTCAACCGTACCTGCGCTCCTGTAACCCGCCGCTCGGGCCACACGCACAGCAGCACGATTGAGGGTACGTCGTAACCTAGGACCAACAACCATTGAAGGGGTTTCCTCAATGATCTTCTGGTGACGGCGCTGAATGGAACACTCTCGCTCACCCAGCGGAATCACATTTCCAAAGTTGTCGCCAATGATTTGAACCTCAATATGGCGCACATCCTCCATCTGGGCCTCCAGATAGAGAGTGCCGTCCCCAAAAGCGTTCTTGGCCTCTCGTGCTGCCAATGAAAGAGCACGAGAGAGATCCTCCTCCCTGTCAACGAAACGGATGCCCCTCCCACCTCCGCCGGCGGTCGCCTTAATTGCAATCGGATAACCAATCTCAAGCGCAAGTTTGGGAGCCGCATCAAATGATTCGAGCGGACCTGAACCGGGAACAACAGGTACGCCCACGCTCTCGGCAAGGGACCGCGCAGCATTTTTATTTCCAAGTAAACGAATGGAAGAAGGAGAGGGCCCAATGAAAGTCAGCCCTGCTTCTTCACAGGCCTCAGCAAAATCGGCATTCTCCGCTAGAAACCCATAACCAGGATGGATAGCATCTGCACCAGAGGCTGCTGCAATTTCCAGAATCCTTGCGACGTTCAAGTAACTCTCAGAGGCTTCTGCAGGACCAACGCAATAGGCCTCATCGGCATAGCGCACATGTCGCGACAGGCTGTCGGCTTCGGAATAGATAGCAACAGATTCCATGCCAAGGTCGTGTAAAGCACGCACAATTCGCAACGCGATCTCGCCTCTGTTTGCAATCAAGACCTTTTTGAGCATTTATCCCCTATCAAGAAAACACCTTTGTTTCATCAGCTTAGCCTGTCCAAGTAAAGGCCGAAACGGGAGAAGAGAGGGTACCTGGCTTCTGGTCCCGCCGTGAAGCAGGCCGTACGCTGGACCCGTGAACGACCACACTTTGCGCGTATTGGAGTTTGACAAGGTACGCGCAATGCTCGCCAACGAAACCACATTCAGCCTCGGGCGAGAGCTAGCTTTAGCCCTCAACCCGGAGACCAACCACGAAGCCGTATTGGCTCTCCAAGCTGAAACCGCAGAGATGACGCACATTAGCCAGATGGGCTTAGATGTGCCCCTTGGCGGGATGAGTGACCTGCGGCCGATAGTGCATGCCGCAACGATCGGCCAAGCTATCGAGCCCGCCGATCTCCAAAACACCGCAGGGGTACTCGATACCGCCTGGCAAGCGCGAAAGCTTACCGAACAGCTCTTGGAACAAGCCCCACGAATCGCCGCAATTGCCTCCACTATTGCAGACTTTCGCCCATTTATCGCCGAAATAAAAAGAACCATCACCCCTCAAGGGAAAGTGGCCGACGCGGCTAGCGCGCAGCTAGCTTCGATCCGTCGTGAATTGAGGGGAGCACAGGGACGATTGGAACAAAGGGCACGTTCTGCCCTCGCCGAGGCAGTGCGCCGGGGTTTAGCACAAGAAGAGCTGTTGACCGAGAGAAATGGCCGGATGGTGATCCCCGTAAAGGCAGATTTTCGAGGTCAACTCCCTGGGATTGTGCATGACGTGTCATCGAGTGGGGCAACGGTGTTTCTAGAACCAATGAGCGTGGTGGAAAGTGGCAACGAGGTTCGCGAACTGCAGCTATCGGAAGAACGAGAAACACGCCGCGTTCTCCTGGCGCTCTCAGCGATGATAGGGGACCAGGGTGAAGAGGCGTTAGCAACACTAGCGACGATGGCACAACTCGACCTGCTACGAGCCAAGGTGATGTTGGGAAAAGTCCTAAAAGCTGCTCTACCCAGAGAGGATGGCGATAACAGTTGGCTCGGGAAACGGGGGGATACAAAGCTTGTTCGTGCGCGCCATCCCCTACTTCGGGGAGACGTAGTGCCTATCGACCTCGACCTGAGCGAAAAAGCTCCAGGATTACTCATCACCGGCCCAAATACAGGGGGCAAAACAGTCGCACTCAAGACCACAGGCCTGTTAACACTGATGGCGCAGGCAGGGCTTCCCGTTCCCTGCGACGAAGGAAGCCGCTTTGTAACATATGACGCGATCCAAGCCGATATCGGGGACGAACAATCCATCGAACAGTCGCTCTCTACGTTCTCATCTCACATGCGAACCATGGGGGAAATCTTGAGGGCCGCAGCACCCGGCACACTAGTGCTGCTTGATGAACTGGGAGCGGGCACAGATCCTGAAGAAGGTGCCGCCCTTTCTCGCTCCATCCTAGCGGCCCTGCTGGATCGTGGGTGCACAATTATTGCCACCACCCATCACGGGGAGCTGAAAACATTCGCGCAGGAAGAGCCGCGATTAAGGAACGCATCAGTGGAGTTCGATTTACAAACCTTGAGCCCCACTTACCACCTCACGATCGGGCTTCCTGGACAATCAAAAGCACTTGCAATCGCACGGCGCCTTGGCATCGACAAGAGTGTGCTGGAGCGGGCAGAAGAACGTATCAGACCAGAAACCCGTGAGTTGGACGGATTACTAGACGAGGCACGCAAAGAGCGTTCGGCAGCCCTGGAGGCCCGTCGAGTCGAAGAGAAGGCAAGACAGGAGTCCGAGGAGCTCCGCTTACAACTAGCAGAAGAGCATCGCAGAATCGATGCCGAGCGCGAGGCGATCCTTGGACGTGCCCGCAGAGAAGGTGAAGTTCTTGTCGCACGGGCTCAGCGAGAGTTAGAGCGCCTTGACCGTCGCAAACGGGATAACACCGTTGACCCCACCGCTGCCCAGCGCCTGAAGGAACTCGACGAGGAGATCGAAGCTGGGGGGAAGGCAGCAACAGAGCGGGCAACTGCCTGGCTAGAGTCCGTATCACCTGGCGACATCGTGCGAGTTCACGACATTCCCCAACAGGGCGAGGCCGTAACAGGAGTAGGGCCCGATGGGAGAGTGGAAGTACGTTTCGGATCGATGCGAATGAAGGTCTCAATAGACCGAATCGAGAGAACAGCAACGCAACTGGAACCCGCAAAATCCGGGACAGTCACGGTGCCCCCAGTTTCTGCCATCTCACCAGAGTTAGACCTTCGCGGGCAGCGGGCGGAGGAGGCTGTTCTGACCTTCGAAAACCATCTTGATGAAGCATTCCGGGCTGGCCTGCCTTCAATTCGCATCATTCATGGGAGGGGCACCGGAGCATTGCGGGCAGCCATCCGCGAGGTCCTTGCCCACCATCCTCTAGTTCGCCGCTACGAAACCGCCCCATCTCATGAAGGTGGCGACGGGGTAACTATCGCGGTACTAGCGGGCTAACTATGGCTAATCAACGCAATGCCAACCCCGGACTGCAGGCTTCATTGAGCTTTGAGGAGGAGGAACCAACAGACGCACCTTTAGCAGCACGAATGCGCCCCCGCACACTCGATGAGTTCGTAGGGCAACAGTTGGCAGTAGGACCCGATGCCCTCCTCGGACGGGTGGCACAAGGCGGAACTTTGCCATCAGTTGTTCTGTGGGGACCTCCCGGCTGTGGCAAGACAACACTAGCCCGCATCCTTGCCCGAGAAGCAGAAGGTGAGTTCATCGCTCTATCAGCTGTGGCCTCCGGGGTTGCTGAGCTACGGCGTGTCATTAGTGAAGCCGAGCAACGTCGAGGATCCGGTATACGCACAATTCTTTTTATCGACGAGATCCATCGGTTTAACAAGGCACAGCAGGATGTCATCCTGCCTTACGTGGAGAACGGCACTGTCACTCTCCTCGGGGCCACCACAGAAAATCCTTCATTTGAAGTGGTGGCTCCTCTCCTTAGTCGAGTGCGGGTAGCGCGGCTCGAAGGACTAGAAAAGGATGACTTAGCTCGCATCATCAACCGCGCTCTAGAGGACAATGACCGTGGCCTAGGCGCTTCGAAGCTGAGCATCGAAGAGGCTGCACTTAATGTGCTTATAGAAGGTGCCCGCGGTGACGCCCGTTCAGCCCTTAACGCACTCGAGATTACAGCGGACGCAACCTGCAAAGACGATAGGAATCGTATCGAGGCAGAAGATGTGCGGCGGGCATTTCAAGAACGAATCCCATATTATGACAAGTCGGGAGACTACCACTACGACGCCATCTCCGCATTTATAAAATCCATGCGGGGGTCCGACCCAGACGCCACCATCTACTGGCTAGCACGCATGGTAGAAGCAGGGGAAGACCCCTTGTTCATCGTGCGCCGCATGGTGATCCTGGCAGCGGAAGATATTGGCCTGGCTGATCCCCAAGCGCTAAGTGTGGCAACCTCCTGCCAGCAAGCAGTGCACTTTATTGGCATGCCCGAAGGGTTCTTACCAATGTCAGAATGTGCGCTTTATTTGGCACTTGCACCCAAGAGCAACTCAGCGCTGACTGCCTACATTAGTGCGAGTGAAGATGCGAGACGCACCTCTCACCTGCCAATACCACTCCACCTTCGAAACCCAGCTACAGGTTTGATGCGAGAAATGGGATACGGCGCCGATTACCGTTACGCCCATAACGAGCCCGACCACTACGCCGCAGGAGAACGTTATCTTCCCGAAGAATTAGAGGGGAAACGGTACTATCAAGCAGGAAAGCTCGGAGCAGAGGCCACGCTATCTCAAAATCTAAATCAACAAAGAACATCCGGGGAGGAGCACTTTGAAAGCGATAAAGGTTGAGGTTCTCCACGCGCGAGGACATTCTCCGGGAACCGAGACCGAGGAGAATCTGCGCCTCGCCATTGAAGCAACTGGAATCGAGGTTGAGCTCACCTACACAGAAGTGCTAAGCCAAGAGGACGCCACCACAAAGAAATTTTTGGGCACACCAAGCATCCGCGTGGAGGGCTCTGATGTTGAATACGGAAACCGTCCACCTGAAGAAGTGCAGATAGGAACGCGTTACTACAATTCCCCCGAAGGATGGAAGCCTTATCCCCATGCACGCTTGATTGCTAACGCAATTTTAGAAGCTTCTTCATCGCGAAAAGACCACTAGCTTCCAGGGGCCGATTCCCGTCGCGGTTCCTGAGTCTTGCGGGAAAAGCCAACAAAACGCCCCTCGCTATCCCAAAGCAGCCACCACTCCCGTTTGGCTTCCATACGGAGAAACCGTTCATTGTGACGCAATACGGAATCGGTCTGACGAAAGCCGGCACTCTCAAACGAGCGACGAGCGCGTTCGTTCCACTCAAGCGTATGCAGGTAGATACGACGGAGCGGGAGAGACCGCCAAGCAAAGCGCAAGAAGGCAATAGTGGCCTCCGTCCCAAGTCCTTCCCCTCGACTCTCAGCAGGACCAATGGAGATGCCGTACTCAGCTGTTCCGGAAACGTGATCGGCGTTGTAGTACATGAGGGCTCCGATGTGTTTACCCTCAACGGTTTCGATAGCGTAGGCGTGTCGGGTGGGATTGGCGAAGCGCAAGTCGCGTTCGAATTGCTGAACAAACTCGGTGTAGGAAAGAACCAAGGGCGGAGTTGCATCATAGCGAGCGACATCAGGATCTCGACGCCAGGCGTATTCGGCAGGCGCATCCTCAATGCGCTTTTCACGAATACGAAGACGGGATGTCTCGGCCACGACACCCGTTTCAGATTCGTTCATACATCCTCATCCAAGATAGTAAGCGCCTGCTCCAAGATGGAACGCTCCGTCTCAAAAGTGACTTGGGAGAGAGCCTCACCCGCCGAAGTCCAGATCACCTCATCAAACTCATGATCGTGGGCATCTAAATCACCCCCTAAAACTGTCATTAACCAATGATGGACACGCTTATGAAAACGTCTCCCATCATGGACAAACCAATAGTCAATGACTCCTACTTTCTCTCCTAGTTCAACCTCCAGGCCCGTTTCTTCAAGGACCTCTCGGATAGCAGTTTCTTCAAGCTCCTCCCCAAGTTCAGGCGTGCCTTTTGGAAGGGCCCAACGCCGCTGATTCGACTGATAGCCAATGACAACCTCTACGTTTCCTTCGGAATCTCTCCGCCAGACCACTCCACCGGCCGACACTGCCTCAGTCACTGAAAAGCGGGGGGGCTCCTTTATGCTCATTGGGGATACTCTTCGGAATCGCGCCGCACTGCTGATGCTGCCTCGATTGCTTCTGCAACGAGATCAGTCCACCCTTCCGGCGCGTCTTGGGCGAACTCACGAAGGTACTCGAGGGCTACCTCACCCCCAATCTCCCCGGCAGCGACAATAGCCGCCTTCCCAACCTCCTCATCGTTGTCGATAAAGAGATCAGCAAGCCGGGAAAGAGCATCCTCAGAATCAATAGCGCCGGCAGCTATCACAGCTTCTCGACGAAACTCAGGATCACCAGCATCAAATTGTTCAAGGACATACTCGAGCCAGTCCTCGCGAGCTGAAAGCCCCATTGCTCTAACAGCGGCGAGACGCACAGCTTCCTCATCACCGTAGTAAGCCTCAATAACAAGTCCCTCTATCCAAGAGGCATTACGGGGAGCAAGGGACTCGAGGGCACTGGCACGAACAGCAGGGGCACGCGCAGAGTTAGAAGCCGCTGCACGAAGAGAGTCCAAAATAGCCTCCCCCTCATGCTCGGAGAAGCGCCCCATCTCCAGGCGCATTACAAACTCTCCCAGAATATCAGCAGCAGCCGCAGCTACATCCTCATCATCGTCATCGCGGAGGACGGAAACCAAAAGCCGAGCAGTAAGTCGATGCGTAGACTCGCGCAAGGTCTCTATAGCAGCACCGCGCACTTCTGGTAAGTCATCAACAACAGCCACAGCGGCAAATCGTGAAAACTCCACTTCCACGCTCTCATCGGAGAGACGCAGGGCCTCGGTGATGACCTTGACTCGAGCCTCATCAGGGATGCGTGGCCAAGCTTCTTCAAGTGCTTTCACTTGTTCACGGTCAAGGTCTGAAAGCACCGATAACTCGTTCGGAAGGAGGTCGCTGCCCTGCGCTAGCCGCCTAAGCGCCTCATTCAGCTCTGCAAGCGGAGTCACGGTATCGGCCATACCTGAGATGGTACACAGCGTTCAGTCCTCAGAGCGAAGGTTTCGGGAAAGAAGTGCTTCAACGGCATCCGTGACCGAACAGTCTCCAAGAATGACGGCATTCACCTGTTCAGCAATCGGAAGAGTAAGCCCATGGCGTGCGGCCAACTCAAGGACGGCCGGGACCGTATCGGCCCCTTCTACTACCCCCCCAGCCACAGCCCGAGCCTGAACGGGAGTATCTCCAGCAGCCAAACGCTCCCCAAAGCGATGATTCCGACTCAGCGGCGAATAGCAGCTGACCATCAAATCACCTACCCCAGCAAGACCAAGCAGAGTACTGGCAGAGGCACCTTCTGCTACCGCCAAACGTGTAATCTCAGCGAGACCCCTGGTTGTAAGAGCAGCGAGCGCGTTTGCACCGAGTCCAAGTCCCGCAGCTACACCTGCCGCAATTGCAACAATGTTTTTCAGTGCTCCACCAAGCTCCACGCCAATTAGGTCAGAAGAGCGGTAGACCCGAAAGCGATCCGTGCTAAGAGCTTGCTGCCACATCTCCCCCTCAGATTCATCCGAGGAAGCAACAGTAGAGGCTGCAGCCAAACCTTCAACAATCTCGCGAGCAAGATTGGGGCCAGAAAGAACCGAGATGCGTTCTGCGGGCCAACCACAATCAGCGAGCACCTCACTCATGCGCATAAGGGAGCTACTCTCAATTCCCTTTGCTGCTGTGAGTACCGGGACATTACGCGAGAGTAAAGGGTGCTGCGCAGTAGCACGGAAAGCCTGGGCTGGGACAGCGATGACAATACCATCGACGACAGCAGGAGCATGATCGACAGCACACACATCGACCACAGACGAAAGCTCAAAACCTGGCAACCTTTCTTGGCCACGGTCTTTTTCGATGATTGTCGCCTCAGAGGATGTACGGGTAAGCAGAGTTACGTCGTGGCCACCCTGTGCTAACAAGTGCGCAATGGTGAGGCCCCAAGAGGTTGCTCCAGCAACTACAAAGGAAGACACGCGTCAGCCACTCGCAGGTTTCTCGCCGCCACGGCCCAACTGGGGTTCAGTGCCTGCCATCAAGCGGCGGATATTAGGAATATGCATGTAGTAGAGGAACACGACAACAGCAAGCACATACCAGGCAATTATCGGCTCCAAATCACCGACGATAGCGAGGCCCCCGGTAATACCAACGGCAGCAAAACCACCAGCAAGGGACATCACTGACGCCCTACGAGTCAACGCGACAGCAATCACACCTGCAGCAAAAATCGCAATCGCCAGTATGGGAATGATACCTATTAGGGATCCCGCGGAAGTCGCAACTCCACGTCCGCCACGAAAGCCAGCGAAGACAGGCCACACATGTCCAAGTACAGCTGCCCCCGAGCCAGCCAGCGCCACTCCAAGATCTTCAAAAAGGAAACGGCCTATTAATACTGGCGCAACACCTTTCGTGATATCGATTATGAGCCCAAGACCAGCAGGGATAGCACCCGCGGTACGGAGTAGATTTGTCATTCCAGTCTTGCCGCTACCAAACTCACGGATGTCCTTACGCATCCATAGATATCCCAACAGAAGCCCAGTCGGAATAGACCCTAGTGCGTAACCTATGGCGACATTGCCGAAATACTCACCAATCATGTGTTTGCATCTTCCTCGTTCCCGCTCCGGAAGGCGAATCGGATGGCGGTTCCCTCAAAGTCATGAGCCTCACGCAGACACCGTTCAAGGTAGCGACGATAGCTGAAGTGAATGAGTTTGGGGTCGTTCACAAACACAACGAAAGTCGGGGGATCAACTGAAGGCTGAGTAACATACCGAATCTTGAGGCGCTTACTGTGGACAACAGGCGGGGCATGTTCTCGAAGAGCGCGGCGGCAGATACCGTTCAATTCCCCCGTAGATATTCGACGGCGACGGGCCTCACGCGCCTCAGCAACCAGGCGCAGGAGATCCGGAAGTCCTTCAGCCTCCCCAGCCGAAACGAACGCAAACATTGCCCAAGGAAGGAAGCGAAAACGTTGACGCATATTGGCAAGCAGCCGGATGCGGTCCTCTTCTGGAGTTTCCCAGAGATCGGTCTTGTTAACTGCGATCACAATGCCGGTAGCTTCCTCCTGGGCGAGCCCCGCAATGTGTGTGTCCTGTGAAGTCACACCCTGCGAGCCATCAATCAGGAGAACTGCGACATCACACCTCGCGAGAGCGGCCGTAGCGCGCAGCACCGCATGTCGTTCAACTCCCTGGCCTCGCTTGCCAGGCCTCCGGATTCCAGCAGTATCAATAAGGGTGAACGCACCCTCCGGTGCCTCGAGATGCGTATCAATAGCATCCCGGGTGGTTCCAGCTATTTCGCTGACAATGACTCGCCTCTCTCCGATAAGCGAGTTGACGAGAGTGGACTTTCCTACGTTTGGCCTTCCCACAATTGCCACCCGTATCCGATCTTGTTCAACCAGGGGTGGGGTCTCAGGAAGATGCTTGACTACCTCATCTAGGAGGAGCCCAACGTTTAAGTCATGAAGGGCAGAGACCGGAAGGGGCGGGCCAAACCCGAGAGTGCCAGCCTCAGCAGCAGCGACTACCTCACGCGATTCATTGTCAGCCTTCGTTGCAACAAGAATCACCGGCGTCTGACCTCGACGCACAGCATCAGCCACGTCGTAATCACTGGCTGTTAGTCCATCGCGCGCATCGACGCAAAAGAGCACCAGCGTAGCCTCATCTATTGCAGCATCAATTTGTGCCCTAATGAGATCCGTGTAGTCCCCCTCGTCTTCAACCTGAAAGCCTCCGGTATCAAGCAAAAGAAACGTTCTTTCACGCCATTCGACCTCAGCTTCGAGACGATCACGGGTGGTTCCAGGTTCGTCCTCAATAATGGCAAGTCTTTCCCCCACGATACGGTTGAAAAGGGAAGACTTACCCACATTAGGACGGCCCACGATGGCAACGCGGGGAAGGTGGCTAGAAACAATCATTGGGCAGCCTCGGCTGCTTCCTCCTCCTCGATGGACTCGGCCTCTTCCTCCAAGCCGGAGGGCTCCCCTTCGGTAGCCTGCGGACTTGGGTCGACAAGCTCTACCCAAAGGGGCGCCACAGCCAAAACTTCAATCCCCTCTGGAACAAAGACCTCCGGCTCGTGGCGCGAGAACCTTTTGGGAGCTCCATCAAGGGATACAGTTGCGGTCACATCCTCCAGATCAAGCCCAGCAAGATCTGGCTCCCAGCCTGCGAGCCGTACCTCAACAAAATAGATACCAGAAGCCACTTCCAGACCGTCTGGAACATCTCTGAACATGGGGACTATCCGCAACACACGCCACCCCTCCTGAGGAGTGATCGTCACAGTAATAAAGACCGTTTCGACTCCAGCCGAAACCCCCTGGGGCAACTCTAGTACTCGACTCTCAATTACCTGTGCAATAGCACCACCTATATCAACATCCTCTACCACAAAGGTAGTGAAGCTCTCCACAATCTCTCGAGGACCCGTCACTTCAATGGAGGACGGCATCACTGAGACATCAGTAACGACATACCCCCTAGCCGGCCTTCCCAAAAAGCCTCCAAGCACGGCGATCTGGCGAGTGAGCAGCGCCTCCTCAACAGGAACAGTTACACGGGCGCGGTTGCGGGAGAGAGTAACTGTGACACGAGACCCATCACTCGTACGTGGAGCAAGCTCAACATTGAAAGTCTGGGTGTGCTGCAAGCCGGTAATCGACACTGTGGCCTGTACCTGGTCAACCGACTCGACAAGCCCCTCCCGACCAGTGATGGTCACGAAGGGGGGATCGACTTCCGGTAGGCCTTGACGGAAACCGGAGGGGAGCTCTCCCAATATAACTACAGTAACGGGAAGCTCCTTGGTAACAGTGGCGGCCGCCACCACCTCAACGGTACCTGGCTCTGAACGTACTACACGAACATCCCGACGCTCAGTAGTAACGGTGACAGGGAGACTGCGCACGTCACCAGCCCTTATATCAGACGCATCCACCACGGCCTCGAAATCAGCCGCTCCTAACTCACCAACCTCCTCTGCCCTCGCCTCAACGTAAACGCGAATAGGAAGAACTTCACCAACTATTAGACCGGCAGGAACATTTACTACCTCTACAGCAATAGGAGCGCGATCTTCTCCAGGCACAATGGCCTCAATTCGGGGATTCTCAACATCCTCGACGAAAAACCAAATAGCGAAGGCGGCAATCAGGCTGAACAGCGCAAGTATCCAGTTACGAATGACAGCGACAACCGTCGCAAGAGCAAGCGCCCGCGCCGTCAGCAACACCGGACGAAAGCGGACCCAAAGATCATTCATTCGTCACGCGCTCAAGCCCAGCCGGGCTTCCACTTCCATCTTCACCATGCCTCACCAGGCGACGATGTAGTTCCTGAGCGAGGACCGTCCCGCGCTCGACCTGATCAAGAAGTCCCCCCTGGCACACACTTATCTCGCCAGTCTCCTCCGAGACGACAACCGAGAGGGCATCTGTCTGCTCCGTAATTCCCACGGCAGCACGATGACGAGTTCCAAATCTACGAACGCCGCCACGGACCTCATCAGCCAAGGGAAGCTCGCAGGAAGCAGCAACCACCCGGGCCCCTCTAACAACCGTAGCCATATCGTGAAGGGGGGAATTAGGGAAGAAAATCCCCTCGATTAGTTCCGTTGAAACACGCGCATCAACAGATACGCCCATCTCAACCACATCCTGCAATCCAGTCTCTCGTTCAAAGACAATTAGGGCACCGTGGCCTTTAAGAGCCATACGGGTGGCCGCCTCAGCAACGGCATCAATAGTGTCCTCTGTTGGGTCATGAGCTAAAAGATCCTGAATACCAGTCCGACCGAGAAGATCGAGGCCACGTCTAATCTCAGGCTGAAAAATAACGGCTGCACCCACGATGAGGGCCACTAGCCCGTTTTCAAGGATCCAATTGACGGCGGTAAGGTCGAAGGCAAGGCCAAGTATTACAAGGACAAGGATTAGTGCTACCGCACCACGCAGGAGCGTTATAGCTCTCGTGCGACTAAGTAGTCGGAAAGCCGCGAAGATGGCGACTGCAATGAGCAGAACGTCGATCGCCGCTGACCAGTCAAACTGGTTGAGGACTTCAAGAGCCTGCTGGAAGTCCATAACTCATCGCTCGCAGCACGAAAGCACTGCCCTCCACGGCCATCATAGCGAACGCAACGCAGACCAGAGAATTAGGAAGATGGCACCTCTACTAGTTCAAGAAGGAACGCAACTACCGCCACCTGCGCCCAAACACGGTTCGCAGCTTGATCAAAGATGATGGAGTTCGGAGACTCCATCGCCGCGTCAGTAATCTCCTCACCTCTATGAGCAGGAAGGTCGTGCATGATTAAGGCGTCGGGAGCGGTACGGTCCACAAGCTCCTGATCGAGACGGTAGCCCACGAAGTCGATTCTGCGCTGTTCGGCCTCTCGCTCCTGCCCCATGGAAACCCAGGTGTCGGTATAGAGAGCATCAGCCCCCGCAGCAGCCTCTTCTGGATCGGCTGTGAGTAGAAACGAGCCCCCCTGCTCGTCAGCACGTGCTTCCGTCTCTTCCAGCACGGCCTCAGCGGGCCGGTATCGGTCTGGGGAGGCTAACCGCACATGCATGCCAAGGGAGGCAGCTGTAACGATCAGGCTAGAGCAAACGTTATTTCCATCACCAATGAAGGCCAGTGAGCGCCCAGACAATTCACCGAACCGTTCTTTCAAGGTGAGCAGATCAGCAAGTGCCTGACAGGGATGCTGGTCATCAGTGAGAGCGTTAACGACAGGAGCATCCGAAAAACGTGCGTACTCCTCAATGATGCTCTGGCCAAACGTCCGGACAGCTACAACATCAACATAGCGAGCAAGCACACGGGCCACATCTTTGATCGCCTCCCGATCACCGAGCCCTACTTCCTCTGGTGCTAAATAGAGGGTCTCGCCTCCTAGGTGATGCATTCCTACTTGAAAACTGACACGCGTTCGCAACGACGGCTTCTCGAACAGCAGGGCAAGGTGTCTCCCTTCTAACAATTTTTGGGGACGACTCTTGAACTCCAAACCGGTATCCAGGAGGAAGCCAATCTCGGCAGGCGTAAGGTCCGAAGAGTCGAGCAGATGACGTGTCATTAAATGAGTGTTGGGGAGCAGGCGCCAAGAAACAATGATCAGCGCACCAACTTAGATAGGGCCCATGCCTCAGGTGTTTGGTACGATCCCCAGGAGTTGTAGGGGTGTAGCTCAGTTGGTAGAGCATCGGCCTCCAAATCCGAGTGTCGCGGGTTCGAATCCTGCCACCCCTGCCAACCCTCTTCCCAAAATCGGGGCATAGCTCATACCTCGAGCTTGCCGGTGGGTCGTTGGCTGCCTACCATCGAAGCTCTGGGCCCAGGTGGTGGAACCGGCAGACACGCTGTCTTGAGGGGGCAGTGCCCTTCGGGGCGTGTGAGTTCAAATCTCACCCTGGGCACCAGTTTTTTTTCGTGGCGCCGTGGCCAAGTGGTAAGGCAGAGGTCTGCAAAACCTTTATCACCGGTTCGAATCCGGTCGGCGCCTCCACCTTTTGAAACCATTTGCCAGGCAGCAAGGCTTAACGATCGCTAAAATCCTGCGACCCAACCCTTCGAGGCTCGCTCATGACATTTACTGAAACTATCGAACGTGCTCGCGAGGAAAGTCGCACCCTACTCTCTGAAGTAGAAGCCAAAATAGCGCTCGCAGAAGCCGGGGTACCAGTAACAGTGACCCGGCTCGCACAGACGAGAGAAGAAGCAGTTGCACAGGCAGAAGCTCTTCGCTATCCCGTTGCACTTAAAGTCACCTCCCCAAACGTTGCGCACAAAAGTGATGTGGGCGGTGTAGTGCTTGGGCTTGAAAACCAAGAAGAAGTAGCAAATGCCTACGACGAGATCATCAGCTCAGTAAATGCAAACCAACCAGAGGCAATCATTGAGGGAGTCTCTGTCCAAGAGATGACCGCTCCCGGGGTAGAAGTGATCATAGGAATGACTACCGACCCCCAGTTCGGACCAGTGATGATGTTCGGGCTCGGCGGAATCATGGTTGAGGTACTAGGCGATGTGGCTTTCCGCCTAGCACCGCTAGGTACCGGCGATGCACAGGACATGATTAACGAGATCAAAGGCCGCCAAGTGCTCGACGGCGTACGAGGTCAACCTCCAGTCGATATAGACGCTATCGAGCTTATTCTTGATCGAGTATCCGCATTCGCAGCAAAGCACCCAGAAGTACTAGAACTCGACCTCAACCCCGTCATCGCCTCACCCGAAGGGGCAATCGCTGTAGACGCTCGCATCGTGCTAGCGGAGGCCTGAAATGTCTGTATCTGGACACCCTCTGGATCGAATGTTCAACCCAAAAACAGTAGCGGTTATCGGAGACAAGGGACCCAACTACATGTGGTTGCGGAACAATCTGCCTTTCAAGGAGAAGGGTGGCAACCTATATTCGATCCAAATTGATGAGAATGAAATTCCTGGTATCGAAGACCTGGGAATTGAGAACTTCAAGGCCCTCACAGATATTCCCGAGCCCATCGACTACGCCATCGTAGCGGTACCGAGGCATGTTTCACCTTTTGTGTTGAAGGATCTAATCGAGGCCGAGGTGGCAGGTGCTGCTTTCTTCACTTCAGGATTTGCAGAAACAGGAGAGGAGCTTGGCGTAAGCCTGCAGGCACAGCTTACAGAGATGGCTGAAAAAGCTAACTTCAATGTCATCGGACCTAATTGCATGGGTCTCTACCTGCCCCGAGTAGGAATACGATTCAACCCAGATGTTCCAGTAGCCGACGATGGACGAGTCGGTTTCATCTCACAATCTGGAACCCACAGCATCATGTTTAGTCTGGTGACAGGTGCGAACGGCATACACCTGAGCCGTTGCGCTAGCTTTGGTAACGCCATCATCCTCGATATCAGTGACTACCTTGAATACTTGACGGAGGACCCCGAAACAGACGTCATTGCAATGTACGTGGAGGGAGTGAAGGACGGAACGCGCTTTGTACAAGCGCTGCGAAAGGCAACCGCGCAAAAACCTGTGGTCGTTTGGAAGGGCGGACAGACGGCCGCCGGGGCACGCGCAACAATGTCGCATACCGGATCACTGGCCTCACCACAGGCTGTGTGGGAAGGAATTATGCGACAAAGCGGAGCCATCTCAACAAACAACCTCGACGAGACCGTAGACGTAGTGAAAGTGCTACTCGACACCAAGCCCTCAACAAGCCGCCGCCTGGCTTTGATGGCAATGACTGGTGGACAGTCAGTTTCAATCACAGATGCCTTCGTACGTGAAGGTTTCGAAGTAGGTCCACTGACCCAGGATTCCTATGAAGAATTGGCAAGCTTCTTCAACATAATCGGGGGTAGCTTTCACAACCCCCTCGACATGGCAGGAACGGTGCAGGGAAAGCGTGAGGTGCTGGAACGCATTCTCAACATCCTAGACAAAGACAAAAATGTTGATGGTTTGGTAATGGAGCAGTCAGCGATGTTCGGTGCACGCCAGTGGAAAGATAACCCCGAGCGGGTATCCGATCTGATAGATACATTGGCCAAGCACATAGAGCGTTCAGCCAAGCCCTTTTTGATGGTGATGCACCCTGCCCACGAAGAGGCATTCGTAGCAGAAGTACGGCTCCGGTTCGCGGAGCGACGCATCCCCGTGTTCGCTAGCTTCGAACGTGCTGCTAGCGCTGCTGCAAGAGCTTTACCAAGAGGCACCCGCTCCTAGTTCTCAGCGCTCAGGACAGACAGCACAACGAGCCAGTACATGCTGGGGCTCGTGAGTTTCTACCCCAGCAGTCGCAAGAAGCCTGCTGATACCCCACAGCGGAAGTCCCATCACAGAGCAGTAGCAACCATCAAGCGCTGCAACAGTTGGCACATCATCATCCTGAATTCCATAGGCACCAGCCCTGTCGAACGGGCGGCCGTCAGCAACGTAAGCGCCTATGGTTTCGTCACTTAGGTCAGCCAAAGTTACATGAGAATCACTTACCTCACTGCAGTCTCCTCCTGGGTAAACAACAGCAATTCCAGTCACAACCAGGTGTGTCTTACCGCGTAGGGAACCCAGCATGGCAAGAGCATTCTCCGCATTCCCTGGCTTGCCATAGGTAAATTCCCCATCATGAACAATTGTGTCAGCCCCAATTACGACCTCCTCGGGATTCTCATGGAACACCGCAGCCGCCTTCTCCCTCGCGAGGCGACGAGCGTCAGCGAGAGGATCGTTAGTGATTCGCTCATCGATGACAGCAGGAGTGATAGCGAAATCAGCAAGAAGGACCCGTAATAGCTCATGTCGACGAGGGGAACCAGATGCCAAGACCACTGAAGTGAACACGCTAATCAACAGAACGCGTTAGACGGGAAACACATTCGATATGTGCAGTCTGCGGAAACATATCAATAGGAGTGACGCGCTCCAACTTGTAGCCCTCTGCGGTAATCCGACGAAGGTCACGGGCTAAGGTGGTGGGATTGCAGGAAACATATACAACCGTAGGAGGAGCGAGAGCCACAAGGGAATCAAGCACTTCAGGGGCGCAGCCAACGCGGGGCGGGTCGAGTAGCACAACCTCGGGATCCGCAGCAAGCTCAGGCAGAAGTTCCTCTACCTTCCCGCGACGAAATTCTACGTTCTCAATGTCATCGAAATTGACTTCAGCATCCCGGAGGGCAGAGGGGGATTCCTCAATAGCAATCACCCGTTCGAACCTTTCTGCAAAGATAGCGGCGAAAGTTCCAACACCTGCATAAGCGTCAACAAGCAACCTTCCCTGTCGAGGAAGCTCATCCCCAACCAGCTGGACAAGCTTCTCCGCCTGAGCGCTATTGACCTGAAAGAAGGACGACGCACTCACATGGAAGCGTCGTCCAGCGAGTTCCTCAATGTAGTGATCCTGACCACTCTCATCAGGTAGCACTTCAAGAGCTGGAGCGATAAGTGTGCTTTCAGTTGCGGCATTGCGCCGCAACTGAATTTGGTGCAAACCGCGAGCATGCCCCTGAAGACGTGGCAGAACACCGTTGACCCAGGGATCTGCAATGGGACACTTCTTCACCGTAAGAAGTCCCCGCCCACGGCGGTGAATAAACCCAGCATCGCCAAACTTCCGACCGGTTGAAAAGCGAACATGGTTCCGGTAATCCCAGGGGTTCTCCGCACCAACAACAGCATTCACGTGGGCATCAGGGAGCCCACCAATACGGGAAAGCTGCTCACGCACGATACCCTCCTTAGCGGCCAGCTGAGCAGGGTACTCGAGGTGCTGAAGGTGGCAGCCCCCACAGTTTCCATAGAGGGAGCATCTTGCTTCCACCCGACTATGAGATGGCTCAAGCACATTGGTAACCACTCCCTCAACGTAGTCCCGGTGAATACGCTCAACTTCGACTTCCACCAACTCCCCAGGAGCAGCAAAGGCGGCCATTAAGGCCCTGCCATCAGGAAGCCGGGCGAGACCCCGACCGCCCGCAACTAACCTCTCAATGCGAACAGTCTGGAAGCGCTCCTCTTCTGGAATCTCCTGTCTGCGACGACGACGACGAGCCATACAGCTAGCGTAGCGGCGCACAGGGAGAGGGGCGAACGAAGCCAACCTCAAACAACCCTTTGCAGCGGGTATGCGGAACCAATGGGTCTAACCTCGGTAAGCACAGCAAGCCATGCAAAGGTGATTAGTCGAAATGCTGCTGGTGGAAACTTAAGCCGAAGAATCGAATCTAAGAGGTGGTCCGGCAAGAATCACAGCGCCCATATAACTCCGCACTGTGACTCTCAAGTTCGAAGGAAGCGGAAGTTGCATTCTGCTCAATGGCAGCATCCAGAGAGGGATCACTAAACTCTGTCACCGAACCACATACGCTACAGATTAGATGGTGGTGATGCCGACCACTCCGCGAACGCTCATACCGCACGCTCCCATCCTCCAGGGGCACGCGGCAGACAATATCAAGCTCCTGCAAAAGCTTTACCGTGCGGAAGACAGTGGC
The DNA here is from genome assembly GCA_002346645.1 of Dehalococcoidia bacterium UBA2991. Taxonomy (GTDB): domain Bacteria; phylum Chloroflexota; class Dehalococcoidia; order Tepidiformales; family Tepidiformaceae; genus UBA2991. The sequence continues at coordinate 21,047 of DEAD01000005.1, forward strand.
CCTGCCAATGTTAGGCAGGCCTTCACTAAGCTCCTCGATCGTGAATGGGCGGTTGATGCTAGCGATCGCATCGAGAACAGCACGCCGAGGGGCAGTCAAGCGGTAACCGGTGTCTTCAAGCCGTTCAGTTGAATCCGTCATAGGGCCCACAGCCACGATCGTAGGTTTGGCTAAAAGAGGGTGTCAATGCGAAGTGCAAAGAAGACCTACTTGACACTAAATATCAATAGAATAGATGATACCTTGTCGCATTGATACAAAAGCTCAATTAGGATGTCAGCCAATGAGGAAACCTTATTTCAGACGACTCGCGGTGGCACTCTCCGGACTGCTGATCGGACTAGCTCTGATCACCAGTGGCTGCGGAGATAACAACCAAGAGTCGGAGGGCGGCAATGGCGGCCCACTTACGATCGTAGCCTCGACCACGATCGTCGAGGATTTAGTCCACCAAGTCGGTGGTCAACGAATCAAGCTGAGCAGCATCGTTCCCTGGAACGCAGACCCACATACATTCGCTCTCACTCCCAGTGATATTCGCAAAGCATCTGAAGCGGACTTGTTAGTGCTTGTGGGAGCACGCCTTAGCTCCCTAGAAGAGGACATCGCCCAATTTGCTGAGGGCGATGTCCTCCACCTTACTGACAACATGGATCTGCAACCATTCTCTTCCGCACTAACGCATGCGGAGGATGAGTATCACCGCGAAGAACATGCAGAGG
>DEAD01000002.1:0-53995 GCA_002346645.1 Dehalococcoidia bacterium UBA2991
GAAGAACCGGGCGAACCACAAGAAACACCAGCGGCGACCGAGGCTCCAACCGCCACAGAGGCACCTGAGCCGACTACGACGCCGGTGCCAACTGAGACCCCGCTAGCCACAGAGGCGCCCGAGCCAACTGCGACGCCAGTGGCAACCGAAGCCCCGCTAGCCACAGAAGCACCGGAGCCGACCAAGGCTCCAACAGCCACACGCATTCCGTCCACACCAGCAGAGGCCACAGATCCCTACGCAGATCCGACACCCAATGAACCCGAACAGGACGAAGGAACATCTAAAGGGGGCGGAACTGGCACAACTATCCTGATCGTTGTTCTTGCCGTTGTGGCAGCCCTGGCAACGATAGGAGTAGTAGCGTTCTCCTGGCTAGGATGGTCTCCAGGAACGGATAGCGTAGAACCAGTCATCGGGGGTGGAGCCGAGCTTCCCAGAAGTTCGCCCCAGAGCTCGCTGCGGACCTTAAAGAGATCCATCCAGAACTCCCTATCGCTCTTCCAGAAACTATCGCAAGACTCTGCAAGGTCCCTTACCGAGTCGATAAAGAGATTCCTACAGTCTCTGCCACGAAGAAATTAGAGCGTCGGCGACAATCAATTTATGCAGCCGTATACTCAAACTGGCTAACAGCCGCCTAACGGGGTGTGCCGTGACGGTCGTGCAGAGTTGGTTTTTGAATAGAACGGTTCTGGTATTTGGAGCAGCGGCGCTCCTACTTCTTGGTGCCTGTACTAGTAGCAAACCAACCGTGGAAACGAACCACCAGGCCGTATCTGAATCCACACCAACAGCAACAATCGCCTCCGAAGGAACAGAAACCCCGAGCACTCCCCAGGGAACTATTCAGGCAACACCAACCAAACCTATTGAGACCCAGGAACCCACAGCTGAGCCAGAACCTTACGACGGCGAGCTCGTTTCTATGCGCCTACCATCCCTAGGGGTAGAAGCACCAATCGAACGGATTGGCCTAGTCCCGGGGCGCAATCAACTGGATGTTCCACAGCCTTTGAACGTCGGCTGGTACGAGATCTACGACAAGCCGGGATTCGGGACGAGTTCCCTCTTTTCAGCCCATAAGGACTACTACCCGAACATCCGCGGTCCTTTCTACTCACTTAAAGACCTTGAGAACGGGGACCAGATCGTGGTGGTGATGGATGACGGCCGCGAGTATGTATACGAGGTATTTTTTCAACGACGCTACACGCGGGAAAACATACCTGTTGGTTACCTGATCCGCCCTCACGAACACGAGGACCCGGAAATGCGCCGCCCATCGAATGAGGAGTGGATTGTTCTATACACCTGCGGCGGGGATTTTGTAGCGAGGACCGAGGGCGGGGCAGGCTACTACCTGCACCGAGACGTGGTGATCGCCAGACTTATAGAAACGATTCTTCCACCAAGGGTAAGTGCTACAGAAAACAGGAACTGAGCCAAGTAGGTTAATCGGGCCTACCAACGGAATGAGAAGTCGATGTAATTCTCAGGATCGAGAGCAGCGCCGTTATATCTAATCTCAAAGTGCAAGTGCTCTCCGGTACTAAATCCAGTGGAACCAGAGATGCCTAGGATTGTCTCCCCCTTTGTAACCCGCTGACCCCAGGAAACAAGAATCTCGCTGAAGTGAGAATAAAGAGTCTCCCAGCCATCACCACAATCAACAATTACGTAATAGCCATAGCTATATGTTAGCCATTCAGTACGGGAGACCCAGCCATCGCAAGCGGCATAAATGGATGAGGCGGGATAAGCGCCAAGAGCAAGATCAATACCAGTATGTATGCGTCCGTGGCCACGGTCAGTTCCGAACCAATCACTAACGAAACCCCATACAGGAAGGGGTAAGCTAAAACGCCCAGGAGAGACGTCAGGGATACCGTAATACCCAAGGATTACTCCGTTATCGCTGTAAACAGGCGGAGGCTTAGGCTCAGCATTTGGCAACAACACGTATTCGCCGGCCTGGAGATCTCGACCTCCGGTAAGGTTGTTTGCACGATGATTAATCACATCCTGGACCGTGACATTTAAGTAGTTTTCAACGATGCCATAAATGGAATCAGCGTAACCAACCAGATAAAGAATGCCTGGAACCTGGCCAAGGGGAACGAGAATCTCTTCGCCTGGGGCTATCCAGCCCCCCTCTGCAACCTCAGCATTATTGAGAAGGATGTTGTCAATAGTCGTCTCGTAGGTATCAGCAATTTCACTGAGAGTGTCTCCTGCTCGAACTACATACAGAACGTACGGAACCGTAGGGTCTATCCGTTCAGTAAGAGGCCTCAGCTCATAGCCTTGATCTGAACTTGCCGCAGCGGCATCGGCCACACCATCTGAAAGTGTCTCATCAGTGGCAACGTTTTCAGTTGGGCGCAACTGAGCAACTTGGAGCCCCGGCAAAGTACCGCGTAGAGGGGATTCCCGCGTTTTATGGCTCACCCCTGGCCTAAGAAAGCTTTCGTCAGTAGGAGCTATAGCCCGTACGCCTGAAAGTGGTGACGAAGGAACACTTGAGATTTGAAAGGGCTCAGCTTCAGTAATGAGGTGGGTTGTGAGAACCGCTGCGAGAGCGGCCATACCAACTAAGAGAAGGTGCAAACCAATGCGAATTGGTAAGCGACTGTGAGCATCAGATCTTGCACGCGAGGATGGACGCGCACGCATGAGCCTCAGCAGCCCGGTCCTCAGCACGGTCCCGCATACCTCCTGGCATCAACGAAAGCACAGACGCAATCACAGATTACACCCTGATTTTAGGGCCTAACCTGGCCCAGCCAAATACGAAAGCAAGGGACTAGAGAAAACTTAGAGCGGCCTAGACCTCAGTGCGCAGACTAGCTAGGAATTCCTCGTTCGTTTCTGTCCTACCCAGACGCTCCAGAAGGCGTTCGGTCGCCTCATGAGAGTTGGGGGAGTTCTGTGAGATCATGGCGGTCATACGGCGGACCAGCCAAATACCCTTCAGAGTGTCCTCATCAAGCAAAAGCTCCTCACGCCTAGTGGAGCTGGCCTGAATATCGATCGCAGGATAGAAACGGCGCTCAGCAAGTTTGCGATCAAGACGCAGTTCCATGTTCCCAGTTCCCTTGAATTCCTCAAAGATAACCTCGTCCATGCGGCTACCAGTATCGATCAGGCAGGTTGCGATCACCGTAAGAGAGCCACCCTCTTCACACTTGCGTGCTGCGCCAAATAGGCGCTTTGGAGGATAGAGGGCAACAGGGTCAACGCCGCCAGTCAAGGTACGACCACTCGGGGGAAGAGCGAGGTTATACGCACGGGTAGCACGGGTGATGGAGTCCATAAGAATTACGACATCCTGGCCACCCTCAACTAGCCGCTTTGCTCGCTCAAATGCCATCTCGGCAACCCGAGTGTGGTCCTCGACAGGCTCATCAAAAGTACTACTGGCAACCTCGCCACGAACACTGCGGCGCATATCGGTGACTTCTTCAGGTCGCTCACCGATAAGAACCACCATGAGATGGACATCGGGATGGTTGGTAGTAATGCCATTGGCAATATTTTGGAGGAGCATCGTCTTGCCCGCCTTCGGTGGGGAGACGATGAGAGCACGCTGCCCACGCCCGATCGGAGAAACGAGGTCGATTAGGCGGTGGGTAAGGTTATCGGCGGTGGTCTCCAGGAGCAGTTGTTCCTTCGGGAAGACAGCCGTGAGATTCTCGAAAAACGGCCGACTCTTAGCAGCCTCAGGATCCAGGCCATTAACCGTCTCTACCTTGAGTAGGCCGTAATACTTCTCGTTATCACGGGGGGCCCGAATTTCCCCGGTAACGTAGTCCCCTGGACGAAGCGCAAAACGACGAAGGTTGGACTGGGAGACGTAGATGTCGTGAGGACCGGGAAGAAGTGACTCTCCCCGCAGAAAACCATAGTTCCCATCATCAGAAACCTCGAGGAATCCACCGGAGAACAGGTTTCCTTTTTGTTCGGCTTGAGTCTGCAAGAGGCGGAAGATCAGATCCCGCTTGCGCAGAGTGGAAGCATTGCTAACACCAAGATCGCGAGCAAGGCTTATAAGCTCACCGCGGGTACTGCTCTCTAGTTCAGAGATGTTGAGCGTGGGGACAGCATCCCCCCGTTCGGGATTGATGGAAGCCTCTTCGGCTGGCGGGGACTCAGGTGCGCGTGTGATGGCAAAGATCCTATTGCCCGCTGCGAGCCGCGCTCAACAGGTACGGGCGAGTTTAGGGTGGCGGGAACCTCGAACCTTTGTGAGGTGTGCCTGGTTAGCACATCGGCGGAAAGCCGGGCTTATGACCAGTTGGGTGTCAGAATACGAGAGCTTTGTAAATCGGGCAAGTACCGCTCCGGCTTTGCGCAGAGCCGAGCACCCGCCTACCATCGCTATCGATGCCTACGAATCAATCCGCTGCAAAGCGCTGGCGCCAATCGCTAAAGCGACGTACCCGCCATCGTGGAACGCGCTCTGAATCGCGTTCGGCTGTCCGCGCAACACGCGAGGCGGCAGCAACAGGCGATGAAAAGGCATTTAGCGAAGCGCTGACCACTGCCTATTCAGTTCTTGACCGAGCTGCGAAGAAGGGCGCGATTCCAACCGGCAGAGCAGATCGCACGAAACGTCGATTAGCAGCCCTTCGCCCTGAGTAGCGCTTCCCCATCTTTGCACCAGAAGAAATTGGTTTCTTACGCATTGGAAACGTGGAGTGAGTGCTCGAAGTTCTGAGGGTGACTCCATGACCACAGCGGGTAGCCATCCAAGGGTTGACGTTGTTATCCCTTGCTACAACGAGGTTTCTGTTCTTAGCGAAAGTGTGGAACGCACCCTCGAGCTCTTCTACAGAAACCCCCAGTACGACTGGCGACTGGTCATCGCAGACAATGGGTCCAACGACGGCACCAGCGAGCTAGCCCGCGAACTCGAAATCAAACACAAGCAGGTAAGCTCGATCGTCCTAACGGTTAAAGGGCGAGGGATTGCGCTTCGAGAGGCCTGGCTGAAAAGCGATGCCAGTGTGGTCTCCTACATGGATGTGGACCTAAGCACCGACCTGGAACACCTACCAGCCCTAATCAAAATGGTGGCAGACGGTGACCATGATGTAGCGAGTGGCTCGCGGCTAGCTCGAGGAGCGCAAACAACACGGTCCTTCAAGCGAGAGTTGATCTCCCGATGCTATGTGCTAATCATCCGAGCCTTCTTCCCCCGACTACAGATCAGTGATGCCCAATGCGGATTCAAAGCAGCGAGCCGGCGGGCAGTGGAAATGATTGTCCCGAAAATAGAGGACCGTGCCTGGTTCTTCGATACAGAACTTCTGGTACGAGCACATCAAGCGGGCTTGCAAGTGGGGGAGCTTCCAGTGCACTGGGTAGAGGACCCAGACACCAAAGTGCACATCATCAGCACAGCGACAGAGGACATTCGGGGCCTGATCAGGCTGCGATTCCAGGTGCGGATATAGCGGAAGCCAAGGCTTTTTCGCATGCCCCATGCTAAGGACGGTCAGGTTTGACCCCCTCGGAGGGTCGGGGTATAACTCATTTGCTACAAGATTCACAAACTTGCCGAGACCTAGAGGTCTTATCGGCGACGATCAGAGAGGGCGCTGAGCGTTGGAAGTTGGGGAATTCCTAGAGCTGGTTTTCGTGTTTGTCACGATATTCCTAGGCCTGGCCATCATGGTCGCATTCGGCAAATGGTGGGAGCGTTAACGTCTATGGCCGTTGAGCAGCCTAGCCAGCCAACGATTGGCGACCTGATTTACGACAAGCTTTTCCACAATTATGTGTGGCGATCTATTTTCCGGACGGGTTACCCGAACACTCCGCGTAACCAAATGCTTGTGGTTGCAACAAACGTATTCCTTCATTTGCACCCCACCCGCATTCATCGCACTCACGTGAAGATCACCCATACCTACTGCCTCGGTGGTCTTACCTTCTTCATGTTTTTAGGTCTGACAGTGACGGGGATTCTTTTGATGTTCTACTACGTCCCCAGCGTCGATCGAGCTTATCTGGATATCCAGAACATACAGACCAACGTCCAATTTGGTCAGCTCATGCGGAACATGCACCGGTGGATGGCACATGCGATGGTCATCCTTGTCTTCCTCCACATGCTGAGAGTGTTCTATACGGGCGCTTACAAACCCCCTCGTGAATTCAACTGGGTAGTAGGAGTGGTACTGCTGGTACTCACCTTCCTCCTAAGCTTTACCGGCTATCTCCTGCCCTGGGATCAGCTAGCGTTCTGGGCCATTACGGTGGGCACGAACATCGCCGGTTCAGCCCCTGTGCTAGGTCCAAAAACGAGATTCTGGCTACTCGGTGGCTTCGAGGTAGGACCAGACGCGCTGATTCGCTTCTACACGTTGCACGTCATCGGTCTTCCACTGCTAGCGGCAATCTTCATGGCTGTGCACTTCTGGCGGATTCGCCGGGACGGCGGCCTAGCTCGGCCGTTGTAAAGGCGGTATGAGCTAATACATGGCTACCGTTGTTGTTGCCCGACCAGCTCTTAGACCTACTCCTCGCGCACGCGACGAGGAGGTGTTGGTATGGCCAGACCTGGTCTTCGTAGAATTCATCTCTGCGCTGCTCTTTACCGCACTCCTATTCCTGCTGTCCTACCTAATGAACGCCCCGCTTCTGGACGAAGCAAATGCCAATGTAACCAACGATCCGGCGAAGGCACCTTGGTACCTGCTAAATCTGCAGGAGCTACTGCTACACATGAATGCGGCACTAGCAGGAATCGTTGTTCCAACGGCCTGGTTAATCATCCTCATGGTTTTTCCTTACTTTGACCGCGAAACGGAAGGCCAAGGGCGATGGTTCGCAGAAGTCAACTCTGTGAAGAACACCGTCGTCTCTCTTATGGTTGGATTCTGGGGGACGTTGGCGCTCATCCTGTGGAACTCAGGAAAGGTGGCGCTTTGGCTGAAGGACTGGTTTGGCTTCTCTGGCGGCGACACGCTGGCATTCCTGGAGCGTTCAGCAGCCCTGAAGGACCCCTCAATAGTGCCATGGCCAAGCTGGGCGGACTCTATTCCCTATCTATGGTTCAACCTAAAAATCCTGGATGAGGGTCCCGGGGCTGGGGTTACCACTTTCCAGAAGATTGACCTCCCCACCCTGCTTGTCGACATCGGAATCCCAGCAGGATTCATGGTGGGTTTTTCGTGCCTGCTGATTTTCGGCTTCTGGAGAATCGGCTGGGTACTAACACGCAGGGACGCGCTAATCACATTGATGAGCGGATTTGTAGGTGCATTCCTAATGCTGACAATTATCGGTACCGCCTTCCGCGGCCCTGGCCAGGATCTGATCTGGCCATGGGACCTGCGAACCCTTGAGGGCATTCCGGGGCAGGAGTCCCACTGATGGCGCAAGCACAACGTATCGAACAGGCACGGCAGACGGAGGCACGGAAAGTTTCCCGACGCTCGTTTATGAGAGTGAGCGCATTTGCTGGACTCACACTCTCACTGGGCGCATTCAGTGCGTTCTTCCTTGGTTTCTTCAACCTTCGCAGCCCACAAGGCTTTGGTCGCCCTGTCACCGTTCCCAAAATTCAGATTCCTGAACCGGGCGCGGAGCCAGTGCGTATTACCGAAGGGAAGTTCTGGCTAGTTAATCTAGACGGAGCAGAGGGCGACGTACTGGGGCAAGGTGGTAAAGGGGGATTGCTCGCGCTTTACTGGAAGTGTCCTCACTTGGGCTGCACAATTCCTTGGCGGGGTGACTTCGATGGGGCTGAGGTTGCATTCCCCGGAATTCAGGGGTGGTTCCGCTGCCCCTGTCACGGATCGACCTATTCACGAGCAGGGGTTCGTGTCTTTGGACCCGCACCGCGCCCCATGGACACCTTCCTCCTGACAGAAAACAGCGACGGCTCAGTAACCGTGAACACACGGGCGCTAACCCTCGGTGGCGGACAAAATCCAAATCCGAACAGGGCGGTTCCCTACAGTGGATAACGGGCAGCGGAGGAATCGTTGAATACGCAGCGCCAAATCTTCCTAATTGTGGTGTTGATGTTTATCAGCGTGGCCGGCTGTGCAGCGTATGCCGCAATTGACTTGCCCATCCGAGCGGAGCGACAAGCTGATTTCTTCGAAGCGGAGTCTATCGAGCGGGGGGCTCTGCTTTATGCGAATAACTGCCGCACATGCCACGGCATCCGAGGGGAGGGTGGCGTAGGCCTGACACTAAACAAGGCAGCATTCAGGAACCAAGAACCACTAGCACTCACCCAGAACCAGGACCTCATCCGACGTACCCTCATCTGCGGCCGCGCAGGTACGCTGATGCCTGCCTGGCTAGACTCGAATGGCGGAAGCCTCACGGCAATGCAGATTGAACACCTCGTGCGGTTGCTCACGGCTCCTCTCGAAGACGGCCTCTTTGACGCGAACGGCAACCCGACGAACCGGGGATGGTTAGAAGCAGTTCACTTCGCCCATAACCTGAATTACGAATCTGCAGCCTCAGTTACAGGCGATACCCTCTCGCTTATTGCCAAAGCGCACGGCATTGGGGGACTTGAAATTGCTGCCCTAAATGGCTTGGATTCCGAATACGCAGCTATAGCTAAAGGGACGGAGATCCGGCTACCAGATGGACGAACCATAAAGGCAGCGGAAAACGATGACGCCCGTAAGATCGCGATTCGCGAGAACGTGGGCGCTATTCTCATAGCAGAGCTAAACGGACTGGACTACGGCATCGACGAGGCAGGCAATTTCTATCTGCCTTACGAGGGTGACGATGAAGCCATGATGCTAAACCCAGACGCAGAGAACATCGCAACCGGACTTCTGCCAGGACAAACGTTGAGGCTTCCCTCAGGAGCTGAATACCAAGTACAGCCAGGCGCAACTTTCGAGACAATCGCAGAGCAACATGGAATTACCATTGCTGAGATCCGCAACCTCAACTCTTTTCTAGTAAACGTCCTGGGCGACCCCGCCCCTGACGCCAAATTAACAGGAAAACGGGTGCTCTTCCTTCCCAACGAAACAAGCTATACAGCCCAAGCCGGCGATACACTCGCAAAGATCGCCATTGCACATGACATCCCTGTGCTAGCCCTAGCCGAAGACAATGGGCTTGAGGAGGATGTTACTGCCATAACCGAAGGTACTAAACTCTCGTTGCGTGACGGCACCCGCTACGTAGTTCAGTTTGGTGACACGCAGGCCTCCATCGCCAGCTCCCACGGCATCACGGTGGAAACCCTGCGCTCAATCAATAATATTGGTTGGATTCTGAAATTAGGGCCTGATGACCAGGTTTCTACTGAGCTTTGGATTTCGCTTCCACCTATAAACTCGTACGTAGTACATGGCGCTGGGCTCTCGGAGATAGCCTCTGGCTTCGGCAACGTAACAGCCTCCTCCCTAGGTGAAGCAAACCATGTAGCAGCTGATGCTGTTCTGCCTATCGGTAAGAAACTGCACTTCCCGCCAGACTCGTGGGGTGCAGCCCCATCAGACATCGTTAACTCAGGTACTGCCTGCGTCCAACACACCGTTTCGACAAGTGCCTTCAGCACGATAAGTGGGGCAGACCCCATCGTTATCGACGAGCCAAACGCAATTTCCCAGGATGTCGTCGTCCTAGCTAACTCCAACGACTGGACAGTTGTTGCAGACGGCAAGGCCGGAGAACCTAACCGTACCGGGGTGAAGATCACTGCCGGTACAACAGTAACGTTCGAGAACGTTGTTGGACTTCATACCGTCACCGTCGACGGCGATCAGCTGGGAGAGGACTTCGAATCCCCTGGAGCTATCCGAACATTCACCTTCGAATCACCTGGCGAATACCAAATCACCTGCGACTACCATCCAGACATGCTAGCGGTGGTGTTCGTCACCGAATAACCATTGCTCCATTGACGCCCCCGCCAGGGCGTGGCTACTATCCGAAGCCGAAAGAGAAATCGTCAACGAGGAGGAAATCAGATGGCGGCACAGACTGGAAAAAGGTATCTCTGTCCGACGTGCGGTTCTGAGTTCATCGTGACGAAGGGCGGAGAAGGCGACCTAAAGTGTGGCGACACACTGCTCGAACAGAAGAAATAACAGGGAGCGTTAAATGGCCGTACAACTTGGAAAGCGCTACAAGGACGAGGAAACTGGCATCGAAGTACTGGTTATCAAGCCAGGAGACTGCGACCTGAAGGTTGGTGATCGCGAAATGGAACTGATGCAACCGAAGGTTTTGCCATCAGCCGATTAGGGAGCTGTACCAACTTAGGAACTGTAACGGGGCCGGATAGGCCCCGTTCTGCTATAGAGGCTATTACGAGGATCCTGTGAGACTTGACCAACTTGCCGAGAACCGCATCTTGGACGCCATTGAGGCAGGAATGTTGCAGGATCTGCCCGGAGAAGGAATACCACTACAAATTGGCGCCACGGATTACCTGGCAAATGACCTCTGGCTTGCCCACCACATACTCCAAAACGCGGAACTCTTACCGGAGTGGCTCGAGCTAGCTCGCACAATAGAGCAGGATCAAGAGAAATTAGCGACCCTGGAATCAAGGCATGCCAGCCTTGTCGAGAAGGCTCAAGCAACGGGCGATTGGAAACGGCTAACGCCAATGATTGCTGAATGCAGAAAAAGTTTTGCCACCGCGGCCCAAGAGCTTCGAGGAAAGCAGGATCGCTACAACCTAGAGGCCCCAAGCCTTGCCAGCGAGCGGCCTGCTATATGGGTAGATGAACGGCTTAGATTGCTGGACGATCGAGTACGTGAAGCACGGGCCGCAACAGAAAGCTAACCAGTCGGCTTTCGCGAGCGGACCTCTGATGGTACCGTGAGCCCTCGCCGTCTTAGACTGACGGCAATCACACCCGAAGGGTGGTGAGCCAGCAGAGTGGCTGAAATTATTGTCGGTGAGGATGAGGCTTTCGAGTCTGCATTGAAGCGCTTCAACAAGCGTGTACAGCAGGATGGGATCCTCTCTGAAACCCGTAAGCGACAGCACTACGAAAAGCCAAGCGTAAAGCGCAAAAAGAAAGAGGCTGCGCGCCTGCGGAAGCTACGCAAGAAGCAACTTCGTGCAGAGGCACGAGCTCGCTCTGGTCGATAGCGCTCTCCCTGTGACAACTCTCAGAGATCGCATTCAGAGCGACTTACACGCCGCGATGTTAGCAAAAGATGAGCCGCGTAAGGCCGCCTTGCGCATGCTCACCGCCGCGATCAAGAACGCCGATATCGAAGCAGGAAGTGAGCTGACCGAAGGCGACCTGCTGGTAGTGGTTCAGCGGCAAGTTAAACAGCGTCGGGAAAGCATCGAGGAATTCCGCAAAGGCGGGCGCGATGATTTAGCAGAGCGCGAGGAAGCAGAGCTAGAAGCCTTTGCTGGCTACCTACCAAAAGAGGCGGACCGCGGCGAAATATCTGAGGCAGCACATCTCACGATCAAGGAGACGGGGGCTTCAGGCCCTCGAGACATCGGCAAGGTAATGCCGCTGCTCATCAAACAATTCCAGGGACGAGCAGATGGACGCGTAATTAGCGAGATTGTACGAGAGCTGCTGGGTTAGCCAGTCTCATCATCAGGGAAACCCAATTCGCGACGAACAAGTGCACCTATAACTTCAACAGCGCTCCCACCGGGCTCCGCGCCCGCAACAAGAGAACTTTTTGTCAGCGCAAAAGCGAAGCCATGTTCAGGATCAGCAAAGCCTATGGCTCCGCCTGCACCGGGATGGCCAAAAGTAGTCGTACGGGGACCCATAGCTGAAATAGGACCGCTTTGAAAGTAGCCCAGCGCCTTACGTACAGGTTGCTGAATCGCAAGATCGAGATCATCCGTCTGTAAGCTAGTAGCAATCCGCACGCGCTCCTCAGGAAGAACACGAACACCGTCCAGCACCCCACCGTTGCCCAGAGCGGCATACATGCGGGCAAGAGAACGAGCATTCATTAGGCCCCCGTGGGCAGGAAGAGCAGCTCGGCGAACCAAAGGCTTGTTATAGGGCTCAGCCAGAATTCCAACAGCGGGGGGGATAGCCCGGGTTATAAGGGCATCAGGGGGAGAGGGAGGAAGGTCTGGGCGGGGGCCATCGACAAGGGTAGCCACACGGGACTCGTTGGCATCATCAACCCCCATATGGATGCCGTCGAGACCAAGCGGTACGCAGATCTCTTCCTGGACAAACTGATTGATGGGACGACCATCAACACGGCGGATGATTTCTCCCAGAATCCAACCAAATGTATATGCGTGATAACCAGTTTGAGAGCCAGGTTCCCAAAGGGGTTCGAGTGCAGCAATCGCCTCGCACATATAGTCCCAATTCGCCATAGCCTCGGGAGTGATGCCCTCCGGCATCTGCGGAACGCCAACTCGGTGGGTAAGAGCGTGGCGAATGGTGGCATTTTGCTTGCCGCGCTGGGCGAACTGGGGCCAGTGGTTAGCGATGGGCTCGTCATAGGAAAGAACACCACGATCAACGAGCATATGGATTGCGGTTGCTGTCACACCCTTCGTGCAGGAGAAGGAAGTAAAAAGGGTGTCTCCATCAACAGGGCGCTCAGCCTGAACATCAGCTAGCCCCGCCCAGCTGTCCACAACAAGCTCACCATGATGATAGGCAGCGACCTGCAATCCCGACTCGACGCCACTCCCAATAAGTTCTTCGAGGGCCAATCTCACTCGATCGTTGATGTCCGCCATGGATACTCCGGTCCTGCTAAAACTCGCCAGGCAATTTAGCCAGCACGAGCTAACGATACGCGCTCACCCAACACTGTGACGGCGAAGGCATACGAATGCCTCTGCTATCATCGAAGACCACTTCATGCTGCGTCGTCTTCCTGATCCGGTCGTTACCCGCGGAGGCGCGGCTATTTTTGGGGTGGCCATTGCCATAGGCGCAATCGCACTTTCTATACCGTTACTTCCCGGAGAGAGTGAGCCAGCCGAGGGCGATATTGCTCCTAGAGCCTTCGCCGCGGTGCGAGAGAGTGAGTACATCTCCGAAGAGCTAACCGAACAGGCGAGGAACACGGCGGAGACCGCGGTAGAGCCTGTCATGGCATCGCTGCAGCAGGTGCCAGCAGAACAGTTGAAGTCGTTAGCCACATTATTTACTGAGACCGCACGACTGAGATTACGTTCTGAGCTCTCATCAGAGGACCGATTAAAAGAGCTACGGACGGTGGTGGAAAACGATCGCTTAGGCCAGGCAATCCTGTCGACTCTCCTCACACTGGGAATGCACGACCTCGAGGACCTGCGGCAGGCCACGATTGAAGGCCTTAGCTCCATTCTGAACTCCCCCTTGCGAGAAGAAGACCAGCGCAACCGGATCGAAGCTTATCTACTTGTGGGAACCGTACCCTCATTTCAGAACGGAGAAGGGGCGCTCCGTGAGCTTTTGGAAGCTTTTACAAGGCCAACCCTAGCACTCGACGAGAAAGCAACACTGTCTCTCCAAGCAGAGGCCCGGGCCTCGGTGCCACTAGTAGTTGTGACATATACCCCTGGAGCGGTAATCGCAGAAGAAGGTCAGCCGCTTGACGCAGTAGCTATTGAAGCATTGAGGGAAACGGGAGTCATCCGTGAGGGGTTCGATTACTACGACCTCGGCGCAGGGTTGCTGATGGGTGCCGCCTTAGGAACTGTACTGGGGGTCTACCTCTATCGCCTGCAGCCTTTTTCACGCCCGGCAGAAAGGCGTGGCTTAATGACCCTGTTAGCCGTTCTAGGAACGCTAGTAGCAGTGCGGGTAGCGCTCCCTGAGCTTCTACCCGACACCGAAGGCCACTTTTTTGCATATGCAATGCCAGTAGGAGCAGCTGCAGTAGTCGTGTCGTCAGTTTCGGCTCCACGGTTCGGAGCAATGGTTGCTGTAGTAATCGCGCTCTACACCGGATTCATAGCAGCAACAGCTCCCTCACTAGCAGGAGCCGCATTCACCAGTGCCCTGGAGCCTCTGGAACTGGTGATCGCATACGCAGCCGGAGGACTGGCGGGGGCCGCAGCGATGCAGCGAACAGAGCGACTAGGGCGGTTCGCTGCAGCAGGGTTGGCTGTAACCGGCGCCACAGGAGCTATCTTGCTGGCATTTTGGCTGCTTACAGAACAGCGGGAAACAGATGCATTGGGCTGGTTAGCACTTGCAGCGGCTATTGCAGGGGGCGGATCCTCCGTGATCGGCTTGGGTCTGCACGTACTACTCTCAGTAGCACTGCGTGTAACAACCCGGATGCAGCTGATGGAGCTCGCCCAGGCCGGACATCCTCTTCTTCGAGAATTGCAGGAGAAAGCTCCAGGCACTTTCCATCACAGCATGCTAGTAGGTTCACTAGCGGAGCAGGCGGCAAACCGCATAGGAGCTGATGCACTTCTTGTTCGGGCAGGGGCCTACTACCACGACATAGGCAAAATGCAACGCCCTGAGTACTTCGTGGAGAACAACATCGCGCGAGGAGTGAGTCCCCACGACAGCCTGGCGCCAGAAGCAAGCGCTCGCATCATCCATGGGCACGTACTAGATGGAATGGACCTCGCACGGAGAAGACGACTGCCAGCGCTGGTTGGGGACTTTATTCCGCAGCATCACGGAACCAGACTCGTTGAATTTTTCTATCACAAGGCGCTGGAACGGGGCGAAACAGATTCAGAGGTTTATCGGTACCCTGGTCCACGGCCACAGGCAAAAGAGCAAGCCATCGTGATGTTGGCAGACTCGTGCGAAGCGCTTGTACGAGCCAGCCAGCCAGAGACATACGAGGAGATCGACGAGCTCGTGAACGGAGTTTTCGCAGAACGGCTGGCGGAAGGACAGCTGGACGAGTGCGATATCACGATGCGGGAACTACAAGTAGTAGCAGCTAGCTTCAGGAGCACCCTAAGAGCCGTCTACCACCCCCGTATAGAGTATCCAGAGGCACCAGTGCCAGATGATCCAGCAGGAGCCGAAGGATAAACAGCAACCCCGAGGCCACACGAGGCACTGCTATACTGCCCAAAGTCGAAAGATAGGCTGGCAACAGAAGGCTGATGCGCTTTGCCATTGTTCGCTTCCCTGGAACTTGGAGCGACCGAGACACCCAGCATGTGCTTGTAAATGTGCTAGGACAGGAAGCAGACATCATTTGGCACCAGGAGACCTCTCTAGCAGGATTTGATGCAGTGGTACTACCAGGAGGTTTCTCCTACGGGGACTACCTACGGTGCGGAGCAATTGCACGCTTCTCGCCCATAATGGAGCCGGTACTGCAAGCAGCAGCCGTTGGAGTACCAGTGATCGGTATCTGCAACGGATTCCAGGTGTTGTGCGAGAGCGGCCTGCTCCCAGGTGCCCTCATTCGCAACCGCAGCCTCCGCTTTCGATGCGAGTGGACGCACTTGCGTTGTGAAGGTTCACCATCGCCTTGGACCGATGGTATCTCCAAGGGTGAAGTTCTCCGCGTCCCAATCAGTCACGGAGAAGGCAACTACCAGGCCGACCCCACGACCATTAAGGAATTGGAGAGCGGCGGCAGGGTGGTATTTCGCTATTGCGATGAGCAGGGTGAGGCAACACCTTCATCGAACCCAAACGGAAGTACTCACAACATCGCCGGAATCTGCAACGAAGCAGGAAACGTTGTGGGCATGATGCCTCACCCCGAGAGGGCAGGTGAGAAACTCACGGGTGGGGCCGACGGAAATAGGCTTTGGGAATCACTGATAGGGACTGCAACTGGAGCACCTGTTTGAAAGGGCCTTCTGATGACTGAATGGTCATCGGAGTATCCAGTAAACCTGGTAGTAGATGCCCCCACAACCCAGAGTCGGCTATCAATCCTATTGCGAGTGATCCTCACCCTCCCACATGCAATCGTCCTTGCTGTCCTTGGGCCAGTGACTTCGCTACTGGTGATGATTGCCTGGTTCGCGATCCTGATCGCAGGGCGTTTTCCGACAGCTATCCTGGGGTTCACCCTTGGAATCGCTCAATGGAGAGCAAGGGTTAATGGTTACAGCAGGTTACTGACAAGTGAATTCCCCCCATTTTCTATGAAGGAGAAGTCCAATTACCCGGTTCGTCTCGCGATCCGCGAGAAGGCAACTGGACGAAATCGGCTCTCCACATTCTTCCGTTTGTTCCTGTTGGTTCCACACATACTGATCTTTGCTTTCCTAACATTCATTTACTATTTTGTCCTCTTAGGCGGGTGGTTAGCCGGGCTATGGCTGGGCAGAATCCCAGAGGGAATACACAGTTGGCTGTCCGGTTTCAGCAACTGGTCAGAACGATATAACGCCTATGCATACTTGTTGGTAGACAAGTATCCGCCCTTCAGCTTTAGATAGGACTGACTATGGACATCACTGCAAACCCAAACCACGAAATGGGCCTCGCTAGCCAGGGACGCCGCCTAGCTGCGGCCGTTTTAGACGTGATTATCTTTGTGATCACGTTCGTGGTTGGCTGGCTAATATGGTTCGCCTTTACTGCACGGAAGGGCCAAACTCCCGCCAAGCAAATCCTGAAGCTCCACGTTGTTCAGGACGATGGGAGTGCCGTATCGCCTTGGCGAATGTTGCTAAGAGAAATCCTTATCAAGATGGCCTTCTTCTACCTGCTATTCTTTTTGTTACCAGGGGAAGTGGGCCTTTTACCAGTCGTACTGTATCTCTTAGCGGCTTCGTGGTGCATTTGGGACAGTTATCGCCAGTGCTTGTGGGATAAAGTTACTAAGACCTGGGTCGTACATGTTCCCGGGGCAATGCAATCAGTAGTTCCTGCCCCTCCTTCTGCGGACGTCTCACAGACTTTAGAAGAGCTGCACGCCCGCGGGATACTGACGGATAAGGAATACGAAGAACGCAAGAGTGAGCTTGGGCGGCCCGCACCTTAGAACCGGACTTGCGGAGGCAGCTGGTGAGTGACCATGTTTCCCCAAAATCCAGCTCACACTTGGCTACCAGGAAGCAGCGGCTCGCAGGGCAAATTCTTGAGATTGTCCTCTTTGCTTTAACACTAGGGGCCGGCTGGTTCCTATGGTTTCTTAAGACCGCAGAAAATGGACAGACTCCTGCTAAGGCCTTGCTCGGTATGCGGGTATTGGACTCAAAAGGCCAGCCTGTAAGTTGGCAACGCATGCTGGTCCGGGACATTTTTCTCAAGGTGGTTGCATTCATTCTCATCGACTTCTTGCTCCTCTCGATGGAGGTAGATGGTGGCCTCAACCTTGCTTTCGCGGGGGTTGTCTTTTGGCTTTTTGCTGGCCTCTGGTGCACCTGGGACGGCAAGCGACAGTGCCTATGGGACAAGCCTGTTGGGACACACGTCGAGGTAGCGTAGGTTTGGAGATACAAGGAGAAGCTCTACCACGATGTCATTCATCCATGTCGCCTATAACCAAGAACAAGTAGCCCTGGCACCCCTCAACCCTTCCTGGGAGATCGGTGTGGGAATACACGAACGCTGGGCGCCTGAACGGGACGAGCGGTAGCATCGGGGCGTGGCAGTAGAACAAGAAGCACTGGATGCGGTCGCACTTAGCCGCGAGGAGTACAACCTTCTCGTCGATAAGCTAGGTCGGGAACCCAACGAGGTCGAGTTAGGGATCTTCGGCTCACTATGGAGCGAGCACTGTGGCTACAAGAACAGTCGGCCCCTCCTACGCCGGTTGCCGAGTGACGGAGATCGTGTGCTAACTCGAGTCGGGGAGGAAAACGCAGGCGCGATTGATATCGGCGATGGTTGGGCCGTCGTAATGAAGGTTGAGTCGCACAACCACCCGTCTGCAATTGAGCCTTACGAGGGTGCAGCTACCGGAGTCGGCGGGATCGTACGGGACATCTTCGCCATGGGGGCCTACCCCATTGCGCTACTGGACTCACTGCGATTCGGCCCACTAGATGAAGACAACAACCGCTATCTTTTCGAAGGTGTGATCGGTGGAATCGGCGGATACGGAAATTGCCTTGGGATTCCTACAGTCGGGGGAGAGGTTGTTTTTGGGGGGTCCTATAACGGCAACCCTCTCGTCAATGCGATGTGCGTAGGGCTAGTGCGGAAAGACGGGCTCGTAAGCGCCAACGCGAGCGGTGAAGGAAATGCCCTCCTACTGGTGGGAGCAGATACCGGACGGGACGGCATTCACGGAGCCAGCGGGTTGGCAAGTCGAACCGATCCCGAAGCACGTTTCGAGGAAATGCGCCCTGCGGTTCAAGTGGGCAACCCATTCCTGGAGAAGATGCTGATGGAGGTGTGCTATGAACTCGCATCACAGCACCGGAACTGGATTGTGGGACTTCAGGACTTAGGCGCAGCAGGACTGACCAGCTCAGTCCTGGAGTGCTGTGCTCGAGGAAACGCAGGAGCAATTCTTGACCTCGAACGGGTACCGCGCCGAGAGTCAGGAATGACCCCATACGAGGTAATGCTCTCGGAAAGCCAGGAGCGAATGCTCGTAATCGCCAAACGTGAACACGTAGGAGATGTTGAAGCGCTTTTCGAGCGATGGGAGGTGGACTGCGTAGAAATCGGGAAAGTTACCAAGGGGAGCGAGGTGGTCCTGCGAGAAAATGCAGTGGAGGTTGGCCGCGTGCCAGTAAAAGTGGCAACAGAGGCCCCTACATATGTACGCGACGGCCAACGAAGCACAGAGTCCCTGGCACGAAGCCAAGCGAACCCCGGGGCCTTCCCCGACCTCCGCCCTGAATCAGCAACAGATGCACTAATAGCTCTGATCGCACGGCCTAACCTCGCGACTAAACGAGAGGTGTTCCACCAATATGACCACCAGGTACTGGCCAACACAGTTATTGCACCGGGTGGAGACGCGGCGGTGTTACGCGTACCAGGCACAACACGAGGCATTGCAGTAACAACAGATGGAAACGGTCGCTATTGCCAATTGGATGCGCATAACGGAGGAGCTATCGCGGTGGCCGAAGCAGCGCGCAACGTGGTTTGCACAGGAGCAAAACCAGTAGCAGTAACCGACTGCCTCAACTTCGGAGCACCAGAGAACCTAGAGGTTTACGCGACACTCTCTGGAGTTGTGAATGGGATCGCAGCCGCCTGCGAAGCGTTCAGCACACCAGTGGTAAGTGGGAATGTAAGCCTCTACAACGAAAGCGGAGGCTCTCCCATCTGGCCTACTCCCGTCATCGGCATGCTGGGGGTTCTAGAAAACGTACAGGCGCACCTCGGGGCAGCTTTCGAGCAGTCAGGAGCCGAAGTGTTTCTGATCGGAAGCACCATCGAACAACCAGCCCAGACACTTGCGGGGAGCGAGTACTTAGAAGCAGTTCACGGGGCAATTATTGGAACACCAACAGTTGACCTCGCAGCCGAGGCACGGCTGCACAACCTGGTACTCAGCGCAAACGGCGCGGGCCTGCTGTTGAGCGCTCACGACTGCAGCGACGGCGGTCTTGCCCTCACGCTGGCAGAGAGCTGCTTGCTTGGCAGCTATGGCTTCGAGGGAACAGTTCAAGTACAGGGACGAGTTGACGCAGCACTCTTTGGGGAAGGCCAAGGACGCATCGTAGTAAGTGCTCCTACAAAAGCATCAGAACGACTAACGTCGCTGGCAAGAGAGCACGAGGTGCCTATCACTCTCCTCGGTGTGACGACAGACAGAGCTGTTCTGAAATATGGTCCAATTGAAGCAGACCTTAAGGTTCTTCGGGAAGTATGGGAAAAAGGCCTAGGCCTTTAGAAGGCAACGTCCTAACAGAGGCTGTCCTGAGCTAAGCACCTTGTGCACCCGCTAGAACCACTAAGAGTGTTGTTACGCCGTTCTCTACGCAGAATACGGTTTCGTCACCCGACTTAGGAGAAAAGGGAATAGAGCCCCTTCAGCCCATAAGGGCTTTGCCTATTTCATCCTCGGAAATATTAGGACCGACCGCGGCGCAGTGAAATCGTTCATTCACAAAAATATCGGTCGCAAGGGACCGAATCTGGGAGGCATCGACGACTTCGAGGCCTTCCACGAAGTCGTCGATAGTCTCAACCTCACCCTTTGTGAGGATCTGTTCGCCGTGCCTCTGGCCAAGGGAGAAGGCGGTCTCAAGGGACAGACGAAATCTACCAATAGAGTGATCCTTGGCACGACGGAGTTCATCCTCAGAAAC
This sequence comes from Dehalococcoidia bacterium UBA2991, assembly GCA_002346645.1. Lineage (GTDB taxonomy): Bacteria > Chloroflexota > Dehalococcoidia > Tepidiformales > Tepidiformaceae > UBA2991. The sequence goes on from DEAD01000002.1 coordinate 20,111, forward strand.
CGGCTCATCGACAAGTTTTTGGAGCTCATTGATGCAAACGCCAATGGTCTCAGAGAGCTTCTCACGATCGACCCCAGCAGAAACAGTGAAAACACCTGCATCGGCGAGATATCCATAGCTGGAATGCACAGAGTAGGCGAGCCCGCGGCGCTCTCGCACCTCGGTGAAGAGACGAGAGGACATACCGGAGCCAAGGATATCGTTGAGGATTCGAACGGCGAAGCGACGAGGGTCGTTACGCCCAAATAGGGGCATACCCAGCATAACGCTGCACTGATCAATATCGCGGGAGTCGATGCTCACACGTTCACCGAAGGTATCAGGGTCGTAGGGAGTAATGTCAGGAAGGTCACCATTGATCACATCAGCGAAGCGGGGCTCGGCTAATTCGAGAACTTGCTCGTGAGTACAATTCCCGGCGACAGAAAGGACCATGTTGGGGCCAAGGTACCAACCCTCCATATGACTGATGAAGTCAGGTCGATTCATTCCACCAACCAGCTCGACACTTCCACCAACATCCCAACCGCAAGGCTGCTCGCCGTAGACGGAGACCCCGAGGAGACGTCCGACCCAACTACCAGGGTTGTCATGGTTCCGCTTTAGCTCTTGTTGAACGACTGTGCGCTCACGGTCAATCTCCTCCTGCGCAAGCCTAGAGTGCAACAGCATGTCGGCAGTTATGTCGATTGCAGTCTCAAGGCGATCATATGGAACAACATTCCAATAGCAGGTGTATTCCTTATTGGTATAAGCATTGAGTGTGCCACCGGCACCCTCAATCTCCTCGGCGATCATATTGGCCCGCGGACGGCGTTCGGTTCCTTTGAAGATCATGTGCTCGAGGAAGTGGGTGATTCCGTTTAGGCGCTGCGGTTCAGAACGCGAGCCAACGCCAACAAAGAGATTGACAGTAGTAGCCTGAGTGGAGGGCACTGGCGTGGTAACGACCCGCAGTCCGTGGGGAAGAGTAGTTGTCTGCCAAGTTTCGGCCATGAGTGCAGTAGCCTCTCGTTCTGCAGCAGTTACAGCTTATCCTACGGGCGCCAGAGGAACGCTTCGTTACAGGTGGGGATGCAATCTGTGAACGAAATCACACTAAGGCCAAACTGGACAACTGCTGCAGGAGCACTCGAGGGAGTTCTTGCAGCAGAGGGACTGGAGCTGCCCCGTCACGCGGTGATGGGCTTAACCGGGCATGCTTGGCACTTGTGTGTTCCCTCCGCAGGAGGAATCACAGCGTTACCAAATGGGCCACACGACCTCAACTGGCAGGCAATGGTCGAGCGGTATTCTTATACGGGATTGGCGTGGGAACGCTTCGGGCGCCAGACACAGGCGTCCGATTTGGCAGAAATACGGAATGAGGCAATCAAATGGGCAAGCGAGCGCCTTGATGCAGGATTGCGCCTCATAGGCTTTGATCTGCAAGTACATGAGTTCGCGATCGTTCTGGGCTACGACAAGGAGCGCAAAGGATTCCTAGTGGCATCTGCTGTTTCGGAGGAATTAGGAGATTTTGCCCCGTGGAGCGAATGGCCAACCTCCTCCATCGGAATCATTGAGCTTTTCGCGACTCAAGGCGCAAGCGACCCAGACCCAGAGGAGGCGGTGGTAGGAGCACTACAGACAGCCCTGATAATGATGTCAGGAGAGGAGACCACGAATACCCAGCCAAGGGGAACGGCAGCATTCGAGGCATGGGCTGATGCGTTCGAGGGCACAGGAGAGGTGGACCGAGTTGGCAACGCTTACACACTGGCAGTCCTACAAGCTGCGCGAACCGATGGAGCGGCATTCCTGGGGGATCTATCAGCTGCAATCCCTGCGATCTCCAACCCCCTGCTCCAAGCGCAACGGGCGGTTCTCGACCTGACACAAACTCTCTCACCGCTCCTAACCCTTTTCCCCTTCCCGGCCGGCGGACATGGAAACGTATCAAACCCGGGTATGCGAGAAGCTGCAGCAAACGCGCTTCGTCGTGCCGCAGGCCACGAGCGTCGCGCTGCGGAGGCAATCGCAGAAGCAATCGCAAAATTAGGAGCTGGGTAAGAGCAGTGGCGAGCTGGATTATCGAAGGACGGGTAGTGCTTCGTATTCAAAGGCAGCCAGAAGCCGAAAGATGAAGGCCGTCACGAACCCCGCGCGCGGAGAACCGCCAAAGTCAGATCTTCAACTGTATCAATCTCAGGATCCTCGGTAAGCGCATCATCCACCCAGCGGCGAGCTTCCGATCGCCCGTAGCCGAGAGCCACAATGGCCTCAGCGGCATCCAAGGCTACCCGATCGCGCTTGAATCCATCCAGATCCACGGGCTTCTCAAGTGCTCCATCCTTAAGGGCCGCCTCTACGACTACCTTTCCCCGCAGAGTGGCAATGATCTTCCCCGCAACCCTCGGACCGATTCCCGGAAGACGCGTTAGCAAAGCTTGGTCCTCCTGTTCAATAGCGCCAGCAATAGTACTAACGGAAACAGTCATTGCCTTTACTGCCTTGGTAGGACCGAGTCCCTCGACGGTAGTGAATTTACGGAAAAAATCGCGCTCGGGACGGCGTAGGAAACCTACCAGCATAGGGACCGGCTGATTGGCTGTAGCGTGGTAGAGAACGTGTAGGGCAATGTCAGGGTCCTCTTCCTCGGTTATACAATCAGCCCTGTTCTGAATCTCAGGCCAAAGGAAAGCAGGAACAAGCACTTCGTACCGGACCCCGGCAACGTCAACCTCGACGCTCAATTCTCCGACGTTGATGTGGGTAAGCTTTCCAGAGATATGAGTGATCACATCACAATTTTACGCCGCCACGACGCAGTAACGGGGCAAAGGTAGGCTGGGGGCCATGCCAGAGCTGCCTGAAGTCGAAACAATCAGGAAAGACCTGGAACCACTGGTTGTGGGCCGAACAGTGATCGACGTAGAAGTCGATCCAGGAACTATCGGCCTCTTGACGGATCTACCCCTTGACGCACTACGGGCGGGACTCGTGGGAAAACAGTTCATCTCTCTGAAGCGCAGAGGTAAATACTTGCTGTTTGGAATGAACGACGGCCATACCTTCGTAACACACCTACGAATGACAGGGCAGTTGGTGTGGCAAACACCAAGCAACCCCAAGATCGACTACCAGCGGGGACGAATTACATTCGATAGTGGCTACGAGCTTCGTTGGGGCGACCTACGCAAATTCGGCACATGGGACATCGTGGAAGACACAGCGGAGTTGATAGGAAAACTAGGCCCGGAACCACTAGATAAAGCTTTTACAGTGACCTTTCTACGAGAACTACTTGCTGGGCGGACAGCACCAGTGAAGACAGTCCTCCTAGACCAGCGGAGAGTAGCCGGATTGGGAAACATTTACGTTGACGAAGCGCTCTTTCAAGCCCGCATCCGGCCCGACACCCCTGCTGGAAGGGTTTCACGCCCAGCAATTGCAAGGCTGCAGGTTGCATGTCGGGAAGTATTAGAGCGCGCTATTGAGAACCGGGGAGCAAGCTTTAGTGATTACGTCGACGCGCAAGGAGAACAAGGACGACAACACATGTACGTGAAGGTGTTCCGTCGCAACGGGAAGCCGTGCTACACATGCGGAACAGAGATAGTGCGTTCCGTAGTCGGAGGACGTGGAACGCACTATTGCCCTCGATGCCAGAGAAAGCCCCGAAGGCAGTCACTGCCCACAACGTAGAATATCCCTATGCAAGCAGACCCTCATATCGCGAAGCTTAGCGAGCTCGCATTTCTGGAGGAGTACGAGCACACGGTCCTAAGCAAGCCACAAATAGTCGCCGATACAACGCTACGTTCACTTGCCTTTTGCCCACCCTACGAACGCACCGCATTGATTAGGGTGCTTGCGGACCAGCTAGTCGAAGCGGCCAAGCGTCTGGCAGCAGTATTCGAAGCACTGGACGACCGGCAACTTTCAGTTGCGACAACACTACGAGGACCCCTTCCAGGAGCCCCTGCCTGGGTCGACCTAACACAACTAGCAGCCACGGCCGAACCAGAAGGACTGGTGCGTCGCATGGCACTGGACGAGGGAGCCTTGGAGAGCGCAGCCCAACTCCGGAGCCTGCCTTTACCAGACTGGCTACCCGACCTGATTCAAGCGAGCTCAGCAGAGGATTCGCTCGCCATGACAGCACCTATCGACCAACTAGCTATAACCGGAACAACCGCAGAAGGAGAGCAAGTGGAGGTTCGTCTCGCAGCAGGGGAGAACGCAACAGTCGCGATGGCAGACCTTGTCGCAGATCTCTGCTCGGTGGCGAGGGGATTCCTAGGAGCTTACCTACGGGCACGACGTTCTTTGGGGCAAGTTGTGTGAGCAAGAGCAATTTACTCATTCCCGGCACGCTCGATGCCATCACCGACGTCCGCGGGATACGTGTAGGGCACTGGACTTCACGCCGGCAGGCTACAGGCTGCACAGTCATCCTGTGCGAGAGCTGCACTGCGGGAGCTGTGGCCATTCAGGGAGGAGCCCCAGCAACACATGAGACCGACGCCCTTGCAGGAGAAAACTTAGTCCGGCGTTGCCACGCTGTAGTACTCACCGGCGGCTCAGCATTCGGACTGGCTAGCACGACAGGAGTGGCACACTGGTTAGCAGCACAAGGGGTCGGGATTGAGACTAAAGGGGGCCCAGTACCCATTGTTGTTGGAGCAGGCCTTTTCGACCTAAATACGGGGCCACACGCCTTTCCAGGAGCGGAGGAGGGAGAACGAGCGGCAAAACGGGCAACCAGCGGCAAGATACCCCAAGGCAGTGTGGGCGCAGGCACAGGAGCAACCGTTGCAAAACTGCTGGGCATGGAGCAGAGACTAAAAGGAGGCGTGGGAACGGCAAGCCTCGTGGGGCCTCAAGGAATAGTCGTAGGAGCACTTGCAGTTACAAATGCGGTCGGAAACATCATGAATCCCGAGGATGGATCAATGGTGGCTGGACCTCGTGGAGGGGAGCCGGGAGAGATGCGTACACCAGAACAAGCGGTAGTTGAGCAGAATGAGAGTGCAGCCAGCCTTCGTGAAAACACCACCCTGGTATGCATTGCAACAAATGCAGCCATCGAGCATGTCGGTGTCCAAAGGTTGGCCGTAAACGGTCACGATGGCCTGGCACGCTCCATTGTCCCATCACACACTCTCGGAGATGGGGATACTGTCTTCGCTCTGACCACTGGGGCTCTCTCAATGGAATCGGACGATCTAACCACATTGGGACTGATGGCAATGCTTACCGTCGAGCGCGCAGTAGTGCGGAGCGTGAATCTAGCAGAGGGTCTGGCCGGAGTACCTTCAGCGAAGGAATGGGGCAGCGACTAATCACTAGGGGGTTGACAAGCGTTTCGTAGGTGGCGACGATCTCGGCCGCAGCTGATCCGTTCGCGGACAGTGAGCTTTAGGAAACGAGCTACGCACGCTCAAGTCCGCCTGGACCCAAAGGGCCGGTACGGATAGCGAGCCGCGGCCAGCAGGCATGTCTCTGGCTTCTGGTTCAACCGTATCGCGCCCCGGAGAGGGCGTTTTCGTTGGAGGGAGCCCCCGTGAGAACGGTGCTGGTCGCCAAGATTCATGGAGCCACAGTTACCGAGGCCAACCTCGAGTATGAAGGCTCAATAACGCTTGACCCTATCTTGATGGATGCTGTCGGACTGATCCCTTATGAACAGGTCCATGTACTGGATCTGACAAATGGGGCTCGTCTTGAGACTTACGCAATCGTGGGGCGCGAAGGCAGCGGCGAGGTCTGCATTAACGGGGCTGCAGCACACCTCGTTAATGAGGGTGACAAGGTGATCATTCTGAGCTACCACCAACTGGACGATGCTGATGCCCGCGACTTGGCACCCCGCATCGTGTACCTGAACGAGAACAACGTGATTGAACGGCACGCAAGGGGCGAAGGAATTCGCCACCGCGATGGCGAGCCGGTAGCCACGAGTTAGGGGAACACAATGGGGCGTATTTCAATTCACAAGCTGACAGAGTGGAAGCAGGAGGGGCATCGTTTCGCGATGCTGACTGCGTATGACTTCGCGATGGCACGTCTAGTTGAGCAAGCTGGAGCACCCGTAATCCTCGTAGGAGACTCACTAGGGACGGTAATGCTCGGCCACGAGTCGACAGTGCCAGTCACAATGGACGACATGCTCCACCACACGAAGGCTGTGGTCCGTGGGACGGAACGTTCCCTAGTGATTGCAGACATGCCTTTCATGAGCTACCAAGCAAACGCCGACGAAGCAGTCGCGAACGCAGGGCGGCTTCTGCAAGCTGGCGCTGGGGCTATAAAGCTAGAAGGCGGCAGCGAGATAGCCCCCTTAGTGCGCCGAATGGTTGCTACAGGCATCCCCGTCATGGGCCACTTGGGTTTGACGCCGCAATCAGTAAACCAATTTGGCGGACACAAGGTACAAGGAAAAACACCGGCAGCTGCGGCAAAAATCATCGGAGATGCGCGGGCACTTGAGGAAGCAGGAGCCTTCGCGCTAGTACTAGAGACTGTGCCAGCCCCACTCGCAAAGATGGTGACCGAGCGAGTCACCGTTCCTACGATTGGGATCGGAGCAGGACCAGATTGTGACGGTCAGGTACAGGTGCTCCACGATATTTTGGGGCTATTCGACGACCAGAGAAAATTCAGGCATACCAAGCGCTATGCAGAGCTGGGAGAGATTGTCCGCCAAGCAATCCGCGACTACGTTTCAGAGGTCGAGGTTGGCGATTTTCCTACAGAAAGGGAAAGCTTCCCAATGACAGAGGAAACACTGAGCGAGCTGCGCCAAGGCGCGCACGCCTGACGTTAGCAAGCTGGATCACGCATGGAGATCCTCCAAACTCCAGCGGAGATGCGCACTTGGCGCGAGGAACACCCTGGGAGCCTCGGGCTAACCCCAACCATGGGTTACCTGCACGAAGGGCATCTTGCCCTTGCGCAGAGGTCGGTGACCGAGAACCGCTTTTCGGCAGCAAGCATCTTCGTCAACCCAACCCAATTCGGACCTGACGAGGACTTCCAGCGCTACCCGCGAGATGAAGATCGCGATCTGCAACTGCTGCGTGACCTCGAGATTGATGTTGTCTATCTACCGGGACTGGAAGAAATGTATCCGAAGGGTTACCAGACATATGTCACGGTAGGGGAGCTGGCACAAGGACTTGAGGGGGCCTCACGGCCAGTTCATTTCCGCGGGGTTGCTACAGTAGTAACGAAGTTACTAAATGTGGTTCGTCCAGATAGGGCGTACTTCGGAAAGAAGGACGGTCAACAGCTCCGAGTGATCCGTCGACTCACTCAGGACCTAGATCTGGCAGTCGAGATCGTGGCCTGTGAGACAGTACGAGAGAAGGATGGGCTGGCTATGAGCAGCCGCAACGCCTACCTCACAGTAGAGCAAAGAAGGGCTGCCACTATCCTTTCACAGGCTCTGCAGGCTGCAGAGACACAATTCACTGCCGGAGCTCGTTCAGCAGAATCACTAAGGAGGGTCGTCCGGACTACCGTCGAGACTGAACCCCTTGCAGAATTGGAATACGTTTCTGTTGCGCACTCTGAGACACTGGCCGAAGTGGAGGGCGAGGTGGGAAGCGAGATACTGCTATCGCTAGCAGCACGCTTCGGCAGTGTGCGACTAATCGATAACGTTACTCTGACCGAAGACACCTAACCGCACTGCTACACTGGCAACCATGGTGTCGCTGGCCTCTTCCTCTACCAGTGCGTTCAAACTAAACGCAGACTTCCAACCAACAGGTGACCAACCACAGGCCATCGAAAAACTGGTTACGGGTCTTAGGGCCGGAGACCGTTATCAGACGCTGTTGGGAGCTACAGGCTCAGGAAAGACCTTCACGATCGCGAATGTGGTGGAGGCCGTAGAGCAGCCCACATTGGTGCTAGCTCATAACAAAACACTCGCAGCGCAGCTCTGCGCTGAATTAAAAGAATTCTTCCCAGAGAACGCAGTCGAATATTTCGTTAGTTACTACGACTACTATCAGCCAGAAGCCTACATCCCGAGAAGCGACACCTACATCGCAAAAGATGCCGACATCAACGATGAAATCGACAAACTGCGCCACGCCGCAACACGGGCACTGTTCACGCGACGGGACGTAATCATTGTGGCAAGCGTGAGCTGCATCTACGGCCTAGGCGAACCCGGGGATTACCAACAGTTCATCCTTAGTTTGCGCGTGGGGGAGCGTCTGGACCGCCGTGATGTCCTGCGACGAATGGTAGAAATGCAGTACGAGCGAAACGACCAGAACGTCGTACGTGGACGCTTCCGTATGCGAGGAGATTCCCTAACAATCCTGCCAAGTTACGAAGAGCTCGCGGTCCGTATTGACTTCTGGGACGACGAAGTAGAACGAATTAGTGAGCTGGACCCTCTTACAGGTGAGATCGTTGCAGAGCGCCAGGAGATAGACATCTTCCCAGCGAAACACTTCGTCACCAGTAAAGATCATCTTGATCAGGCACTAAAAGCAATCGAACGCGAGCTCCAGGACCAGACGGCCTTTCTAAAAGAGCAGGGAAAGATCCTGGAAGCTGCTCGCTTGGAAGAACGCACGCACTACGACCTAGAAACACTGCGAGAAACAGGGTATTGCGCTGGCATCGAGAATTATTCGAGGCACCTGCAAAGCCGCCCTGTGGGGGCAACACCATGGTGCCTTCTAGATTATTTTCCGGACGATTGGCTATTAATTGTCGATGAGTCTCACATGACCCTACCTCAGGTAAGAGGTCAGTTCTTCGGAGACCGGTCCCGAAAGGAGACTCTCGTGGACTTCGGGTTCCGGCTTCCCAGCGCGCTCGATAATCGCCCTCTAACTTTTGAGGAATTCGACCATCATATAAACCAGGCGATCTTCGTGAGTGCCACTCCGGCAGAGTACGAGCTTGAACAATCAACCCAGGTAGCACAACAGGTCATCCGCCCAACGGGTGTGCTCGACCCAGTAGTGGATGTTCGCTCAACAGAGGGCCAGATCGATGACTTGTTGGGAGAAATCCAGGCAGCCACAGCAAAGGGTCAACGCGTATTGGTCACCACACTCACAAAGAAGATGGCCGAGGACCTTGCCGATTACTTAACCGAGATGGGAGTTAAAACCCACTACCTCCACTCGGAAATAGAGACGCTCGACCGGGTAGAGATACTTAGGGACCTACGGTTAGGAATATACGACGTAGTGGTGGGGATCAATTTGTTACGAGAGGGACTAGATCTGCCTGAGGTTTCTCTCGTCGCAATCCTAGATGCAGACAAAGAAGGGTACCTCCGCTCAAACCGTTCACTCATCCAGACCATCGGGCGAGCAGCACGTCATATAGAGGGGCGAGTGATCATGTATGCCGACCACGTGACCAAAAGCATGGAGACAGCGATCGATGAGACCGCACGTCGACGGGCAATACAGCGCACCTATAACCAAAAACACAGCCTAAAACCGTCAACAATCACTAAGGCAATTCGGGATATCACAGACCACGTGCGTAACACAGCAGAAGAAGTTGAGGACCCCAACGGAGAAATACCTGCGGGAATGGCACCAGACGACCTGCTGCGGATGATCAAGGATTTGGAACGCGAAATGAAAGGGGCAGCGAAGAACCTAGAGTTCGAAAAAGCTGCTGCACTGCGCGACCGAATTGTGGAGCTACGGCGAGAGTTGATGGGATCAGAGAAGGAAGAACTAGAGGCCTTCGCAAAGGCAGCAGGCCAGAGAGGTCCAGTTCGTTACGGACGAAGCCAAGCAGGAGGACGCAACCGAAGAAAACGGTTCCAGTAAGGGTGCAGACCTAGCACTCCAAGCTATTCACGCGGGATTTACTAACAGAGAGTAGGCTTGGCCGCCTCGGAAAGGTGGGAATATGCCAAGTCGACGAGGCCAGATAGCAATGACATCCAAGGAACAGAAACAGTTCCTCAACGAGGGCTGGACATTGCAGGTGGCAACAAACGGTCCGGCTGGATTCCCCCATCTTGCGGCGATGTGGTACGTAATCATCGATGGGATTGTTCACTTCACAACGTTTGGGAAGAGCCAGAAGATCCTGAACCTTCAAAGAGACGGGCATATCACAGCAATGCTAGAAACTGGGCAACGCTACGAGGAGCTACGGGGACTGGTAATTCGGGGAACAGGACAGTTAGACATGGACCCTCAGACAACAGCATCAGTAATGTCGGTCGTAGCTAATAAATACCAAGGGATGCCAATACCAACAGAAACGCCAGAGGCAGCAATGCCGGCTGCAACGAAACGGGTCACCGTTCGAATCCTGCCTGAACAAATCTACAGCTGGGATCACACAAAGCTAGGCGGGCGCTACTAGAGGCCACTTACTCGGGTCTGCGCCCAGTGTGTGATAGCAACAGCGAGAGCATCAGCAGCATCAGAGGGGCTAGGAGTCTCCTGGATTCCTAGCTGGATGCGCACCATCTCAGCGATCTGTTTCTTATCACCGCGACCGTAACCCGTAACAGTGCTCTTTATGAGGGTGGGCGCATATTCATAAACCTCGATACCTGCGTCAGCGAGCGCCAGTATTGCGGCAGCACGAGCATGACCAAGAGCAAGAGCGGAGCGGGCGTTGGAACCGACAAAGGAGGCTTCAACAGCCCCGACCTCGGGTGACCACTGGGCTAAGGCCTCGCGCACACCATCCCGGATAAGAACAAGGCGCTGGGAGAGGCTATCAACAGGGCGAGTGCGCACAATGCCATGTGAAACGTGGCGGCATTGGTCACCATCAATGTCGACCACACCGTAGCCAGTGACATTGAGACCAGGATCGATACCGGCTATACGCATTAATGCACTCTACGACTGCAGACAGGAGTAAGTCCCCTAAGGAAAGTCACATTTCCCAAAAACCTTCAGCGAGTTCCGTTAAACAAATCCACAACCACCACTGGAAGGATTCGCGCCCTAGCCTCTAACAGTAAGCACTATGTGATAGCCATTAGGCATACTGAGCTAAGAGCTCCTCATCGAAGTCAGCATTGGAATAGACGCGCTGCACATCCTCGAGCTCCTCTAGGCCATCAAGGAGCTGGAGCGCCTGAGCGGCGGGACCCTTCTCCAGAGAAACTGTGGCAGTAGGAACCATAGATAGGTCGGCATGTTCAACGGTATACCCCGCCTCCACGAGTAACTGACGAACGGTCTCCAGGTCCCCGGGGCTGGTTTGTACCTCGACCGAGTTTCCAGATGTCTCAACATCCTCAGCGCCAGCTTCAATGGCGGCAAGAACCACCTCATCCTCATCACTATCGCCTAGGGAAACAGAGAGAGCTCCACGAGGCTCAAACTGCCACGCTACCGAACCATTTTCTCCAAGATTGCCCCCGACGCGGGTGAACTCGTGGCGGATAGCAGCGACAGTGCGGTTTCGGTTGTCGGTAACTGCAGTGACCAGAATGGCAGTACCACCAGGCCCATAGCCTTCATAGCTAACTTCCTGCAGCTGCTCACTATCGCTTCCGCCAGTGGCCTTAGCAATCGCACGGCTAATGTTGTCATTAGGCATATTCGCTGCCTTAGCCCGTTGGACAGCAAGCCGCAGCTTGAAATTAGTATCGGAGTCCGGCCCACCAGCCTTTGCAGCAAGCTGCAATTCTTTGGCGAGCTTTGTGAAGAGAGCACCCCGCTTGCTGTCGGCCGCTTCCTTCTTGCGCTTGATGGTCGACCATTTCGAGTGGCCAGACATGGGCTGTCCTCCAGATCGGTGAGCTTGGAGTGTATCGCAACGCCCGGTAGCTATTCACTCCAGGCAGCGTTTAAGCGCTCACCCAGGGCATCGATAACCTGATGATCAGTGAAGTTGGCCTGGATGGGACTGATACTTACGTATTTGTTAATTAGGGCCCATATGTCAGTTCCGGGAGGCGGATCAAGAAGGGTGGATTCGAAAGGTCCTCGTGTAAGAACACCGCTCGTTTCACCCTGGACTTCAAGGTGGAAATACCCTCGCCGAGCGACTCGCGTGACAAGAAAGCCCTTGATCTCCTCGAATGGAACCAGCGGGATATTAATGTTGAGAAAGATGGATTCAGGAAATGCACCCTCTATCCCCTCGCGGCAAAGCATTGCCGCAATGCGTTCGGCAGTATCCCAGTCAACCTCAGTACGAGGGATCATCGCGTAGGAAATAGCCATAGACGGTATACCGCGAAAGTGGCTCTGAAGAGCTGCACCAACCGTGCCACTGGCCGTGAGATCATTACCCATATTGGAACCCTGGTTGATGCCTGAAACGACCAGGTCAGGTGGCTCGTCAAGCACGCCGTCAAGACCAACGATGACCGAAGAGGCAGGGGAGCCATTCACGTGCCAGGCTTCGACATCAGCAATAGGAGGAGCCTCAATGCGAGTCCAGACAAGCTCTTGGCGCAGAGTTAGGCTGCCGCCTACAGCGCTCTGGTTCTTGTCTGGAGCGACAACAATTACTTCACAGTCCAGGGAGCGACAAGCTTGGGCCAAGGCCCAAAGTCCAGGCGATTCATAACCATCATCGTTACTCAGAAGGATGCGGCGGGGCATCTCAAGGAGATGCTACGCGACCACCAGGTTAGCGGCTCCATCATCCTTGAGGCCAATGTCCAGAAACTAGTATGGCTATCCACTAAACAACTACTAGGACCAGCACTTTTCGCAATAGTGAACCGAATTCCAACTCTGTCGTCCTAGATGGCATGAATCCCATCGGTAATAAGTCCCACAGCAAGGAATACAAGCAGTGCCCCCATAAGGCGCGCGAGAGCTGAAACGATGTATACAAATCGCCCTGCTAATGCAGAAAGGACAAAGGCCGCAACGGCCACAACAATCACGAGTGCGAGGATGGTCTGGCCCTCGCCGGCATCTGCGGAGCGGGTAAGGACCGCTGTGAAAACAGCCGGGCTAGCAAGAAGAGGAAAACCGATCGGGAAGAGGGCTCTCCACCAACCCTCCCCAATGGGGTAGGAGAAGGGACCAAAGAACATGAAAGCACCGCCAGTAACGGCCATGACAATGCCGGCGGAGATTCGGAAAGTCTCGGGCTGGAGCTGAAGGGCATCAAGAAATCCGTCTGTAGCAAAGGTGGTAGCAAGTAGAAGCGCACCTGCAGCGATGAAGGCTAAAGCAGCATTCTTTGGTTGGAGGCTACTGCATCCAGACTTGTTCACAGTCGCAAGAACAGCGAACGGGTTTACAGATGCAAATATTAGAAGAAGGGTGATGTCTATTCCGCTCATGGGGTCCCTTCCCAAAGTTTCAGAATTACCTGCGTGAGAGCGAGGCCAGAAAGAGCATGCTGCTGATCATCCATCCGGGTAATGTCATCTCTAAACCAAGCGCCCTCGACCAGTGCTGGACTGGACCAAAATGCGCCCTCCCCTACCGTGACCTGACGGCTGGCAAGAATTCCAGCTCCGCAGATCGCTCGCTCAGCAATCTTGGACTCCAGGGAGGAGAGCCGCTGGTCTGTGCGGGATAAGCGCCACATAGAAGTCAACCCCTCGACCCATGTCCCGAGACCGGCAGCGCGCGTTGGTACTCCATGCAAAGCCTCGTTGAAGGCTCCACCCGTACGCTGCGACTCGACTCTGACCAGGAAACCGAAGCGCTGAGCCAGAGCCCGTGCGTACTCAATATGGTGGTCCTTCAAGGGCCAATCTCCCATTTCAGCGAGACTGTAAGCAGCCCACTGGTCAGGCCAGGGAGGAAAATTGAGGCCCTCAGCCTCATCGCGATAGAGCGAGAGGTAGTCAGCAATACGCCAGGAGGGTTCATCCCAGCCATCATTAGGGAAATGACGATGCATCTGGGCCAGTGCCCAAAGCGCTTCACCAGTGGCATAGCGGGACCTGACAGTGGGATCCGGGGAACCAGTTCTCGGGTTCCAATAGTTGAGCATGGCCCCGTCGGGAAGCTGCATAACCACTAAGAAGCGGGCCAGTTGCTGCATGAGGTCATCAAATATGGGGTCATCGGTTGCGAAGCGACGTTGGTTGAGACCAGCAAGCATCAACGAGCTCGCGCCAAGCTTCACCAGCCCAGTATCTGGATTGCGGAGGGCAACCCAGTCAGCATGTTCGATTAGGTTCTCCCGCATCCAGGCCATCCCCAAATCAGCAGCCTGAAGACGCTCCTGATCCCCTAGAGCTACTGCCTGATAAAGGGACATCGTGACACCGGCGTGACGAACGACGTTGTAATCATCGGAAAGGCCGTCGGTTTTCCGATCGAACTCGTAGACGTATCGACCGTCGGGATACTGGGCAACCTCTATCCAGACAGCAGAGGCAATAGCGGATGCCTCCAACGCATCAGGGGTAATCTCGGGACATCTCTCAGGCGAAGCTACCGTTACCCGTAACAGAGCAATCCCAACAGCGCATACAGCAAGCGTCAGGCCAGCAGCAGTAATCACGCTTGCTTAATCTCAGTTTGGAAGTTCAACCGGTGGCCAGGGACCGGCCATTCATCAAAGGCGATCAGTTGGCCCGTACTGCCTAGCGTTACATACAGGCTCTGCAGATCGGGCCCAGCGAAGCAGGCATTAGTGGTAATCCGGTCAGGAAGAGGAAAGTGCTGAAGTTTCGAGCCATCCGGAGAGATTGAAGTAATCCCTCCATTGATGAGGGTGGCCACTAGGATGTTGCCATGGCTATCCACGCACAGTGAATCGCACATGGCAAAGTTATTAGGATGGCCGCCAGGAACTGTAGCCACGACGTGGCGCTGTCCAATTTGGCCAGGTGCCTCAACCTCGAAAGCCCATAGTCGCCCAGTTGGAGTCTCCGCAACATAGAGAGTGCGCTCGTCAGGACTGAGACCGATGCCATTGGGAGCCTCGAGGGGAAATATAATCTCGCGAATGAAATCGCCCTTGGGAGAGGCATAGAAAACACCGGTAATGTCGCGATTACGACCATGGCGCTTCCCGTGGTCAGTGAAGTAAAAGTTGCCCTCACGATCGAAGACAAGGTCATTAGGACCCTTCAACGGCTCCCCCTCGCATTCACGGTAGATAGTGGTGACTTCCGAGCCATCAGCGCTAACACGCTGGATCTGACCGCCGATATAGCCATCGTCAGGACGAGGACCTGGAACTATGGTGCGCTGACCACTAGAGGTTCGCCCTTCGGACCACTGGAACCCACCGTTCTGGGTCACATACACATCCCCGCCAGGACCAAGGGCAGCTCCATTTGGCCCACCTCCCGTGAATGCAAACGTTTCCTTCCGGGACCCGTCAGGGGATACGCGAGTAAGAGTGCCGGCGCGAATCTCCGTGAAGAGAATATCTCCATCAGGAAGTTCTAAAGGGCCCTCAGCAAACTCGATGTCCGTAGCAACTATGCGGTACTCCATGTGGTGCTCCTTTGGCAGCCTCGTCATATGAGGCGCTCAGCCAATAGCGCCTTCAGCGCGAAGAGCCTCGATGCGCCGGGAATCGTATCCGATTGAGGCAAGCACCTCGTCAGTATGCTCGCCATTGACAGGAGCGCCATTGAGAACTCGACCAGGGGTCTCGCTTAGCTTCGGGCCTACGCCGACCTGCTGGACAGGCCCTACCTGCGTATCAACAGTAACAATCATGTCGCGAGCAATATTATGGGGATCGGTGGCGATATTCTCTTGCTCAAGAACGGGAGCAGCACAGATGTCATACGTAGACATGACGGCCATCCACTCGTCTGCCGTCTTTGTAGCAAAAATAGCCTCGAAGCGTTCACGCATTTCGGGCCAAGCGGCCTCATCATGTTGCTTCCCCAAAAACTCTGGGGCTTCGAGAGCCTCACAGAGAGCACTATAGAAATGGGGCTCGATGCTACCAATAGAGAACCAACGGTCGTCGCTGCATAGGTACGTGTCGTACCAAGGGCGAGCCCCAGTGAGAAAGCCCTCGCCAGGGCGAAGGGGCTGGCCGGTGGAAAAGAATCCTGTCATAGCACTCGTCATTAGGGATAACACACCGTCACTCATCGCCATATCAACGGCCTGACCCCGGCCCGTGTGCTCACGGGCTAGGAGGGCAGCACAGATGGCAAAAGCGGCCATTAGGCCACCACCAGCAAAATCAGCCAGCAAGTTCACTGGTATAGCCGGAGCGGTGCCGGGACGACCGATGACACCAAGGGCCCCACCGATGGAGATGTAGTTGATGTCATGGCCAACCAAATTGCTGTAGGGACCAGTCTGGCCAAAGCCAGAGAGGGAGCAATAAACGATGCGAGGGTTAATGTCTGATACTGTCTCGTAGTCGACACCAAGGCGCTTAACTACACCAGGACGGAACCCCTCGAGAACTACATCGGCATTCTTGACAAGATCATAGAAGGCCTCACGGGCACCTTGGTTTTTGAGGTTAAGGGCGATAGAACGCTTTCCACGACCAAGAGCGTTGTAGGCTGCGGCTCGCCTGGCTGCCTCAGGGTCGGATGATGGCCCAGAACCAAGCTTTGCACTAACACCAGGAACGGCCTCTACCAGAGTGACATCGGCACCAAAGTCGGCGAGGAGCATGGAACAGTAGGGACCCGGCGCGAGGCGGGAGAGATCAAGCACCTTTATACCGTCAAGAGCCATGGCCATAGGAAGTCCTCCAGGGCTACTAGCGAATGTTTGGACCGCTGGGAAGTCTAAGCCCGTCAGGCTGAGCATGCTTCCCGCTAGCGCCATTGGAAAGCGCGGCTAGAATGCGGGGGCCCGCATTTGCTAGGTAACGCGCGGGCTTAGTCTTGCGGCGCAGTGCGCGCGGAGAGCTTTGATGAGCGTCCTTCTCGACGAGAACACGCGGTTGATGGTCCAAGGGATCGGCACGGAGGGTGCAAACCATATGCGCCGCTCAATCGCCTACGGTACGAACGTAGTGGCAGCGGTACATCCACGCCGCGGCGGGGAAGACCAAGACAGCGTCCCCATCTTTGCGACTGTAGATCAGGCAGTGCGGGAGACAGGTGCAAATGTCAGCATCATCTTCGTACCCGCCCCCTTCGCAGCAGACGCAATCCTGGAAGCAGCAGCTTCAGCTGTACCTCTAGCTGTCTGCATTACAGAAGGCATCCCAGTTATAGACATGGTGCGAGTAAAGCAGGCGCTAAAGGGAATGGAAACCATGCTCATTGGGCCGAACTGCCCGGGTGTAATGACACCCAGCACGAAAACCCGTGTTGGCATTATGCCTGGCGACGTGTTCCTCCCAGGAAACGTAGGCGTGGTAAGTCGGTCTGGGACGCTGGTGTATGAGGTTGTAGCGCAACTTACAGCCGAAGGGCTTGGCCAAAGCACGTGCATCGGTGTGGGAGGCGACCCCATCATTGGAACACCACAGCGCGAGGCGATCCGGATGCTAAACGAAGATGACGACACGGACGCGATCGTCATGGTTGGTGAAATCGGCGGCAGTGCTGAGCAAGAGGCCGCTGCCTACATCAAAGAACACGTAAGAAAGCCGGTCGTCGCATTCATTGCAGGAGCTACTGCCCCACCCGGACGGAGAATGGGACACGCCGGCGCAATTATCTCGGGCGAGGACGGCAAGGCGGAGAACAAGAAGGCTGCACTCAGGGCTGCAGGCGCAGTGGTCTCCGACTCGCCTGCAGAGATCGGCTCCACTATGAAGAGCCTACTAAGTTAGTAACCACTTTTCCGAAAAAGGTTCGGGAAACAAAATCCTGGGCGGTCGTCCGCCTATCGCTCGTCGAAGTGGATGTCCGTATGCGCACCATCGCAGAAGGGCTTATTGCTAGAAGCACCGCAACGACAAAGAGTGCGACGGTTTTGAACCTCCCAGGCAGCACCATCAGCGCTCTCAATCGAGACACCTCCCCGAACCCAGAGCGGCCCGCCAGGTATTACGGCAATCTCAGACTCAAATTTCGGCTCGACTGGCTCAGTCCCCTCTTCGTAAACGATAGCTAGACGGCCTGTGGGACACCGCCCAACCATAGCAGTGACTCGTTCACGAGCCTCCTCCCCATCTTCCTCGATTAGTTCCCAGGCATTGGTAGTGCGTGTTCCGCAAAAGCCAGCACCGATGCAAACAGACTCATCGTCAAACATGATGCCACCAGCACCTTCAATGCGATTAGCGCGCTCAACCACCGACCGTCGGTCGGCGGTCTCAGCTTCGGACCAAGGCTCGCTAGCATGGGAACCGTCGCAGAAAGGCTTATCGCTAGAACGGCCACAACGGCATAGAGCATAGAGGTCACGAGTTTCCTCTAGCTCTCGGAGGACATGCCAATCAACGTTCTCACCATTTAGAGTCTGAACAGGGGCAATCTCTTTAAGCGGCACGCCCCCGGAGACCACATATGGCCCGCCACTCATTACCTGAATGCGCATTTTCTGCACCGTTTTGACCCTTCTTGCGGCACGCAACCAGCCTAGCAATCGTACAGGAACCTGCAGTCAGGCACTGCTAGACGCACTCCAAGACTGGTCGCTATGAGGTTCTCGACTGGCTTGCCCCCTACTTCCTCGCGCAAACCTTACTTAGCGAAAACTTACGCAACCCCACCACAAAGGCGGAAGTTTGAAACATGGTGGGCCCGGGTGGATTCGAACCACCGACCACCCGGTTATGAGCCGGACGCTCTAACCGCTGAGCTACAGGCCCGCAGCCCCGAAGTATAGGCCGCATATGGGCGATGGGAAGGAGGGGGCAGGCTTCGGGACGGCGAGTCAAGGTATACTTCCCTAGCTTCGTCCCGGAGGCGCCGACCCAGAGCCCGACGGGCCCTAAGCAAGAGACCGTGTGATAGGGAACAGGCGGGGGCGACTTTAACCATGCTCGACAGCTTTAACAGCCGCGACAATCTGGCGGTAGGGGGACGCACGTTCACCTTTCATCGGCTCGATTCTGTTTTGAGTGGTGAGGCCGCAACGCGCCTGCCTTTCACGCAGCGAATATTGCTAGAGAACTTATTGCGCCGAGAAGATGGAGACACCGTCTCCAGGGAAGACATAGAAGCCCTAGCGAACTGGAATCCCAACTCAAGCGAGGAACGGGAGGTTGCCTTCGCACCCGCCCGCGTACTGCTCCAAGACTTTACCGGCGTACCAGCAGTGGTTGATCTTGCCTCCATGCGCGAAGCACTGGAGTCGCTCGGAGGTGACCCAGAGAGAATCAACCCACTGCAACCGGTCGACTTGGTGATCGACCATTCGGTACAAGTAGACGCATACGGCACAGACGGGGCTTTCTCCCAGAATGTGGACTTCGAGTACGAGCGAAATCGCGAGCGCTATCTTTTCCTAAGGTGGGGCCAGCAAGCCTTCCGGAATTTCCGAGTAGTTCCACCAGGAACAGGGATCGTTCATCAGGTGAACCTAGAGTACCTCGCAAGCGTGGTTTTCCAGAACGAAACCACGGGAATGGTTTATCCCGACACGCTGGTTGGAACAGACTCGCATACAACCATGATTAACGGATTGGGTGTCCTAGGCTGGGGTGCAGGCGGCATAGAGGCGGAGGCAGCAATGTTAGGTCAGCCAGTCTCAATGCTAATCCCGGAGGTAGTGGGTTTCCGTCTTACCGGCACCCTTCCCGAGGGAGCGACTGGCACAGATCTCGTGCTTGCAGTCACACAGATGCTACGAAATCTTGGTGTGGTCGGAAAATTCGTCGAGTTCTTTGGGCCAGGGCTTGCAGAATTACCACTGCCAACGCGGGCCACCATCGCAAACATGGCGCCAGAATACGGCGCAACAGTTGGGTTCTTCCCAGTGGATGAGGAGACGCTGAGCTACCTTCGCTTCACAGGGCGGGATGAAGAGCAAGTAGCTTTAGTGGAAGCTTACTGCAAAGAGCAGGGTCTCTTTAGAACGGAGAACACTCCTGATCCTCACTTCTCGGAAGTGCTTGAGCTGAACATGGAGGAGGTGGAGCCATCAATGGCAGGGCCTCGTCGACCGCAAGACCGCATCCTTTTGCGGGAATCCAAAGAAGCATGGCAGAACGCATTGCCGGAGCTCGCCGGGGACAATACTAGCGCCAGCCCGGTGGAGGTAACCCGCAACGAGACAGCTTTTGAAGTAGAGCACGGATCGGTAGTCATTGCAGCGATCACCAGTTGCACAAACACATCGAATCCAGAGGTGCTGATGGCAGCTGGTTTGCTAGCTGAAGCTGCGGTCAAGCGAGGCCTGCATCGAAAACCGTGGGTGAAAACGAGCCTCGCCCCCGGCTCGAAAGTTGTTACCGACTACCTGGATGCGGCTGGCCTAAGCCCCTACCTCGATGAACTGGGGTTCAATCTTGTTGGCTACGGTTGTACGACCTGCATTGGTAACTCGGGACCGATAGATGAAGATGTAGCGGCCGCTGTAAATGAGGGCGGACTAGTAGCAGCAGCAGTACTCTCAGGTAACCGCAACTTCGAGGGACGGGTTAATCCCGTTGTGCGTGCGAACTACCTCGCATCACCACCGCTGGTAGTTGCTTACGCCCTAGCGGGACACATGAACTTCGACCCAATCACAGAGCCGATCGGCGTTGACTCCGATGGCAATCCCGTGATGCTGTCAGAGCTGTGGCCCTCACAAGCTGCCATCGATAGCGCTATGCGTGAGGCAGTGCGATCAGAAATGTTCCGCGACCAATACGGCTCAGTGTTCGAAGGAGATCCAGCTTGGCGAGCACTCCAAGCCCCGGAGGGAAGCAGATACGGCTGGGATGATGATTCCACCTATGTGAAGAACCCGCCCTATTTCGAGAACCTGGACAAAGAGCCCGGCGAGCTCCAAGACATTGTTGGAGCGCGGGTACTGGTTATGGTGGGCGACTCGGTTACGACGGACCACATCTCGCCCGCAGGAAATATTGCCCCTAATAGTCCCGCAGCAGCTTACCTATTCGATAACGACATCAAACGGGAAGACTTCAACTCGTACGGAGCGCGCAGAGGGAACCACGAAGTCATGATGCGTGGCACTTTTGCAAACATCCGGCTTCGAAATCATCTAGCACCAGGCACGGAGGGCGGCGTCACTCGCCATCTGCCCGATGGCGAAGAACAAAGTATCTTCGATGCTGCTGTGCAGTATCGGGATGAGGGTGTTCCCTTAATGGTTCTGGCGGGCAAAGAATACGGAACTGGGTCATCCCGCGACTGGGCGGCTAAGGGACCACGGCTCCTAGGAGTCAGGGCAGTGATTGCTGAAAGTTACGAACGCATCCATCGCAGCAACTTGGTAGGAATGGGTATTCTGCCACTGCAGTTTCTAGCTGGTGAAACCCGCCTGGAGCTAGAGCTAAGCGGTGAAGAAATGTATGCGATTGATGGCATTGCGAAAGGACTTCGCCCTGGGGGTTCTGTAACGGTAACGGCAACAGGTAAAAGCGGAGCCATTTCGCGGTTCGAGGCCATTGTGCGTATTGATACGCCAGTCGAACTGGAATACTACCGCCACGGGGGAATCCTCCCCTACGTATTGCGGCAACTTGCGGCCGATTCGCAAGAGTAGAACACAACAGGAGACACAACCGAACTTGCTGGGAGATAAAGACATGCCAGACCTGATGAAGATTGCCCGCACAGAACACGATGGAGGTGACTTACTTGGAGCATTGAGCGAATTGTTCGACCCTGCTGAGGTCCGACCAGATGGCTATCCAGATGCGGTCATCTGGCAAGGTGGCAACTTCGATGGAACAGTGAACCCGGTTGCCCACTCTCTGACTGACGCTTACGCACTTCTCGGTACCCTTGCAGCGATAGATATCCTCGGCCTTCCCTTCTATGCCGTTCCGATGTGGTCCCAATACCGGCATGACACGAAGCTAGAAGCACTCAGCTGGTTTGGAAACATGCCCTGTACCTCCATCAAATGGTCGACAGCCGGAGACGCCTATGTGAACGACGGTGATGGTGGACGAGTCGTTGTAATGGGAAAGTCGGGAAATGCTCCGCTACGAACACAGGCAGGTGTGTATTGCAACGTCCGACCCTACGGGCCGATCACCGTAGTCCGCTGCATGCCCTGCCTGCCCTATTCGCAAAATCGTTCTGTATTCGAAGTTGATCCAGAGACCGGGAATATCCATTCGGAGATGAATACCCCAGGTATTCAGATGGCCTATGCCGGCCGCCGCTTTCTCCAGATGGTGCACGAGACAGGTCAACTAGGAAGAATCGCATTCAAGCCAACCCAGGCAATGGAAGATGGAATTAACTCGGGCCTGCTTTCGTGGTTATTGGCCGACACCAAATTCAACGTGGGCAGGAAATATGCTGTAGACGGTTACATCGAGCATCGCGAGCGAGTTGACCGCATTGTGAACCTGCTCCCAGACGATTTTAAAGATGGTATGCAGAACTGGGGCGGTCAGATTGAGCAGCACATCTCAGACACGAACTACGGACTCCTTTTATGGGACCTAATCGAGCAACAGAACACAATCGTCCTGGCCACAGACCTAGACGGCGACCGACTTACAGACCTACTGGCCGACGTCTCAGAACCCCTGCGCGCCTTCGGCCAGCGTGTAATCGACCAAGTTGGGAACAACGCCAAGATGAGCGATCTGTGGAGGGAGATGGGGTACACAACAGGTAACGGCCGGGACATGACTTCGGTGATGTACCGAATGCACGGGCCACCTATTCACGAGCAGACATTGGGCTCGGCAGATGCGATGCTTCTCCGCCTCTTAGACGGCGATGAATCGATGGGAGGGACCAAGCGTCCCTATGACCCCCGAATCCACTTTGTACTCATCCGGGACGCCTATCGGGATGCAAACCCACAAAACCTCAAGTTACATTCGTGGCTTGACGAGGCGCTAGCAAAGTTTGACGAGGTGTACACAGGGGAGCGTCCCGGGTTCCTAGAAGGGTATGCACAACTCAAGGAAGTGATTACCCCCTGGGGAACATAGGAGCAGTCTTACTGGCCTGTGGTACCCAGGAGGGGTACGATCACCCTGATATTGTGCACATAACCCATTTAAGGGGCGTCCTTCTTTCTTCACATTTCTGCCGTGATTTCCCCGCGGAATACTCCGCCGGTACGGTGCTTATGTATGCAAATAGGATCGCCGCCATCAGGATGCCGTAGCCAACATGACCGCCCCCGCTAAGGTGGACCGGGACGCCGTTCTCGCTGCACTCTCCACAGTTAATGATCCGGAACTTCACCGGGACATAGTCTCTTTAGGAATGGTCGAAGAGCTGACCATTGAAGGGGGCACAGTCACCGTAAAAGTGGAACTAACAACACCTGCCTGTCCATTGAAAGACGTGATCGAAACAGATGTAAGAGCTGCACTGGACAGTCTTTCTGGGGTCGAGCAGGTCGAGCTTGACTGGGGCGCACAAGTAAAAGGGAGTGACCCGCGTGAGGGGCAGAAGCCAATTGAGGGGGTGCGCAATGTCATCGCAATCGCCTCGAATAAAGGCGGCGTAGGAAAGTCAACAGTTGCCACTAATGTTGCAGTCGCACTAGCGGCTACAGGCGCAAAGGTGGGACTTGTTGACGCGGATATCACTGGCCCCAACATTCCCACCATGTTCGGCCTTGCAGCAGGTCTGCAGGCGAATCAGACAGAAGGTCTACGCCCAGTGGAGAAGTACGGAGTGGAACTGGTTTCTCTCGGCTTCCTGCTACCGAAGGGGACCCCAGTGGTGTGGCGAGGACCAATGATTGGCAGCGCTATCCGACAACTGCTGCACGATGTCCCCTGGGAAAACATAGATTACCTAATCATCGATCTACCACCCGGCACCAGCGATGCTTCGATGAGCATGGCGCAAGAAGCGCCTATTGCTGGAGCCGTCATCGTTTCAACACCTCAGGATGTCTCGCTGGAGGACGCCATGAAGGCGGTCTCTATGTTCGAGAAGCTCGACGTGCCTGTTTTCGGCATGATTGAGAATATGAGCTATTTCATCGCTCCCGATACGGGCAAGCGATACGACATCTTCGGGCACGGCGGCGCACGTGACGCAGCTGAGGAATTAGGCATCGACTTCCTCGGCGAGATCCCAATCGAGCCTCAAATTACTGAGGGCTCGGACCGTGGCGTGCCATTCGTAATCGGCAAGGAGGACTCTGCTTCTGCAGAAGGCTTCCGAACGATAGCGGGTGCAGTCGCCGCTCGAATCAGCGTTTTGCAAAGGATGGGAACGTAAACCCACATGGCACTAAATTTTCAGACCGGAAGTCGCTCTTCTACAGAAGATGCTCCGGAAGCAACCGAACCAGATAGCACTCCGACCAACACAAGTAGTGAGGCCGAGCCCTCCACAACCCCTCCACGCCGTCGCAGCACCCGTGCTAGCCGTTCCCAAGCGCCCCAAAAGGCAGCACCCGCAACAGAGACTACCGAGGACGAGTCAACCTCCTCCAGGCGTACTAGCACACGCCGGCCTAACGAGAACAACGAGGATTCCTCACCCCGCCCCACCCGCCGCCGGACCCCCGCAACGAAAAAGAACGAAGAAGAAGCCACTTCCTCGCCACGCCCTTCACGACGACGGACATCCGTAACCAAAGCAAACGAGAAGGAGACAACAGAACAACCCAAGCGAGCTACCCCAAGGCGCCGACCACGCACAAATGCCCCAACGGCAGAGACAGAGGCAGAGCTCCTGTCTGCACTGAAGGAACAAACAGAAACACTCACACGCCTAGTTAACCTCCAAGAACAAACGATTGAAAGACTCTCTGGGAACGGCGGCGGAGCCACCGCAACGCTGCCTCGCGTCGGAGTTTTCGTCGACAGTGCGAACGTTGAGCTGGCGCGCGACCGTGGCCGTCCCAATAGGCCCATCGATTGGGGACGAGTACTAGAGCATCTCACCGAGGGGCGGCGCCTAGTGCGCGCCATCGCCTATTCTCCCGTTCACGACGATCCCGGCGTAAGCCGCGAAACGCAACGCTTCGTTGAGCCATTCCTGGGGAAGGGCTACAAGATCGTAACGAAACCGCTAAAGAGGTTTGCAGACGGTTCAATCAAGGCAAACGTAGACATTGAGCTAGCACTCGATGCCTTCACAATGTCGGACCGGTTGGACATCGCCGTCCTCATCTCAGGTGACGGTGACTTCCAACATCTCGTAGAGGTCCTGCAAGGGCGAGGCATTCGCGTTGAGGTAGCAGGGCTTGGAGCCTCAGTAGCCGGCAATCTTAAGAAGGCTGCCGACCGCTACATCGAGCTCGACTTCGCACAGAAGAAGTAACCGTACCTAGTTTTCTCGAATACCGGCAGCGGTACGGTCTGGATTGAATCGCTCCCGCTCGATGATATGAACAAGCTCATCGACGGCTTCTTCGAGAGCATTCTCATGGTTCTCTACAACGTAGTCATTGTTGGGTGCATCAGCCAGCTCCGCATCCACTTCGGCGAGACGGCGCTCGAGTGACTCTTGGCTTTCACTTTCTCGAGCAGTAAGCCTAGCCCTCAGAGCATCCCGGCTTTCTGCAGTGAGGAGCACGAAGACAGCACCTCGTAACAATCTACGAAGCGCACGAGCCCCCTGAAGGTCAGTCCGGATAAGCACATCCTTTCCTTCAGCAAGCGGCCTTTCCAGCTCACCCCACTCAAGACCCTTGAAGTCCCCGTATACATGAGCATATTCAATGAAATCACCCGCATCTATTTTGCGTTGAAACTCTTGAACGCTTAGGAAGTGGTAGTCGACGTCCTGGAGTTCCCCCTCGCGCATGGGGCGGCTATTACTACTGGTTGCGCGATGAATATCAGTACGCTCCCTAAGTCGAGCAATTACAGAATCCTTACCAACGCCCGACGGACCATGGAGAACGAGGATGAGGGGGCGGGACGGGACGCTCACGCCGTTTGTGCGGCCTCGGGCGAAGCGGCCTCGAGCGCCTCCCAAAAATCGGGGTAGGAAACAGTGACAGCATCGTTCTCTATGCGGGTCTGCCCGGTTGCGAGCACTCCTGCGACAGCACCAAGCATGCCCATTCGGTGATCGGCGGCGGCATCCAGGCGAGCACCTTGGAGGTCACACGGGCCCTCGACGATGAAACCATCTGCAGTAGCTTTGATTGAGGCACCCATTGCGGAGAGCATGGTGACAACATTCTCGATACGGTTGGACTCTTTAACAAGGAGCTCCTCAGCCTCGCGGACAACAGTAGTGCCCTGAGCGAAACAACCAAGAAGAGCCACCAGCGGAAGCTCATCGATAGCCCGAGGAACGTCATCCCCTTGGACGGTAACGCCATGCAAGTCTGAGGAATGCACAATGAGGTCCGCGACGGGTTCACCGCTTGTCTCATGCTCATTCTGAAGCTCAATAGACGCACCCATGCGCTTAAGAATATCGAGCAAGCCAGTACGGGTGGGGTTAATTCCCACACTCTCTACTTTTATTTCAGCATCGGAGTGGCAGGCACCAAGAACCAACCATGGGGCAGCACTGGAAAGATCTCCAGGAACCCGAATTCCGAGAGGCTCAAGTCGTGCAGGGCGACGAATGATGACGGAGCGCCCCTCACGGTCTACAGGAGCCCCCATGGCAGCAAGCATCTTCTCCGTGTGGTCACGAGTAGGAGCTGGTTCAGTGATACGCGTCCGACCTTCGACCGTGAGACCAGCAAGAATTAGTGCCGATTTCACCTGAGCGCTAGCGACAGGCATCTCGTATTGGATAGCACGCAAACTACCCCCGCGAATTGCAATGGGAGCTAGCGTATCTCCACGACGAGCACTGATACGAGCCCCCATGAGACGCAGAGGTTCGATTATTCGACCCATAGGTCGCCGACTCAAAGACTCATCGCCAATCAAAACACTGAAGAGAGGATGGGCAGCAAGAAGGCCAGTAAGGAGGCGCATAGTTGTGCCACTGTTGCCACAATTAAGAGCATCCTCGCTCTCGTAGAGACCATGGAGACCACCGCCAGAGATACGGGCAGCGGTTGCTCCAACAGGCCAATCAATCGCAATACCTAATGAGGAAATACATGCGGCAGTTGAGCGAACATCGTCCGAGTCGAGAAGGTTCTCTAGATGTGCCTCACCTTCAGCGATCGCGTTAAGAATGAGGGCGCGATGGGAAATGGACTTATCAGCTGGGACGCGCAAGGTAGCACGCAGGCGACTAGGGCTCTGAACGATCACTGCTTACGGGAACCGCGGCGGAGAGCTGCTTCCCGTTCCCGCTCTTCGCCACGATTGAGCTGTTCCTTGAGGCGTCCGTATAAATAGGCACCCATAAACATCTGCCCGAGAACATCGCCGGAGCGGGGAGCTTCTTCGCCTTCCTTCTTGATTTGGCGGCCAATGATGCGGTCATCAAAGACAAAGCGCTCAAGTTGGGCTCGTGAGAAGAGACTCTCAATCAGTGCATCGGCACCCTTGGCCGCCGAATCTCTTCCATCATCCGCAAGCTCAACCCCCTCACCAAGACGCTCTGCTTCTTCATCACTCAGCTCTAGTGCCTCAATTATTGTGTCCAGTTCCCCCTGATAACGCCTGAGCCAGGAGAGAACTGCCGGCCTATTGGTGGCAACGATATCGGTTGCCATCTGAGGATCTCCCATCGTGAGCCGCGTCATATCACGGAAGCCTGGGCCAGCCAGTTGCTCGGCATCCTCCCAGCAAGCGCTATCGCGGACGAGCTTGAAGAGGGCTACTGAGAGAAGAAGCGGTACATGGCTAACAGCAGCAACCAGCTCGTCATGCTCAGCAGGATCAACATAGATTGGTACGGCCCCCGCCGCGTCAATTAGACCCAGCACTACGCGAACAGAGGGCTCAGGAGCAGAGGGCGAAGGGGTAACAGCCCAAGCTGCACCCTGAAAGAGGTCGATGCGGGCTGCAGAGGGACCGCTGCGCTCGGAACCAGCCATAGGGTGCCCACCAATCACACTCACGCCGTCCCCTAAAACCTCCTGGGCTGTAGCCATAAAGGAAGCCTTAGTGCTTGACGTATCTGTGATTACAGCACCAGGTGAAACATGGGGCTCCATTGAGCGCAGGAGCTCTTCAGCAGCACGGGCAGGTACAGCCAGAACAATCATGCTGGCTTCACGCACAGCCTCATCAAGATAGCGAACAGTGCGATCGACAGCCTTCATCTCTTTGGCCGTACGCGCGTTCTGACGGCTGCGATCAATCCCAACGACCTCATACTTGCGGTCCTTACGGGCCATGAGGTTCAAACCAACGGAGGCACCAATAAGTCCGGTGCCAATGATGGCAATCTTCGATTGCTTCGAGTCAGCCATAAATGATCCGATGCTGTCAGGTGGCAGCGTCTGCACGCTGCAGGAGGGCTAGCATAGCATCCTGGCCGGGCAATCGATGGTGTAGACGCGTCAACTCAACCACGCGAGGAGGTGCACCAGCAGCAGCGAGGAGCCCAGCACCAAGCTCACTATGGGCTCGGCTACGGGCTAGAGCCCGACGTATTTCAAAGTTTGAAGTCTCCTCCGCAACCAGCGTTTCAGGAAGCCAGCTGGTCAGCACATGAGCGATTCGATCACGCGTCCGCTGGGCGCCCTTACCGGCATCGTGCAAAAGTGCAGCGGTGAGGAGGTCACGGTCACCATCATGCCCATGACTGAGAAGCCAGCGTGCAGTGCGGGCAGAATGGCGCTGGTCTCGCGGCTCCTGGCCGTGAAAGAGGATGAGTAGCTCGTCAGGGAGATAATTACGAGCAATAGCAAGGTCGGCCGCATCAGGGCCGAGTGAAGCTTCGCAGGCCTGCCGTACACGCTGCAGCATCAGGTAATGACCTCCAGGAATAGATCGGCCGCCCCGTCGAAAATCCATCCCAGTGGGCTGTAATCAGGCGCAATGAAGCTAATAAGGATCAGTCCAATAAGGAGAGCCGGGCCCCACCTACTTAGGGAAGAGAGTGGGCGCGAAAGCTCGTCTGGCAGGACACCCAGAAGTACTTTGAAACCATCAAGCGGATGAATTGGTATGAGGTTAAAGACACCCAAGATGACATTTAAAAAACCAATAAGCAGCAAGAAGGTCCCAAAGATTTGGGAACCGCTCGCGTGCTCAATGTCCTCGAACGCAATGGGTTCAACCCAGCCCAAGATAAGAGGGAAGGAAGCGAGCAGGGCAAAGGCAAAGTTCGACAGTGGACCGGCGAGTGCCACTAGCATATTGCCACGTTTGATACCGGAGCTGAGACGGTACGGATTGACGGGAGTTGGCTTCCCCCAGCCAACTCCGACGACAAAGAGAAGGACCGTCCCCACTGGATCGAGATGGGCAAGGGGATTAAGAGTCAACCTACCCTGGCGGGCCGCAGTGTCATCGCCCAGCTCGTTTGCAGCCCAGGCATGGCTGAACTCGTGAAAGGCGATGCCTGTCACCAGTGCAATGGTGATTGCACCAAGGTAAGCAAAGAACGCAGCAGGGTTCTCGCCGAGAACGTCGAAAAGCTGAAGAATCACGCACACTCCATGCTAGCAGCCGTACGCTTGGTGGCCATTCCTGGGAACACAAGAGGTTGTATGGCATTGACCGGTCGCTGAGCGCTTGCTAGGTTCGCGGTGGTGCTTTTCAGTTAGCGGTAACGTTAACTGAAGGTGCGGGGGATAAAACTGCGTCTGTTGAGGGCGGGCTCTGTCGAGAGGGTCCGGGTTCTCGAGGCGGCATGAAGCACGGCTCCCATACATGAAAGCACCATCTTTCGTTCGCTATCTTTTGCCTCTATCAGCCCTCTCCCAAGCTGAGAATAGAGCATGTTTTTCGCCCCGCTCGTGGAACCGGAAACGCATCCTTGCGGGTACTGGGTTAGTCCTGGCGCTTGCAGGAGTAGCGACACTGTCACTACTTACTCAGGATGCAAGTGACCCACAGACAGCATTTGCTCGAGCTCCGAGCGGACAGTATGCGGTTGTGGCCCGAAATACCGGGGATAACACGATAGTGACAGTAGTGGGCGCTGACAAAAGCGACTCCCCAATAGAAATCGCAACAGTTCCGCACCTAAATGGCTTCAGTGCCCGAGGAGAAGTATCCCCAAGCGGACTTCATGTGGCTCTGGTAACCCCTGACAGCATCAGCCACGGGAGGCCAATTGCAGCTTTAGTAACGCTGAACCTAGAAACAGGGGAACTACGACGGATAGCCGAGGGACTCGACCCGCTCCAGAACCCTCTTTGGAGAACTGACTCTACCGCGATAGTCGTCACACGAAATGCAAGCAATACAACGGGGATACCTGTAGTGCAGGTAATAGAGGTGACCCTTGATGGCACAGAAACTGTCCTGGAAACACACACGGGAGCGGGGTTAGTAGCTCCTATAGGTTTCGATATGGAGGGACGGCTGCTCACCATCAAGCTGGATTCCCGAGGTTCGACACTTACACGTGCGGGGACAGAAATTAGATGGCTAAGCACGCATATCACACGGGACTGGTCCTTAAGTCCTGACGGCTCACGCCTAGCATTCGTGGAAGCAAATACGTGGCGGGGACTACGTTATTTGCCGCGAATCGCTTCTATTGAAGGTAATGGAGGTGTAACGGCCGCATCCACTTCAAATCGCCAGGCACTCGGGACAACCTGGAAACCGTCTGGGAGTCCGCTTTTCGGGAACGAGCCTTATGCACCACTAGGGGGAGTTAGGGCACAAGCTGAAAGTGGATTCGACGTACCACTGGAGTACAGCTGGGATGGGAGTTCCTTAGCCGTGCATCACTGGAGCGGCAACAGCTTCGATAATCCTGGAACCCCCCGATTAGAGGTAGTCAGCAGATTTGGAAGGAAACAACTAAACGGCTTTACGAGGTTTTACGGATGGTCCGCGCGTTAGGGGCGCTGGCCGTTGTGACGGCCCTGGCGCTGGTCATATTTTCCGGACGGGACGATGGGGCACAGGCCCAGGAGTGCATCGGGCTGGAGCCCTTTGAATTCGACACCCATGAAGTTTTCGATAACGCAGGGCTTTACCTGGCAGCAACAGAGCTCGCGGCAGCCGGTGAGGCTATCACCTTCTCTACGACACCTTCCGGGGAGGCTCACGGCCTCGAATATCCAGGGCTCCTAAAGGGTTCACGGGTAGAGCGCCTTAACCAAGACCCTGACACCTCTATTCGAATCCCTCCTACTCTCCTGAAATCAATTTTGTGGGTGGAGTCAAAATTCGCACAGGCCCACAGAGATGTTCCTTGGGGCGGAGTCGGTCCCGTACAACGTTCTTTCGACTGCGGCTTCGGCTTGGGCCAAATCACCACCGGTATGGAGAACTATGACGGCAGTCCCAGCGCCCAACAGGCCCTAATTGGAACGCACTTTCTTTTTAACGTTGCTGCAACAGCACGGGTATTAGCAGAAAAGTGGAACGCAGACTTTCTCCCAATCGCAGGCAAGGGTGACCCCGCATCCCTCGAAGATTGGTATTACGCGATCTGGGCTTACAACGGTCTTTTCTACTCAAACCATCCCCAACACGAAACGAATCACGCGGCCACCTGGCTGAACTGGCCAGGTTACTCACCACACCCATACTTAGATCCGTTTAGAGGAGACGTTTGGCATTGCAACGACATGAGCGCTCCTACATGGATAAGTGCTGGCGATGGGGTCCTGCCGTGGTTCGACTACGGGGACTACACCTATATCGAGCGCGTCTACGGCTGTATGCGCCACCCTCCGATGTACCCGGTTAATCTTTACCAGCATCCTGAGTTCGCACCTACCCCTTGGCCAGAGCGGACTCCAGAACCGGAACCAACAGAGACGCCTACGGCAGCTACCTCAGAAGGGGAGAGCGAACAGGCTGAAACTCAAGAAACCGCAGCAACAGAGGTGCCGGCTACCCCTGAGCCCCCACCCATGGGAGAGCCTTGGCCCGCTCCGGGAGCGGACGGTATCCCTCGGTTATGGCCCCCCATACAGGTGAACATGCCCGACCTATCGATTCCTGCAGTAGCCGCAGCGCTATCACCACAGGTTTACATCGCTTGTTCTGACTCGTTTTGGTTCGACGGTTGTCCGCTGATGCACTTTCCCACGTCATTTCCAGATCTCGGTATAGAACCCCACCTGGACCTAACGCCCAGAGTTAGCCCAAGCCTACTTGACCAACTAATAGGTTCGCCAAAAACCCTGATCACTGGACCGGGAGACGTTTCCATTGCAATAGAAAATGATGGGAACCCCGGCAGTGTAGAAGTCCTGATACAAAACATTGGTACTTGGCTTGCCCCATTCCGTATTAAAACCTCGGACCCCTGGATCCTCGTGCGACGTGAGGGGAATGGCAGACTCCATGGCGGAATCACCATTGGAGCAGAAACCACGGTCATGCTTTGCACTAGGGCGTATTGCGGAGAAGACATCACCAAGCGGGGTCACGACACAGCCCTGATCATCACGCTTGATTTAGAAGAGCTACCTGTTGGTGAAGATGTACAAGGGGAAATCCTGATAGAGCCATTGCTTGGTGAAGGCTCTATTAAACGAATCGTTGTTCATGCCGGTCCAAGCGTTGAGAAAACAACAACTGCCGCAGGCTCAAACGATGCAGAACTTAATCAGGCCCTGGGTAATCGGATAGTGTTGCCCGGTCTGGCCAGGGACGACTAGCAGCTCACTTAAATCTTTAGATCAGCCCCGGGGGAGCCCCAGGCCCCGCGTTGCAATAATGTCACGCTGAATCTCGCCAGCACCTCCAGCAATAGGACCAGAAACGGCGAGCAAGTAGGAAGTCTCCACGCGGCCTCGGAGTTGTGCCCACTTAGAACCTGGGGAAAGTTGCCCGTAGCCACCCATTAGATTTAACCCAGCATTGGCTACCTTTATGCCATACATAGCCATCCATACCTTACCGATGCTAGCCTCGTAGTTCGGTACTTCTCCCTTGCTCTGAAGCCAAGCAGTACGGTAGGCAATCAAACGCCCGATCTCACCCTCGCTGTAGAGACCAGCAAGCTTGCCTCGCACGTGGATATCGTCCCAAGGACGATATCCACCGTGTTCCTCTTTGGCCCACTGAATCAGATCTGCCACCGTTCGGCGAGCCCCACTAATAGCAGCGATGTTAGAGCGCTCAAAGTCGAGTACTGTCATGGCGACGCGCCAGCCATTGTTCTCTCCACCTAGCAAATCCCCAGCAGGGACACGAACATCCTCGAAAAAGACCTGGTTGAAATCGTTCCGGTAGGCGATGTTTGGGACAGCCTGGACAGAGACCCCGGGAGCGTGCATATCGAGGATAAAAGCACTAATACCGCGGTGTTTCTGGACCTCAGTATCGGTACGGGCAAGGACAATCATCTTATCCGCAAGATGTGCGTTGGAAGTCCAGATCTTCTGGCCTTGTATCACGTAATCATCACCATCTCGGACAGCACGGGTTGCTAAGGAAGCAAGATCGCTGCCGGTCTCAGGCTCACTGAAACCCTGGCAGTACCAAGCATCGCCGGAGGCCATCTCGGGAAGGAGGCGCTCCTTCTGTTCGTCAGTGCCATGCACGAGCACAGTGGGGCCCGTAATCCCGATGGTAAAGAGGCGACCACCGGAGGGGGCGCGATGGTAGGCAAGCTCTTCGTTCAACACCATCTGCTCTAGAGCAGATGCGCCCATACCGCCATATTCCTTCGGCCAAGGGGGAGCTAGCCAAGTACGCTCGCCCAGTTTGCGCATGAACTGCCTAGCAAAGGGGGCCTGGTCTTCATTATCGAAGAAGTCATCATCGCCCTCGAAGTCCTCGGGGAGCTCAGCCCTGAGGAATTCGATGAGCTCTTCGCGCCATGCCTGAGTCTCCGGCGACAGATGAAATTCCATGGAGGCGATAGTGTACAGGCCGATGTGCGTTAGCCGCTGGCGCCACGCTTCGGTACCATCGGTCTCTGCGCGGTGGGCGTAGCGTAGTGGTTAACGCGTCAGGTTGTGGCCCTGAAGATCGAGGGTTCAAATCCCTCCG
>DEAD01000002.1:54297-150808 GCA_002346645.1 Dehalococcoidia bacterium UBA2991
AGATCGAGGGTTCAAATCCCTCCGTCCACCCCAGCTAACCTAGATACGAACCCTTCATCTGTGTGAGGGGAATGATTAATTGTGTAGAGCCAAGCAAATCTCCTAGCAAAATCTTTGAGTTCCCCTCTTCTTTTTCCCCGCAAAAAGCCTGGACACACCGCGATCATCTCCGTCGAAATCGCCTCTCCGCAGCATTTATAAAACCGGCGGAAAGGCAGACTGGCCCCAGATGCCTTACCTGCCAAAGGTCCTTGTTGCAATCAATTGCATGTGCAACCCTTTGGCCCTACGATGCTAGCGTGAAGAACAACCCATTCCCCCTTCTAGGCAGCCCTGGCCTGGCAGGGCTCTTGCTCCTCAGTGCAAGCTTGCTTTTGGGAACCTTAGGAAACGCATGCACCACCCAAACAAGCAGCGAGGAAAGCAACTCAAAGATCCGCGTAATCACAACAGTCTCCCCCATCCGCAATATCGTCGAGAACGTTGGGGGCGACCGTGTATCTGTGACTGCCGTTGTGCCAGAGGGCACGAACTCCCATACGTTTGAGCCAGCCCCTTCATTGGTGCGAGAGATCGTGCGAGCAGATCTGATATTTGCCAATGGGCTCAATCTCGAGCTTCCGCTAATCGAACTTGTAGAAGCCAACCTGCAGGACGGAGTGGAATTCATACTTCTTGGAGAAGCCACAATTACCCCTGACGAATATGTCTACGACTTCTCCTTTCCCAAGGACGGGGGAGATCCCAACCCTCATCTGTGGACTGACCCAATGCTTGCAGGGGCCTATGCCGAGCATGTGAGAGAAGCACTCAGCCGTCTCGATCCTGATAGAGCGGCCTACTACGAGGCGAACACCATCGCTTTCTTAGCCCGCCTAGAACAACTAGATGCAGCTATCAGGACGGCCGTGGCCACAGTGCCTCAGGCCCAACGTGTTCTTCTCACCTACCACGACTCATTTCCCTACTTCGGGCCCCGGTATGGCCTAACGATCATCGGAGCCATCCAGCCGTCGGACTTCTCCGAACCTTCACCGCGAGAGGTAGCCGATCTAATTGAGCAGATTCGCCGAGCAAAGGTACCTGCCATCTTCGGATCGGAAGTGTTCCCTTCAGAAGTACTAAAAACGATCGCGGATGAGGTGGGGGCCGTGCAGGTCGCCACTCTTCGCGATGACGATCTTCCCGGAGACACCGGCGACATCGAAAACACTTATCTGGGGATGATGGTCGAGAACGTTCGCACAATTGTTGAGAGCCTCGGCGGCGATGCATCGGCTCTTGACGGGTTCGATATTAGTTTCAGCTGGATTCCTTTCAAGGAGCACACCGATGGTTGAGCTAGCACCCAGTTCTCCAGGACACCGCCCGCCTCCCGTTTCTCCCGAACAGGCCCCACTAGTGCTAATGCGCAGCTTAACCACGGGTTACGATCGCTCGGCAATCCTGCATTCAGTAGATTTCACAATTCGGCGGGGAGAATTCGCCGGAATTGTGGGGCCAAGTGGTTCAGGCAAAACAACCCTCCTGCGGGCGATCGCCGGCCAAACACGGTGCTTCTCAGGTGGAATAGATACGTACCCCCGTACTGGGGAACGCTCCCTTCGACTTGGATATGTCCCTCAAGTAGAGACTATCAACTGGAACTTCCCACTCACGGTGGGACAGGCAGTGCTGCTAGGACGATGGCGGAAGATGGGTTGGCGACCATGGCCCCGACCTCAAGACCGTGAGTTGCTTGCACAGATTCTGGAACGACTGGGCATCGGCCATTTGGCCAACCGGCAGATTCGAGCCTTGTCGGGCGGACAGCAACAGCGCACCTTTCTCGCACGGGCCCTTATCGGCGATCCGGACTTGCTACTTCTGGACGAACCAACAAGCGGCGTCGACATCAAAACACGACACGAAATCATGCACCTCTTGGGAGAACTGAACCGCTCTGGCACAACGATTCTGATGACAACCCATGACCTAAACGCAGTTGCAACACACCTGCCGCGGCTGGTTTGCGTAGGTGAAGGCACCATCATTGCTGATGGTGCACCGGAAGACGTACTTACCCCAGAAGTCCTGCGCCAAACCTACGGAGCAGAAATGCTCGTTCTTCGCCGAGGAGACGCCATCTACGTGGTCGAGCACCTTGACAATGCGATGCAAGATTCCGCATCCCTTCACCTCAAACGGCACGGCACGGAGTAGATCACGTGGAAGGACTAACTGAGCCTTTCGCATTTGAGTTTTTCGTAAGAGGAATGGTGGCTGCGGCGCTGGCTGGTATTACCTGCGCAGCTGTGGGCGTTTATGTCGTTCTGAGGAGCCTAGCGTATATCGGTCACGGACTCGCACACAGCATTTTTGGGGGAGCAGTCATCTCGTTCGTCTCCGGAATTAGCTTCTATATAGGAGCAACCCTCTGGGGGGTGTTCACTGTCCTACTCATCAACGGCGCTGCCCGCCGAAGACAGATCGGTGGTGATGCCGCAGTCGGCATCATCACCACCTGTGCCTTCGCTCTGGGAATAGCCCTGATCAGCAGACACGGACGGTTTACACGAGACTTCGACGCAGCCCTTTTCGGAGAGATACTCGGGATCACAAGCACAGATCTATATGTCATCGGTGGGGTCCTAGCCCTAGCAGCAGCAGTGATCTTTATCTGGTGGAAGCCGTTACTATTCACCACCTTTGATTCAGACGTTGCAGGAACCTATGGAGTGCCAGTTGCCTGGGTCGAAGCACTGTTTTCCCTAGTGCTTGCGGCAACCGTAATTGCCTCATTACAGGTTCTAGGAGCAACTCTGATTGCCGCAGCCCTGGTTATACCGCCAGTCACAGCACGCCTACTTACGGACTCGTTCAATCGAATGTTCGCTCTGGCAGCAACCCTAGGCGGCATGAGCGGCCTGGTAGGAGTGTATATCTCATGGTTTATCGATGTTTCCTCCGGGGCAACCGTCGTGCTGTTCCAGGGAGCACTCTTTGTTTTTGCGTTAGCAGCAGCAATAGCGAGGTCTCACTGGAAAGGAACGAACCAAGACGAACGCCTGACGGCAATCGAAGGAGCTTCTTTGGACTAGGCTCTAAGCACGCCGGGACATAAGCCATAGCCCCCCCTTCAGGATATCTAGAGGATGACGTAAAGGACGGTTTCAGAGGGGGTATCTCAGGGTAGAGTTTTCCTAAAGTAAACCTATGCCAATCAGCTTCCAGGAAGCCCCAAGGTTAGCTTCCAAAAGGTACGATGGCGCCCACAGAAATGTTCACGCACCTACACACGCACACTGAATATTCTTTACTCGATGGAATGTCTCGTATTCCTCAGCTTCTCGACCGCGCCCAGGAGCTAGGGATGGATGCACTCGCGATGACAGATCATGGGGCCCTATACGGCGCTCTGGACTTCTACCGGGAAGCTAAGGATCGTGGGATCAAGCCCATTGTTGGACTGGAAGCCTATATAGCGCCTGGATCGCGCCACAACCGAACGAGGGAGCGACAACCCTTCCACCTGACAATGCTAGCAAGAGACCTCACTGGATACCGTAACCTCCTTCAACTCGTCACCAAGTCAAACCTGCAGGGCTTCTATTACAAGCCACGTATCGACCGAGAACTCCTGGAAGAGCACAGCGCTGGGATCACAGTGCTAAGTGGGTGTCCCTCGAGCGAGTTCTTCGAACGCTTGTCTGAGGGGGACCGAGACGGAGCAATAGAGGTCGCACGCTGGTACCGCGAGGTATTTGACGGACACTACGCCCTTGAAGTGCAGGAACACGGGGTGGAGCGCTTTAGCAAAGTAAACCCCGAAATCATTTCGGTAGGGCGCGAGCTCGAAATCCCAGTGGTGGCAACAAACGACGGCCACTTCACTAGCAAGGAAGAGGCAGCCGCACACGACGTGCTCCTTTGTATCGGCACGAACGCTACGGTGGATGAGGAAGACCGCTTTCGTATCGACGGCGAGGGATACTACCTGCGAAGCGACGAAGAAATGCGCGCTCTTTTCCCCGACAACCCCGAGGTAGTCACGAATACGGTCAAGATCGCGGAAGCATGCGACTTAGAGCTAACGTTTGATCGGGCACTCCTGCCAAAACCAGTCACCCCCGCGGGCCTCACCAACGACTCTTATCTACGACAGCTCTGCCGAGAAGGACTGGCTGCCAGGACTGGAACACTTACGCCAGAACTTGAGCAACGGCTGAACTACGAACTCGATGTACTGCAGGAAACAGGCTTCACTGACTACTTCTTTGTCGTCAAAGAAATTGCAGACTTCGCTCGGCGGGAGCACATCCCCATGGGGATGAGGGGTTCGGCAGCAGCCTCCCTAGCACTCTATTCGCTCGGGGTGACGGACATCGACCCAGTAGCCAACAACCTAGTGTTCGAACGTTTTCTAAACGTTGAACGCAGACAGATGCCAGATGTTGACTTCGACTTCGCAGATGACCGCAGAGACGAGGTCATTCGATTCGCCTACGAGCGCTTCGGCGAGGACAAGGTTGCCCAGATCATCACTTTCGGAACGCTCGGCGCAAAAGCAGCAATTCGAGATGTGGGGCGAGCACTGGGAATGACCTATGCAGACACAGATCGGGTAGCCCGCTTCGTTCCCAATGCGCTCCATATCACCCTCGAGGACGCCCTTTCCCAGTCAACAGATCTGCAGACGGCATATGACACAGACACGCAAGTCCGAAGACTGGTGGACACTGCGCAGCAACTCGAGGGGGTAGCACGCCACGCCAGCACCCATGCCGCCGGGGTGGTTATATCTCGGGAACCCTTAGCCGAGTACGTTCCCCTGCAACGAACTGGCCGCGGAGACGAACTAGCGGTCCCAACGACTCAGTTTGCAATGGAACAGGTGGAAGCCATAGGCCTGCTCAAAGTCGATTTCCTGGGCCTTTCAAACTTAACTATCTTGGGACGGGCAGTTGAGCTAATCCGGGAAACGACTGGAATAGAGCTGGACCTGCCGAAACTTCCCGAAGCCGACCCTGGAACAATGGAAACCCTAGGTCGAGGGGAGACTTTCGGCGTGTTCCAGCTGGAATCAGCAGGGATGCGCAGGTATGTGCAGGAACTCAAGCCGAAAAGCGTGGCAGAAATCTGCGCAATGGTAGCTCTCTACCGACCAGGGCCTATGGCACACATCCCAACATATATCCGCGCTAGCCACGGCGAGGAAGCCATTCAGCATCCCCACCCAGACCTTGCAGGCATTCTTGCTGACACTCATGGAGTCATCGTTTACCAGGACCAGGTGTTGCAGATAGCACAACGTTTCGCGGGCTACACGCTGGGTGAGGCAGATGTGATGCGCAAGGCGATGGGGAAAAAGAAAACAGAGGTGATGGCTGCTGAAAGTACCCGTTTTATCCAAGGGGCAGTTGCAAACGGCTATCTGGAAGACCAGGCCCGAGAGGTATGGGAACTGATCGAACCCTTTGCAGGTTACGCCTTCAACAAAGCCCATGCTTGGTGCTACGGAAACATTGCTTACCAAACGGCATACCTAAAGACGAACCATGCTGTTGAGTACCTAACTGCGGTGCTGCAGCTTGCAGGAAGCTCACCTGATCCCTACGAACGGATAGCCCAGGCAGTAGCTGAATGCGCTCGCCTGGACATCGCAGTTCTACCGCCAGACATCAACGCAAGCAAAGCAACCTTTGCGGTAGAGCAGAGGGAAGACGCAACGCTGGGGATCCGCTTCGGTCTTGGGGATATCAAGAACGTGGGATCTGCAGCCGTGGAAGGCCTCATTAGGGAACGCGAGAAAAGTGGAACCTATGTAGATGTGGACGACTTTTGTAAACGCGCGGACCTAACAGGGGCCACAAGTCGGACCATTGAACACCTCGCGTTAGGGGGAGCGTTCGATGAGATTGGGGAACGGGGCACGCTACGAGCCAATAGCGAACGCATCATGAACCTGGCTAAGCGTGAAAGAGAGCTCCGCGAAAGCGGCCAGTCAACAATGTTCGACCTGTTTGGCAGTGAGGTTGATACGCCAATGCCTGGCATCGAGCTAATCGACACCCCTCTAGACCAAGACGAGCGGCTGCGATGGGAAAAAGAGCTACTTGGGGTTTACCTGAGCGAGCATCCATTCCTAAGAGTGGCACAGGAGCTGGCTGAGCATACGACACATCAGTTGGCCGACCTCTCACTGGAATTGGTAGGGCAAGCAGTAACGGTCGCAGGGATGATCATGCAGGTGACAGTTCGCTACACCCGCGACAACAGGCGCTTTTACCTCGTGGTACTTGAGGACCTTTCAGGACGTACAGAGCTAGCAGTATGGAGTGATGTACTGGAGCAATCGAGCGAGGAGACATGGGCAGAGGGCCAGATCGTTTTAGTCTCTGTGGAATGTCGAGAACGAGGCGATCGATTGAATCTGAGCGCCCGAAGAGCAGCCCCCTGGGATGCATCTGAGGGAACTTTGGTCGGCTTTCGCCCGGAAGAATTTCAGGTGGAGCCACCACGAAGAGGCGGGACACGCCGCAGGGCAGCCCAGGCGTCAAAACCGGCCACTAGATCCAATTCACCTTCGGCTGCGAACGGGAATAGGGGGGCAGCCCCACCTCCACCTGCCGCTACGACGGAAGCAGAGTCGCCCGGCGTTCGCTCCCCGGTTGGAGGAGAGACCTCACAGTTGATCATCACTATTTACGAGACCGAGGATGATGTGACCGACAAGGTTCTACTTAAGACAGTAGAAGCACTTCTCGCCGATCATCCAGGCCAAGACGAGATCCGGCTCGTCATCCACGACACGGATGGACTGGAGCAGGAATTCGACTGGAAACAAGCATCGGTAAGCGAAGAGCTAGCGCGCAGCATCGAAAAAGTGCTGGCTGCTAACAAGGGAACTGCCCGGTTATCGCGATCACGCCAATTAGCAGGAGCAGGTGTAGGTCCATAGGAAAGCTCACGGGTGTAAAGCACCGATAGAGGTCAGTTCAGTCTATAAAGGACCCCTACAGGCGAGAGCCGCCACCACTTCATAAAACCTGAGTATCTATGGTCCCTCTGGGGATCGAGCTCGACGCCCTTGTGCGCTGGTAACCGTATCACTGAGTAATACCTCAAGCTGGGAGAGATGTGCAGCGTCATGTTCTGCCCACACTTGCACCAGTTGAGCAATGGTAAAGAGCGTCCCGCCAGGCCCAGCGCCTTGCCGCTCCCAATCATTCGTCTGCACACTTGCAATCAGATTTAGAGAGGCTTGACGTTGAAGGGCAAAATCCCCCAAGAGGACCCCTTTCTGATCGCGTTCACGGTTGCGCTTTTGTTCCCATTCATCTGGCGGGAGAAAGAAAAGGGCAGGGTTCTCCTCAGCAAGAAGCCTTTCCAAGCCCAGGCGAAATTCGAGCACCTCGGCATCGCGGAAGTGAGCAAGCACTACTCGTCCAGACCACTCACCTTCCGGAGCAATATCAAGGACAGACTCCATCGTCTCAACTGTGAGGTGTGCCAAAGCGCTGGGAGTAGCAGCAAGTTGGCCCAAGGCTTGCTGGAGTGCAGTTTCATCAGTCATCAATCGATTCTAGCGATCATTCTTAGAGGACATGTACAGAGAGGCGCTCGAGCTCAGTCGCAGCGATAATCGTTATATGGATCTTGTGGAGAAGCGCGTGCAGGTAAACGGGGTAGAACTCGCCTTTTTCGAGCGCGATGGGCTAGAACCCACCTTGTTATTCGCGCACGCAACAGGATTCCACGCACGCTGCTGGGATGCGGTGATGGAAGGATTAGCTGAGCGCAGTATCGCCTTAGACCTGAGAGGACACGGTCGAAGCTCAAAACCCACCCCCCCCTATCCTTGGAGCGACTTCGCCAACGATATCGCGGCCTTCTGCGAGATCTTGGGCCTGAAAAACCTGATCGGAGTAGGGCACTCAATGGGGGGAGCTGCTATCGCTACCGCAGCCGCAATGCAACCTAGAACCTTCTCGTCATTGCTGCTGGTCGACCCAGTCCTCATGAAGCCATCAACTTACGATCGCACGCCCACAGCAGAGGGGGAGCATTTTGTTGCGCGGAGACGCAACGCCTGGACCTCACCCGAGGAAATGATTGAGCGTTTCAGAAAACGCGACCCATTTAGGAGCTGGGAACCACGAGTACTAAGAGACTATTGTGAGCACGGCCTCTTGGCTGAGCCCCATAGCAAGCAATACACACTCGCCTGCCCTCCAGCCATCGAAGCTGCGGTGTACACAGGAAACCAGATGTGGAACCCATATCCACTTTTAAGCAATCTGGACCTACCAGTAACCATCCTGCGCGCACCCTCTCCAGCCACGGAACAGCAAATGAATATGATGTCCTCTCCTACATGGCCGGGGCTCGTCAGCCATCTCCCAAATGCGGAGGAGATCGTTTTGTCAGAGAACAGCCACTTCATCCCGATGGAAGCCCCTGGACTCGTGGCTAGGCATATCGGAGATTTATTAACAAAGCTTAGAGAGTAACTATCTAGGAGTTTCCGCTCCCCTCGCCGATGTTGCTTCTACCACCTGATCGCCGCCGCCGGCGGCGGCGACGACGACGACCTCCCTCCACTGGTCCACTACCAGCGTTCGAAGATGGATTAGCTAATGGCTGGGAACCACGGGCATGCTCACCTGAGGAGCGATTGGCTTGGGAGCGCCGGAAAACGCGTTCCTTGGGGGCCTCCTCGCCTTGCTTCGACTGAGGTGACGTAGGCCGGGCATCCCCACCCCCGCGACGTCCACGTCCACGACGACGAGAGGAACGACCGCGTCCACCAGCACTAGCAGGCTCGCGTCCGAGCTCTATAGGCGCTGCTTCGGGCATTGCAGGGACAACGTGGAGTTCAGATTCAGGCTCCTCTTCACGTTCAATGAGTCCCTTAGCAATAGCTTCCTCTCGAGTGAGGCTAGGGGGTGGCTCTGCATTGCGTGCCGAGGGGTCCCACCGCACAACAAGACCGAGATCACGTTCACCCACTTCGATACGCTGACCACCAATGTTAAGAGTAACCTGTCGACGCAGGACGTTGACTCCAACGACTTTTCCTTCCCCCGTAGGGGTGCTACAGCGCTGACCGACACGGGGGAGGGAGCGTCGCATCTCCTTGTAGCCTTCTTCCTCGTAAGAAAGGCAGCATAGGAGCCGACCACAAAGCCCACTGATCTTTTCTGGATTGAGGGGAAGTTCCTGGTCCTTTGCGAGGCGGATGGACACGGAGGGAAAGGTAGTGAGCCAGTTTGAGCAGCAGAGCTCCCTGCCACAAATTCCGTAACCTCCGACAAGTCGGGCACGGTCGCGAGGTCCGATACGTCGCACAGAAGCCCGTACATTCCAACGTTCACCAGCCCGCCGCGAAAAATCTCTCTGGCCTCCAGCACCTTCACCGCTGACGAGGAAGGTAAGCCGCTCCCCGTCGAGGGTGAACTCCGCGCTATCAACACGTCCCTCAAGGCCAGTTGCCTCAGCCATCTCGCGAGCCTCCGGCAAAAGCTCCTCAGCACGATCAACAAGAGCATCTGCGTGGACAAGATCGTCCTCAGTTGCCAGACGGAGGATGGGGTGGAGGTTGTCCTCACCAAGCTCGTCCACTACAACCTGATCCGGCGCAATAACAACGCGCGCCAATTCTGGGCCCCGACTGGTCTCTACAATGACCGATTCACCCACATCTAGGCGCAAGCCAGCGGCATGGAAATACTCAATAGCACCAGCGTTACGGAAACGCACACCAGCAATGTTCTGCCGGGGTTCGGTCATCGCTCGTTCTCGTTTCGAGAGGATTCCGAAGAAACCTCATCGGCCAGTCTAACCGTGGGAAAGCGGAGGAGCATGAGCTCGAGGGCCATACGTGCAACTACCTGCGCCTCAAGGTCGCGGCGAGCCTCCGTAACAGCGCGGAGACCTTCAAGAGCATCGCTAGATGCCTCGGGCTCAGCAGCACTTTGCCACAAGAAGCTTTCCCAGAATGTCTCCCAGATTTCCAACTCCGTTAAAACAAGTTCGCGGTCACGCCGCCACCGCTCAGCTAGATCTCCCGCATAGCTCATTCGCTCTGCAGTGCGAGAACCCGCAAGCTCCGAGCAGCGCTCGAGAAGGCGCCCCCTGTCATCCATTAGATCTGGTTGCTCTGCAAAAGCCAGAGCATCAGCAGGTCGCCGTCGTGCCTCGACAGCTGCTCGCTCAGCCAGTTCGGCAGGGAAGCCCCGCTCACGAAGGCCATCGGCGATAGTCTGGCTGGGAACTAACGTAACGTTGAGGATGCGGCAACGGCTACGGATGGTCTCCAGCAAGCTTTCCGGGGCAGCGGTGATTAGCACGATGACAGTCGCAGGCGGTGGCTCTTCAAGAGTCTTTAGAAGTGTATTGGCGGCCTCGAGTCCCATACGGTCGGCCGGTTCGATAACCATTACCCGGCATCTCCCCTCAAACGGGTATCGAGAGACTGACTCGATGAGACCACGAACCTGACAAATCCGAATATCACGGGAATTTGGATGAGGCTGGTGCCCACCACCACCTCGGCAAAAGCTATCACCTGGCTCGATACAGAGGACATCTGGATGATTTCCCTGGGCAATAAGACGACAAGCTCGACACTTGTCGCAGGGACGCTGCTCCATATCAGATGCTTCGCAGTTGAAGAGAGTCGCAAGCTCCAGAACTAGCTGCGTGCGTCCTGTGCGGCCAGGACCGGCCAGTAGTAGAGCGTGGGGAGGCTCCTGCATCCCTGCAATGTTGCGAAGAGCTT
Source organism: Dehalococcoidia bacterium UBA2991 (assembly GCA_002346645.1). Taxonomy (GTDB): domain Bacteria; phylum Chloroflexota; class Dehalococcoidia; order Tepidiformales; family Tepidiformaceae; genus UBA2991. Next base: position 65,060 of record DEAD01000002.1, read on the forward strand.
GTCGCAATTTCTCATGCCCAATAATCCCGGTCATCCGGTGAGCTTACCAGTGCAGAAGCATAGTCCCGCGTTTCGTAGCCGGGCCTTTGCTATCATCCCATTCGTATGTCTAGCAGTGTCGACACCGCGAATCCTGAGGTAATCGACGAGAATGATGGCCCAAGCGAAAGCACGGTAGCCTGTGACGACATAGTGGCTCGCTTACGAGAGGACGTGCGAGCAGGAGACCACTGGTTCGAGGCCCTGCTGGACGCTATAGGACGATGGCGGGCTCCTAACGAAACGCTAAACAAACGCCGCTACAACTACCTCATAGCGGGTGAAGCATTTGACTGGCTACTCCTAGCAGAGCGCCTACTGGACGAAATTTCTGGATTGACGCCGCCCAACGAGGTGGAAGCCCTGCTCTTTTCAGGTCGTTGGCCCATAGAGATCGACGATGACCAGTTTGCAGCGCGCCTGGGAGCAGCAAAATACAGCGCCCACCTTAACTACACATACGGCGTACTGGTCGAGCAAGCTCTACAACTAGGAGTAGAGGAGGAGATTCACAAGGAAAATCATGCCTGTCCCTGGGGAGACGATATACGGGCACATGAGGGCATGTTTCAACGCGTTTACGGGGCCGATCATGACCATCTAAGAGAGACCTACCACGAACAGACCGGCCAGATGCTGGCGGACGAAACCTCCTTGAGCCAATTGGAAACTTTTACTTATTGGCTTTTCAAACAGCGGCTAAAACGGCAGGACAAAGCCCGGGTAGCAAGCGACACGCGCAAGGGGCTAGCGCAACTCTCACGAATGGAACTCGCAATCAGCGAGCGGCGGCGGGGAGTGAAACTAAGCGAAGACGAATTTAGTAAGCGGTACGTCCCAAAAGGAGGACGAGCAAGATGAGCAGTTTGACCGAGGCTCGCACTCACCGTAACTTCCATTTCGCCTTGATTACGTCTTTCTGGCAACGAACGTTCTTAATAGCGGGCTTACTTACTCTTATTGGCGTCCTAGCGCTTGGGAGTTCGGCGCCTAGTCTTGCCGCCTACCAACCAGCATTGGGGGGCGGGGGGGCTGCAGGAAACGCTTCTGAGACCCCCTCCACACCAACCACCACTCAAGTCCGTCCTGAGGAAGGGGAAGAGGCACCCACCGAGAACGACCCCCAGTACTCCGAACGCGACACGAGCACCGACAACACTTGGATTGTGATCGCCGTAGTTCTAATGATCGTCCTTACCGTACTGGGATTCGGATTGGCTGCCCTGGGTCTAAGCGCTGAGTAACACCCTCTCTCGCTTCTTTTATTCTTGACCTCTGTGATATCGCTGTTCTGTTTTCGAGAGAATCTAGCTGCCAAGCCTTAGTAGCTTAAGAATGAGGGCGGAAACAGACCGTTAGATCTTCGGCTTGGAAAGTTTCCGACGATTCATTATCCGACAGGGACGAACAGCCCGAGACTCGCAGTGAAACCATGGACGAAAGGTTTCCCCCCCACCGGACCTATTTCCCCGTTGCAGAAGAGTCCAGCGAGGGGCAAAGGTCCGAACCGCTCCGCTACGGCGGAAGCATCGTGGTCTGGGGCACCAAACATACCTTGGCCACGTCCATTACAGGCACATAGAAGGCCGCCGGCAACACCTCCATTTGTTTCAATAAAAGCCTGATCAAGTAGAGACTTGAGCTCCTCAGAAGCAGCTTTAGCATCGCGCAATTGAAACTGAAAGGTCTGTCCCACCCGGGCCTGATCGTTAATAGCAAGTGCCCCACGCTCACGATCTACGCCGAGCAGGTTGCGAATGAGAAAGTCTCCCTGGCTAAGTTCATCGGCATACTCATCCATAGCGAGACCAACAAGAAGGTTACGCCCGGCACGAGCTTGCTCATCGGGAGGAAGATTGCGGAGAGTCTCCATTAGCACTTCGAGGGCTGGCCGACCACCGATACCAACTACAGTGTTGCCTTCCGCCTCTGTGATGGTCCACGACTCGCCAATTGGAGCGGCGCCCTGGGAAACCACAGGATGAATAGTCCAAGCACCCCCAACAGCAAGAAGGAGGGCCCCACCAGGCGCAATTCCATCTCCTTCAAACAAATATGCGCTACGTCCGCCAGGAAACGCAGAAGCCATACCTCCCATAATAGGAATTCTGGGATAGGCTTCTGCAAGCTTCGTAACGAGGTTCTCCGTGTCGATGGTGAAGGGATCTGACAGAAGGACCCAGGCATTCACTTCATCAGTTGGTAGCAGGCGCTCGGACAAAGGATTCTCAGCATCGAGGTCTTCCTGAGAGATACGCTTTAGGTTGAGAGCAGCATTGGCAAGCGAGAGAGCAAGCAGAGTGATTCCAGGCCCCCCTTCTATCTCGCGGCCGGTTGTGATTACTGCCTGGCCAGAACAGCCGAACAGAATTCTGGGGCGAAGGCGTTCATGGATGGCATCAACAATCTCAGGGTAGCGCTCAGCATGATGGTAACTGACAAGAAGGAAAACGATGTCACTGTCAACGGGCACACCATGAAGGGCCTGATCAACGGCAACATGCCAATCTGCAGAGGTACTTACTCCTGTATCCATTCCATCCCCCTTTGAGAAAGCCAGAGCTGGGAGAATCTTTCACCTTCCCCCAAAAGCTAGTCGAAATCAACGATATAGCGCTCGGGACCTAGGCCTAGCAGGACTGTGATACGCCTTGGCTGGATACGGTAGAGATTTCCTATTTTAGTGAAGTAATGAGAAAGCCAATTCTTGGCGACAAGGGCATCGAAGAAGCCTTCGTAGCGAGAATCATCAGGGTCAATCCGTTCAGAAACACCTTCGATGGTAATGCGATCGAAGGCGGGCCAGTCGTGGCCTAGCACATCTCGGTTATCAATGAGAAAGGCAACCTCAGGAATCGCCTGCGTGTCCCTAGTGTGCTGGGATTCGGTTACGCTTCCGTAGATAACCTCCCCCTCATCGGTAAGGTGGAAGAGGACAAAGGCGGGATAGGGAGTGCCATCGTCTATATGGGTGGTAGCCAGAGTTCCACCAAATTGGGAATGGGCCACGCGCAAGGCTTCCTGAAGAATCTCCTCCCGAGACAACTCAGTCATCTAGACAGCCGCCCTCTCCATCGATGCCCCAGGAATGAACTTGCCCCAGCCCTGGTAGCGGCGGAGATGCTGGAGGTAGTTGTGATAGATGGGGACACGTGGCTTGCTTGGAGCGATTCGGAGGCGCATGTGAGCCTCACTAGGCGTGCGCCCAGCTTTCCGGTGATTACACGGCTTACAAGCACTAACAAGATTTTCCCAACTGTGAGCACCACCTCGATAACGAGGTACCACATGATCCAAGGTTAGATCTCTACCGTTCCGACCGCAGTAAGCGCAAGCCCAACCATCCCGGGCGAACACTTCACGACGAGAGAGGCGAAGCTGCGGACGCGGACGCCGGACGTAATAGACCATGCGAATAACAGAGGGGAGGGCGAACCGATCGTTTGGGCTATGAATTACCCCGTCAGCAGTCTCTACGTTCTCGGCCTTTCCCCGCAGCACAAGGACCAGAGCGCGATGGACATGGCACACGTTCAACGGCTCGTAGTTCTGATTGAGAACAAGGGCAAGAGAGCCACTCATAGGGGCGACCTCGGCGGGATGGTAGCAAGCGCCCTTGCCCTCGGCAATTTCTGATTAATCTAAAATTACGCCCTCATGGTCTCGAGTGGTACGCTTGAGGCAAGTCTCCGGGCATGGCCAGCGGAACGGCACGGCGAGCATCGGCAGACCAAAACAAGAGGTTGAAAGCAGAGAGCCGGATCGCCGGCGAAGGAGCAAAACCAAGATGGCAGAAACTTCCGAGGTTACGGACGCAACGTTCGAGGCAGATGTGATGAAGAGCGATTTGCCAGTGCTGGTGGACTTTTGGGCACCCTGGTGCGGTCCTTGCCGCATGGTGGCGCCGATTGTGGAGGAACTGGGCGAGGAGTATGCCGGTCGGGTGAATTTCTACAAAATGAACACTGACGAAAACCCAACAATCCCGACTCAATATGGCATTCGTAGTATCCCCTCGCTGCTGATCTTCAAAAGCGGCGAGCTTGCAGGCACGATCGTTGGATTCCGACCAAAGAGCGACCTAAAGAAGCGCCTCGAGGAGGCGATCGCTTAAAGCTATCTATGTGTCAGAGCTCACCATGTTCCCCAAACCGACGATATGAGCTTTGATAGCCCTCAGGCCTACGACATCGCTGTCGTAGGTGGCGGTGGGGCAGGCTTAACAGCAGCCTTATACGGTGCTCGAGCCCGTAGACGGACGCTCGTGTTCGAGCGCCTTATCACCGGCGGCCAGATCGCAACAACAGAGTTGGTCGAAAACTTCCCGGGCTTTCCGCAGGGAATAAACGGGACAGACTTCGCCATGAATCTTGTTCAACAAGTCGAACACTTCGGCGCAGAGTTGCGCTATGAGGACGTCCAAGCAATCAACCCGCAGCATGGCAAGCCCTTCCGCATCGATACTCGCGAAGGCTCTTACGAGGCGCATGCCGTAATTGCCACGGCAGGGGCGGACTACAACAAACTCGGTATTCCCGGAGAGGAAGAGTTAGTCGGTCGGGGCGTGAGTTACTGCGCCACCTGCGATGCAGCTTTCTTCCAAGACGAGGAGGTGATCGTAGTAGGCGGAGGCGATGCTGCATGTGATGAGGCACTGTTCACAACCCGCTACGCAAGCAAGGTTTGGCTGGTGCACCGTAGGGAAACTTTCCGCGCAAGTGCACTGCTTCAAGAGCGAGTCTTTGCAAATCCAAAGATCGAGGTCATTTTCAACAGTGTGGTCCAGCGCATCAGTGGGGAGCAGGTGGTGGAAACAGCAGAACTAATTAACACAGAAACTGGCCAAACCCACATCCTGCCTGTGGGAGCAGTCTTCATATTTATTGGACAGACACCCAACAGCCACCTCCTTAAGGGGTTAGTAGAGCTAGACGAAGGGGGTCATGCCCAGGTCGACCTCCAAATGTGTACTAAAGTTCCAGGACTTTTTGTGGCAGGAGACCTAAGGACTAAGGCTGCACGACAATTGGTAAGCGCCTGCGGCGATGGCGCCACCGCAGCATTAGCAGCTGAGGCCTATCTAGCCAAACAGGGAATAGGCGAAGGTTAGCAAGGAGATTCTCGATGCCGCTGTACGAGTTTGCTTGCGAGAACTGTGGAGCACACAAAGAGCTGTTTCAGCAACGCATGGCTACTGAGGTCGAGCCTCCAGCCTGTCCAGCTGCTTCGGGAGACACGGAGCACCGCATGCGTAAGGTGATGAGCGGTTTCGCTCATCACCTTAGCTTTGCAACCAAGGTGGCAGAGGCAGAGGCAAATTTCGGCGCGGAAGTGGATGCAGCAATGGGCCCTGAGCCCGACATCGGCAAGTTCGCCCGTAAATACGAGCAGGCATCAAAGGAACTACCCCCCACCGAGAGTTAGCTCTCTGTAATGGCAAGGGTAGGATCGAACCACTCGAGGATGGCAGGGTTCTCCTCCCTGGGATAGGCGTGGGCTAGATCGGCGATCTCTTGATAGCGCACGTCTGCACCAGCTTCGCCCAAGGCCTCGTATGCAGCACGAGCAAACTGTACGGGGAACATCCAATCCTTCGCGCCGTGGGTTATAGAGATTCGCTTCCCCTCGGCCCCGACAATGGCGCCTTCCTGAATGTTCTTCGGGTGAAGAACACCTGCCACTACAGCTAAAGCAGCGAAGGGGGTAGCTCCTGAAAGATAGGTCGACATACCGTAGGTGCCGCCATCCGAAAGCCCAGTTAAAAAGATTCGTTCGCCATCGATATTGCAGACTTCGCTCACAAATTCGATAGAGCGCATGAGACGCTCGCGATCAGCATCGGGTCCCATCAATGCCCATGTAGGTCCAACAGACGTAGGGGCTAGAAGGACAAACCGGCGGCTACGGGCTTCCCTAAGCCAGGTCCAGAGGAAGTCTCGGCCATAACCCATCCCTCCATGCAGAGCTACAACGAGGGGACGTGGTTCCGAGCCATCAAGCGACTCTGGAACATAAAGATGGAACTCCCCACGGGAGTCAGGGTCATCGTCAGGGCCACTCCGCCGGATGCCTGTGGACTTTGACGAGCGATGTTCGTCGAGTGAGTCTAGTCGATCAAAAATGGCAGGTTCTGCAAAAAGCTGCCCCAGCCTGGGATGGAGAGAACGAAGGGAGTAGAGCAGCTCTTGGCCTCGGGCGAAGCTACGCATACTTTGAAGAACATTTCCCGAGCGTTGATCTCGTGAAGCAGCACGAGTGAACGCCCCTAAAGCTTCAAGGACAACCTCCGCACCACTGATGAGCTGTTCACGGATTGGAAGGAAGCGTTCATCACAAGCTACTTCAATCAAAACTTTGAGAGCTTCATTAAGGCCGTGATCTAAGGGGCCGAGATCTGACTGGAGCTTCCACATTGAACCTTCGTCGAGCCGCCGAAAAGCCCCATCAAGAGCCTCTATTGCCTCCGCCATCACTATGGCGAGAGCACGAGCACCCTCGCGGAAAGAGGTGGGATTATTTTCAGTAGCCTCCGTCATGAAAGTCGAGTTTAGCGGGGCGCGGAAGGCGTAGTAACGACATCCCCATGCAAAAGAGATCAAGGGGCCGATCTCTGCCTTCTTTTCCCACAACCTTTTCCCGACCTGCGTATCATCGCCACGGCCCGGAAAGGGGCATTAGGAGGACGCCGATGGGAATGCGAATTATCACCACTCCACCAGGAACTGGCGGCCACAGCACTGTCAGCGCCATCGTCGAGCCCTTCAAGCAAGCCGAAGCGGACGGTTTTCAATCCGCCTGGATTGGGAACCACCTCAATTACGACGCGATGACCGTCTGTGCTCTGGCTGGGCAAGCAACGAGCACAATCGAGCTGGGAACAGCAGTAGTGCCGACCTATCCCCGACATCCGATGGTAATGGCACAGCAAGCGCTTACGACTAACGTAGCCTGCGGCGGTCGCTTCACCTTGGGTATCGGGCTTAGCCACAAGTTCATCGTCGAGGGATGGCAGGGGTTGCGCTGGGCAACTCCTGTGAGACACATGCGTGAGTACCTAGAGGTTCTCAATCCGCTACTAGATGGAGAGCTCGTGAACCACAAAGGGCAGGAATACCAGGTCCAGCTAAACAATGCGCCCTTCACTCAGCTCAACGTTCCGGGCGGTGGGCGTCCCCAAGTTGTAGTTGCGGCGCTAGGACCAGGCATGCTGAAAGTGACTGGGGAACTCGCGGACGGCACAAGCATGTTTCATTGCGGGCCAAACTACATAGAGCAAACGGCAGTTCCGACAATCACCAAAGCAGCGGAGTCGGTTGGACGGGTAGCTCCCCGAATAATCGCCGGCATACCCATTTCAGTTACGGATAAGGAGGAGGCCGCTCGCACATCGGCAGGAAAAGTTTGGGAAGTTTACGGAAAGATCTACTCTTACCGGAAGGTGATCGAAGCCGAAGGAGTAGCCGATATTTCCGAAGTGGCGATTGTGGGGGATGAGGCAACAGTGAGAGCAAAACTGAAGCGACTCGAGTCAATCGGGGTTACCGATTACACCGGCGCTATTCTTCCAGTTCCTGAGGATCCCGGAGCCCCGCAGAGGACCTACGAGCTCCTGAAGGAAGTGAACGCAAGCGGCATCTAGAGGTTAGGGCCAAGGAGAATGCCTCGAAAACTCAAGGGGTCTGACTTTCGAGAGAAAGCCCAACTTGTGTAAAGCCCATTTCCCAACCAGGCCATATCCCCCACATTAGAAGCTTTAATCCAGCATCATTTAACAGGGTGCAGTTACCGACTAAAGGAAACAGCTAGCGGCCAGAGGTATCGAATGGCCGCCCTTCGATGTGGGTGTAACGGAGCGAGCGGCGGAGAATACGCCACCCCGCCGGCTCACGCACACACTCATCCTCGTAGGTGCCCTGAATAACCATATTGGTGCCCGCCACCAAGGTGGGAACGGTGTCTGTTTTGTCGGGAGGGAGCTCCTCTCCATCGCGAGGTAGCGTATGGGTGGCCTGTAAGTAACTGCGAAGCCGAGCTTTTCCGCCCATACGCACACCATCATGCTCAACTGGTAAATCATCGATGAGAACGAGAGGGGGAGCGATAAAGTGTTGGGTTCCGCCAAAAGAGCTGAGGGCACGCGCGCAGAACTCTGCCCACCCATCCGCCCCGTGTACATTCACCGTTTCACCACTCAGCTCCTCGAAGATGAAGTCCTCAGCAAAAGTCCCACGCAGGATTTCTTGGCCTCGTTGGTAAAGAGCATCATCGTCTCGATTGAGGGCACGCCCAAGCATGTCAAGGGCGTGACCATAGCGGATGGGAAGCTGCATTAGTTCAACGTAATCAGCTGTCTCGTTTGGTTCCATAGCCAAATTGTAGAGGAGACCACCACTGTGCCGTTGGAACCGGAGGCCGGTATCCTGCCTCGGCAGAACCCACCTTGGAAAGAGTTCACTATGCCATCCAAAAAGATTCCGTTCGGGTTGGCCCTTCCGCAGGTTTTCCTAACCCAGCCTGTTGATATCGCACCCATCCGGAGAGTGGCACAACGGGCAGAGGTCCTCGGCTTCCATAGCCTCTGGACGCTGGACCAGGTACTAGGTGGAAGCCGCAACCTGGAGCCGATGAGCTTACTTTCCTACGTGGCAGCAATCACCACGAGAATGCGCCTGGGAACAGCAGTTTTCGTCCTGCCCCAGCGCAACCCAGTGCAAACGGCCAAGGAACTCGCAACACTCGACATCTTGAGCGGCGGACGTGTTGACGCAGGATTCGGCATTGGCAATGACGATGCCCCTCATAATGCAGCATTCGGAATCGAAACAGGCCGGCGAGTGAAAAGGCTCACGGAATCATTGGCAGTGATACGGGCACTCTGGTCTGAACGGAAGGCAACTTACAAGGGGGAATTCTTTCAGCTAGAAAACATCCTCATGGAACCAAAGCCAGTCCAGCAGCCAGGTCCACCAATTTGGTTCGGTGGACGCGTCGAGCCAGCGCTGCGACGGGCTTCCAAGCTCGGTGACGCGTGGATGGGCCCGGGCTCCTCGAGTATCGAAGATTTCCGAAAACACGTATCCATCCTGCGCCGCAGCCTCCATCAGGCCGGTCGAGATCCCTCCACCTTTACCATCTCGAAACGACTCTACCTGGCCGTCGATGACGACCGAAAAAGGGCGGAGAAGAGGCTGCGCGAGTGGTTCGGTCACGTCTATGGAAGCCCTGACATGGCTAACCAGGTCGCAATCTGGGGGCCAGCAGCCTACATAAACGAACGTATCGAGCAGGTAATCGACATCGGCGCAGAACATATGCTCCTGCACCCAGTTTTTGACTTCGACGAACACCTGGAACAACTGGCTTCACTTGTTTTGGAAGACCCCGTGCCAGGTAGGTAATGCCCACACCATTTCACCAGCTGGTGAAACGGCGAATGAGATTAGGGGTGCTCACTTGACGGAGGAGCTTCCTCTTCTAGCTGCGGACGGCTGGGATAATCTCGTTCGCCAGAGTATCAATGCCTTCTAGAACGGCCTGAATCCCACCTCCAGGCCGTCCTAAGCGACGAGCAGATGCAATCATGTGCGTGAGGCCTGAATCTTCGAACTCACGCAACTCTTCCACGCATTGCTCAATAGTGCCCACAACCCCCTGGGAGCGTTCCTGATGAGAAAGAGTAGCTCGATAATCAGGGTCATCTACAAGGGTGATGCCATGCAGCATCGCAATGGGCATATCGCTACCACTTCTTCCCTGTTCCTCGCAGGTTTGCAAAAGGCGGGCTCGATGCTCAGCGAGTCCCTTTGGCCTCAAGCTGATCCCAAGCCAGCCATCACAGAGGGAAGCAGTGCGCTCGAGGGCAGCTTCACTATTCCCTCCTACAAGGATGGGCGGGTGCGGTCGCTGATAGGGCCTGGGAGTGACACTAACCTCGTTAAAGCGGTAATAGGATCCATCAAAAGAAGCTGGGTCATTTGCCCAAACCTCCTTGAAAACCTTGATTTGCTCGTTGACAAGAGCACCGCGGTGGTGGAAGGAGTCTAGCTGGAGATTTTCGAACTCGTCTTTCATCCAGCCCACACCGATGCCGAACTGAAGGCGTCCACGTGAGAGCTGGTCGATCGTGGCGACTATCTTGGCCGTATGCACCGGGTGACGATAGGGCAGGATTATGACGCAGGTTCCCAGCTGGACCGTGCTAGTTCGGGCCGCAGCATAGGAGAGAATGGAAAAAGCATCCCACCATGGCCCCTGCCCAGCCATCCATTCACCAGTTAGGTTGTATGGATACTTCGCGCCAATGCTGTATGGAAGAAGGATATGGTCGATGACCCAGATGGAATCCAGGCCTACCTCCTCAGCCTTGTCACAGACTGCATCTACTGCCTCAGTGCTCGCCAAAGAACCTATCATTGGGAGGACAACACCGAACTTCATTCGAGCCATACATAGAACGATACACGCGTCACAGATCGCGCAGCGAGAAATCAGGGCAAGGGGTGACCCCACGACGGTGTTATGGACTTAGGGATGGTAAAGCAAAGATTAGTTCTTGCTGGGCTGGTATTGGCCATTGGAACAGTGGTGGCAGTCGTGGGTTTCCATGCCCACTCCCATGCACACGGCGACCTACGGGCAATAGACGCAGAAGGGAATGTACAAGTGCTCGGGGCATGGCGACTGGGAACATCTGCGGGAGGGGAGCTTCCCGTGGTTTCGAGCGGGAACCTGCGCTTCGAACTATCCAACTCGGATGGAGTTCTACACAACTTCGTCATTGTCCGCACAGAACTAGAAGGAACGGAGCTACCAATGACTAGGGGACAAGTGGACTTAGCTGCGTCTGGAGAGCTTGTTGGGAGGGTACAAACAGTGCGCCCTGGAATAACGAGGGGGCAAACTTTTCATATGCCACCTGGTCGCTACATCCTCTTTTGCAACATTGCAGGGCATTACGAAGGCGGCATGTACTACACACTTCGCGTGGAGGAGAACCCTACCCGGTGACCTTAGGCCCTCAACGCTCACAATCTCCCAGCACACCCAGTGGAGAGTTCGCTACTCTCCAGACGTAGTGCTCTTCTAAAATTCCATTATGGCCCCTAATCGCAAAACGTTGATCGAAGAATTTGACAAGGCCGGATACGAGCTGTGGCTTGCTGGAGGCCTTGTGCGCGATGAGCTCAGAAAAGTGCCTCTGAGTGGCGACGCCGACTTCACAACTAACGCACCACCAGATGAATGCGAACGTATCGGGCAAAAGCTGGAGACCACAATCGCCAAGATAGGACAGCGTTTCGGGACAACAGGTGTGCTACTCGAGGAGGGGTGGGCAGAGATCACGACTTTCCGAGGTGACAGCTACATTGCCGGGAGCCGATGGCCCAATGTCACCTTCGGAAGCTCCATCGAGGAGGACCTTGATCGGCGAGATTTCACCGTGAATGCCATGGCTCGAAACACTGTCACGGGAGAGCTTCGAGATCCTTTCGACGGGCAGGGGGACATCGAACGCAGGCTACTACGGGCCCCAGGCGACGCGAGAATGCGTTTCACTGAGGATCCACTCCGCATTCTTCGAGGAGTACGTTTCGTCAGTCAGCTCGGATTCACAATCGAGCCCGAAACAAAGACAGGAATGATTGCGTCAATCGAACTACTGGAAGGGCTTTCTCAGGAGAGGGTTACTGCTGAGATAGAACGTTTGCTTGAAGGAGCGCATCCGGCGGCAGGCCTGGAGGCCCTGCGAGAGATTGGTGCCTTGCCCCACCTACTGCCGGAATTAGCGACGATGCCCGGGTGCGAGCAGAACCGCTTTCATCAGTTTGATGTATGGGGCCATACGACAGCGACCGTGGAGGCAATAGAAACAGAGGAAGTGAACCTCAAACTGCGTCGGTGGGCTGCTTTATTGCACGACCTAGGTAAACCACCGGTACGCCACGTTAAGAAGAACGGTGAGTGGGGGTTCTACCGTCATGAGATCGTGGGAGCAGAAATGGCGCAAGCCCTTGCGGAGCGGTTACGACTGGCCAAGCATGAAGGGGCTCTTCTGACACTACTCGTGCGGCGACACATGGACCGGCCAGACCCAGACGACGGGCGTCTGGTGCGGCGCTTCATGCGGAGACTCGATGGGCATTGGCGGGACCTACTAGCTCTAAAACGCGCCGACAACGCAAGCCATACCTATGACGACAACGATTACCACGATCGCTTAGAGGCCGCTTGCGAGCGGGTGGAAGTGGAGGAAGCCGCCATGCTGCAAGCTGAAAGCCCCCTTGATGGCCGTGAATTGATGGCGCTAATAGGAAAGGAGCCAGGGCCATGGATCGCACGGATTAAGGATCGCCTAAGCATGCTGGTGTTAGACGGTGAACTTGCTCCTGGAGACAAAGAGAGGGCATCCCTTATCGCTCAGCGCATGGGTGGCACAACGACAATGCCAGCCCAAAACGAAGATGCATCCTGATGTTGAAAGGCTCGAAAACCACCTTATAGCGCCTGGAAGATCTGGGTATGGAAGCACAGCAAAAGGTAGTAATTAGCCTCTTTTCGGCACATCACTTCGCCCTGTGCGAGGATTGCATGCGTTGCTCGTTCACCTTTCGTCCAAACCATGGTGAAAGAGTCTGAAGAAAAAATGGTTTCAGCACCTGCAAATACGGCAACCGTATTGGTTGTGGAAGACGAAGAAGCACTACTCATGGCGATGGCTTACCACCTTCGCCGCGAGGGCTACGAAGTCCTCACTGCCGCTCGTGGTGACGACGGTCTCCGCATAGCACGCGAACAGGAACCGAACATTATCGTCCTTGACCTGATGCTTCCGGGCGTTGATGGCATGGGTATCTGTCGCGCTTTACGGCGCGACACTCAGATACCAATAATCATGGTGACTGCACTGGGTGGGGAGAGTGATCGCATTGCTGGCCTCGACACGGGCGCAGACGACTACCTTACAAAACCGTTTGGCATGCGCGAGCTGCTTGCTCGGGTACGGGCCCTACTTCGTCGTGCACACTCCCAACAGGCAATAGAGCCAAAAGAAGACCTCTTACGAGCGGGCGATCTCGAGCTAAATACCGTCCGACGGGAGGTCCGTCGAGGTAACGACCTCCTACATTTGAAACCGCGGGAGTTCGAGCTCTTGCTATTCTTGTTAAGACATCCCGGCCAGGTGCTCTCTAGAGAGCACCTCCTTGAGTCAGTCTGGGAGCGAGACTTCAATGGTGACGAGCGGACAGTGGACGTTCACATGCGCTGGCTTCGTCAGAAGATTGAACCAGATGCTGCCAACCCCTCACGAATCCGCACAGTTCGCGGAAGTGGATATATCTTCGAAGGGTAGGGTAAGACCGTGAGAGGTCTCGCGATGCGAGCGGGCTTAGCGAGCGGGCTTGCGTGTCTCTTGGGAGCTTCCGCCGCAGCTGGATTCGCGGCAGCAACCAGTAACTTGCTGTGGATCGCTATCGCCATAGTTGTAGTGAGTGGGGGTAGTTTAGTTGGGGTCTTCTTCCTTTTGCGCCCTGTAGCCATTTCGGTACAGGAAACAGCGAAAGCAGCTAAAGCCCTCCGCGGCAGCAGCCTCTCTCCTCGAGCCATACGCACTACCGGACCCACAGCCGAACTCACACACGAGTTCACCGTAATGGCGGCGGCACTCGAACAATCCTCTCAAGCCATCACCGCAGAGCACGCCCGCCTGGAGGCAGCCCTCGCTGCCGCCGGAGACGGAGTCATAGCCTTAGGAGCCGCGACAGATGTTCAATACGCCAACGCTGCGGCTCTCACGCTGCTCGATATGGAAGAGAGCGAGGTTTTAGGCCGCGCCCTAATCGAGAGTGTGCGCGACTACGAATTAGACGCCCTTGTGAGGGAGGCGATCGCAGGACCCCACACACTTCCGCCAAAGATAGTTGCCTTTGGCCATGAGCGAACCCCACTGCGAGCGTTGGCCGTACCTATAACGGAAGGGGGAAGCTGGGCGGCTTTGCTCATTCTCGTAGACCTCTCTCTTATCCAACGAGTAGACCATGTGCGCCGCGACTTCATCAGCAACGTCTCACACGAGCTTCGAACCCCGATTGCTGCAATTGCTGCATTAGTGGAAACATTGGAACTAAGCGACTTGGAAACGAATGAGCGGTCTTCCTTTTTAGGCAGTATCCGCACCCAAGTGGAGCGTATGGGAGTCCTGACAAATGAGCTGCTAGACCTCTCCCGAATCGAGTCAGGAGCAATCCATCTAGAGGCAGAACAGGTAGACCTACGGTCCGCTGTTCAGGAAGCGCAAACAGGCCTCCTACCCAAACTTGAAACATCCAAAGTGCTTATTCATGGACCCGAAGGCGAGACCCCCTCCATCGAGGCGGACCAGATAGCAACCGTTCGCATCATCACAAACCTACTCGACAATGCACTCAAGTTCAGTCCCGAGGGAAGTTCAATCACAGTGGAGGTACGGGACGAAGACCCCCTGGTCGCGATCGAGGTGTGCGACCAAGGACCAGGCATCGCAACGCAAGATCTCGATCGCGTCTTCGAGCGGTTTTATAAGGCCGAGCAGTCTCGGTCAGACGAAGGATCGGGCCTTGGTCTGGCTATCGTTAAGCACCTGGTTCAAGCTCACGGAGGAACAGTGGCCGCTCGCAACAGGACCGAAGGCGGAGCCTCCATGACGGTTCGCCTTCCAAAACATTTCGTAGCGCGCACACCATACGTGCCGGTCTAGAGGCCCCTTTGGGATACATCCTCCTAACATTCTTTGGGGCAGGCTTACTGGTGGGCATCACCATTGCCGCCTGGCGTAAGCGGCGTAACTGAAGTAAAGACCCGGCCAAGCAACCCCGAACCTTGCAGGGGCGTTGAGACCAGAAGAACTAGCCAGCAAATACTTAGGAGCCGCCCCCGGCAGCTTCCGCTTCGACATCCTTCCCGTGGGTCACAAGATGAGCCATGTCCTCGGGCACATCGGGGAGACCAACGACAAACAGCCCATCCTCCACCGGAGGGGGCACATCAAAGACGTTATTAAACTTATGAACAGAGTCCCAGATGCCAATACCAATAGTGATCTCGACTATTTGGTCCTCGGTGAAGTGCTCCTTGAGGCGATCCATAAACGCATCATCAACATTATTCGCGTGGTTGAGAATGAAGTCCTCAGCAAGCTCAAGTGCGATTTTTGTTCGATCTGGGAGGTCTGAGTTCCGAAAGTCGAGCGCCTTCTGAATCATCTCCTCGTCCATACCATTCTCCTGCGCCGCAGAAGATCGAGCAGGGATTCAGTAACGACATCCGTTGGTATTGGACGAGTAGAGCCGTATGAGCTCCTTTAAAACGGGATCGAGTGTGCTGTGAGACCACAGCAGTCCGTAGTTAAACATGAAACCCTTGAAGAGATCGGGACGGTGCGCATAAACCCCGCCAAATCCCTCCATACCGCCGACTTCGCTGACTCTCGGCATCACTTGCTCCTTCGCACGTCCGATTGACAGGAGCACTCACTCCAGCCGATCTGTTCTGCGCCTTCGGGTATCCTGCGACAGAGTATAGACCTGTCAGCGAAGCGAATGTTTAGAGGGTAATTAGGTGAAGCTACTAGAAGGCAAGCGAGCGGTGGTTTTGGGAGCATCGAGTGGTATCGGCTGGGCTATTTCCGAGCGTTTCGCCGAGCATGGTGCCGATGTGATCGTCGCAGCCCGGCGGGTGGAGAACCTTGAAAGGCTTGCGGACAAGATTGGTGGCACGGCCATTCCCTGCGACGGTCGCGACCACGACGATCTAAAAGCACTTGCCCAAAGGGCTACGGAAAAGTGGGGAGGACTAGACGTGGCTGTTAACTCAGCGGGTATCGTCCGGAGTTCCCTGATCAAAGACATCACACCGGAAACACTCCACGAGGTTGCGGACATCCAATACTTCGGTTTTATCTACTTCATGAAGCACTTCGGCAACGCTCTCTCGGAAAGCGGGGGTGGATCCCTCATCAACATTACGTCGACCACGGCAATTTCTATTCCAACAGGGCTAACGCCCTACTCAGCAGCAAAGGCCGCAATCAACTTCGCAACTAAAATAGCAGCACGCGAATTCGGTCCAGATAATGTACGGGTTAACGCGGTCGCCCCAACCTTTGTACCAACTGCCATGAATAACTACGGGGGCGGGACCCCTATCGACGAGGCGAGGGTCTCCATCTCGGACGACAACCCCACGGCCCGTGGCTTTATCGAACAGACACCACTGGGGCGCATCACGACCGTCGACGACTGCGCGGATGTCACCCTGGCGGTCGCAAGTGATCTATTCGGAGACATCACAGGTCAGGTAATCCCTGTGGATGGTGGGAACCACCTCCTGCGCCTACCAGAAACACGACGTGACACTCAAAGGGCTTGAGCAACACCATTTTCCTAAGGAAAAGAATCCTCTAGTTAGATTTCTGGCGGCGCTGTTCCAGACGCGCCTCACGAGGCTGGTCGAAGATGATCCGTCGAAAGGCCTCTGCATATTCGAAGTTCTGCTCCCCAGCCTGCCCACGCGCCATCTCCGCTGCAAACTCAGCTACCTCCTCACTTAGCTGGCTGGGGTGTGCCGCAAGTGCCTTTTTCTTGAGCTCGATGGTCTCGCTGATGTCGACCCAAACATTTGCGTTTGTTCCAGCACCTGAGCCCATCCACAGTTCTTTCACCTTATGGGGCTTTAGGCCATCAATTAGCAGCTCAGGAAAGGTCAATCGGTCACGAGCACTGGGGAAAATAGCATCAACCGTGGCATCTCCTGCGGCACGGTGATCAGGGTGATTAGCATAAGAATCGAACATGAAACGCGCAGTCGGATCAAAGGTAACGACGATATCGGGTCGGTATCTACGAATTAGCCTTGTGATGTCCCGCCTTAGTTCAAGAGTATGGACGAGGTAGCCATCCTCGTAGCCAAGAAACTCAAAGTGCTTAACACCCAGAATGTCTCCAGCGGCACGCTGTTCGGCTTCCCGAATCTCAGCAAGGAGCGTGGATGTCATATCTGGATCCTCGCTGCCCTTGTTACCATTTGTGATAACCACGTAGGTCACCTCGGCACCACGGGCCGCCCACTTGGCAACGGTACCCGCGACCATGAACTCAGCATCATCGGGATGGGCGACGACAACCATCGCTCGCTCGGGCTGAAGCTCATCGCTTCCGTTCTGGGTCATGGAAAATCTCCTCCACTGTTTTTTTGGTTTTGGCGAGGCTTAAAACACTGCGATTGGATTTACAGGAGAGCCGGTACCACCACGTATGTGTAAAGGTGCAATGGAAAGCAAGAAGTCCCATCGTCCCTCCTCTTCACAAGCCTCTGCCAGAGGATCGAGATAGGCGTTATCAAGAAGTGGCAGTCCCATGTAAACGATAGTAAGCACATGCACAGGCCCCCCTGGGGCATCTGCGAAAAGGGGGTATGAGTGAGGTCGTGAGTCAAGCATATCCCAGCCCAAGATGGCAGCGTCCACTTTTTTGAGAACAGGTACGCAGTCAACATGAAGTCCGGGCGTGGGAGGAACGCCAGGCACAGCCTGGGGATTGGCAGAGAGGAAGGACGGACGTGCACCGCGCACTAGGACCGCATCCCCGGGGCGCAGCTCAACACCTTCCGCCTCAGCAGCAGCCTCCAACTCCCAGCCACGTGTAGGTTCATCGGGAGTGACATAGTCCGTTCCCCGTAAACGGGGAATATCGAGCAGTACCCCCCGGGTCAGGATTCCGTCCTTCCAGGCAGAAACTGCGCCGGTTCGAGCACCGTTGGAGGTAACTTCCTCCCTAGCATTCTTCCCATTCCACATCCTCCCTTCCCAGAAAATATGGCAAAGGGCATCGACGTGAGTGGTAGCGTATCCGTGAAACACTAGCCCAATGTAGTCAGTCGACACCGCAGGGCCAAAACGCATGAAATGCTGAGCGGGATTGCGGTTACCCGGCCCTCCCTCGGTATTGAGTGGGTAGGAGCAGGAGACCGAGCGGCCACTCTGCACCAGTGCCGCGGCCTCACGCCTTTTCTCTTTGGTGATTAAGTTGATCGTGCCTAAGCTATCGTCAGGCCCCCAACGACCCCAGTTGCTGCACGTGTCAAAGTAGGAGCGGACCTCCTCTTCGCTGGGCTCGGGGTGAGCATCTGCTGCCACAAGTCCCTTCCTTCCTCGCAGGAATCCTACGCATGTCGCCGGAACGGCGAAGCATCTTCTTCGAACGCTTAACTCTGCGGAAGGGGCGCCCGAAGGGGGAAGGTAGCTAGGATGTCTTGGCGTGCTCCTCCAGGCTGTAAGCGGCTGCGTACAAGAGATATCTCCTTTGTACTCCAGTCGCACTCTGGAATTTCGACCTTGCCAACGGCTACTTCAAGTTCTGCCCGCTGACGAGTAGCAATCTCATTATTAACTCGCCCTAAGGTGAGATGCGGGCGGAAGGGGCGCGTCTCTGCCTCAAAGCCGACCACGGAGAGGGCTCGGTTAACGTCTCGAGCGAGAGCCTCAAGGCGCAAGACATCCCCTGCCACTGCAGCCCACATCACCCGCAACCCCTCTCGGCCCCCAAATGTACCAATGTTGGCTAGCTCCAGAAAGAACTCCGAATGCCGAACGACGGCCTCTTGCAAAGCCACCTTGATGGCAGGAATCTGACGCTCAGGTACCTCTCCAAGGAACTTCAACGTTAGGTGCAGGCTATCGGGGTTTACCCAACGCACAGCACCGTCACTCTGTTTGCGCAAGCTATCAACGAGCCCTCCAACACTATGGCGGACATCTTCAGGAAGCTCACAGGCTACAAACAAACGGTGGGTCTTCTCGTTCAACTCAGTCATTTCAACATAAATGCTTGCGTGCATTCTCCCCAGCGATGGCCTTGCTGGTAGCGGCATCAAAACCAGAAATTACCTTCTTTAGCTCGGATCCCGGCCATCGCAGGGGAAAATCCGAACCGAAAAGGACACGGTCTGAGCCAACCACATCAACAAGAGATGCAATCGCCCCAGAATCGTAAAGCAGGCTGGCCGCAGATGTATCGAAAAGGAGATTCGGGGTGGCAGCTCGCACCTCAGGCATTGATAGGTAAAAGGACGCCCCACCACCCAGGTGAGCGCCTACCATCTTGACATCCGGAGATGCGCTAGAAACTTCTATCAGCTCCCTTGCAGAGAGACCCCCCTCCTTACCGGGATAACTATGGCCTACAGGCTCGCTGCTGTGCCAGATAAGCGCTACCCCTGCCTCACCAGCAAGGGAGGCAAGTCTCCCTCCCTCACTTCCAAGTGGATCCCACCCCTGGGTACCGGGACGCAACTCGCCAAAGCCACGAGCACCCTTGTCGAGGGCAATTCGAGCTTCTCTTTCCCAGTCCGGAAGAGCAGGATTCACAGTGGCACAAGGGACAATCGTGCCGGGAGTCTCTGCAGCTACGGCGCAAAGGTATTCGTTCTGCTCGGTAATCTCCCGTTCCTTTGCGAAAGCGAAGCCAAGTACGAGCGCCGCCTCAACCTCATCCTTCTGGAGGGCAGCGAGCAGAACAGGTGCATCAGCAATGACGGCCCCAGGATCGCCATAGATCTCACGAAAGCCCAAATCCCTACCCGCAATACTCTCGCGAGCAAGCGCCTGCGCAGGCGGGAATAAATGAGTGTGAGCGTCAAAGGTCACGGACAGCGATCGTAGCAGATGGGGTACGCTCAACCTGTGGCTCTCTTTATCGAAGTAAACATCGACGAGTCAGCATGTGCTTCGCAACCTACTTGTCGCGAATGCGTCCAGAGTTGTCCAGTCGATATCCTCGCCCGAGAACCCAGTGAGCGGGTAGCTCGAGTGGTCGAAGAGAACGTAGACGAATGCATCTTGTGTGACTTGTGCTCAGTACGCTGCCCAGTCGAAGCGGTGACGGTACAAAAGCTATACATGACAAGCTAACTGCGGTTGATAGCCTGACGAAGCAGGGCTATATGAGCACTCTCTTCAAGGGCAGTAAGCCAATGCAGGGCTTCCCAAAGGGAGGCTCCCCTTGCATAGGCCCCGTGCCCACGCAGGAGAGCAACGCACGAATCACGCAGGCTGTTCGCGATCTTTTCCTCTTGCAACGCTCCCCGCTCAACCACTGGTACCACGGGAATATGCA
Source organism: Dehalococcoidia bacterium UBA2991 (assembly GCA_002346645.1). Lineage (GTDB taxonomy): Bacteria > Chloroflexota > Dehalococcoidia > Tepidiformales > Tepidiformaceae > UBA2991. The sequence goes on from DEAD01000002.1 coordinate 85,246, forward strand.
TCTGGCCTTCCAAATCCTCTGGGTTAAAGACGTCGCGATCGTAGGACAGAGCAATAGCATGACGAGGGTGAGCATGGGCAATCGCACCCGCATTAGTGGTCGCGTAAATAGTCCAGTGCAGAATTGTGTCACTTGAAGGAGGGGGGGGGTCATGACCCCCATCAGTGAACGCATGGCTGATGTCCAGCTGCCTCAGGTGCCCAAGGGCAGTACCTGTGCCGGTGATCCACATGGAGTGACCATCGCGAATGCTGAGGTTACCACCCCGACTACTAACCATGCCTAACTGGTAAAGGTCACGACCAACCTTTACCAGTTCACCTAAGGTGGCTTCAGGAATAGGAGTGCCCATCTTTAGGAGGATAGGCCTCCGCTACACCTCTCGGAACTCACCTTCGACAGTACCTTCTTCGGCACCATTTTCTCCCGGGCCACTGCCATCGGAACTATCTCCTGCAGCACCATCTGGGCCGGGACCTGCACCCTCTTGGCCATAAACAGACTCTCCCAACTGCTGTAAAGCCTGAGTAAGGGCCTCGAAAGCAGTCTGGAGCCGCTCCTTGGTCTCATCGTCGTCACCCTCAGCCTCGAGAGCGTCACGAACAGCCTTTACCTTCTCCTCGACATCAGCCTTTAGGGCCTCGTCGAGCTTGTCAGCGTTGTCAGCAATGGTCTTCTCGGCTTGGTAAGCAGTGCTATCGGCAAGGTTACGCAGCTCGATCATTTCACGGCGGCGATGATCCTCGTCCGCGTGCAGCTCGGCGTCACGCTGCATCTGCTGAATCTCGTCCTCGCTTAGACCACTGGATGCCTGAATTGTGATCTTCTGTTCACGACCCGTGCCCTTGTCAGCGGCACTGACGTTAACAATTCCATTGGCATCGATGTCGAATGTCACTTCGATCTGGGGGACACCACGAGGAGCCGGAAGGATTCCGTCCAGGGTGAACTTGCCAAGTGACTTGTTATCGGGTGCCATGGGACGCTCGCCTTGAAGCACGTGGATCTCAACGCTAGGTTGGTTATCAGCGGCGGTACTAAACACCTGGCTCTTGGCCGTGGGGATCGTAGTGTTACGGGGAATGATCGTCGTCATCACACCACCCAGAGTCTCGATTCCAAGAGTAAGCGGAGTGACATCCAGCAAGAGCACATCTTGCACATCACCCATTAGGACACCAGCTTGGATAGCAGCACCGACAGCGACAACCTCATCCGGATTGACGCCCTTATGGGGCTCCTTGCCAAAGAACTCCCCTACAAGCTGCTGCACCGCAGGCATGCGAGTCTGGCCACCAACTAGCACGATCTCATCGACATCGCCGCCAGCCTTGTCTGCATCCTGAAGAGCCTTCTTTACAGGATCCAAAGTGCCTTGCAGGAGGTCTGAAACCAACTGTTCAAGCCTCGCTCTGGTTAGCGTGAGATTGAGATGCTTGGGGCCACTGGCATCCGCAGTGATAAAGGGTAAATTTATCTCGGACTGTTGAGCGCTGGAAAGCTCAATTTTAGCCTTCTCCGCCTCCGCCTTAAGCCGCTGGAGGGCTTGGCGATCCTGACGAAGGTCGATTCCTTCCGCCTGGCGAAACTCATCAACGAGCCAGTCAATGATGCGGTCGTCAAAGTCGTCACCACCCAGGTGGGTATTACCGTTGGTGCTGAGAACCTGGAAGGTACCATCACCGATTTCGAGGATGGAAATGTCAAAAGTTCCACCTCCAAGGTCATACACTGCGATGACCTCGTCCTCCTTCTTATCAAGCCCATAGGCAAGAGAGGCGGCTGTAGGTTCATTGATTATGCGAAGCACGTTGAGGCCGGCTATTCGACCTGCATCCTTGGTGGCCTGGCGCTGGGCATCGTTGAAATACGCAGGCACAGTGATGACTGCTTCCGTAACGGTCTCGCCCAGATAAGCCTCAGCATCAGTCTTCAGCTTCTGAAGAATCATGGCGCTAACTTCGGGAGGGCTATGGTCCCCCTCCCCCATGGTGACCCGAACATCACCGTTGCTAGCAGCATTGATGTGGTAGGGCATGGAGCCCGCACCACGTTGAACCTCTGCATCGCTGTACTTGCGACCCATGAAACGCTTGATGCTATAGACGGTGTTCTCAGGATTAGTTATCGCCTGCCGTTTGGCAACCTGGCCCACTAGTCGTTCATCAGACTTCGTGAGGGCGACGACCGACGGTGTCGTTCGTGTACCTTCAGTGTTAGGCACTACTGTGGGTTCTCCGGCTTCCATAACAGCCATTGCGCTGTTGGTTGTACCTAGATCAATTCCCAATACTTTTGGCATCTACTCCTACTCCTATCGGTGGTCTTTCAGGACGCTCAAGCGCCCTCGTTCTCGCTCTCAGTGGTTTCGGAAGACTCCATCTCACCGCCCTCACCCACGATTACCATCGCGGGACGAATTACGGCACCGTTCAGGGCATAGCCCTTCTGAACTACGTGGAGACAGACATTTTCGGGGCCAGGGGCCTTCCCTACGGCCTCGTGCTGAGTGGGATCAAAAGTCTCCCCCTCAGCAGGAACTTCAGTAACGCCCATGCTCTCTATTAGCCCGCCTAGCTTTCTCTCGATTGCAAGTACACCCTGAACCCAGTTAAGCCCAGCAAGCGTGCTGTCGAGCGTTTCTACGGCACGCCCAAAATCGTCGCGGATGGGCAACAGGTTGATTACGAGAGCTGCTCCAGCAAGGCGGGCCTGATCGGAACGCTCCTGATCAACCCGCCGCTTGTAATTAGCAAGATCAGCTGCAGCCCGCTTCCAGCTACCCTCAAATCGCTCTGCAGCTGCCCTTGTAGATTCGAGTTGCTCACGCAAATCCTCTATTGAAAGCTGCTCAGGCTCCGCTGTCTGCTCTTCTGGAGTGGAGGTTTCTGTCCCATCCTCGTCCATACGCGCAGACGCCCGCCGATCGACAAACGTAGGTTCTTCGCCGCCCTCAGGTTCTTTGTCGTCGGTCATTTGTCCTCCCCAGATCCTTCTGCCGAGCTTGCATCTCCGTAGAAGCGCCGCATGAGTTCCGTCAGCAGGTCGCTCACATAGCGGACATGGGCGACGGCATCTGGATAGTCGAGACGGGTCGGGCCGAGCAGGCCAACAAGCCCACCCGCACCACCGGGAGGACCATACCGTGAGAGTACGAAGCTCATGTTCTGATAGGGCTCCGCGGGATTCTCGTCACCGATGACTATTGCTAAGTCACCACCACCGAGGGAGCGTGCGGGAATTGCACGTTGCAACCGCGAGGTTTCGACAGCCTCAAGGGTGTCGAGTAACCGATCGCTGTCCCCCTCATACTCGGGTTGTCGAAGTAGCTCCCGCACACCCTCAATGACAGGAGTTTCACTAGCGGCGTCCTCTTCACTTCGCAGAAGGACAACTACCTGATCCACCACTTCCTGCTCAATAACTGCAGTTGCCAAAGACCCACCTTCGATTTCGGTGGCAGTAAGGCCTGAGAGAAGTTGATTAAGGCGCCCTGCAAGCCTCGTCAGCTGGTCTTGGGAGATTGTTTCACTGAATTGCAGGGTGTGCTGAAGAACTGCAGCATCGTTCATGACGACGACGAGAAGTGCACTCTCTTCAGTGAGTTCAACCAGCTGAAGCTGCTTTAGCCGCACCTCAACCATATGCGGTGGCGTTGCAATAGCAGCCGTATGAAGGGAGTTGGCTAACACGCTCACGGAAAGAGATAACCAGCGCTCAAGATCAACGGCACTCTGGTGGAACTGATGCAGAATGGTCAGCTCCTCTTCATTTGAGAGGCGCCGTTCACCCATTAGAGAGCCCACATAGGTGCGGTAGCCTAGATTGCTAGGAACGCGGCCAGCCGAGGTATGGGGATGGGTAATAAGTCCCTCATTCTCTAAAGCAGCCATCTCACTGCGAACCGTAGCGCTGGAGAGTTCAAGATCATGCTTCGCTACTAGCGCCGCAGAGCCAATCGGCTGTGCGCTTTTAACGTAGTCCTCGACAATAAACCCGAGGATTCTTGCCCTTCGATCTGACAATGCCATTGTAAAGCCTGCAAACCTATATTAGCACTCTCACAGCAAGAGTGCTAACCATCAGATCGGCTAGACTCAAGGTATGCCAATCGGGGTTCTCGGAGGCACATTCGATCCCCCGCACATGGGACACCTTGTGCTGGGTGAATGCGCACGTGTCCAGCTTGGGCTCGAACTGGTACTTTTCATGCCCGCAGGCGATCCATGGCAAAAGGCCAGTCGAAACGTGAGTCCATCGAGCGAGCGACTCGCAATGACCGACCTCGCGATCGCCGAAAATCCCAACTTCCATCTAGATAGACGGGAAGTTGACCGAACAGGACCTACCTACACCGTCGACACCTTGCGCGAACTTCACGCTCAGGGGATGGATGACCTCGTACTGATAGTGGGAAGCGATGCCCTAACGGACATGCCCACCTGGCGACAGCCGGAAGTGATTACATCTCTGGCCCGTCTAGCTGTAGCCCCGAAAGATACAACAGAGCGTGGAGCACCCAAGATGGGATTGGCCTCTGCACCCCTCATTGTCGAAATGCCCCTCCTTTCCCTCAGTTCAACCCTAGTGCGGGAGCGAGTACGAAAAGGGAAGCCTATCCGCTATCTAGTTCCCGAGACGGTAGAGGCCTATATCCACGACCATGCGCTCTATCGATAACGTTCCCAAAGAGCCGACTCAAGCGCCGAAACCCGGATGGGAGCACGTGCGACCTCCTCACCATCAACAACAACTACAGGAACAACATCACCATATTGAAGACTCAGATTTCGATCCGCATCAATGTCAACAGCTTCTATAGTGAATCCCAGTTCTTGGGCGAGCCTATCCAGAAGCGTTTTAGCCTGATCACAGAGGTCGCAATTAATACGAGTATAAAAGGTAACAGGTTGGGAATTGCTCATGTCGATGAGGGTCTGGGCTCTTCCTCATTCTCTATTTCAGAGGGTACCCCGAAGACACGATCTTCCCAGGCAGAAGTTATCTGGCCAGGATAACGACGGATAATGCCCGCCAACATGATGGCGATCCCGATAATGACGGCGGAAACAATTTGGGGAACAGGGATTCCATCAATGGTCTGCTCGTCGAAGCGGAACGGGGAAAGACCAAATCGCATGGCTGAGTAAAGAACCGCGTAGCTGCAGAATAGCCAACCCGGCACCTTGAGATAGCGCCTAGCTACCAAGAGGAGAAGCCCAAGGATGATGAAGTCCCCAATCAACTCATAGCCACCGGCAGTTGGGTGCACTGCTCGCCCAAGTTCGCCAAGGGTATTGGGGTGGGTGTAGACAAAGGCCCAAGGCAATTCGCTACCAGTAGCGAGATGTTCACCGTTGATTAGGTCGCCAATCCGACCCAATCCCTGCCCAAGAATCATCCCAGGTGCAGCAGCATCCAAACCAATGCCTATGGGCCAGCCGCGTAAAACTCCATAGATCACTCCTCCCAGCACGCCACCAATAAGGCCACCGTATAGGGTGATGCCTCCCTCGGTTACCTCCGTGACTATGGCGGCCAGGTCATTCTCGAACCGGTCCCAGTGTTCAAAGACAAAGAAGAGACGCGCCCCTATGAGTGCACAAATTACGGAAACAAGGGCTAGCTCCTGCCCAACCTCCGAGGGAATACCATCAACACGACAAAGGTATACAGAAAGGCTAACCCCCGCGATGATGCCAATTGCGGTAAAGAGACCGTGCCACGAGATTGTTAACCCAAATATCTTGCCGATATCAGGATCGATATCGATCGTTATGGAAAGGAGCAGCGCTACACCCGAGAAGTCCATCGCAAACTATGGTACGGCGCGGTTCGCTCACGGGCGAAACCGTTTGCGGCACGTTTTAGGAAGGCAGTAGGCTTACCAGCAATGTCCAACATGGAAGGCAAGACTGCCCTAGTCTCGGGAGTCTCGAACAACCGCTCTATCTCGTGGGGCATCGCTAAGGCCATGCACCAGGCAGGGGCCAACGTAGCTCTTTCTTATGGCCCTTCTATGGAGAAGCGCGTGCGGCCTCTAGCAGAGAGCATCGGCTGCGACTTTGTTGAACCTTGCGATGCCACCAGCGACAAGGAGATCGAAACTCTTTTTGAGAAGCTAGCAGATCGATTCGGCACAATTGATGCAGTTGCCCACGGGATCGTGGGGGCTAAGCGCGAAGATCTTTCGCGACCCTTCATCGAGACCAGCCGAGACGGCTTCCTCCTCGCGCAGGAACTTTCAGTCTATTCCCTTGTTGCTCTAACCAGAGCAGCACTACCGTTCATGCCAAACGGTGGAAGCGTGGTGACACTCTCGTATCACGGTTCGCAGAAGATGATGCCCAGCTATAACGTGATGGGCGTGGCTAAAGCTGCCCTCGAATCGGCAGTAAGGTATCTCGCCTCGGACGTAGGACCGAAGGGCGTACGGGTGAATGCAATCAGCGCAGGCCCTGTAAGAACACTCTCGGCAGCGGGTGTTGGTGAATTCCGTAATCTCTACAAGCAGTTCCCAAAGATGACCCCATTACGCCGCCACATCTCGATCGAGGATGTGGGAGAGGCAGCAACCTTCCTTGCGAGCGACGCGGGGGCAAACATCAGCGGCCAGGTGCTCTACGTCGACGGAGGCTTCAACACGCTGGGCATGGCAATGGCCTCTGATGAGGACGAAAGCTAGAGGCCCGTGAAGGCAGTCGTCATTGAGCAATCCTCCGCCGGAGGCTCTCTTGTCTACCGAGATGTTCCCGATCCGTTAGTGGGACCGGATGACCTGCTCGTAGCTGTTAAGGCCTGCGCTCTAAACCGAGCTGACTTGCTCCAACGTATAGGGAACTACCCTCAGCCGGGGCCGAAACCAGAATTCGAAATTCCGGGACTCGAGTACGCAGGGGAGGTACTGGAAACAGGATCGCGAGTCGAGAGCTTCGTCCCCGGCGATCGTGTGATGGGCCTTCTGCCGGGCGGCGGCTACGCAGAACTAGTAAGCGTGCCTCAAGCTCTTGCCATTAAAGTTCCAGACTCCCTTAGTTGGCAGGAGGCCGGGGGGACACCCGAGGTATTCATCACGGCCCACGATGCCCTCTTACAGTGCAACTTACAGGCTGGTGAGCGGGTACTGGTCCATGCGGTGGGATCGGGTATCGGGGTAGCCAGTATCCAGATCGCAAAGACCATGGGTGCCTCTCAGCTTATAGGCACAGCTGGCAGTTCCGAGAAGCTCCAAAGAGCTAGCGAACTCGGCCTCGACGTGGGCGTGAATTACCAGGAGAAAGACTTCGCAGACGCCGTCCTAGAAGCCACGGAGGGTAAGGGCGTGGATGTCGTAGTTGACGTGGTTGGCGCAGCTTACTGGGAACGCAACCTTCGAGCACTAACAACACAAGGACGCCTAGTGGAGGTAGGGCTGATGGGAGGGGCTATTGCCAAAAAGGCGAGCTTGGGGCCCTTACTTATGAAACGCCTACAAGTGAGGGGCACCACATTGCGGGCGCGCCCTCTAGAGCAGAAAGCACAAGCAACTCGGGCCTTCGAGAAAAGCGTGTTACCACACATAGCCTCGGGAAAAATCAAGGTCGTCCTGGACAGCGTGTACCCACTGCAAGAAGCCAACACCGCACAGGCTCACATGGAGGCAAACGCCAATTTCGGAAAGATTGTCCTCGAACCGTAGGACGATCCTCTAAGTCCTCTTCCTATGCCTAGAGGACTCATGCGTTCTTCCTGCGAACACCGGCAGTTACTTCAATCCCGTCAATCAGGAATGACGTTCGTTGCGTATCCCCCGGTGGCGGTTCCTCCACTACCTCAACAGAGAGGGTCTCCCCTTTCACATACTCAGCATGGGCAACAAGCACTCGGGCTATGGTCTCATTACCCTCAAACCAAGTGACAATGCGGTCACTCAGTTCAAAACCCGCTTCGCGCCGGAGATCCTGAACACGACGAACGAGCTCGCGGGCGATCCCCTCATCCCCGAGTTCCTCAGTGATTGTGGTAGCAACGCCAACGGTGTAGCCCGCCTCGTTAACAACGGCATAGCCATCGATGGCATGCATTTCAACAAGAAACTCATCAGGGGCAAGATCATGACCGGCAACCATTACGTTTTTTCCTGCGCGAACTGCCTCTGCTACCTCCCTGGAGTCGAGGGCAGCAAGAGCTGAGCGCACAGCTCCGACCTCACGACCAAGTCGAGGGCCTAGTACGGGCAAGTTAGGCTTTACTTCAAAAGTGACAATTCCTGTTGCATCTTGGAGCGTATCTAAGGCCTTCACGTTCAGCTCTTCCAGCAAGAGCGGGCGATGCCGGGCAAGGATGGCAGCCTCGGTTGGGTCACGAGGGCATACTAGTACCTCAGAAAGTGGCTGGCGTACCTTTATCGATGCCTTCGCTCGGGCCGCTCGGCCCATTGAAGCAATCCGCTTCACTAGCTGGGTTTCTAAGTTAAGCGACCTGTCCACGAAAACATCACTGGCAGGCGCAAGAGCAACTGGCTCAGGCCAATCTGCCAAGTGAACGCTTTCAGAGGCAGTGCTATCCAGAGAACGAGTGAGATTCCGCCACAGCTCCTCGGCCAGGAAAGGAGTAAATGGGGCAAGCAACCGAGCAAGGGCTGTCAGCACCGCATATAGCGTGAAGTATGCGCTGCGCTTGTCCAAATCTGCCCCCGAAACTACTCCACGCCAAAAGCGACGGCGGGAACGGCGGACATACCAGTTTGAAAGATCGTCAACAAACATCTCGATAGCGCGCGCAGCAACGGTTGGGTCGTAATTGTCCAGCCCATCGGTAACGCGCTCAATTAGATCGTTCAGCTCGCTGAGAAGCCACCGGTCCAGCTCCGGCAACTCACCTTCGGGACGATCCCTTGGATCGATTCCATCGATATTCGCGTAACTTACGAAAAAGCTATAGACGTTCCAGAGAGTGAGTTGGAAGCGTCGCAAGCTCTCGTTCATAAGACGCATGCTGAAGCGTCGAGAAGAGCCGACCGGGGCCGAGGCATAGATGTACCAGCGCACCGCATCTGCGCCAAGCTCATTCAACAAGTCGAAGGGCTCAAGCACGTTGCCACGACTCTTGGACATTTTGTTGCCCTGCTCATCGAGGATGTGGCCGTGGCAAATAACGTTGCGGTAGCTAATTTCCTCAGGGGTAGCCTCAGCAGCGTTCAGTAGGGCAGCCTCAGCATGGAGGGTATAGAACCAACCTCGAGTCTGGTCGATTGCCTCGCAGATGAAGTCTGCTGGGAATTGTCGGGCGAACTCATCCTGGTTTTCGAAAGGGTAATGCCACTGGGCATAGGGCATTGCACCGCTATCGAACCAGGCATCAGCCACTTCAGGAACACGGACCATCTCACCGTCACAGCCATCAACATCACAACTCAGATTGATTCCATCTATATAGGGTCGGTGGAGGTCCTCAAGGGCCTCTACCTTGGCATGGTCTACCGCGCGCGCAGCAAGCTCGGAACGTGAACCAACAACAGCAACATTCTCACATGCTCGACAGACCCAAAAAGGTAGCGGTGTACCCCAATAGCGCTCACGGCTGACGGCCCAGTCAACATTGTTCTCAAGCCAATTTCCAAAGCGGCCTCGCTTGATGTGATCGGGCTGCCAGTTGATACGTGCATTACCTGTAACTAAACGATCACGCTCCGCGGTAGTCCGGATATACCAGCTCGGCTTTGCGTAATAGAGCAAGGGTGAGTCACAGCGCCAACAGAAAGGATAGGTATGCCGAATACGTTCGCTGCGAAACAGCAGACCGCGCTCGGACAGGTCAGCAATGACCTCAACATCTGCCTCCTTGGCAAAAAGGCCACCCCCAGGAAGACCATCCGTCATGGTCCCGTGTGAGTCGATGGGTTGCGCAAAAAGGAGACCGTGCCGCTTTCCATCCTCGAAGTCTTCGCCACCAAAGGCTGGGGCGATATGCACAATGCCAGTGCCGTCCTCAAGAGAGACATGATCAGCAGCAAGGACGCGCCGAAGACCATCAGTACTTTCATTGGATTCCAAGTGCCGCAAATGCCCATCAACACCAAAGCGGCGGACTGTCCCCAACGTCTCAGGACGATAAAGGGGTTCATAGGCAAGACCGACTAGATCCACCCCGCGAAATTCATGCACTTCTTCCCGTTTCTCGTCCAGAACATTCTGGACCAGGTCCTTAGCAACAATGAGGTACTCATCCTCCTGCTCGTATAGGCCGTATACCGCCTCCTCGGCAACGGCCAGAGCGGTATTTCCAGGAAGCGTCCACGGGGTTGTGGTCCAGGCGACAATATTGACGGGCAAGCCCTCCCTCAAGCCTAGGCGCTCACGCTCCTCTGCCGGCAAACGAAACTTGATGTAGACACTGGGGTCAGAGACTCCATCACGGTAGCCCTGAGAGAGTTCATGATCACTCAGACTGGTCTCACAACGAGGACAGTGGGGAGTACTGCGATAATCCTGATAAACAAGACCGTGCTCCCAAAGCTGCTTAAAAATCCACCAACCACTTTCTATGTAATTGTTGTCATAGGTAACGTAGGGATTCTCCAGATCGGCCCAGAAGGCGATGCGCTCGGTTAGCTCTTCAAAGTCGCGCACATAGCGACCAACACTTTCGCGACACTTCTGGTTGAACTCAGCAATACCGAACTGCTCTATTTCAGGCTTTGAACTTAGGCCCAACTCCTTCTCTACTTCGATTTCTACGGGTAGACCATGAGTGTCCCAACCTGCCTTCCGGGGCACACGAAAGCCACGCATCGTTTTATAGCGAGCGAAGAGGTCCTTGAGCACACGAGGCATGATGTGATGGACACCAGGACGACCATTGGCGGTAGGCGGGCCCTCATAGAACACGAAGAGGTTGTCCTCAGGCCGTTCCTCGATACTTCGCTGAAAAATATCATGCTCGCGCCAAAACTTGAGAATGCTTTCCTCGAGTTCGGGGAAGCCGACGCTAGGATCGATGGGCCTGAAGATCTGGGACACTTCGCGCCTCCCGGGCGAGGGTTAGGGAACGGAAACAAGAAAACCCGTCCCAATCAGGGACGGGCCCAAAGCCCGCGGTACCACCCTGCTTCCCGCACTAGGCGGGCCCTCTGTGGAACGCCAAAGCGCTCCTGCCCTCAATAACGGTTGGCGACCCGCAAATTGCGGGCATTCCGTCCGGGCCTACTGACCGGCGTAACCGGCGTTCGACCGGAAGCTCAGGAGGGATATTCACGTCCTTCTGCAGCACCCCCTCTCACCAAACGGGGCTCGCTGAGCGCAAGAACCGAACGTTACTCGTCTCCGTCAATACCTCTTTAGGTAGTGAACCAGTGGGCCGTGAACGGGTCAAACTCGCTTCGTTAAGACGCCTAGAACTTCTGGATTGAGTACTCGGCAGCACCCAGGCTTACGCCAAAACCCATAATGACCAAGGTAAGGACAAGGCCAGTAATGCTGAGCACCATTGAGGTAATTCGGATTCGACGGAGTCGAACCTCGGGTACATCTTCACCCCGAGCACGTTCCTCCATAGCATCCACCTGACTCGGTCCAACTACGAACATGTGCAAACCCACTAACACAATCATTACTGCTAGGACGGCCATCTTGATGACAAAGATGACGCCATAGCGATAGTCCATAAAAGAAACGCTTTCAGGAATGCCGTGGTAATCGCGCCATGTGGCGATCAGATAAGAGCCACCGATAAGAATGAGTAGTAAGCCAGCCCCACCAATCCAGCCGAAACGAGTGGTGATGGTACGCATAGCGGCCACGCGAGTGGGAAGATGCTCAATAGCCCGAGAGGCTGGCACCCAAGCTATAGCTAAGAAAAACTGTGGCCCCACAAACAAGGCAATGCCGAGCACGTGTAGCCAGACAGCAGCGATATGCAGAAAGTTCTCCACGGTCAGACTCCTGAGGATGTATGGCGTTGCGAGCTTAGGCACGTGACCATCAAGAGCGCAACGGCCTGGTGAGAGCTCAGTCGGAGCCAGCTCCGACTAGATGATCCATTTCAGGTACCTCCGCGCCGTCCACAGTTAGGAGCAAGCGCTCCCTAACCCACTGCGCCACCGCTTCCGGTTCCGTGTAAGTTATCGAATGCCCGGAGCCATTAGCAACACGGAGATCCCAGTTTTGCTCTCTAGCAAGTTTGGTCGCGGAATCCAGTGGCGTAACTCCATCAAGGTCACCGTGCAGGAGAACAACTGGGGTAGCCACCCCTAATGCTAATCGACGAGCTTGACCAGCAAAGACGATTTCTTCGATACCTCCCCGGTGAGCATCAGATGTGTGGTTGAACATTTGGAGGAGCATCGGAAGAGGATGGGACGGGAACATGCGATTGACCACAGGGGCCCATAGATAGCGAAGGAAGTTGCCAGGCCCGCAAATGATGTGTCCCTTGTCAAAATTCCGAATCCACCAACCTCTCAGAGTGCTCCTATCGCCAATGAAGCGGAGGCCCTCATCTATCGATTCAAAAACCGGTAGCCCCACAAGCCCAATTCGCTTGAAACGCTCTGGATAGCGGTGCGCCAATTCCAACGCCACAAGTGCACCCATTGAGTGGCCCAAGAGATAGTCTGGCTGGGCCACATCCAGGGTCTCCTCGAGAGCTTCAGCAATGCCATCGAGCGTATATTCCTGAGGGTCGGCTGTATTTCCGTAACCAGGTAAACAGGTCGCAATAGTTTCGACCTCACCGTTGAGCTCCCGCTGGAGCGGTTCCCAGGCGGGGGGATTTGAAATATACCCATGAATAAGGAGGATTCTGGGAGACATCAGCCGTCTGTACCCCCGTTAACCCGCCCAAAAGCCTGCTGTGCCTCCTGTTGAGAAATCAAGGAAAACTCCGCCTTTGTCTCACAACAGATCTTTCCGTCAGATCTGCGGAGTTCGCCGATAGCAACCGCTACACTCTTTTCTATCTCAGAAATCCATGCAGTCACCGAGTAAGACTGCCCCGTACGCACCATTCGTGAGTACTCGATCTCTGTACGCCGTGTTAGTCCAAAAGACCCACTAAGAACATTCACTGCCCATGCCATCGCATCGTCGAGGATAGCGGCAAGAACTCCGCCGTGGACGATACCTGGAGCCCCCTGGTGGATATCTTGGGGCGTGTATTCGGCGGAAACACGGCCTGTTTTATCGTCGATAAAATACGCAATGTGAAGGCCGGCCTCGTTTGTGGGATCGCAAACGTAGCACTGCGTAGCTATTGCTAGATCGTCACTGGCCAGGCGGCGACGCGCCATAAAACACTCCCCACGAATTCTACCAAGGGTGTACAGAGGCAAGCCTACCCAAATAGCCCAATGTGTGGCCCGAGAGATACTAGGGGTCTTAGCATGAAAGAACGGGACGACGAGCACCAAATGAAAGCTATTGCACAAGAGAGTCTAGCTCGGAAGGCGCGGGCCGACCGCATGTTGGAACAGATAGCATCTGAGCTCTCTATCCTCCTGAAGGAGGCGTGCGGAGCTCTGCACCCTTTCCCTTCCTTTCCCAACGCCTTCTTTACAAACGCAATCGAGTGTGACCCAGGATCGGCGGGCGACCCAGAGCGGGGTTGCGTGGTAGTAGGTGAGGACGGAGAGCTGTACGAGTTGGAGTTTGGAGTCGACCATGACGCAGTCGAGTTGACGGGCTCCTGGGACCCAGTGACCGCACGCAAAGAAGAGAAGCACAAGCTAGATCTTCATCCCCGGGACTACGTTGTCTATGCCTACAGCGGATTGCTTGCCGTAACGGAAGCATTACTGGAGCAAGATGTAGAGGAAGAGGCGGAATCATGAAGGGATTCCTGAGGGCTATTCTTCTTCTGGGGCTAGTAGGAACCCTAGCTGCCTTCCTATGGCGCTTGGTTCGGCGGCCCACACCTGGCCACAGGGTTGGGCTGAATGGGAGTTCGAGAGCCGTCTCAGAAGAGGTCATCGGAGAAGGACGGCTTCGTACAGCAGCTTCTTACCTTGACGAGGGAAACGTTTACTTCAACGTGGGGCAATACGAATTAGCGATTGAGCGTTACACACGCGCACTTGAAGAGACTCCTAGTATCCCCGCAGCACTTTATAACCGAGCGACAGCTCACACTCGGTTAGGTGACTTTGATGAGGCATTGGTCGATTTCAATGCGACCATTGAGCTAACCCCAAGCGATATCGACGCACTCAACAACCGGGGGATGCTCCGGCTCTATCGTTCCGAACCAGGGGAGGCACTCGCCGACTTTGAGCAGGCCCTAGCTCTCAACCCAGAGGACACTACCGTAATTGTGAATCGGGGGTTGGCACAGCTAGAGACGGAGTCGCACAAGGAAGCCTTTGCCAGCTTCGAGGAGGCAACACGCCTTGGCCCAGAAGATGCCTTCGCACATTACGGAGCCGCACAAGCTGCGGCTGGGTTAGGGAAACGCAAGGTAGCCCTGCGCTATCTAAAAGAAGCACTGGAACTTCAGCCGGCCTATGCAACCGAAGCGGCTAGTGACACGAAATTAGCACTGCTAGACGGTGACGACGAGTTTATGAAACTGCTGCGGCGCGGCGCGGAGTAGTTACCCAGTGCCAACTCCGCGATTCATTCTGCTGTATGACTATGTCGAGGACGTGGTGGAGAAACGCGCGCCCTTTCGTCGAGACCATCTTGCCCTCGCAAATGAGTACCTAGCCAGAGGGGAACTGGAGATGGCAGGAGCCTTCGCGGACCCTGTAGACGGAGCAGCTTTTGTCTTCACAGTAGAGGACCGTAAACAGGTCGAGTCTTTCGTGGCCGCAGACCCATATGTAGTCCATGGCCTCGTAACCTCGTGGTACATCAAAGAATGGTCCGTAGTAGTGGGAAGCCACTAGCTGGGTGGCTTCAATCCAAACGCTTCCGCTAGCAGTTCATAAGATCGCATACGTGCCTTGAAATCGTAGGTGATTGTTACGACTACAAAGTCGTCGACACCGTAGCGTTCTCCCATGGAAAGAAGTTGGTCGCGGACCTGGCCTGGATCGCCATAGATAGAACGCCGCTTCAGAACTTCCAGGTATTCACGCTCAGGGGCTGTGTATTCAAAGGCAAGCGCATCTTCAGGTGGAGGAATACCACCCCGGCCCTCGGCACCCATGAGCCGCCAGCCCCACCGACTCCAACTGAGACGCTCAGCCTCCTCCTGTGTATCTGCTACCAGAGCAGATACAGCAATCGATGTCCGAGGCCCACTGGAGACGGGAGAAGGTGAAAAAAGTTTGCGATAGGCATCTAAGGCGCTATCAGCCCGGTGGGAGTTGATGAAATGAGCGTAGCAAAAGGGCCAACCCAGGTCGGCCGCGTAGCCTGCACTCACATCACTCGAACCCAGCAACCAGAGAGTGGGCATGGCCTGGGGCCGAGGCATAGCAGCGATACCGTGAAACTCATGCTCTGGTGGGAAGTCGTCTGATAGGAAGCCATAGAGATCAAGGAGTTGGTTGGGGAAATCACGCAGATCCATAGGAACACCCCTAGGAGCCAGGGCCCTCGCCGTGCGGGCATCACTCCCAGGCGCCCGTCCTATACCGAGATCGATGCGCCCGGGATAAAGGGTTTCCAACAAGCGGAATGCTTCGGCTACCTTTAGAGCGCTGTAATGAGGCAGCATTACACCTCCCGAACCGACACGAATATGCTCGGTTTGCATCGCGATTTGGCCGATTAGTACCTCTGGAGCTGTGGAAGCAAGGGCGGTGCTGTTGTGGTGCTCCGCCACCCAGTAGCGCTCGTATCCAAGGCGGTCAGCAAATTGGGCAAGACTAATCGTGTCAGCAAGAGCTTCTGCAGGTGTTCCCTGTCGCCGGACGGGTGACTGATCGAGAACGCTAAGCCTGGTCATGTTGCCAGAAGGGAGTCTACACAGACCTAAGTGGTATTGAGGGCTGCTAGTGAGTAGTCCCTAGGGAACTGCAGGCACACTGCTAGGATGAATCCGTGCTCGGCAGCAGAGAAAGAACAGCACATCCATTTTCTTTTGAGGTCGAACCAGCTTACCTGGGCAGGAAACGACTTACAGGCGCTTGCCGATTCCTCCTCGCCCTACCACACATCGTGTTCACTGGCGGGCCTTCTCTTCTCGGGATGGTGATTGCACCCCTTCTAGTTCTTGTGGGGCTTGCACCTCTCACTATTCCCCTTTCCATCGGGGCTCTCGGAGTAATAGCTATCCTCACCACAGTAATGTCATGGTCCGGGATCCTTATCACCGGACGGCAGGCCCGCAATCTGCGCGAATTCACAATCTTCTTCGTAAACTGGCGCGCTAAAACAATTGCCTACACCACTCTTCTTCGAGACGAGTTCCCCTCATTCGGCTTTGGAAATTATTCTGCGAGCCTCACCAATCCCCTTCCACCCCCTACTAGAAACCGCTTAACTGTGGCTCTACGGCTACCTCTACTGATTCCTCACCTTCCAATGTTGGTGATCCTAAATGCAGCACTCACCTTTGTAAGTCTCTTAGCCTGGGCTACAGTGGCTCTTTTCGGAAGGTACCCGCAACCACTTTACGAATTCAGCACCGGTGTCTTGCGCTACTCGTTTAGGGTCGAGACGTACTTGTTGCTTCTGCACGACGATTTTCCGCCACTTCGGCTGGACTAAATGTCTACCACCTCCACACGAGAAACCTCTGCTCCACTAGGGGCGATACGGGTAACAAGACTTCGACCCGACATTCCCGCCCCTTCCAGAACATCTAACATGGCCTTACCAACATCTCGGCTAGCTTGTTCAGACACAAAAGCAGCAACACTGCTACCAGCACCACTAAGCCAGGCTGCATGGGCGCCCGCGGCCTTCGCAGCATCGAACACATCAAAAAGGGGGGGGAAGAGAGCAGAGCGCTGGTGCTGATGGAAACGATCCTGCGTAGCCTCGTCAAGGAGGTCTATGCGACCAGCGGCAAGAGAGGCAACAAGCAGTCCCAAGCGACTACTCGTATGGATTGCATCTTGTCTGCTGTAGCTGTCAGGGAGAAGCCGCCGAGCCTCCTTAGTTGGCATGGAATGATCCGGGATTAGCAGAACAATCTGGAGATCCTCAGGATAGCCACAACGGACATGAGCGAAGCCATCTGAAGTGCCTACGCAAGCCTGGACTCCACCGAAGAGCGCCGGACAAGCATTGTCAGCGTGTCCTTCAAGATCAGCGGCAAGGGCAAGACAAGCATTCGTATCCAGGGGGTGACCCTCACGTTCGTTTACGGCAAGTATTCCTGCAACACGGGCTACAGCGCTCGCACCCAGCCCCCGACCAAGCGGAATAGCTACCGTGTACTGAGCCGATAAGCCGCGCGGCCTATTAAGACCGATACGCTCATAGGCCGCACGAGCTGCAGAGAGCACCATCTTCTCGCCCACATCGTTCGTGGACACCTGCTCGGCCTCACTAAAAGTCACCGTAATGGAGGCAAAAAGATCCAGCGCGAGGCCAAGGCAGTCGAAACCAGTGCCAATATTTGCACTGGTTGCAGGTACACGAACGGTTATTGCCGTGCCTTCCATGAGCGCTGCGCCTCCGCAAGAGCCATCGATGGTAGCACCTGCTTGCGAGCGCGCGAACCGACCGAACGCTACTATCCCCCTTCATGACTGCGCTCGAACCCCCTCCCTCCCCTGAGAGCCTGACTGATATTGAGCGAGCACTACTGGGAGTGCTCTGCGTGGGGCTTCCCCCTGCCCGCGCCGCTGGGAACAACACCTTTCGAATCGATTATGTGACTGCCAAGGTACTCAGCTTGTTAGATGGGGAGACCAATCGCCACCTTGCCAACGGCCGAGTCACAGTCGCCTTCCAAAACCAATTGAAGAAAACGATCACTTCCCTTTCTGAGGCAGGCATCCTGGCAGAACAGCCACCAGACTTGCCAGCAGCTCCCGGAGGCTACGAGGAAGGCCTGCTAATTGACCTGGTTGAGCCAGATGCTCATCCAACAGTGCTAGATCGCCACCTTGCCCAGGAGTGTATGGAAGCACTTTTCCAAGTGAAGGATGTCTACCCATACCTGATGGAGCGATACTCAACCAGCGGAGAGATCTGGCGGCGCTTACGAGCAGAGGGATACGGCCAGTAGCGTTGGTAACAAGTCATCGTCTGCTAAATAAGGCTTAGTAACGGACCCCTGATCCCTAGCTACGCAGACTCTCCTTCGTATGGGAATTCATTAAATGTCATTTGCTTGTGATTAGAGGTAGTTCCATCCTCTTACTCCCTGCTAAGAAAGGACGAACCTCATGTTGTTCCACGTAACTCACACACACACTGAACACACCTGCCCCGTTAATAACCCAGCTGTACTTAGTGAGACCTTCGGGAAGGTATATTCTTCTTTGACTGAGAATGGAGTAGAGGTGATCGGCTGGTGGGGAGATCCACCTGCTCACCAAATGCTTTTCGTTCTACAAGCCGACTCCATTGAAGCCATTTACAACGGTCTACAACCCATCATTGACAAGGGAACGGCTTCTGTCAGGCCCGTAACCGATGCAGCGACAAAGATAAAAGCTCTTATTGGTGAAGCCTAAACGTTCTCCGCGCGAGCCATACCCCGATTAAGCCACCCGATATAGAGAAATAGTGAGGGCGTACCACTGGCAACGGTAGACTGAAACAATGGTTCCAGTACTCACACTCCGGCAGAAACACCTTGATGAGATGGTGGAACACGCCCTTGAGGATGCGCCCAACGAATGCTGCGGCCTCATTGGCGCTCGTGACGGCAAGGTCACAAAGCTTCACCGTGCGGTAAACGCCGAGGCAAGCCCCTATAGGTTCAGCATTGACTTTCGGGAACAACGCCGCATCGAGGAGGCAATGGACCAAGCGGGCGATTCTCTGGCTGGGTTCTATCACTCGCACACGGGGAGTCCTGCCCGTCCCAGCCCAACCGATATCCGCATGATGGCAACTTTCTTCGGTCCGCCCTACGTACACGTGGTCGTCAGCATTGCGAACCGCAGCCAGCCTGACGTGCGCGCCTTTTACATCGAAGGCGAGTCCTCAACTGAGCAGGAATACACGCTCGAACTATAGGAGGAGAGCTGTGATTCCAGACACCTCCCGCCTCTCAACTCAAACCCATCCGGCGCCCCCGTTAACCGTGAGGGGACGAACTTTCGAGTGGGGCACACGCACCTACTTGATGGCTATCGTTAACGTCACCCCTGACTCTTTCAGTGGCGATGGGCTCAACGATGACATTGCCGCAGCAGCCGTGCTCGCAAGACAGTTTGAGAGAGAAGGGGCAGACATTATCGATGTGGGAGCAGAATCGACCCGCCCAAATGCTGATCCGATAACACCCGCTGAAGAAACCGCAAGGGCGCTGCCTGCTATCAGAGCTATCCGCAAGGTTGTTGACCTCCCCATCTCCATCGACACCCAGCATGCACAGGTGGCGGAAGCTGCCTTGGAATCAGGTGCAGACATCGTCAATGACATAAATGGACTTCGGGGGGATCCAGGTATGGCAAGCATAGTGGCGTCGCGAGGATGCGCACTTGTGGCAATGCATAACCAGCGAGGACGCAAACCAGGCGACGTGGTAACAAATACCCTGTCGGGATGGAAAGAAAGCCTCCGCATCGCGGAAAAGGCGGGCATCCTAAGAGACCAAATTATCGTCGACCCTGGGTTCGGGTTCGGCTGGACACCAGAGGAAAACCTCCAGCTAGTCCAACGCCTAGATGAATTACTAATCTCAAATCTGCCTTTACTGCTCGGGCCATCTCGGAAGTCCACCCTCGGTCTTATTCTCGATTCCGCCGTCGAAGATCGCCTGGAGGGCACCAGCGCCACCGTAGCTATAGCCATCGCAAAAGGAGTCGACATCGTTCGAGTACACGACATCGCTGAGGTTCGGAAGGTGGCAGCAGTAGCTGATGCCATCAGCCGAGGGAGGTGGCAATCGCCATGAGGGAAGCGATCTTGGCGCTGGGGTCTAACCTGGGTGATCGAGCAGCAAACCTGCAGGGTGCTGTGGATCTGCTTTTTGCAGAAGGAGTACGCACAGTACTTACCTCCTCGGTCTGGGAAACACCTCCAATGCCAACTGATCAACCCCGTTATCTGAACGCCACTGTAACTACTGAAACAGCCCTGGTAGCGGAGGAATTGCTTTTGATAGCGAAGGAAGTGGAATACTTATTGGGTCGACGTCCTTCAAAGCGATGGGGGGCACGCCCTATCGATATCGACGTTCTTTTCTATGGTGAGAGCACCATCGCTAGTGACACCCTAAAAGTGCCCCATCCCATGCTTACAGAGCGAGCGTTCGTTCTTCTACCGCTTAGCGAGGTGGTATCAAAACCCCTGCCAGTGCTAAGAAAGAGCGCCTCTTCTCTCTTGACAAAGCTCGACACGAGCGGGCATACCCGCACAGGGCTGAGGCTACAGCCCCCCAGTTAGCGTTTACACCCAGGGGTGGTCGTCCATGTGGGAGCCACCGGAAAGCTGAACAGCAGCACCCCAACCTGCAAAAGCAGCAATCCCAAGAAACACAAGAGCCACCGGTGCAAGAAGCCAGCTGGCCCTCAGTGAAGCACGCGCCGCGGCAATAGCAAGAACAGCTAGCAAAAGCACTCCACCCCCATTGGCAACCTGTGTCCAATGAAGGGGCTCTGGAGAGGATGCGGGCAGGTATTCAGAAGTGCTCATGGCTGGCGCAGCTCCGGAGGAAGGAGGTTAGGGATGCCATCCTCAATGGGATAGGCCTCATCACAGGAACCGCAACCAAGAGCCCCACTAAGGACCTCACCCTCTTCTTCCTCCGCCACAGTGAGCACCAACTCCCCCTTGCAGAGAGGGCACGCAAGGAGGTCCATCAGATCTGGCCGCATTCTTTCATTGTACGGAGAGTTGAGGAATCAGTTCCATGAAGCAATCCTCCCTTAGCATATGGGGGCGTGAACTGGGTCTCATTGGTCATCGTAGTGATCGTGGTGCTGCTCACGTGGCGGGCCTTCCACAGAGGCTTCTTGCGTGAGCTTGTTGGGCTCACAGCCTTGATCCTCGCCGTACCAATAGCAGGCGTGTTCCACGACGACCTAATCCCAAAAGTGGAACCGCTCGTTGAAAACAGCCTTGCCTCAGCCCTGATCTCATTCTTAGCTATTTTAATTGGCGTAATTCTGGCGGGGCAGTTAATCAGTTTCCTCCTACGTAGGAGCGTAGACGTTCTCAATCTTGGTGCTGCCGATCGCATTGCAGGGGCGGCATTTGGCTTCCTTCAGGGGGTCCTGCTTTGCCAAGTATTGCTAATCGCCTTGGTTAACTTCCCAAAGCCCGACGTACTAACCCACATTGACGACTCCCCGATCGCAACCAGGCTGATTGAGGGAAGCGACTTTGTTCTACCAATCCTTCCCAATGAGTTCGATGAAGCGGTTGAATTATTCATGGAAGGCATTGTTTTACTGGAGCGCATCCCCCTTTAAACAATGCCCTTGGATACACGACAGAGGCTTCTGGCCTGGGGTAGTTTCCTCTCAAAGACCCTCCTGGATTAGCAGCTAGGGCTATCTAAACAGAACCTATTGGCCACCACGAGTGATTGCCTCTGGGACAAGCGAAACGGGGAGGGGTCACCCTCACAGGAACAAGGGACGAACTCCGATATACACCAGTTCGATCAAAGGTTGCCTTATACTTTACCGGTACTTTACTTTCGCCCACCGGGTAGAGGGAGGTCAGGTATGGCCGAGATCCTCCGAGCGAGCGAAATGGGTTTTTGCATGGGAGTGCGACGAGCCGTCCACATCATGGAGGACGAGGCAACCCCCGAGAAACCCATCGCCAGCGCTGGCGAAATAGTGCACAACCCGCATGTCGTAGAGCAACTAGAGCGAACCGGCGTTCATCAGTTGCCTGGCCCAGATGAGGTAGACGGCAACTTCGGTGCCATCACAGCAGAGAGGGTCGGTACGGGCCGTATCGCCATTACTGCCCACGGCGTAGGCGAGAGGGTTTTGCGAGATCTTGAGGGCGCAGGGCTCAACATCATCGACACAACCTGCCCTGTGGTCACACGTGCGCAGAGATATGCACAGAAGTTTGTGCGAGATAACTGGCACGCCCTCATCTTTGGGGATCCCGGCCATAAGGAAGTGCGCGGAATCATCGGGTGGGCACTCGATGAAGAGGGGCAATCCCGTGTCACTGTCGTCGAGCATGCAGACATCGACCACCTTCGCCAAGTAATCGAGAGTTTCCCGGGCGGCTTCCCCAACAAAATCGGGGTAATGGCACAAACGACCCACAAAATCGATGATTTTGCTCACTTCGTCGGCAACCTAATGCTGTTGCAGCGAGAGGCAAACTTCGAGATGCACGTGGTCAATACCCTGTGCCATGCCACAACTGGCCAACAAGCAGCTGCTGCGGAGCTAGCCCACCAGGTAGATGTCATGGTTGTCGTAGGCGGGAAGAAAAGCGCGAACACACGCCATCTTCGCCAGGTATGTGAAGCTGAGGGGGCAAGGACATACCACGTTGAGAGCGCCCCTGAGCTCCAGCCAGACTGGTTTGAGGGAGCAGAGCGAATAGGGCTAACAGCCGGCGCCTCAACCCCCGATCGATCAATTGACGAAGTGGAGGAACGACTCACAGAGCTGGTGGGGACTGCGTGACAGCCTCGAGTTCCATCCGTCGTGATGCCACTTCTACTGCATCACCTGACGGTGACAGCACCCTCGATATCTGCATTGACCGGGGCATCAAGCACCTTCTCTCTCTGCAAGCAGAGGAGGGGTACTGGTGGGCAGAACTTGAATCGAACGCAACTATGGCGGCCGAACACCTTTTGTTGGAACGCTACCTCGGCACAAACGATCCGGAACGCGAACAGGGGATCATTCACTACCTACTAGAAATGCAGCGCGAGGACGGCTCTTGGCCCGTTTATTGGGACGGCCCTGGTAACGTCAGTATTAGCTGCGAGGCCTACTTCGCCCTGAAACTTGCGGGAACTGATCCGGAACGAGAGGAGATGGTTAGAGCCCGCAAATTCATTCGCTCCAAAGGAGGCGTGAGCACAACCCGCATCTTCACGAAAATCTGGCTAGCACTTTTCGGTCAGTTCGAGTGGTCCGCACTCCCAGCAATGCCCCCCGAGTCGATCCTGATGTCAGTCTCCTCACCCCTCAATATCTATATGTTCTCTTCCTGGGCACGAGCTACCATCGTGGCGATCTTGATGGTGTGGGCCTACCAACCAGTTTCACCCATTCCCACTAGCGCCCACGTCGACGAGCTCTACCTCGAGCCTGAGCACCGCCGCTCCATCAACCTGCGCCGCGATCGCTGGCCCTTTACTTGGCGCAACGCTTTTCTCGTTTTAAACCGCATTTTGAAGATACATGAGTATTTGCCGTGGAAACCCTTACGAAAGCTTGCACTCCAGAAGTGCGAGCGCTGGCTTATTGAGCACCAGGGAGCCGATGGGACATGGGGAGGTATTCAACCACCCTCCGTTTACTCATTGATAGCGCTCAAGGCGCATGGCTACTCTATGGACGATCCAGTAATGAAGCAGGGCCTCAAAGGCTTCCTTGGCGACTTCAGCTTACAGCGGGGTAATACCTTCACCGTGCAACCCTGCCTCTCTCCAATATGGGACACAGCCCTAGCTGTAACAGGTTTACGAGAGGCAGGAGTTCCCGCAGATGACGAAGCGCTAGTGCAAGCAGGCCAATGGATGCTTAATCATGAAGTACAGAATTTGGGGGACTGGGCCCTAACAGTCCCTGGCGTCGAACCAGGCGGGTTCCCCTTCGAGTTTTGCAACGAGCTGTACCCTGACACTGATGACACCGCAGAGGTACTAATCGCCTTACGGCTACTCAACATGCGAGGCAAGGACGCACCCATTCATCGGGCTAAGAACTGGATGAGAGAAATGCAATCCACCAACGGTGGCTGGGGCGCCTTTGACAAAGACAACAACGTCGAACGGGTCACGAAAATCCCATTCGCAGACTTTGGCGCCATTCTCGATCCACCCACAGAGGATGTAACAGCACATGTCTTGGAGGCGTTCGCTCTCGAGGGAACCCCTCCAAGTGACCAGATGATGCAGCGCGCTATTGGCTACCTGTGGGACACACAGGAGCCAGATGGCTCATGGTGGGGACGCTGGGGAGTGAACTACATATACGGCCTCGGCGCAGCTGTCCCAGCAATAATCGCCGCTGGAGGCGACCCTACTGATTCCCGCCTACGACAGGCTGTGAAGTGGCTTACAAAACACCAGCTGCCAGACGGGGGATGGGGAGAAAGCTGCGCGACCTACGAAGACCCCACACTGCGGGGGCAGGGCCCAAGCACAGCTTCGCAGACAGCATGGGCACTACTAGCGATGCTCGCCCTTGAGCCGCCAGACCACCCCACTATCGAACGAGGCATCCACTACCTAGTTCAGAGCCAAACGGAAGACGGGGAGTGGATAGAGCCACATTTCACAGGAACCGGCTTTCCAGGAGACTTCATGTTGAAGTACCACCTCTACCGAAACTATTGGCCCCTATGGGCCCTAGGGCGCTACCGACGTCTGTGCGAGGAAAATCCCATTCACCTGGTCAATACGGACCCTCTCGGATGACCACCAGAAACGACCTACGGCGTTGGCCCGTAGAACGGCCCACGACCCTGCAAGAGGCCTACGCATGGTGCGAGCGCTATGCCCGACGCCACGACGAAAACTTCACTGTCGTTTCATCTCTATTGCCAAAGAAGCTGCGTCGCCATTTCTTTGCCGTCTATTCCTTCTCTCGCTATACGGATGACCTTGGGGACGAAGCCGAGGGAGATAAACTCGCACTTCTGGATGCGTGGGAACAGGACCTTCTTGAGGCAACCACCGGAAACCCCCACAGACCCCTTTTAATTGCCCTTTCCAAGACGATTGAACAATGCGAAATCCCACTGGATCCCTTCCTCCGGCTGATCGAAGCCAACCGTATTGATCAGCGGATCTCGCGCTTCACCACCTATTCAGACCTGATTAAGTACTGCACCTACTCGGCCACACCCGTAGGGCAGATGGTATTGGCAGTATTGGGGTATCGAGATGAAGAGCGCATCGCCCTTTCCGACCAGACATGCATAGGGCTCCAGCTTGCTAACTTCTGGCAGGATGTTTCAGTAGATGTCGACAAGGGTCGTATCTACATTCCCCAGGAGGACCTTGAGCGATTCGGTTGTGACGACCAACAAATTATCGATCGGCGTTTCAATGATCGTTACCGCGAACTAATGCAATTTCAAGTAACACGTGCACGGGCTTTATTCAGCGAGGGCAAAAAGCTGGAGGCGCGTGTCTCGCGCTCAGTCCGGACTGACATCCGGCTGTTCCGGTTGGGAGGGGAAGCTATCCTCAACGCCATCGAGGCGGGCGGGTACGACACGCTCAGCACTCGTCCTCGCGTGACCAAAGCCACAAAAATACGGTTGGCACTAAATAGCAGCGCTCGTATTGCGCTAGGAATATGAGCTAAAAGGAGGGGGTACATCATGGCGTTCGATGTGTTCAACGAGCTGGCTGCTCATGCCAACGAGCGCTTTACACCGGATGAAGCCTACGAATGGTGCAGGACCTATACGAAGGACCGAGCATCCAACTTCTACTACGCCTTCACTATTCTCCCAGAGGAGAAACGCAATGCTATCTACGCCGCCTACGCTTTCAGTGGATACGTAGACGACATTGCCGACGAGTTGACGGATCGTTCGCGACAAGAGGAGGAGATTGCACTCGCCCGGCAACGCCTGAATACCTGCTATTCAGGTGAGCGTCAGGGCCCATTGTTCATTGCCCTTGGAGATGCGGTAGACCGCTTCGCCATGCCCCAAAAACACTTCGAGGAGCTCGTGAATGGGGTGGAGATGGACTTCACAATCAACCGTTACCAGACTTGGACGGATTTGCGCCAGTACTGCTACCGCGTGGCCTCAATGGTGGGGCACATCTGCGTTTCCATCTTCGGTGCTAAACCAGATCCCCGAGCGGAAGAATTCGCTACTAGCATGGGGATCGGCTTACAGATCGTAAACATCATGCGCGACGTACGAGAGGATGCTGAACGTGGCCGTGTTTACTTCCCCACCGACGAGCTAAAGGCCCATAACCTCACACCAGAGGACATCCTGGCCTGCACCTACGACGAGCGCTTCATATCAATGATGGAGGCCCAGGGAGAGCGCGCCCATCGATACTTCCGCCGTGGCCGCCATCTGCTGCCGTTACTCGACATTCGATCGCGCATGTGTGTGAACGTTTTGCAGGGGGTCTATTTCGAGCTGCTCCAGCAAATCGAGGCTCGTAACTACGATGTTCTTTCTGAGCGAGTGGGCCTGAGCAGTCGTGAAAAGGCCTCCTCCATCGCACGCCTTTGGGCCTCTGCCGTGTTTCTGCGGCCCCCGCGCTTCGACTGAAACCGAAAAAGACATGAAGGTCGGCATCATCGGAGCAGGGCTGGCAGGGCTGGCCGCAGGTCTCGATCTGGCCGATCGTGGCCACGAGGTGGAGCTACTTGAACGACGTCCATGGGCTGGCGGAGCGACGTATTCCTTCCTAGACAATGAAACTGGCGAAGAGATTGATAATGGGCAACACCTCTTCATGGAGTGCACCACCGCCTATCGATCCTTCCTGGAGCGTTTAGGCACTCTCAACCTGGCATTTCGCCAGGACCGACTAAGGGTGTCTGTATTCGACCAGAACGGGAACCGCTCCGACCTCTGGGCCTCTAATCTCCCCTTCGGCATGCACCTCGCTCCCACACTATTTCGCTACCACCACCTTTCCTGGCGGCAAAAGCTTGAGATTCTGCGCGCCTTCCTATCCCTCAGGCAGATGCAGGTTTACCAACGGGGGAGACTAGAAAACATTACATTCGCCAAATGGCTAAGGGAGCAGGGCCAATCTCCTGCCACTATTAGGGAATTTTGGGATTTCCTTATCCTGCCCACTCTCAACTGCCGCGCTGACCAGGCAAGCGCAAGCCAAGCGATATTCGTACTAGAGGAAGGCTTCCAAAAAGACCCTCAATCAGCGGCCCTGGCAGTCCCAACCGTGGGGCTCTCAAAATTACACGTGGACCCTGCTACAAGAGCAATACAGAAACTGGGTGGCAAGATTTCGTTAAGAGCGGCCATAGAACGGCTCGAGATAGAAGACCGGCGAGTAACGGGGGTGGTTTTGGCCAGCAACGAACGACGAACCTTTGATGCGTACGTGAGTACCCTAGCCCCTTGGCGACTTCTCCCTCTTCTTCCAGAAAAGTTACAGGAAGAAGAACCATTCTCCCAACTTAAAGCGTTTGAGCCTGCCTCTATTCTTAACCTCCATTTATGGTTCGACCGGCCTGTAGCCGACTTTAATTTCGGAGCATTTATTCATTCCGAGGTACAGTGGGTATTCAACCGTACCCGCCTAGCTGGAAAGAACGAGAACCAAAGACAGCATCTGGTAATTTCCATCAGCGCCCCAGATGACTTGTTTACTCTGAACCAGGAACAGATCTGCAACCGAGTGCTGCCACAACTTCAGCAAGCCCTTCCCACCGCCCAAGAGGCTACGCTCCTGCGCTACCGAGTGATAAAAGAGCCAGAGGCAACGTTTTTACCGACCCCAGGCCTTAGGCGTCCCAATCCTCGGACCCCAATCCAAAATCTTTTCCTTGCAGGCGCATATACAGCTACGGGTTGGCCAGCCACGATGGAATCCGCTGTTCGAAGCGGTATCGCAGCAGCAGCAGCAGCAGCAGCAGCAGCAGTGGAAACAAACAGAACATAGCCTTCCTGGCATTCGCTCCGTATGCTTTGCCACCAACTTCACGGAGGAAGAGCTATGGGCATTCCCTTGCGTCAGGCATTCGCTGTTAGCCGATACCTGCTGAAGCAGAAATTGCTTCGCAAGGAGCGCTATCCACTGGTACTCATGCTGGAGCCGCTCTACCGATGCAACCTGGAATGCGAGGGCTGCGGAAAGATCCAGCACCCGGAAGAGATCTTGGACACTTACCTCTCTCCTGAAGAATGCTGGGAAGCCGCCGATGAGTGCGGCGCACCAGTAGTTTCTATCGCTGGAGGGGAGCCCCTCATCCACCCACAGATCGACGAGATTGTCGCGGGGTTGATTGAGCGCAAGAAGTTTGTCTACCTATGCACCAACGCAATTCTGCTCGACCGTTGGCTACCGAAGATAAAGCCTTCGCCCTACCTCACCGTTAGCGTCCATATGGATGGGCTGCGAGAGCAACACGACAAGGCAGTAGATCGCGATGGCGTTTTCGACAAAGCAGTAGCTGGCATTCGGAAAGCAAAGGAGCAGGGCTACCGAGTCAGCACGAATACAACCGTCTTCAACGATAGTTCCCCACAAGAAATGGGGGACCTATTTAACTTCCTGATGGACGACCTAAACGTTGATGGGATGATGGTCTCGCCAGGATACGACTATCCGAAAGCACCCAATCAAAGCGTATTTCTAAAACGCCCAGAAATGATCTCGACATTCAATTCGATCCTGGATTCACCTGACCGACGGCGCTGGCGTTTCTTCCACACACCAGTTTTCCTGGACTTCCTTCAAGGGAAGCGGGCAATGCAGTGCACCGCCTGGGGAAATCCAACACGGAGCGTCCTGGGTTGGCAAAGGCCTTGTTATCTGATGAACGAAAGCTATGCAAAGAGCTTCGTCGAACTGATCGACGAAACGGAGTGGGAGCGCTACGGCTATGGACGCGATGCACGATGCACAAACTGCATGGCACATTGCGGCTATGAAGCTACCGCCGTCGGTGCAACCATGTCGAGCCCGCTGGAGGGAATTCGCGCGGCGCTCGGCACTATAGGCGGCCGCGGCAGTTCGTGAGCCTAGCGATCGTCGCACCTACGACACGCGAGGCACGCGCAGTCGGCCCGGAGTGCCAAGTAACTGGAACAGGTAAGCAGGGCGAGCAAAGACTGGCAGAGATCCTACGGGAGCAAAAGCCCACCACAGTTCTCATTACCGGCCTCTGTGGAGGTCTTGATCCCTCCCTTGGTCCCGGTGACCTGATCCTAGCGAGGGAAGTCTTCCAAGAGGACGGCGTCGGGCTAAAGCCTCCCGAAATGACCGTGACCAGCGCTCGCCGAGCTCTGCGGAAGGGAAAGACAAGATTCGTTTGCTCCGGGCTGGTAACAGTGGAAGCGCCAGCGGCCACCCCTGGTACTAAACTTGAACTATGGAACATTCACGGAGCAGCAGGGGTAGATATGGAGACCGCCTCCTTCGCCCGAGTGGCAATGGAGCAGGGAGTGGACTGGATCGCCTTACGGGCGGTAATCGATCCAGCAGCGATGTCATTACCTCGCACGATCCACGACTGGAATGGCCAGGAAAGTGATCTGGCAATTGCCCTACGGCTCGCCCGACAACCGCATAACTGGCTCGCTAGTGGGCGACTCCTCATTTCACTGCGGTCGGCGTTGAAGTCCCTACGACTGGGCACACCCATAGTTGCGCGGGTGGCCCGAGATACAGTACCGCTAGGCGATGACCTGCTAGCCTGATGAGCACCCCTCTTGTCGTAGTAATTACTGGTGCAAGCGCAGGTATCGGTCGCGCAACGGCAATCCGATTCGCCCGCGAAAGAGCATCCCTCGTATTAGCGGCACGTTCGCAGGAGATACTGGAGCAGCTTGCAGAGAATCTCGAACAGCGCTACGAGATTGAGACACTAGTAGTGCAATGCGACGTGCGCAATCACAAGAACATAGATTCCCTCATCGAAGCAGCAATAGGAAAATTCGGTCGAATTGACGTGCTTGTGAACAACGCCGGATACGGCCTTTACGGGCGAATCGAAGACACCCCAGAGCAGGCTTTTCGGGATGTTATTGAGACTAATGTACTTGCAGTCCACCACACCATCCGCCTGGTGTTACCGCATATGCGCCAGCAGGGTTCGGGGCACATCGTCAACGTGGGGTCGATAGTAGGGAAACGCAGTTGGCCATATCACGGGGCTTACGCTGCCAGCAAGTTCGCCTTGACGGGCCTGACACAGGCCCTGCGGGGGGAACTTGCTGGGTCTGGTGTGACCACGACGCTAGTTCTACCAGCAAGCACTGAAACCGAATTCTTTGCGAAAGCACAAACCTACTCACCCGAGTATGCCCCTGCCCCACTCGGACCAGTACAGAAGCCAGACCAGGTTGCACGAACCATCGTGCAGTCAGTACGTAAACCATCGCCTGAGCAGCATCTGCAACCACTAATGCGCATCGCCCATGTACTTGCAGATGCCTTCCCGGGATTAACAGCGTTGGCTAGTGAGATCCACTACCGGTTGCTACAGCAACACAGATAAGACCCCCAACTGGGGCACCTGAGCGGCTGAACGGACAGTAACACCGCCCCTCCAGCCGAATTAGCTAAAACTGTGGGATCTCACTCCCGGGATACCCAATTGTCGAGCAGCTGGTGGAAGTGACGAATCTTTGTTTCGCCATAGTTCCCGAACTGCAAGCGATCTTTCTTCGTGGCATGCAACCCCAGCTGCACTCGGGGCAAGTTATAGGTGTCCTGGTTGAACACACGGGCCAGCATTCCCAGCTCAGGTGCTGCCGTCCAATCATCATCGACATCGATCCAATGTATGGGAGCGGCAGGCGGCCGCTCACCGTCTTGGGGATAAGGTGCTAAGTAAATGCATTCCATAATGCTTTCGTCGGGATTGTTCCCGTTCGGGCGGAACCTATAAACAATGCGGTTAAACGATCCCCAAGGATGAAAGTTGGGGAACAGCGTGAAATAGATGCTGTCGTTCAACTCCGCATCTGGCACGTTGTCCACCAAATCACCTAGTACAGGTCGCAACCCATCGCGAATGGCGGCCGCCCCAATCTCCCTGACAGAAGCATCGTTGGAAGGCATCGCCGCCATCTGTTCCATACGCTTATCCATCTCTTCTGCAGCACTCTCTGCTTCCACTATTTCGTCGCTGCCGTTTGTATCTGCGGGGAGAATGTCTCCTCTCCGCTTCCGCCAAAGCTCGTCGTCTGCCTCCAACTGTTTTCCCGCGAGCCACTGACACATGTGCGGATCGGCTTCACCCAGATCCCCATTGATCCAGACACCACCCTCAGTGAAGAGACCAGTCCGACCGTCCCTAGAGGTGACTAGAACGGTGCCATCCTCCTGTGTGTCATAGATAGCACCCGTAAGTGGGTGGCGCATCTTGAAGGGGCTCGCATCAGGCAATGGTTGTTCTTCGGGAACATTGGAAAGGTGGGGACTGGGAACTCCATTTGGAGTTATCGCCCGGGCATAGTTGCCGAAAACATCGTATTTAGAGTTCGCATCGCAGATCCCAGCAAGAATCTGCGGGTGGGTTGCCACAACATGATAGGCCTCCATGAAGGCCTCCTGAGCCACTTTCCAGTTGCAACGCAAAACCTTGGCGACGTGCGCCTCCTTGTAACGCTTCTCGTAGGGAAGGAGAGTGAAGTGGCTCTCTAAATCTCCCACAAAATCCTCGAACGGCTCAGCATCAGGATCAGGATTAATGAAAATAAACCCTCCCCAGCGGGCTACTTTCACTTCGGGAAGCGATTGTTCATCGGGGTTCACATAGGGAAAGTCCCACTGACAAGGGATTTCCTTCAAAGTGCCATCGAGGTTCCAAGTCCAACCGTGGAAGGCACAACGCAGGTCACGGGCGCGCTTGCCATCTTCGTTTCGAAGCAGACGTCCCCGATGGAGACAAGCGTTGTAATAGGCCTTGAATTCCTCCTCACCCACACGCACCACAAGGTAGGACAAGTCAGCAAGCTCATACACAAGGTAATCCCCGACATCGGGAATATCATCCTCATGACAGGCCATCTGCCAGACGCGCTTCCAGAGCTTTTCGATCTCTATGTCGTGCCACTCACGCGAGATGTATCGCTCCACAGGAACAAGGGTTGGCTCGCCACGATCTAGGGGGGAATCACGGAGCAAGTACTCCGGTACGGGATGGCTATCCTCAGCCAAGAGCTGGTTGTATGCCACGCCAGCCGATCGATCAGTACCAGTCAGAGTTTCGGTCATTTTTTTAAGACTCCCCTCAAAACCTTCTTAAGGTCTTTGATTCGCGCCGGATAGTAGCAGAGAGAGAGGCTAATCTGGAATTACCATCTTCTGCCTTTGCCTTGAGGTAGGCTGACGTGCGCGCAGCAGAATTCTGTCGCGAGCCACCAAAAAAGAAGGATGGGACACAATGCTTCTCGAAGGCAAGGTAGGGATCGTCACCGGAGTGGGAATGGGAATGGGGGAAGCAGTTGCAAAACGATGGGCCCGAGAAGGCTCACGGGTGATCGGTACTGACGTGAATGATGAGGCTGGACAAGCTGCGATTGAAACGATTAACGCGGCCGGCGGAGAGGCTTATTACATTCACGCCGATGTCGCCAGCGAGGACGACTGGCAGGCCATCTCCGCCTATGCCATTAACGAGCTAGGCGGCCTGCACATCCTTCACAACAACGCCGCCGTACACTACTGGTTCGACTCCATCAACGACCCTATGGAAAAGTGGGATCAGATGATGGCAATCAACCTGCGAGGCGTTTTACTTGGATGCCGTTACGCCATCCGCCACATGATTACAGCCGGCGGGGGATCCATCGTGAACACCTCCTCAGTATCTGCATTACACGGAGTACCGTTGCAGGGGCTCTATGGCTCGACAAAAGCGGGCGTCATCAACCTGACTCGTTCGTTGGCACGAGCATACGGACCGCAGGGGGTCCGGGTGAACGCCATCTGCCCAGGAGCCATTGATACTCCCATGTTGCATGCGGCCGCAGCCGAAGCAGCAGAGCTCTACTCAAACGAGAACGGGCCAACAGGTAGTCAGGGTGGCAGTGGTCCTTCTCTTGATGGAGGACGGCTCGGCTCACCCGAAGAGATTGCAAACGTAGTGACGTTCCTTGTCTCTGAGGAAGCCTCATATGTGAGCGGGGTATTCTTACCAGTAGACGGAGCAATGATGGCCTAGGATGACTTTCTCTCCTACCCCAAAGCCCTGCATGTTATTTCCTAACTAATTACTCCCCGTTCGAAGAGCGATCCGATCTCATCTTCAGTGAGTTCAAGTTCTGCCAAAACTTCGCGGGTATGCTCACCGAGCATAGGGGCAGGCACTAGAGCAACGTCTGACCCAGAGAGCAGAGCAGGCATGCGCATAACCTTTACTGGACCCAACTCGGGGTGCTCCAGATCTTCTACGAGGCCGCGCTCACTCAAATGGGGATCAGTAAATAGCTCGTAGGTATCCAGCGTGGCGGAGCAAGGGACACCAGCACTGCCGAGCTCCTCCATTGCTTCATGCTTAGTGCGCTGTCTTGTCCACTCAGCAACCAAATCATAAAACTCTGCAGCATTCTCGAATCGCCCGCGCTGCGTCTCGAAGCGAGGATCGCTAATTAGCTCAGGATGATCGATAGTCATGCAGAAGGCGTCCCACTGAGCGATAGTCACGATCATTACGAACAAATAATCATTTGGCCCTTCCCCCTTACAGGGATAAACATCGGTGCCAGGGCCACGACGATTGCCAGTTCTCTCCTGTGGAGCCTCCCCCCACGTTCTCAAACCAAGTGTGCGCATGAAGAGAGTAACCGCTTCTTGCATGGAGATTTCGATTAATTGTCCCTCTCCGGTTCGCTGCTTCTGGACGTACGCAGCAGTAATGGAGAGAGCCAACTGCGCACCCGTACCAGAGTCTCCGATAGTGGGACCTGGCCTAGTAGGTGGTCCTCCAGCTTCTCCCGTAACAGAGAACGTACCTGCAGCAGCCTGCGCCACCCAGTCGTAAGCCGGAAAACCAGAGTAAGGGCCAGTGAGACCAAAACCCTTCAAGCGCCCATAAATAATCGAGGGGTTGACCTCCTTCATTATTTCGTAGGTCAGGTTGAGCTTCTCAATTACTCCGGGACCGTAGTTCTCGACGAAGACGTCAAAACTGGGGGCCATACGCAAGAGGAGGGCTCGCCCTTCCTCGGAAGCGAGATCTATGACGATGCTGCGCTTATTGCTGTTGTAGTTGAGAAAGTATTGGGGAAGCCCAGAAGGGATAACAACCCCTCGTCCGGGGTCACCCCTGCCAGGGGGCTCGATCTTTACGATATCTGCGCCCAGCCAGCCTAGTAGCTGCGTACACGAGGTACCCGCCTCATATTGGGTCATATCAAGTACACGCATGCCTTCCAGGGCGGGCATCAGGTCTCCTATCCAACCGGTAGCCCGATGATACCGCCTGCATCCTTGATCTGTTGCCCCTAACAGTGTTCGCAGCAGGTACCGTATGCTGACTCCGTGGGGTCTGAATCAGGAATAAATGGGCCAGAAGAGTCGGCCGAAGGCGTACCCAACGCCCCCAGACTTCCAGAATTTAGGCACCTACTTCAAGGAGACTTCAGCGCCATTGACTGGCGCATCTTCTGGAGTGCCCTACCCCTCGTTGTGTTCCTTTTGTCGAATTCGTTCTGGCCCGAGGATTTGTGGCGAACACAGGTAGCGATCGTAGCCTCGTTCGTGGCATCAGCATGGGTTTTTGCGAAAAACCGTGACAGTGGCGTAATCCGCGTCATAACGGTCCTCGGCTTTGTGGTCGTAGCAGGCTCAGCAGCTGTTGGATTGGCGGTGAACAGCGCAAAGGCCTTCGCTGCACAGAACATTGCAAGTGACTTCCTCATCGCAGCCGTATGCATCGGTAGCGTAGTCATTGGCAAGCCTCTGGTAGGCGCAGTAGCGCGAGAGAGCATTCCCGCGCTGCGCCCACTCATGAAGCCGGAACACCGCGTATTCATATACCTAACGCTTGTGTTTATGGCGTACAACATCGGCACAGGTATTTTCCGCATCTTTCTCCTTGGCGAGTTCTCAGCCAACGAGTACGTCATCATCAGCCGCATCACATCCCCAATTAGCCTCGCATTCTTCTTGGCTTGCTATTTCACAATCAGGAAAGCTGCGGGATTCCAAGAGAAACCTGATACGTCTAACACTAGCTAACCTGGGACTCACCCTGCTTACAATGGGTTGGTGGCGAAGCCATTCCTGAAGTGGGCTGGCGGGAAGGGCAAACTTGCCCCTCTAATTGTCGACTGCCTCGACCAGCATTCCATTCCCATAAGGCGATACCACGAACCCTTCCTCGGTGGCGGTTCAGTCTTTTTCGCCTTACAGGAGCTAAGCCTCTTCCAAGATGCCTTCATCGGCGACGGCAACCCCAACCTCATTGCAACCTACCAGGTAATCCGAGACGACGTAGCAAGCATCATTGCAGCACTTGCTACCCTCTCCCGGCAGTATCTGATGCTAGAAGAGTCGAAGCGCCCGGTTTTCTACTACCAGGTACGAGACAGGCGTCGCCCGAGGATGCCTTCAACGAAAGCTGCCCGACTCTTATTCCTCAACAAGACCTGCTACAACGGGCTTTACCGAGTTAACAGCCAAGGACACTTCAACGTTCCCCACGGGCGGCATAAGCGTCCTCGCATTCTCGACCGAGCAGGACTACAAGAGGCATCCAAAGCCCTGACGAATGTAACGATTGAAGCTCTTGATTTCGAGGAGGCGTGCAACCGGGCACAGTCAGAGGACTTCGTCTATCTCGACCCGCCCTATCAGCCGCTGAGCGAGACGTCGGTCTTTACAAGCTACACACGAGATGGCTTTGGCATCGAGGAACAATATCGATTGCGCGAGGTATTTGAAAACCTTACTGCCCGTGGTGTCCCCACTCTGTTATCGAACTCGGACCACCCACTCATCCGAGACCTCTACAAAGGTTACTACCTGCAAGAAGTACCTATGGGTCGCAACATTAATTCAAAGGCAACCCAGCGCAGTGCTATCAACGAGCTGCTCATAAGTAACTTGGAACAGACTAAGAACGTGGGAGGAAGCCCATCTCTTGGCTCTGCTAGGACCTAACGCTCTTCAATCGGCCCTTTGCCAATTTACCTAGCTTGCAGGAACAGGGGCGTTAAGGAACTCTCCGATGGCTGCAGAATATGCCTGTGGGTGCTCAACGAGACCAGCGTGGGCACCCGGCAGCTGACGAAGTAAACCATTAGGCAGCGCCTCTGCCAGACCAGCTGCATCCGCAGCATCCACGAGGATATCCTCTTCCCCAACAAGTACGAGGGAAGGCTGCTCAATAGCCGACAACTTAGAAGTAGCGTCATAACCGAGAAAGGCCTGCCCCTGCCGGAGGTAAGCGTGGTCCTGAGCAGGGTAAGGGTCCTTGGTACCACTCTCGATAGCCTGACTTCGACGGGAGGGATCGGCGAGAAGTTCGGAGGTGTAGAGCCAGGGGGCAGTAAGCGCGAAAGACTGCTCACGACTCAGGCTGGAGCGGCGAGCGGCAGTCCACCCCTCTGTCACAAGGCGATGACGGCCACTGGGCCGAGCAGTGGCCCCAATCAGGACAAGATTCTCAACGCGGTCACTGTGTTCGGCGGCAAGTTCAAGAGCAATAGAACCCCCCATCCCGTAGCCCGCTACGCTTGCCCGCTCAACGTCCAGCATATCCAGGAGTTGGCAGGCATCATCCGCCATATTAGCTATGGAGTAAGGCTTATCCGGAGCACTACTGCGCCCCGACCCGCGGTTGTCGAAAGCAATAGCCCTGCGAGACAGCGAGAATGAGCGAAGTTGCAGCGACCAAAGCCCCGAATGGCCACCAAGTCCTGCTATCAGCAGTAAGGGGGGCGATCCCGAACCCGCTTCTTCATAGTAAGCAACAATATCTCGAAGCTGTACGTGCGGCATGACGGCGCTAGCCTAGCGGTGCAGCTGCCTATTGGCTATCAGGCCGACGGACCCACAAGCCCACGCTTATCAGCTTCTTCGATGATTTGGACCACATTAGTAGCAGCACCTTTGCGAATGCTATCCGTTACAGCCCAGAGGGTGATGGCCCCTGCACGGGAGCTGTCTGCTCGAATACGTCCCACCAGCACATCGTCATTTCCTGCGGCATCCAAGGGGGTTGGATAGCGCTCAGCACCAGGTTCGTCGACGACACGAACACCGGGCATATTCATGATCGCCTCGCGTGCCTCGTCAGGATCCACAGGATGCTCGAACTCAGCCCAGACGGACATGGCATGGCCAAAGAATGTGGGAACACGCACGCAAGTTGCACTAACTGCCAGATCTGGGGCATCTAAGATCTTGCGGGTTTCATTTGCCATCTTGGCCTCCTCTTTTGTGGAGGCATCCTCAGTGAAGACATCAACCTGGGGTACAGCGTTAAAGGCAATCTCACGCTTCTGAGTGCCGGAAGGTTCATGCCGACCCACCAGAGCAGCTGTCGTCTCAGCTCGCAAGCCCTCAACAGCAGCTGAGCCAGCCCCAGCCACCGCCTGATAAGTACTAACGATGATGCGCCGCAGAGGATTCACACGATGGATAGGGTAGAGCGCCATCACCATGGGAGTAGTCGTGCAGTTAGGTTGACTAACAATTCCGCGATGCCAGTCAAGCGCATGAGCATTCACTTCCGGAATAACAAGTGGTACCCCGGAGTCCATACGGAAGGCACTCGAATCATCGATTACAAATCCACCTCGATCACGTGCAAGTGGCGCATACTGCCGTGAGGCATCCCCTGAAGCCGAGAGAAATACAACCTCATCTTCACCAGTGAAGGAGTCGGACGAAGCCTCCTCGATCGTGATACTCGAACCGCGAAACTCGACCGTTGAGCCGGCGGAGCGCTTCGTTGCCAGGAGGCGTAATCGACCGACAGGAAAGTCGCGCTCATCAAGAATCTTGAGGAACTCGCGCCCGACGATCCCCGCACCCCCAACAACAGTGATGGCGTAGGACTTCATGAATGGCATGGTAGCGCACGGTCTCGTACGCAGAACTAGGTAACCGGGGAAACCCTACTCGACGACTGCGGGTTCGCTCTCGGGTTCGCTCTCTTGGGGCTCTAAATCAACAGTTGGAGCCTCAATTGCCTTGGGCTGCGGCTCCATATGTTCGAGACCAGCAATGCTAAAGCCGAGGTCACCTAACTCACAAAGAAAACTGCAATAGGTGAGACGCAGTGAACTGGTCGACTTTGAAGGGATATAGCGCAGCTCGCAACGGTTACACCGGAGCATTTCCTCGCTATCGGGACCAAAAGCAGGAACAGCGTCAGGACTAGTTGTTTCAGCCATCGCACAGACCATGCTAACGCTTCCTTGACCGACCGCAAGCAGCGGCAACACAATCTAGACAGTTTCTTGAAGAGGCAGGGTGAGGCTGGTAGCCTCATTAGGCCAAAACCTTGCGCGCAGCAGGCCTAAAGAGGGAGGGAATGCAGCGTCTGCAGTTCTGTTTCCAACAAAGCACTGAGCCTCGTCCTTGGTTTCTAGACGGCCATCGGTTGGCCGTGGCGTTCCTGGAAATGGTTGGCACAATCTTTGCCTTGGGGATCTATTTTTTCGCTCGCGGCGGGCGACCCGATGACATCGAATCCTCAGTAGGTCGAGGACTGCAGATCATCGATCTCGAAAAACGCCTCGGCATCTTCGCGGAACTGCATTGGCAAGAGGTTTTTCTCCAGTACGACATCTTGATGACTATCGCCAACCAGGTCTATGCGTGGGGTCACTACCCTGTTCTCGCGCTTATCGGGACTTGGCTAGCCATCAAGGACCCCTCACGCTTCCGCTTTTTACGCAACGTGATGCTGCTCTCCGGAGCTATCGGAATCGCTTCCTATTGGTTACTTCCAACGGCCCCGCCCCGGCTTATTCACCTCTCTGGAATAGATTTCGGCTTCGTTGATACCGTTCACGGAAGCGCAGAGGTGGTTTACCTGCAACCTGGTCCCTTCATAAACAACTTCGCCGCCCTACCCAGCTTCCACTTCGGCTGGATTGCCCTAGCCTCAGCAGGCATCTGGGTGAACACCAAAAGCCCATGGCTTAGGGCATTGGCCGTAGCCATGTCTTTACTTATGTGGTGGGCGATCGTAGTCACCGGTAACCATTTCTTCTTAGACATGTTGGCGGGTGCTTTCGTTGTGACCGTGTGCTGGATTGCAGTGGCCTACCTAGACCGAATCGGAATGAGTAACCGCATCAAAGAACTGTTGCATTTCGGCATTTCATACCTGCGAACAAACCTTAAAAATATGGTACGCCGTTGCATTAACAACTTTCGCTCATACTCCCGGGACAAGTTGGCTTAGTTGCCCAGGCTTGATTGCGGAGACTGGACGCTAGCGTATGACGTTTCCGGGGAACAAGACGCACCCGCTGCTCTTTTGCTGCACGACATTCCCGACGACCGGCGGGTCTGGCGAGACCTGGCCAGAAACATGGGTGAGGATTTCTGCACAATCGTGCCCGACCTGAGGGGTTTTGGGGAAAGCGGAGCACCATCAGATCTAGACACATCTCCGGAGTTAGACCAGTACGCGGGAGATCTTGCTGCTCTGCTTAGTGCTGAAGGCATTGAGACCTGTACCGTCGTCGTCGGGTCTGGCTTCGGCGCGGAAGTCGCTCTACAGCTCGCGCTGAGTTCTCCTGAGCGAATTGAGTTCCTGGTGCTCAGTGGTGCCAACCCGGTTAGCGACCACCCCACCTACGACGGACCACTAAGAGCCCGGGAAGCGCTACTTGCTGAGCAGGGTGGACTTGCCAGACGTTTCGGGATGGCGCGAGCAGCCAACAGAGCAACAGAGCATCTAACTAGAGCCTACATACGCTCGTCCATAAGAGGGCGGTACAAGCACGTAGAAGCTGCCGCCTTCGCAAGCGCGCACGAGGCGCGCGCCAGCCGTAATGCCGCCCTGCTAACTCAGCTGTCTTCCCTCACAGTGCCTACACTCATAGTGACAGGAGAAAACGACCCTCTCCTACCAGCAGCACATCTACTAGCTAAAACTCTCCCAAATGGACGACTCGTAACGCTAAGCAGATGCGGACATGGAGCACCGTTCGTCGCACCACGCGATTTCGAGGCAGCACTCGGAGCCTTTCTCGGGGATGTCCGCACGACAGAGGTCCACGCCTAGACCTCAATGCCTACAAGACGAGACTGCTATAATTGCCCCCCTCTTACGGCTGGCTAAGGAGTTGTCCACGCATGAAGCGCATTCTTGCTCTCCTCGTTCTCCTAGCGGTCGCCGCCTCAGTGGTGGTCGTAATGCGTCGCACCGCAGGGGTCGACGACTTTCTTGATGAGGACCTCGACTAGCTGAGCGACGCGCCACAATCTCCGCTCGAGCCCTTGTCAGGCTCTACCGCCACACCAGTCGTGACCGGGTATGGGGCCGTGACTGCATACGGAACCGGCGTGGAGAAGTTGTGGAAAGCACTAGTAGAAGGGCAGTCCCCTGCAACTAACTGGTCCCCTGAAGATAGCCCGGATACCTTCAGGGCCGGACCCATTGGGGACAACTACCGCCCCCACCCACGCATTCCCCGCAACCTTGCTCACTTCCTAGACCGGGGTTCAATGATAGGCCTCGATGCTGCCCTACAAGCAGTCGAGGCGGCGGGCCTAACGGCAGGAATCGCGGACTCACGACGCTTCGCAGTAACAGATGGGCTTGCATTTCGCGCCCCAGGACAGGCCACTCTGTTCGTACCGTACGGCCAGCTCGTAGCGCGAGCATTAGGCGTTAGGGGAAAGGTAATGAGCCTAACAGGAGCTGAGTCGAGCGGGCTCTCGGCCATAGCAGAGGCGGCTGGAATAGTGGCTCAGGGAGAGGCAGATGTAGTAGTGGCAGGGGCAGCACAGGCCCTACAGCCAGCCGTCCTTGCTCACCTTGCTCAACAAGACATGATCGCACCAGAGGAGGCTCACCCCCTCGACGCCCATCCCAACGGTTGCATCCCTGCTGAGGGTGCTGCTTACATCGTTGTGGAAAGCGAAAACCACGCGAGGGAGCGAGGAGCAACAGTTCACGCCCGCATCGCAGGAGCAACACGCACCTTCGACCCGTTAGCCGAACCACTAGACCCAAGTGATGCAACGGAGGCAGGACGCTCAATGCAGGCTGCCCTGGGGGCCGCAGGTTACCTGCAGAATCAAGTGGATCACGTTGCCTCATGCGCAGATGGACGCGCTTACAGAGACGCCTCTGACGCAGTTGGACTCACACGAACGTTCGGACGACACGTTTATTACGCCAGCGTTACCGCACCTGCAGGAGCTTTGGGCCAAACGCTAGCAGCTAGTGGCCCACTTGCAATGACCTACGCCCTAGAAGCAATGCGACTCCAACAGGTTGCACCGACAGCAGGTTTTCAGGAGTCACCCGAACGCTCTGACCTCAGTATCGTACGGAAGACCCGTGAGGAGCGGCTCGACTGCATATTAGTGACATCGCTTGGGCTAGGAGGCTCCAACGCAAGCGTCCTCCTCCAGCGCTAATTCTGGCCTTTCCTTCCGCATTTCCCAGCTCGCCGGTACGATGCTCTTGGTGGAGATCAGCTGGCTTGGACGCACATGCTTCCGCCTTCGTGGCCGCGAGGGCGCCGTTTTAACAGATCCCGTAGCGGCTTCTACCGGGTACGGGCTGGGACGGACTAGTGCTGAGGTCGTCACCCTCAGCCGTAGTGACGATCCTGAAATCAGCAACCATGAAGGTGTTCGTGGCGATCCTTTGGTTGTCGAGGCACCAGGGGAATACGAGGTTCGCGGAATCCTCATTACAGGTATCCCTATCCCCCGCGAAGACGGACGTACTATGGCATTCGCCTACGAGATTGACGGAGTGAACATCGTACATCTGGGGCTCCCCAGTACGTCACCAGACTCCAAAATCCTCGAGCGTTTTGAGAACGTAGATGTCCTGCTGATGCCGGTGGGTGGTGGTGGTTCGCTTTCAGCATCGGTAGCGGCGGATCTGATGCAACGTATAGACCCCAACATCGTGGTACCAATGAACTACCGCACAGACCTCGACAGCACTCACTTGGATCCAATAGACCGCTTCCTAAGCGAGGCAGGCAACACCCCCGAGCCCAATCCTCGGCTAACCGTGACTCGCGCTTCCATTCCTAGCGAACTAACAGTCGAAGTACTGAAACCACGCGGCAGTTAGCCCAAGCCTTTACCGGTTAGAGACAAGCGCTCCATAAGCTTCCGGTACCCGATCACGCAAAGCATGCGTGCTGGGAGCCATGTCTTTCCAACGGGCGTTTGCGCGATTGACCTGCGCAGCCATTGCCAAGTCAGTCCCGGCCGGCACGGCAGTGAGGGGAGCACCAGTAGGGGAGGTGATCACACCTCCTCCTGTCCAAGCCGCAGTGGTATACACACGATTCTCATCACTACGGGTGCGGGCCATTCGTTCATTCATTGGGTGCTCCCCAAAACTGGACCACGCAAGAACATCAGCCCCTTCAAGAGCCAGACACCGGCCAACCTCAGGCACAAGACCCTCATCTCCACAGAGAAGACCCACATTGCCGACATCAGTAGATATTACGGGCGCAAACGACTCACCCAAATCAATACCTCGTCCGTGCGTAGAGCGGTGCTCAAGAGTCTGGTCAGGAGTCACAAGAACGGCTACCTGTTCCATCGTGCAGCCATTGGTGGAGACGGCAAAAGCTAGCACACCGCCATTTACCTGAACCGCCTTTTCAATCGCCGGCATAGCAGTTTGCCAGCCCTCATTTCCAGACTCTCCCCCGATCACAATTAAATCGCAGTTTTGGGCGCGGAGTGCCTCATAACGAGAGACCAACATCGCCGCATCAAAACCGTCCCCGGAGCCCGGCAAAACTGCAATACGCCGGTTCTCGTCAGCGGGGACCATAGGCTCATCTAGGAAGGACTTGGCTGGGGAGTCTTCCCACGGTTCCATCAGACGACCGTATAGGTTCGGCCTGCGAGGAACGGTGGTGGAAAACGTCTCCACAGGGTCAATCACATAGGTGACCAAAGTATCACCTGTACTAGGAGCATCCACACGCGAATTGCCTTGGGGGTCGATTACGCAAGAGCGCCCCGCATAGACAAGCGTGTTTCCCTCCGGTCCCCACTTGTCGGCCGCTGCTACCCAAACACCGTTTTCAAAGGCACGTGCGGGCATGAGGTACTCACACTGTGTAGTGCTTAGTTCCTCAATATTGCTTGCCCAAGAGACCCACGCGGTCAGATCAAGGATTATTTCGGCCCCGTTAACAGCAAGGGCTCGAGCAATCTCCGGCTGACGACCGTCTGCGCAAATCAGCACACCAAAGCGAGTGAACCCAGCATCGAAAACGGGGAAAGCTTCACCTCGCCTAAACCAACGGTTATCGAAATGCCAGAGGAAGCCCTTGTCGTACCTTCCAACCATTTCCCCGGCTGGATTGAAAATGACCCCGCTGTTCGTCAGTGAACCATCTTGATGGGGAACAGCCATACCAGCAGCCAGCCAGTAGCCATACTCACGTGCCTTAGCCCCAAAGAGGGCTGCCACCTCCGCGAAGGGACGCACCCCTGGCTTCGAATACGGGTCGGAGTCCTGCACGTAGTAGGCGGGATAAGCACATTCAGGGAGTGCCACAAGCTGGGCACCAGCTTCACCAGCCTCGTCTAAGGCCCGTAGCAGACCTAGAAGGTTCTCCTCTGCCCTTTCAAGATCGAAGGCACGGACCTGGCAACAGGCAACTGTAAATGGTTCCAATGTCGCCTCCACTCCTGATTTCGCACGCATTCGGGTACGT
This sequence comes from Dehalococcoidia bacterium UBA2991, assembly GCA_002346645.1. Taxonomy (GTDB): domain Bacteria; phylum Chloroflexota; class Dehalococcoidia; order Tepidiformales; family Tepidiformaceae; genus UBA2991. The sequence goes on from DEAD01000002.1 coordinate 128,979, forward strand.
TGCTAGACTCGCTCTCGGAGAGGTGTCCGAGTGGCTTATGGTACCGTTCTCGAAAAGCGGTGTGCAGCAATGCACCGGGAGTTCGAATCTCCCCCTCTCCGCCACCTAGCTTGGGATAAGTTGTAGCTGTCACTGCTGGTAGTCTGCGGCGAAAGCATTTTGAACAGATAAATTGGCATTTCTATTCGCCAGGGTTGGTCGCGTCAGGATGAGCGTCATAGCGGGGTAGATAGGGTTTCAAATCAAGTACAGGTGTACCGTCAATAGCATCGAGGCCAAGCACTCGCAACGTTTTTTGATCTAGCCCAAGCAAACGCACGGCAGCCACCCCAAGGTGATTGGGCCGGAGTTGACTGCGAGTCGCAAAGATTCCCGTCTCCAAACCCTCAACCGTAACCGACAAGGGCTTCTCGGGAGCGTTTACAGCCAAGTCCATATAAAAGACGACAATTAGGTGGCTAAATTCCTCAATTCCCCGAAGCCCTTCCGCAAATTCAGGAAGCAGAACGATACGACTCTCAACATGTTCCCAGCCATGAGGCCGAGGCTTATGTACTTCGTTCTGCACCCATCCGATCGCGCCCGAACTAATCCGTTCTGGTGGATGTGGTCGTTCGAACTTGCGAAAGCGATCAATGAGTCCCATAGGAGCCTAAGGCCCTTCCAAGTCGACCACCGTGTCTAAGGCAAATTCAAGAAAAGGAACAGGCAAGAAACCTCTTAAAACCATACCTTCGTAGGTTCTCATTCCAGTATAGGGATGGATAACACCAAAGACCTCTCTGAAATACCAAAGGAGCCTAGTGTTTATGGGCATTTTGACCCTTTCTAAGCGGCCCAGAAGCTGGCGGCCAAGTCCCTTTTTGTGATAAAATGCACAACAATCCTAACAATAATCGCGGGCGCACTCGGTGCGTCGCGGTACACCCCCCGACAAGGCAGCATATGGCGATAGAACAGGCCAGCTCAAGCACCTACACCGCAGCTAATATTCAGGTGCTCGAAGGCCTGGAGGCGGTTCGCCGTCGACCCGGTATGTACATCGGGACTACTGACAAGGCCGGTCTCCACCACCTGGTTAAAGAGCTCGTTGACAATGCTGTTGATGAAGCTATGGCAGGCTTCTGCGACCGCGTAGAGGTTACCTTCCGTGCGGATGGCTGGTGCACCGTCAGCGACAACGGTCGAGGCATTCCTGTAGGCGTTCAGAAACAAACGGGTAAAACTGCTGTAGAGACGGTGATGACAGTGCTGCACGCCGGCGGAAAATTCGGCGGGGGCGGATACAAGGTATCTGGCGGACTGCATGGAGTAGGCGCAAGCGTTGTAAATGCACTAGCCGAAGAAATGTCGGTCGAGGTCGTTCCGGACCCAGAGGCCCAGGGTAAAAAGCACGGGGGCAAGATTTACCGCCAAGATTACTCGCGCGGTGAGGCGCTCAATAAGCTCGCACCCAAGCCCCTTAAGGAAGACCGTCACTCCGGCACAACGATTTCTTTCAAGCCAGACTCAGAAGTATTCGACTCCACCTCGTTCGATTTCGCGATTGAGGCTGATCGGCTGCGCCAATACGCCTACCTAACGAAAGGCACCTGGTTCCGGCTATTTGATGAGCGCGATGGGCGCGAGATGAACTACTACTTTGAGGGCGGCATTCAAAGCTTTGTGCGGCATGTGAACCGGGATCGAACCGTGCTCAACCACGATCCCGTTTATGTTGAGCGAGAGGTCGAGGGGAACTCGATCGAATGTGCGATCCAATACAACGACGGTTTCAATGAATCGGTCTTTACCTTTGCGAACGGAATCAACACGATTGACGGCGGCGCCCATTTGACTGGATTCCGCAGTGCTCTGACTCGAGTTCTAAACGACTATGCACGTAAGGCTAAGGTTCTGAAAGACGGGGATTCAAACCTTAGCGGTGAAGATGTACGCGAGGGACTAGTAGCAGTTGTCTCGGTTAAGCTGCCAGAGCCGCAGTTCGAGGGTCAGACGAAGACTCGTCTAGGCAATGCCGAAGTCTCTGCACACGTGCAAGGCGCACTAGGTGAGGCGCTCACACAGCATCTCGAAGAGAACCCCTCAGATGCACGACGCGTCATCGAAAAAGGAATGACCGCTGCGCGGGCCCGCGAAGCCGCCCGAAAAGCGAGAGACCTCGTTCATCGCAAAAGTGCCTTAGAGAGCGGGAACCTGCCCGGTAAGCTGGCCGACTGCTCCAGCCGAGACCCAGAGGAGTCGGAGATTTTTATCGTCGAGGGTGACAGCGCAGGCGGGTCAGCTAAGCAAGGACGGGATCGCCACACCCAGGCCATCCTGCCCCTACGTGGGAAGATCCTAAATGTTGAAAAGGCATTCCCAGAAAAGATGCTTGGTCACGAGGCTATTCGCCTCATCATCGCTGCCCTGGGCACAGGCATCCGCGATACCTTCGATATCACCAAGCTGCGCTACCACAAGGTCATAATCATGACCGATGCGGACGTGGACGGAGCCCATATTCGGACGTTGCTCCTGACTTTCTTCTTCAGGAACATGGTCGAATTAATCGAGAGAGGTAACCTCTACATCGCCCAACCGCCCCTCTACCGCCTGCAACAAGGCAAGAACACCAACTACTTCTTTTCCGACGCAGAACTCAAGGATTTTCAACGGGGAAAGAAGCAAAAGGGCAATGTGCAGCGCTTTAAGGGGCTTGGTGAGATGAATGCCGACCAGCTCTGGGAGACAGCACTGAAACCGGATTCAAGGATCCTTTTGCAGGTCACTATCGAGGATGCTACCGCGGCAGACCGCATCTTTTCAGAGCTAATGGGTGAGGACGTCAGCCATCGACGACGCTTTATTCAAACCCATGCTAAAGAAGTCCAAAACCTGGACGTATAACAAGTACTCCTGTGGGCTTCCACATACTGCTGGCGGGAGTGCATGGGAGTCGAACCCACCCCTCGCCGCGCTGGCGACGAGGCGACCGTTTTGAAGACGGCGAGGACCACCGGGCCCTATCCACTCCCCCGCAACAACAATCCTACCGCGCAAAACAAGAGCAGTTTTAGGCTGCCGTTGGTACATCCCTATATGTAGGGCAGCACCTTTTCTGCAAAGAGCCGGGCTGGTTCGCGAGTATCACGGCCAAAGAACTCAATCACAAACATGTCACAACCCACCTCACGGTTGGCTGCTATCTGGTCACGAATACGCTCAGGGCTACCAGAAAGGGCTAAGGGACCCGTCGGGTCGCCCAAGTGGCCACCAAAGATGCGCTGGGCTCGATCAATCAGCGGGCCAGCTGCTTCCTCGTCCGGAGCGATCGTGACCAGGCACTGCTGACTCACGATGATTTCGGATGGATCTCGCCTGAGGGCAGCACAATGCTCACGCAGCACCGAAACCTTTTGTGCAAGATCCGAATGGTGCCCCGCCAAATTGTTATAGATATCAGCATGCTCCGCTGCGATACGCATAGTCACCCTCTCACCGGCACCCCCAATAAGAATAGGGGGCGTACGGGGCGGCTTCGGCTCACAAACGAGGTTCTCGACTCGCACGTGCCTACCTTCAAATGTCACAGGGTCTTCGTGAGTCCACATGCGCTTCAACAGGACCACGGTTTCTTCCAGCTGACGAAGCCGCTCCCGCGTGGAGAGGAAGGGCACTCCAAAATCAGTAAACTCCCGTTCCATCCAGCCCCCCCCTAGGCCGGGAATGATTCTCCCTCCGGCAATTTCATCGGCGGTCGCAATCATCTTTCCCAAGTGAGCTGGGTTGCGCATTCCCGCTGGGGTAACGAGCGTCCCAATTTCGACCCGCTTGGTTATCGCTCCCAAAGCAGCTATAGCTGTCCACGCTTCGAGGATAGGAGTTTGGGGAGACTGTGGTCCATAGAGATGGTCATTGACCCAGATGGAGTCAAAACCAAGCGACTCAAACTCCAGTGCAGCAGCACTCGCCTCCCCCCATGTGCGCTTTATCTGCGGCACATTGACACCGAAATGGACTTTATGAGTGCCTTGCATCATGGCCTTCCTGCGGCGAGAGCCGCAACGAATGCATTCTACTGGTCAGTTAGCGCGGGACTGTCTTTGACCAAACAACCTGCGAAGAATGTCCAGAAACCCAACGATACAATGCGGAGTAATGGTCAATCTTGCGAGCTACCTGTTCTGGACTGGCTTTGCCCTCGCTGGGATTTCCTCAGCGACGTACTTAGCCCATGTGGTAAGTGCATCCCTTTGGCTGCAGCGATTGCGCGCCGCCCAGGCCCCAGCCGACACAATTGCGGTCTCACCCCTGACAGGGGCGCCCAATGCAGGGCTTGGGCGACTGGCAACAACTTTCGCATTGCTTACCGCTATCGCATTAACGGTATCTCTCACAGCCCGCTGGATCGCAGTAGAGCATGCCCCGCTTTCAAACCTGTACGAATACACCATCGCCCTTGGCTGGGGAGTGTCTGTCGCCTGGCTTATATTCGAGCGGACTGCCAACGCACGACGCTTCGGAGTAATTGCATTACCCATCGTGGCAACCCTGTTAGGTATAGCAACACTCTTCCCCGATGAAGTCATCCCTTTGATTCCGGCCCTCCAAAATGGTCCACTGCTGACCCTCCACGTAACCGTAGTCATGGCTTCCTATGCGGTCCTAACAGTGGGGTTCAGCGCGGCTGCTATCTACCTGGTACAGGGGGGTGAAGGGCGTCGACGGTTCGCCTCGCTACCGAGCGGGGAGGCCGCTGGCGACCTAGCACATCGGGCAGTAGTCGTAGGATTCCCAATGCTGGCACTGGGCATCGCCCTGGGTGCCTGGTGGGCGAATAGCGCTTGGGGCCGCTACTGGGGCTGGGACCCAAAGGAGACGAGCGCACTGGTCGTGCTGCTTGCATTAGCCGCCTATTTCCATGCTCGCGCTGGAGAGGGTTCTGTTGCGGGAGCAGCCATCATCCGCTGGTTCGTCCCAGCCCGCCTCCGACGCAGCTGGAGGCCGGACCCTATGTGGTGGCTAATCGCTATGTGGGCACTGATGCTTTTCACTTACTTCGGGGTGAACCTATGGATCACAGGCCTGCATAGTTACGCAGGGGTATAGGAGTAGATCGAAAGCATCTCTTGTCGCCTGTTTTCCTAGCCTACCCTTGGCAACAACGGGAAAGGACGAGCCTGTTCATAGGCATACGACGAGCGAAGGACAAGATCATCCCGGTGGCGAGGACCAACGATCTGGAGACCACAGGGAAGACCCGAATCTGTAAGCCCAGCGGGAACGGACGCGGCAGGGTGGCCTGTGAAGTTGAAGGGATAAGTAAAAGCAATACCGTTAGGTCCAACCTGCCCCTCGATTTCACGCGGGACAGGTCCCGCTGCAGGAAACGGCTCCGTGGGAAGCGTGGGCGTCAGCAGCAGGTCGTACCTTTCAAAAAGACGAGCTGTCCAGGAAACCAACTCCCCGCGGCACTTTAGGAACTCCTGGAAGTCCGTCGGGCCTACATCTAGAGCGCGATCAAGTTGTCGCGCGTAACGCTCGGTAAACTTGTCATGTTGAGTCGAATAGTTCTCCCACTCCTGTCCCAGAGACTGGAAAGCGGAGACCCGCGCCCACCATCCCCCCATCTCCGGGATAGTGTCCTTGTTCTCCTCAACCTCGTGGCCCATTGCTGCAAAGGTCTCGGCAGCAGCCCGGACCTCGCGGACAACATCGTTCTGGACGCGGGTTACTCCTAGCGTCTCGTTGAAAGCAATGCGTAGCTTTGGCAAGGGCTCTTCTAAAGTCTCAGCATAAGAAATCCCCGGCACCGGAAGGGACTCGGGGTCTTCGGGGTGCGGCCCAGCCACAACATCGAGATAGATTGCAGCATCACGAACACATCGAGTAAGCGGACCGTAGCAGCTAATACTGAGCCAGGTGGGAATGGGACGAGGAGCAATGGGAGTGCGCCCCTGTGAAGGCTTAAGGCCGTAAAGCCCGGTATAGCAAGCGGGAATTCGAATGGATCCACCCCCATCGCTAGCGGTTGCTAGAGGGACCATGCCAGCGGCAAGTGCAGCTGATGAACCACCACTAGACCCGCCAGGTGTACGCTCCAAATCCCACGGATTACGGGTCGCGCCGAATAACTCATTGTCGGTAAAAGGAAGGTGCCCGAACTCCGGTGTGTTCGTCTTGCCGACCACAATTGCTCCTGCATCCTTAAGGCGACCCACAAGAACGTCGTCGAAATCCACACGATTGTCGGCATAGAGTCTGGAACCCCTAGTAGTAACAAAACCAGCCACGTTCTCAAGGTCCTTCACCCCAAGGGGAAGACCCGCAAAAGGACCTATCTCCTTACCATCTGCGAGAAGCTGGGCAACCACTTCCGCCTGTTGCAGGGCTCCCTCTGCATCCACCTCAACGAAAGCATTGAGGCTGGGATTAAGCTGTCCGATGCGAGCAAGCGAACGCTCCATGAGGACGACCGGAGAGAGCTCTCCTGAATGTATCAACGCCGCCAATTCATATGCAGGAGCAAAATCGATGTCGTAATCGGACACAAGCTCAGCCACCCTGGATGTTAATCCGCAACTCAACAGTATCGCTGTCGCTAATGGGTGTATCTAGCTGGGACTGAACATCATTGATGACAGCCAGGACAGCTTCTTGATCGCGCTCATTGAAGCCCTCATCTATGAGAATCGCCCTTGCTGTGAGGCCCTCACTCCAGTTGAGTTGGAAACTCTCCCGCTTCGACTTGGAGAGGTTCTGGAGCGTAGGAAAGAGCTTAACTGTTACCGCCATCTTGACCTCCGGGCAAGGATTCTACCCTTTCACAGAGGCGGTTCCGTAGCTCAGTGTGGGAACAGTAGTCTACGATCGTAGAGTCATGTTAGTCCTCGCTATTGAATCTTCCTGTGACGAGACAGCTGCTGCCCTGATCGAGGATGGCACAACGATCCACAGCTCAATCGTTGCAAGTCAGGTTGACCTGCATGCAAGGTACGGGGGCATTGTTCCCGAGGTTGCCAGTCGTGAGCACCTCCGCCAAATTATTCCTGTTCTGCGCGAAGCCCTCTCCACTGGAGGCTGCACCCTCGATGATATCGACGGGATCTGCGCGACCCGGGGACCAGGACTAGCCGGAGCCCTTCTTGTGGGATACAGCACTGGGAAGGCCATCGCATTCGGACGTGACCTACCCTTCCTTGGTGTGAACCACCTTGAGGGACACGTCTATGCAAACTGGCTCCTGGAAGGCCCACCACCAACTTTCCCAGCCCTTTGCCTAGTGGTCTCCGGAGGACACACTGATTTGATCCTGATGCGGGGCCATGGTCAGTACGAGCGCCTTGGAGGCACCCTGGACGATGCGGCAGGAGAGGCATTCGATAAGTCAGGGCGGCTCTTAGGCCTGCCGTTTCCCGGCGGACCTGAAATTGGGAAGCTAGCAGTAACGGCAGGGGAATCGGCTCTACGACTACCACGTGCCTGGTTACGCGACACATGCGACTTTAGCTTCAGTGGTTTGAAGACTGCCGTCCTCCACGCGGTACGCGAAGAGCGCTTTTCTCCCGGGGAGATTGCGTGGGAGTTCCAAGAGGCAGTTGTAGACGTGCTCACAGGAAAAGTCTCTCGTCTAGCGCGCGAGCTTGATGTGGCGGAAGTGTTATTAGCCGGGGGGGTTGCCGCCAACGGGCGCCTGCGGGAAGAGATGAAGACACGTAGTCCCGTGCCAGTTCGTATACCACCCCCCGCATTGTGCACAGACAATGCGGCCATGATCGGCGCAGCCGGGGGACACCGGCTTTTCCTCGGCCAACGAAGCGCTCTAAGCGAGGACATCTTTAGCACGAATGACTGGGCCCAAGTTTAGTTCCGGTAGGTAACTAACGGCTAAGAGCGAGTCCACGTAAACTCATACTCAGCTACCAACGCCCAGGAGAGATCATGGTCTGGTTTGTCAGTATCGCTATCGCCATCGTGCTCTGCGGCTTCGCCTTCCTTTTTGGTCGAGCAATGCGCAGCGAGGCAGAGCCAGGTAGCCCGGAATCCGATCGCGGGCTCATCGTAATCGTGCTTGCAGTCATAGCGTTTGTACTCTGGGTAGGCCTACATACCGCCTTCTCAGCACTGAAACAGATTGAAGCGGGCAAGGTAGGGGTGGTCTATCAGTTCGGTGAGATCGTTGGGCAAAGGGGTGAAGGCCTAAACTTTATCGGCCCCTGGCAAGACATCCGCCTGGAAAGCATCCGCGTCCAGAAAGCACGCTTCGACAATGTCAGCGGCTTCTCCTCAGAAACGCAAGACGTAATAGTGTCAGCCACCATCAACTACCGCGTTGATGCAGAAGCTATTCAGGCGCTTTATAGGGATGTTGGGCCTAATTGGTTCGACAAGCTTGTAGAGCCACGTATCAATCAGTTCTTCAAGGCCGAAACTGTCAAGTACAAGACAGTGGATATCGCCCCCAACCGGGAAGAGATCCGGATGGAAGTGCAATCCAAGCTCGATGCGGAGCTTCGCCAGTATTCGATAACCATCACAGACCTGCTGATCGACAACATCGACTTCAACCCCGAATTCAAACAGTCGATTGAAGAGAAGCAGATTGCAGCCCAGAACGCCCTGCGTGAGCAAGAGAAAATTGCACAGGCACAAGCAGAGGCCGAGCAGGCTAAGGAACGAGCTAAGGGTGAGGCGGCAGCAGTAGAGGAACGAGCTAAGGGTGACGCCGCCGCCACAATTGAGCGCGCTAGGGGTGATGCGGTTGCCATCGAGCTTCGTGCTGAAGCGCAGGCCACTGCTAACCGCTTGCTCGATGCCTCACTAACCCCACAAGTAATTCAGTACCTCGCTGTCGAGAAGCTAGCTCCAAACGTCGAGATAGCGCTAATTCCGTCTGGCGAGAACATCATCATCGATCCGGCAGCACTGCTTTCAGGGGCTTCCCCAACTCCTCCGGAAGCAACAGCGAACACAGAAACCTCTAGCACTGACGGGGAGGAATAGAAGCGCCAGGAGTTACCCTCACAGGGTGCGCAAGCGCAGCACGTAGGCTGTAACGCCCAGGCCGACTGCCACCAAGATGGCATAAACCCACAAGGCGGCTGGGGCAATTAACCACGCGGAAATTGCGAGCCCCACCCATAGCATGACAATAGTCACCAACTTTGTACCGGGCGTTGCTCCACGGTGTTCAGAATAGTTTCGGAGATACCGTCCAAAAAGCCGGTTGCTGATGAGCCAAGTATGGGCCCGCTCAGAACCACGGGAGTAACAAGCAGCAGCCAGCAGGAAGAAAATAGTGTGGGGTAGCAGGGGTAAAAAGATCCCCAGCACGCCAACACCAATAAAGATGCTTCCAAGCACGATGAAGAGGGCGCGCGCAACTGGCGATACCGCCAGTCGACCGCGGTCCGAGCCATTAGAACCCGCCAAATCTGTCAATCCTGAGCCTTTGCTAGTAAACGCTGGGAGTATATCGCAATGCGCAAATAAGCCCGCTAACTCTTCCCGCGTCGCCAACGGGTCCAATCGAACGGTTCGATCCCTGTTTCTGTCAATTGCCAAATGGAAGCTTGGACGTTGCCGTCGGCGATGTCGAGGAAACCTATAGTGCCCAGCTGTGTTTCCAAATTATGAGGGTAGGTAGGCGATCCCGGGTTCACGCAAAGAACGCCACCAATTTCGTCCACTGCTTCCACATGAGAATGACCGTATACGACCACGTCCAGATCCGTCCGACCAAAGTAGCGCTCCATGGCACGCTCTACAGTTAGATTGGGTGGCATCTCTGGAACGGGCATGTCGTGCACAAGACCAACCCAAATGCCATCAAACTCCAGAACCCAGGCCTCCTGAAGGAGGGGGTGAGCAGGCTGAACTGGACGACCTCCGGAGCCATCCTCACCGTTACCGCGAGCTGCCCAAAGGGGAGCAACTTGGGCAAGCTCATCAAGCACCCACAACTCGTGGATATCTCCGGCATGCAGAATCACATCGACATCCCTAAAGGCATCGAACGCCTGCGGCCAGAGTTCTCTACGAGACTCAGGAATATGGGTGTCTGAGATCAGGCCAATGCGCATCGCTGGAGTGTACTGCCAGGCTAGACGAAGGGCTCTTCTTGAAATAGAACGTTTGTTCTTTTATTGTACGGGGATGTCCCCCAAATCCGTTATTCAAGCAACCCTTTTCGGAAACGAGGAACCTTCCTTCGATTCCACCCTTACCAGTTTGAGGCGCAGAGCTTTGCCATACGCGTCTTGGATCGACCAAGCGCAAGGGTTCCTCGCAGGCCACCAGCCCATCTTCGACCTGATCCACGATGACACTCGCTGGCACAGTCACAATCGCGTTATGTATGACAGAACTATCGATGTTCCGCGCCTAACTGCCTCCCTGCCCCGGGACGGACCAGGGCACTCCGCCATCAGAGAAATTGCGGATGCACTAGGAGAGCGTTACGACAGACCATTCGACCTTGTAACACTGGCTCTCTATCGCAACGGGAGCGACAGCATTGCGTGGCACCGAGACAAATGTCGTGAAGACCGAAGAGGGCAAGCAACTATTGCAACGCTTTCTCTGGGGGAGTCGCGATCTTTCTTGGTGCGCCCACATGGAGGAGGGACTTCGGTCAGGTTTTCCGCCGGATGGGGGGACCTTCTCGTTATGGGCGGTGCCTGCCAACTCTATTGGGAACACTCTATCCCCAAGACGCGGGCAGCAGGGCCACGTATTAGTGTGATGTTCCGCAGCACCGCCGACTTCCTCGTAAGCTAGAACATCTGCCCCTGGAGCCCTTCCAGCCCCATAAGAGCGGCTATCTCGCCCTGGTGCGAGGCTATATGCCAAACACCAAGCGTCCCGAACATCCATAGCTTCGTCTGGAGTTTAGGACCAAAGGGCACCTCAGCCTGAAGCTCCTCCTCTGAAGCTGCTTCAAGATAGCCGTCCACTGCCGCACGCACCGCGCCGGCATATTCACGCAGTGGCTCGACCTCAAAAGTTAGGTTTGTAGTGTAGTCCTGCGTGATAACAGGACTTTCAGGTAACTCAAAACCCACCTTCTTACCTATTTCGCTCTCGTGATAGACAGGCTGGCGCCCCATTAACCCCCCCACCAGCATGAGATCCTGGGTGACCACGGTATGAACGTAGGTCGAACCAATGGAGTTAGTAAGAGTTCCCCCGATAGTCTTGGTTAAAAGCTCTGCTGGACAGCGTGCAATAGCTGCCTCAAGGTTGTCCTGCGCAAAGGCATACTGGCTACGAAGCAGTTCCCTGTGGTCCATTCCATTCCCCCATTGCATCTGTTGGCAAACGTGTGCGGCAAGCTTGAAGGTTTTTCCACCGGTCCGACACAAATTCAGAGGATCTAGCTACTGCCTACCTCAACAACCAGCTCTTCTGGCCCGTGGATACCACGGACAATACGCTTTTCAATATCAGCAGTGCGGCTCGCACCAGTAAGAATCAAGAGATCGCCCTCCGGAGTAAGGAAAGAAGCAAGGTCCTGTGGGTAACGCACGATGGTGTCCTCAATTACCTCTACAACAATGCGGCGTGAATCCATTAGGTTCGCCCTTGCTGCCTCCTTCCCGGTTAGCAACACGCTACCCGTGGAGGCAACGGCAGCAGTTGCGCGAACGCGGTGATCACCATCTCTAGCCTTAGCAATTTCAGTCACGGTCGCTCCAACAGCAGCAGCGCGCTCACGGAAGAGAGACGACACATCAGCAAAGGGAGAACTAGGTTCAAGCTCGGGCTCAGGCTCAATTGTGTCGAAGGGAATCAGCATCGTAGGGTCTCGTGGCGGATTGGGAGTAGGAAGGGGACGGGCATCAACAACAGGCAGGCTGGGAAGTACAGCTCCCAACTTTAGACCCAACCTTGCAAGCCAACTTGCCACTCGTCCCTGTGCACCGGCGTAACCCAGCTTCCACAACCTCCAGACCAAGTGGCCAACTTTAGACCCTTGGCTTTCCGACTCAACAGAACGAAGGTCAAGCAGCATGCGATGGAGAGGAATACCCACTGGGCACACCTCTGTGCAACGCCCGCAAAGGCTAGAGGCAGAGGGAAGGTCGGCGTGCCGCCCATCGCGCCAAAGCAGAGGTGAGATCACTGCTCCAATCGGCCCCATGTAAGGGGACCCATAAGAGAGGCCTCCTGCCGCTGTATAAACAGGACAGGCATTCATGCAGGCTCCACAGCGTATGCATCGCAACACATCGCGATAACGATCATCAGCAAGAATTTCCGAGCGACCATTGTCTACAACAACAAGATGGCGTTCCCGTCCTGCCTCAGGGCCACCAAGAAAGTGAGTATATGCAGTCAGTGGCTGCGCAGTAGCGCTGGGAGCAAGAACTTGCAGTATGGCAAGGGCACTTTCCTCATCCGCCACCACCTTCTCCATGCCAGTAATAGCAATATGCAGCGGTGGGCGGGTCACACCCAAGGAAACGTTCCCTTCGTTCTCGACAATGACGATACGACCACTACTGGCGATGACCGCGTTTGCCCCAGTAATACCCGCGTCCACATCAACGAAAAACTGGTCGACAACATCCCGAACCGTTCGCGAAAGCCGCACAGGATCATCATCAGGAACATCGGCTCCGGCTTCCTCTAATAGCTCACGTATACGCGCTCGATTTAGGTGAAGTGCGGGAGCAGTAATGTGGCTCGGACCACGAGCTTCGATATCAACTATGTACTCGCCAATATCAGTCTCGAGAACTTCTCTACTTTGGAGTCGGAGCGCACCAGTGAGCCCAACCTCTTCGGCAACCATTGACTTCGATTTTGCTATACGCCGGGCATCGCCAAGCAGCTTTGAGACAATCGCCACAGCTTCCTCTGCGTTAGAAGCAACGTGATAACCAGTCCCATTGCGGGCGCATGACTCCCTCAGCTGTTGATGTAATTCGTCGAGATGGGCAACCGAGTATGACCTCACCGCTTGAGCGCGAGCCCGGGCATCACTCGGGCTCGCCGCAGCAAGCTGATCTTGGCTATCAGCCACCAACTTGCGCAATATTGGCGAAAGTGTCGCCGCAGGTGGCCCTGACTCTATTTCAGCTCGGGCGCGGGCGCGGAAACCACTCACGTAATCGCCCTATCGAGAAGCTCGGCGAGGGTCCAAGTTTCCAGGGGTTGATCGATAGCCCGGGCTGTCACCTCGAGATGTGCTAGACAGGAAAGATCTCCAGAGACGAGAACACGCACCCCACGCGACTCTACATCTGCCAACTTGGCCTTAGCCATTGCGACAGATACCTCGGGTTCCTTCAAAGTAAAAGTTCCCCCAAATCCGCAGCATTCCGCCTCATAGCTAAGCCGCCTTACATCCAATCCCTCAACTTGCTCCAAGAGGCTGATCGCACCTTCTGTAAGCCCCAGTTCACGGCGCCCATGGCAGGAATCGTGATAGGCAACAGCCCCAGGAAGACGCAATGGAAGCTCTGGCATTTTGGGATGGGCGGCAACATAGGCTCCGAACTCGATAAAACGCTCGCTCATGCGATGGATGCTAGCGCCCCGAGGCCCGGCCCAGAGTCCTGGTAGGTAGTGCTGCACCATGCTCGTACAAGAACCAGAGGGGACCACCACAATCCTATGTCCTCGCACTGCCCGCAGAAGTGCTCTTCCCACACTTTTTGCCTCAGTCCGATAGCCACTGTTAAATGCAGGCTGACCACAGCAGGGCCCTGCAATTGTCGTAACCTCGTCACCCAGACGCTCCAGAACCCGGAGCGCATGGGTTCCATCCCCGGGCCGAAGCGCTGCCATATAGCAGGGAACGAAGAGTGCAACCTTGACCATGCGCGCACGCTACCGGCCCCCGGGGCCCTGTCGCAAGCTATTTTGCTTCTTTCCCCACATCTTGCAGAGGCCTGTCGGCCCATTCTTGCCAAACCGCCCATGCCAACTTTCCTACACCATTGCTGGCCCGCAAGCCCACATCATTGAGCACAGCCGCACCTCCCTGGTGGCCTTTCTTCGGGTCGCGTTCGGTCACCCAAAGAACAGCGCTAAAGCCATTCGCCTCAGCATCCGTCAAGAGACGCACTAGAAACTCCTCCTGATCGTCTTCAGAACCAATCCAAGAGTGCCCTTCGCTGGAAGCGGAGGCATAGCCTGCCTCACTTATGAGAATCTCCCCAGAGAATCGTGTTCGCAGCTGGCTGTAGTAATCCTCAGGGATCTCTCGCACGAATCTAAGAGAGGAGGACAGATAGGGATAGGTCGAAACAGCGAGTGCATCGATCCGACCCCCAAAATCCTCAATTGCTTCCCATTGAGGAGGATGCTCCTGCGTAAGCCTGCCCAATAAGTCTTCCAGCTGGAAAGTAGGAAGAACTTTAGTCTCGGGTCGGATGGATTTCACCGTGTCATAGACCCTCCGATAGGCCTCAAGAAAGCCTTGAAACTGGGCGGGAGATCGGGACCGCAACATGTTGATCTCCACCCCCACAAGCAAATAATCGGGCTCGTAGTTTGTTACGACGTAAATTGCGTAGGCCACCAGAGCATCTTGGACGTCCTCGCGAAGGAATCCTTCATCGGGATGGGAAAAGTCGGGCAATCCAGCTATACGCCCGCGCTGAACCTCACCGTCCGTTGGATCGATAGCGAAGACAAGGGAACAGCCATACTGTCGTACCAGATCGCGCTCCAAGCGCATCAACGCATGTGTCTCCTCCGAGACTGAACCACCAGGGAAGAATTCTTCCCAAGGGGGAACACGGGCAATACTCACAAGGTCCGCATTAGTAGCAGCCCCCGCGAAAGCGCTCACATAGGCCTCAGGAGTTTCCTCAACCGCCTGTATTCCCAGGCCAAGCTGTAACTCACGAGTAGGACCTTGTGAAACAGGACGATCGAACTCAGGGCCAGGCGTTAGGTCGTCCAAGCCTGCTCCTTGGCAGGCAGCTGCTAGTAGCACTGATACAATCAGAAGAGCGGGAAATAGGCGCGAGCACTGCATGACCTTACGCAGGTTCCTTTTGGCGTCTGTTGTCCTTGGCGTCTTGGCAGGCGCTGCGGCCGGCGGAGGCCGCATTTTGACAGACAATGGAAGCATGGAGCTGCCCCCTCCATCCCCCATAGCTACCCCCAATGCAACCCCGACAACACCCCTTACTGTAGCCGAACGCTTCGCAGAGGCCTGGGAGACTGATGACACCGAAGCGATGTATTTGCTCCTCGACAGTAGCACGCGGGCATCTCTGACTCACACAGACTTCGCTGAGGCCCATAGGAACTTCCGCCAAGAGGCCGCCATCAACGCCCTTACAGTCTCCGTCTCGAATGAGAGTGCTCAGCACATCACCTTCCATGTACGCCTGGAAACAAGCTACTTTGGCGTGCTTGAGTATGCCACTGTCGTTCCCTTCAATTCTTCACAGGAAGAAATTCCACGGATTGCCTGGACACCTGCTGTCATGCACCCATCACTTACTGATGGCAGAGTGTTGCAAGGAAAGCAGCAAAGGGCAGTCAGGGGGGCCATTTACGATCGAAATGGGAAACCACTAGCGATCACCCTCGACGTACGCATGATCGGACTGGACCGAAGCCGTGTCTTCAATCGCCAGGCAGTAACGGCCGCTTTTGTTTCATTCGGATTCGATGCAGAGGAAGTAGATGCTGCCTTTAGCAGCTCCCTTGGACAGCAACAGCGTGTACCTCTGGGAATAGTCCCTGATTCCCGGGTTGAGGAGGCAGCGCGTTTCGTCGAGGCAGTACCAGGAGCAGTTCTTTGGTTCGAGGAACGCCGTATACATCCATTCGGGCCAGCCAGCGCCCATGTTGTCGGCTACACACGGGAGTACACGTCCGAAGAAATCACAGCCCTGCCCAACGAACTCCTTAGACCCGGCGATCGGGTTGGAGCAGTTGGAATCGAAGCCTCAATGAACACCTTACTCGCTGGACAAACTGGAGCACGCCTAGAGGCCGTTGGCGGTGCCGAACCCATAGTGCTCTTCGAACGACCGTACATCCCCGGCAAGGACATCCACACAACGCTAGATGCATCTCTGCTCCAAGCAGCCCAAGAGGGATTAGCGGGATTCCGCGGAGCGGTAATCGTGATGGATCCTCGTAAAAATGTGATTCTCGCGCTTAATAGTTCACCTTCTTTCGACCCAAATGCTTTCGAACTTGGAGACGAACGTACCCTCGGATTACTAACCGCTAGCGAAAACGACCCACTTAACAACCGGGCTACCCAGGGGCTCTACTCAGCAGGCTCAACCTTCAAGCTCATTACAGGAGCTGCCGGGCTTGAGAACGCCATCGTCCAGCTGAATGACCGTATCTTCTGCGGAGCAGTCTGGCACGGAATCGACCCACCCCGACGCAACTGGGAGGGGGAGCAGGGAGAACTAACCATCGCAGAGGGCTTGATGCGCTCCTGCAATCCAGTTTTTTATGAGATCTCCCTCAGGCTCTACAACGAGGCCCCAGGGGCTTTACCTGACATGGCACGTGCCTTCGGGTTTGGAGCCCAAACGGGTGTCGAAGGCCTCTATGAAGAAGCCGGCCTCGTCCCCGATGCAGCCTGGAAGCAGTCTGCGCGAGACGCACCGTGGTATCCCGGCGACGCTGTAAACCTTGGTATCGGTCAGGGTGACCTACTAATCACACCTCTACAACTTGCCAATGCCTACAGCGCCTTCCTAACCGGGGAGCTCAGGACACCTGTAATCCTCACTGGAATTGAGCCCATCCTGGTTCATCCACTTCCGCTAAAACAGGAACACACCTCGCATCTGCGCATGGGTCTTGAAATGGTGACGAGCTCCAGGGGGACTGCTGGCTGGGTTTTCGTTGACCTAGGCTACGAGGACTTTGGCGGTAAGTCTGGGACCGCCGAAGAAGCAGAGGGACAGGAACACGTGCTTTTTGTGGCCTACTCGCCAAGGAATGCCCCTACCGCTGTAGTGGCTGTGGTTTTCGATAACGGGAAGGAAGGCAGGAGCCTTGCAGCCCCGCTCGCACGCGATCTTGTCCTTACTGCCCTCGACCTCCAAGGGCAGGAGGGCGAAGCGTCAGAAACGCCCTAATCGAGTCCCTTAATTGCATCGATCAGAGCGGGCACTACCTTCTTGTAATCCTCAATAACTGCGAAACGCGCTACCTGCACCATGTTGGCATCCGGATCCCTATTGATAGCGATGATGTTCTTGGAGCCTGACATTCCCGCCATGTGCTGACTCGCCCCACTTATACCAACAGCAATGTAAAGGTTGGGAGTGACGGTCTTTCCAGTGAGACCCACTTGCTGGGAAGGCGGGTACCAACCGAGATCGCAGGCCGCACGACTTGCACCAGTAGCGCCTCCCAATAACTCTGAGAGCTCCTCCATCATGCTGAAGGCAGACGGGTCGCCGAGACCACGTCCACCGGAAACAACAACTTCCGCGTCCTCAAGGCGAACACCGGTCGCTTCAGCCGCTTCAGTAGAGATCACACGAACTCGCTGCTCTCCTGCAGCTTCTACGGGAACAACCGACCCATTTCGACTGGTATCCGGCTCAAGGGCATCCCAAGCCTTCAGCTTGAGCGTGGCAATTTGCGTTTCACCACGCCATGTCACCTCAGCGTTGGCATTGCCGCCGTAACAACTACGAGTCGCACGGAGACGGCCTTCTTGGAGCTCAAGCGAGAGGCAGTCCATGGCAACGGCCGTATTCAGACGGAAAGCCATAAGCGGCGCAAGGTCGCGGCCGAGGCTTGTTTGGCCCATTAGGACCACTTCTGCACCAGCCGCCTCGCAGGCGGCGAGGGCTGCGGCTACCCCTGTCTCGGCATATCCAGAAACCAGGGAGCCAGCAGGTGCCAGATAGACGGCATCAGCACCATGTTCAAAAAGGGGTTGCGCAAGAGACTCGTCGCCCGCAACGAGAGCACTAACAGAGCCTCCCCCCTGGTCGACCAGCGAGCGAGCCGCCGCCAATAACTCGAAAGAAAGGGGGGCTACGGCCCCTTCGACCGTCTCCGCGATAATGAGTGTTCCAGGCATTACCGTTCCTCTAGATCAGTTTCGCTTCGCGCAGCTTAAGCGCGAGGTTACGGGCTTGATCCTCAGGGGAGTCACCCTCGATTATTTCGACGTTACTCTCCACCTCGGGTATGTAGAGTGCTTCAAGCCCAAGCCAGCGGTTATCCTCGCCGGCGTCTTCGTCTTCTAGCTCAAGATCGTCTGCCGACCAGACCTGAACAGTCTTCTTAGCAGCTAACATGATTTGGCGAAGCTGCGGGTAACGGGGTTCCCCAAACTCGTTTGAAATGGAGACCACAGCAGGCGTATCCACTTCCACTGTCTGGAAGCCATCATCCAACACCCGTTCTACGGTGAGGGTATCTCCCTCAAGCTCCATCGACTTAGCGATGGTGACACACGGCAAACCAAGCTGTTCGGCAACGCCGATGGGGGCAACTCCCATATCCCAGTCAGCAGAGGCTCGGCCCATTAGGACAAGATCCACGTCCCCTACTTTCTCGATCGCCCGCGCCAGGGCAAGCGAAGTCTGAAAGTTATCGATATTCTCGAAATCAGGATCGCTGAGCAAAATGCCTTCATCGGCTCCCATAGCAAGAGCATGCTTGATTGCATCTCTAGCCGATTCCTCACCAAGACTGATGACGGTAATCTTTCCCTCACCTGCAGCATCCTTGAGACGCAAGGCTGCTTCGGTGGCTTGGGGATCGTAGGGATTAACCACCGGCGCGATGCCCTGGGCAGGGATCACACGCTTCGCCGCATTGTCAACGGCGAATTGCGAGGCCGGCGTCTCCGGATCGGGGATCTGCTTAACGCAGACGACAATATTCACGCTGACGCCAACTCCTTTGACAGACAAGTCAGAAACTACATGGGCTGGGAAAGGCTACCCATAACCAGCCGCGTCGACCAGCGTATCACGAACCTTTTGCTTGTGAAATATCGCACGGATGGATGGAGACTGTTCTATCTATTCTTAAGTTCAAGTGTCTAAATGGGCGAACTGCAAAGCAAGGCATCAATTGAAGCCAATCAAATGAAAACTATGTTTCGAAACCTAACTGAAACAGAACTGTAATCTGAGAGAAACCTGGCGCACCTAGGTTCTTCCTCGACATCGCGCCCCACGAGGGGTAATCGAGGAGAACTGCATGAAACGTGCTCTACCGGCCTTGCGCAGGCCGACTGCCATGCTTGCAGGTGCCCTGCTAGCACTCGGCATCATTTCCGCTGTCTCTGCCCAAGACGGTGAAGCCCTTGAAGACATCATAGGAGCCGTTGATACCGCTTGGCTCCTGATCGCGGGCTTCCTCGTGTTCTTCATGCAGGCAGGCTTTGCGATGCTAACTGCTGGCTTCGTTCGCTCAAAAGAGACAGCGAACATCCTGATGAAGAACATGATCGACGCCTGCGTAGGAGGCATCTCCTTTTGGCTCGTGGGCTGGGCTTTTGCCTATGGCGCTAGCAGCAAATCAAACGAGTTTATCGGACTTGGAAACTTCGCATTAAACGGGTTCGATAGTTACGCCGAATGGTTCTTCCAGTTCGCCTTTGCAGCGGCAGCAGCCACCATCGTGGCTGGCGCCCTCGCAGGCCGCACTAAATATTCGGCCTACCTTATCTACACCGTCATCATCACCGGCTTCATCTACCCAGTCGTAGTTCATTGGGGCTGGGATACGACCACCTGGATGGGTGCGTTCACTGAAGGTGACATCTGGCTTGGCAACGGCTACGTAGACTTCGCGGGCTCCGGCATCGTCCATACAGTGGGAGGCATTGCCGGCCTTATGGGAGCAATCGTCGTGGGCGCACGTCTCGGCAAATATGGCCCCAAAGGAGAAGTTCGTGCTATCCCTGGCCACAACATCTCACTTGCGACCATTGGCATGTTCATCCTTTGGTTCGGCTGGTACGGGTTCAACCCCGGCTCCACGCTCGCCCTTTCGGGCGGCGGGGCTGCACTTGCCGCAAGCGTTGCAACTACAACGACCCTAGCAGCTGCAGGAGGAGGCATCACTGCAATGCTGTGGTCTCGCTTCCGTACTGGGCGCTACGACACTGCCCTAACAATCAACGGCATTCTCGCGGGACTGGTGGCTATTACTGCAGGCACGGCCACCGTCGACCCATGGGCCGCAGTCGTCATTGGCGGCATCGGCGCACTAGTCATGTACTACGGCGTCCAAATGCTGGATGGCATTTTCCGCATCGACGACCCTGTGGGCGCAGTCTCAGTGCACGCCTTTGCTGGTATATGGGGAGTCATTGCGGTGGGACTGTTCTCTTCAGAAGCAGGCATGGCAGCAGCCGGCTACGCCAACCCACAGCATTACGGCCTCTTCCTCGGCGGTGGAGGGGAACAGCTATTGATGCAGCTCATCGGAATCGGAGCCATCGTAGGCTGGACAGCAGTAACAGCAGGCATCCTGTTCTCTGCCATCAAGTTCACCATCGGACTCCGCGTGACCGAGGAAGAAGAGATGCGTGGACTTGACCTGATTGAACATGGCGTCGATGCCTACCCCGATTTTGGTCCGTCAGGATCTGGCATCTTCGGACCAGCCGAACTCGGGAGAGGTGGAAAGTGAGCGCGGGTAGCAGGTCACACGCAAACCTGAATCCAGAAAGGAATTCCCGATGAAAAAGATCGAAGCCATCATCCGGCCTAACCGTCTCGAACCGGTAAAAGATGCCCTCGATGACCTAGGCTTTTCCGGTGGCATCACAGTTTGGGAAGTCAAGGGCCACGGCAAGCAGCGAGGCATTACGGAGCAATGGCGTGGCCGTGAGTACCGCGTTGAATACCTCTCCAAAGTCTACCTGTTGCTAGTAGTAGCCGATGACAAGTCGGATGCGGTCGTAGATGCCATTCTCGACAACGCTAGCTCTGGCGAGATTGGGGACGGCAAAGTGTTTATCTCGACTGTGGACGACGCCGTTCGCGTTCGTACTCGCGAACGCGGAGAAGAAGTTCTCTAACTTCAGTAACAAGACATAGAGGGGTTAGGCGATTAATCGCCTAACCCCTCTATGTAGCCTTTAACAGAAGCCCCACTAGGGGTATCTAACCGGTAGCAGTAGATCTTCCAGTTCCCACAGAGGTGAGGGACAATTACTAGCAATCCTTCTAAAGTCATTCGCAGAGCCGTCTAGCAAATGGCCACTTGCTATCGGGATATTGGCAACATGAGGTACCAACACCACCAACGAGCTCCTAATTCAGTGACTGTGGCATATAGCCTATTCCTAGCAACGGTGACTCTAATCCCCCTGATTTCCGCACTGATAGCAGCCGAGCCTGCATCCAGCCAAGTTATATTTTGGCGAAGTTTTTCAATAGCAGTCCCCATGGTTATCGGACTTCTAGGTTCTATGTTCCTGGAAGCAACCACGGTCGTAACCGACGAGTATTTCGAATTTAAGTTCCGTTACGGATGGGTTCGGACGAAGCTCTTCCGCCATGAAATCGCCTCACACCAGATGAGGGATGTGTCGCAGTGGTGGGGCCTTGGGGTGAGAGGGATCCCAGGAGGATGGCTCTGGCGCATATGGGGGCGCAGTTGCGTTGAGATACACAAAATAAAAGGTGGTAAACGACTAGTTATAGGAACGGATGACCCGGAAGGACTTTCTCAGGCTCTTAGTAATTAGTGAATGCAAAACTGGATTTTTAGAAATAATTCTTTCTATTTTTGATCACATTCATCCAGGCATGGGAATTCCCGTAGAACTAGGCATACGAGCAGGTTGGGAACCTAGGAGAGGAAATTAGGGTGGTAGCGCATAGGGGATTCGAACCCCTGATCTCCGCCTTGAGAGGGCGGTGTCC
>DEAD01000017.1:0-4089 GCA_002346645.1 Dehalococcoidia bacterium UBA2991
CAACCCGAACCCCAACCCGAGCCCCAACCCAAGCCCCAACCCGAAGATGCTGAGGACATCCCTGAAGATCGCTGGGCCCGTCCTTCATAGTGAAACGCCAATACCCAGCCATTCAACTTAAATCTTTTTTGTAAACGCAAACCTGGAACCTCCAACACATTGGGCATGCCAGGGAAGCGATTGCGCCCCTCGGTTACACTCTGGCTGTGTCCGTCATCTTCCCCTCCGCCGAGTGGTTCCAGGAAGCCGCCGACCGCCTCAATGCCTCCGACAGCTTTCAGCGTCTCGGTAGCTGCGATGCAGCTATCGGGGTGCAGGTAGATGATCGCTGCTTCTCGATCACATTCGATGCCTTTGCCATCACTAAGGTAGCTGAGGTTCCCTGCGAGGCACCTGGAGATCTGGATTTCGTTCTGCTCCAGACCCGCGAAGCCTGGCAGGCCATGCTTAACAACATTAAGGCGAACGGTGCTGCAGAAGCGCTGTTCACCCTGAATTCCCTCGACCTTCAGACCCCCGAGGGCCTCGCTACGGGAGAGGACTACACCCGGCGAGATCTTTTCTATCGCTACAACCAGACTTTCCAAGACTACTTTGACATCTCCGCAGAGATGGAGACGACCTTCGCCTAACTTCGTCTATGCCGATTCCACCGCCGCCTACGGGAATTCTTTGAAGACCCGTTCTGCTGTGGCGTGGTAACTGCGATGACAGTCATTCCCTCCTCTATAAGGGGATGGAGCACAGTCATGGCATGGGCCACCTCGCGAGAGATCTCCTCGGCAAGCCCTACGGTGAGGTTCTGGAAAGAAAAGGGCCGGTGCAGACGCCGCCACTTTGCAGTCCACTCCTCTAGCTCCCAGGCAGGGCCTAGCTCTCCAAGCAGGTCTGCCGCATGAGCAGCCAGAAGCTCAACCCATGCATCGTTAACCTCCAATGAACCCTCAAAGTGGAGTCCCGTTTCAACGACCCCACGCCCCATCTGTGGTTGCAGCTCGAAATGCACCTGCTCATTACCAAAGTGCATCTGGAGCATCGTCCAGCGAATCCGATGTTCCGGTTGGGGAAAATCTGCAGGCAACCGCTTGAGGATCTGGTCCTCACACAAGAACACGAATTCACGTGCCTTGAGGGATCCGTCCTGCTTCGGCATCGTCTCAACTGTAGCGAAACCTGACGAACTAGGGGTATTCCGTTGGTGGCCCTGTACGACGCTATCCCGTACTTCGGCCTTGGAAAGCCCTTCAGTCTCCGAGAATTAGGGACAGCACCTTGGAACGCGTACCCCGCGTCATCACTAGGGTGAGGCGGTCGCCAGCGTGCAGGACAGTATCGCCAGTGGGCGCTGAAACGTGCCCAGCACGTTCCATTGTAAGAACCCGCACCCCTGGAGGCAGGAAAGCATCTGCCAGCGCCTTGCCATCTACAGGTGCCCCCACCGTCACATTCAGTTCCATTGTGCTGATCTGCTCATCAACCGGGGTGAGTGGTCGGACCTGCTGCTGTACTGCCAGCCTATACGCACGCACCACGGAACGTGCATTGATAGCCCCGAGAACAGGACCATCGCTTCCATCAAGTACTGGAAGCCAACGCCTCTCGTGAGAGGCAAGACGATCAAGGGCTTCATCAAGAGACGTATCGGCCAGCACAACAACTGGAAGGTCCCTTGCGAGGTCCACCACAGGTACTCCTGCATCTGGCACCTGCCGTAAATCCTCTGCTACAAGCTCCCCGATCAATTTCTGCTCCTCGTCCACAATCACGCCTTCAGCGTTTCGATCTTGATCGAGCCTTGCCAATGCCCCCTCAACTGTTTCCGTATCGGGAACAACAGAGATGGCTTCCACCGCCCGATGTGCCGGCAACGCATCGAGCAGGGGGTATGCAAAGCGGTGGCGGTGGGCCCTCGAGTCCGCCCGTGTTGCCACCTGGCTGCGGTAGATCGTGGTATTCCCTACAAGCAGAGTTGCCACTGCCACTGCCACCATAGCCGGGGCGAGAAGCGAGAGATTCCCTGTCATCTCCCCAACCATCAACATCATCGCTAGAGGTGCGTGCGCGATGCTTCCGAATAGCGCAATCATTCCTATGATGACCAGAGGCGCTGGGTCCGCTGGAAATCCAGGTAGATCGTGGCATAACCGCCAAAAGAGCGCCCCTAGCATTCCTCCAGCCACCATCCCTGGTGCGAAGATACCGCCGGCTGCTCCTGACCCGACCGTAAGCGAGGCCGCAATGATACGTAGCAATGGAAGGGCAATGATTAACCAGAGGGAGAAGTCCATCACCTCTTCAGGGGTAAGTGCCCGCTGCACCCAGCCATACCCAATGTGAATGGCCTCAGGGGCAAACATCGCAATGCACCCCACCAGGACGCCGCCAATTGCTGGCTTTACCCACCGCGGGGCAGTAATCCGCCTAAATAGCTCTTGGCTCCCCTCCAGCCCACGAGCGTAAAGGATGCCGAGAAGCCCACAACCCAGTCCGAGGGCTAGGTAGTACGGGAGCTCCTCTGGATTGCTGAAGGAGAAGCCTGCTGTTCCTCCAAAGATTGGTGTGTAGTCGTAATAAGCCCCATATACAGCGAAGGCAACGATTGAGGAAATAAGGGAAAGCAGAATCGCATCCGCTTCAAAGTCATCACGGTAGAGAGCCTCTGCAGCCATCATCGCACCTCCGAGTGGAGCCCGGAAAATCGCTCCTATACCTGCCCCCATTCCAGCAACAAGAGCCCTTCGCCGCTCCACCGCATCTAACCCCAACCGGTCAGCAATAACTGACCCAATACCCCCCGATATTTGAGCCGCCGGCCCCTCTCTTCCCGCGGCCCCCCCACTCCCAATCGTGATCGCGGAGGCAATCAGCTTCACCGGAATGACCCGCAGCCGAATGCGGCCACCACGACTATGGAAGGCATCAATAGTCTGGTCAGCTCCAGCACCCTCTGCCTCAGGCGCCAACGAGTACACAAGAATCCCGGACACAAGAGCCCCTAGGCCCACTACTATCGGCAACGCCCATTTATGTGTCGGCCCCTCAGGCTCGCCCCCTCCCTCGCCCAGGGGATGCGGAGGCGAATAGCCCGTCAGGTCAACGAGGACATGCCGCGTCACCAATTCAAGAGCCTCGAAGAATAGGATTGCGGCTAACCCAGTAACCAGCCCAATAAGCCCACCCAGCCACAGAGAGCGCACGACGTCCTGGGTGGTGAAGCGACTCAGACGCCGCCTAAGATAACTACCAGCCCCCCTTCGCCAGGAACCCTCAAGCGCGCGCCTAACCCACATCCGCCCAATCGTAACTCCATAGGTCCCCCAGGCCACTAATTTTGTCCGTCGGCACCCCTAAACCTAGACAACTGCCATTAAAACAACAAAGCGCAGCCCCCCAAGAGGGGCCCCGCTTTGTATTAAATGCCGAGGAAAGTTGCCCTTAGACCTCTTCGGACGACCCACCGCCCATGACCTTTCGGACAACTACAAATAGCAGTCCGAGCAGGACTATGGGGAAGGCGATGTACTTAATAGGGCCAGAGCGAAGACCTTCCAACATGATTAGTACTCCTCAGGAAGTGGCGCGGCGGCGGCGGCCAAATCTGGCACATCCGCTACTAGCGATTCCGTCGTGAGCACCATAGCACTTACGGATGCCGCATTCTCAAGTGCCGAGCGTACGACCTTGACTGGATCGACGATGCCCAACTCGAACATATCGCCCCAGCTGTCACTAGCAGCATCCCAGCCTTCGTTTTCGTTTTCACGCCGCTTGATGCGATTAACAATGACAGAGCCCTCAAGCCCTGCGTTCTCAGCAATCGTCCAAGTAGGCTCTTCAAGCGATTCGGCTAGCAAAAGCGCACCGGTTCGAACGTCACCTTCCAGCTCTTCAGCAAACGCCTCTACAGCGTGCTGAGCCCGGATCAGGGAGACACCACCCCCCGGGACAACGCCCTCTTCTACTGCGGCTCGCGTAGCGCTAAGAGCATCCTCTACACGCGACTTCTTCTCTTTCAGCTCAACCTCGGTGGCTGCGCCAACCTTGATTACAGCGACGCCCCCAGCAAGCTTGGCCAACCGCTCTTGCAGC
>DEAD01000017.1:4400-4997 GCA_002346645.1 Dehalococcoidia bacterium UBA2991
CGCTCTTGCAGCTTCTCACGATCGAAATCACTTGTGATGTCCTCGATCTGGGACTTGAGCTGCTTGATACGGGCCTGGATTGCCTCGTCACTGGCTTGGCCTTCGATGATCGTCGAAGCCTCGCGGCTCGCAACCACCCGTCGTGCTCGGCCAAGGTCGGCAAGCGTAGCTGTCTGCAGCTGGCGACCTGTCTTCTCCGTAATGAGCTCGCCACCGGTGAGGATGGCAATATCTTCAAGGATGGCCATGCGGCGGTCACCGAAGCTAGGAGCTCGCAGCGGCAGCACGTTCATGGTGCCCCGCATCTTGTTAACAACGAGCGTGGCAAGTGCCTCGCCTTCGATGTCGTCCGAGATAATGACCATGTTGTTGGTCACCTGAAGCGCCTGCTCCAGAAGCGGAAGCAGATCCTGTACTGCGGTAATCTTCTTGTCGGTGATGAGGATATAGGGGTTCTCGATGACGGCTTCCTGGCGGTCCACATTCGTGACGAATTGGGGTGACTGCCAGCCTCGGTCGAGCTGAAGTCCATCAACGAACTCAGTCTCAAACTTTATCCCGCGGGACTCTTCGACGGTTATTACACCGTCCTTGCCT
>DEAD01000017.1:5288-5739 GCA_002346645.1 Dehalococcoidia bacterium UBA2991
GGTTATTACACCGTCCTTGCCTACCATCTCCATCACATCCGCGATGATGTTTCCGATCTCCGTGTCGTTACCGGAGATAGAGGCGACATGCTGGATCTGTTGCTTGCTAAGTACTGGCTCAGCGCGCCCGCGCAAGTTTTCGATGGCTACCCCTAGGGCACCTTCGATACCACGGCGGATACCCATCTGGTGTGAGCCCGAGGCGACCACCTTCACACCCCCACGCACAATTGCTTGGGCAAGGACTGTGGCAGTGGTAGTGCCGTCGCCGGCAATGTCGTTCGTCTTGGTGGCAACCTGCTTTACAAGCTGGGTACCCATGTTTTCGAAGGCGTCCACGAGTTCGATCTCGCGGGCTACAGTCACACCGTCCTTCGTGATGACGGGTGGTCCATAGTTCTTATCGATGACGACGTTGCGACCACGAGGGCCGAGCGTCACCTTGACGGCG
>DEAD01000017.1:6027-7321 GCA_002346645.1 Dehalococcoidia bacterium UBA2991
GCCGAGCGTCACCTTGACGGCGTCCGCGAGGGCGTCGACGCCCTCCTTCAGCTGGCGGCGCGCCGCCTCATCAAAGAGCAGATGCTTGGGGGCCATGTATTAGCGTCCTTCCCGTGCGCTCCCTTAGGAGACGAGCTTGCAGAGGATGTCCTTCTCGTTCAGGACGATGTAGTCGATGCCATCGAGCTTGATGTCAGTTCCAGCGTACTTCGCATAAAGGACGCGATCGCCTGACGAAAGATCGATAGGCTGATGGGTACCACTGTCGTCCCGCTTCCCGGGGCCTACAGAAATTACTTCACCCTGTTGCGGCTTTTCCTTGACGGTGTCAGGAATGATGATGCCGCTAAGGGTCTCTTCTTCCTGCTTCAGGGCGGTTACGACGATACGGTCGGCTAGGGGAACTAGTTCAGTCTTGGTTGCGGTCTTCGCAGGCAAGGTTTTCCTCCAAACGCTTTCTTGAAATTGAGCGTGCCGGACATATTAGCACTCTCCTGGCGAGAGTGCTAGCAAAATCTGCTGGATCCGGCTCATATAGGGGCCAAATTTCACCTTCGCGTGAGGGTGTGGTAGCTTCGGAAGCTCGAAGGAGATCCGGCTTGCGCATCCTGCTGCGCATCGGCAGCTACGCCGTTCCTTACTGGAAAATGCTCACCATCGGGTTGGTGTCGATGTTGGGCGCTGCCCTCTTTGGCATCCTCTGGCCTGCGATGGTTCAGCTGGCAGTCGATGAGGGGCTCAAGCCAATACGGGACGAAGCCTCCGATGCTTTCATTGGTTTCGATGGGAACACCCTCACCCTGATCCTGTTCTCCCTTTCTGTCATCGGGTTCGCCGCTGGGCGGGGATTGAGCGCCTTTGCGCAGACCTATATCTCTGAGAGCCTCGGTCAGCGTGTTGCCTACGACCTGCGAAACAACATTTACGACACGGTCCAGCGGCTTAGCTATGCCTATCACGACAAAGTGCAGACCGGCCAGATCATGTCCCGCGCTACGCAGGACGTGGAGGCCATCCGAATGTTCATGTCGATGGCAGCCCTCCGTCTGATGATGATCATCGTGATGATCATTGTGGGACTCACTTGGATGTTCATCGCCAACTGGCAGCTGGGCCTAGTGAGCTGCATTACCCTCCCTGTCATAGCCTGGCGCTCCTGGGCAGTCCACCGCGTGATGCGCCCCCTATGGGTACAGATTCAAGCTAGCGAAGCCCGAATGACAGAGGTCGCCGATGAAGGGCTAGGCGGCATCCGCGTAGTCAAAGCCTTCAGCCGCGAGCCAGTCGAGGCGGG
>DEAD01000017.1:7635-8555 GCA_002346645.1 Dehalococcoidia bacterium UBA2991
AAGTTCGCAAACGCTGCCCATGAACAACGCAACCTTCAACTTCACCAGGCCACAATGATGGCTCGCCACGCGCCCCTGCTACAGGGCCTTGCTGGAATCCAGCAAGCGCTCACCCTCGGATTCGGTGTCTGGTTCATTGTTGGGGGCAGCCTCACTGCCGGAGAGCTTATCTCCTTCCTTCTCATCCTCGCTCTCCTTCAGATGCCAGTGCGATTGCTCGGTTTTATGGTCACCAGCTTCTCCCGTGCCATCGCCGCCGGCGAGCGGGTATTTGAGTTGCTTGATGCACGTTCCGCCGTCCAGGAGCGGCCCGCTGCTGTACCCATGACTGATGCCAGTGGGCACGTCCGCTTTCGCAATGTCTCTTTCGGCTACGACAACGTTAGTGCTGTGCTGCGCGACATCGAGATCGACGCTCCCCCTGGCAAGATCATCGCCCTCCTCGGCCCCACCGGCAGTGGCAAATCCACAGTGGTCAACTTGCTACCTCGCTTCTATGACGTCACCCAGGGGTCCATCTCCATCGATGGAGTGGATATTCGCAACTTCCAGCTTGAGTCACTACGAGCGAACATCGGTTCAGTCCAACAAGACGTATTCCTATTTCTTGGAACCATTCGCGACAACATCGCCTATGGACGTCCTGAGGCCACCCAGGAAGAAATTGAGACTGCTGCTAAAGCAGCCCGCATCCACGATTTCATAATGAGCCTCCCTTACGGCTACGACGAGTGGGTGGGGGAAAGGGGCGTCACCCTTTCAGGCGGCCAGCGCCAGCGCATCGCTATCGCCCGCACTTTGCTCCTCGATCCGCGCGTACTGATCTTCGACGACTCAACCGCCAGCGTGGATACACAGACGGAATTCCTCATTCAGCAAGCGCTTGCCACCCTTATGGAAGGCCGCACCACTTTTGTCAT
>DEAD01000017.1:8844-10337 GCA_002346645.1 Dehalococcoidia bacterium UBA2991
GGAAGGCCGCACCACTTTTGTCATCGCCCAAAGGCTGCGTACTGTGATGCGAGCCGACGAGATCCTCGTACTTGAAAACGGTCAGGTAGTCCAGCGAGGAAAACACGAGGAGCTTCTCGAAGAAGAAGGCCTTTACCGCTCGATCTACGACCTGGAGCTACGCGACCAGGAAGAGGCTCTTGGTAGCTCAGAGGGTACACAGGCCGGCTCAGCAGGCGATTCTCCCAACCCAGCAGAGCCTGAACCAGCGAAGTTGCCTGAACCAACAGGTGGAAGCGGGAGTGGCTCCTAATGGGAATGTGGGGAACGGGAGGAGGCGGTGCTGGAGGCTACAGCTCCGGCATAGGCGGCCAGCGGGGAAACATGCGCGGTGGCAACCGCGGAACCGACGGCTGGGATGAGGAGTATCTAGGTAAGGCCTACGACGCGGAGGTAATCCGCAAGATGGCGCCTTATCTGAAGCATCGCTGGCGTGCCCTCTCCCTTGCCTTCGCCTGCATGTTGCTTGTCTCTGTTTCGATATACGTACCTTTCGCGTTGATTGGAATCGCAATTGGAGACGCAGCGAACGGCAATACCGAGCGACTTCCCCTATGGATCGGGCTGGTAGGGGGACTTGGGGTTCTTGGTTGGATCGCTGGCATGGTCCAACAACTCATCATGGCTCGTGTCGGCACACAGCTCCTTTATGAGCTCCGCACAGAGATGTATGAGCACATGCAGGGCCTCTCTCTCTCGTTCTACGACGAGATGGAGGTAGGCCGAATGATTAGTCGCCTCACCAGCGATGTCACTGTCATGCAGGAGTTGCTCAGTACGGGCTCACTCACCTTTGCCGCCGACATTGTGGGCATAGCTATTGCCGTAACCATCCTCATGCAGGCTGACTTGGTTCTTGCCCTCTATACCCTCGCTGTAGTACCCCCACTTATCATCATTCTCATCATCTGGGCGCGCTACGCACGAGAAGCATTTATTAACGTGCGCATACGCATCAGCGAGCTCTATGGAAATCTCGGCGAAAGTCTCGCCGGCGTGCGCACTGTCCAATCCCTTAACCGCGAAGATGAGAACGCCAAGCGGTTTGACGCCATGAATCGGAATAACCGAAACGCCAACATCTGGGCTGGCACGCTTACAGCGATGGTCGTTCCTGTTATCGAGATGTGCATAGCTATTGCGACCGCTGCAGTACTGATTGTGGCCGGGCTTCGGGCTCTCGACGGCGACTATGTCGATATCGGAGCTACCTTTGCCATAATCGGCATCTTCGTTGGACTAGTACTTCGTTTCTTCGAACCAATCCGCGACCTAATCATGCAATACACGATGCTCCAACGAGCCATGGCAGGAGGCCAACGCATCTTCGAGGTTCTCGACACCGTACCCCGCATCCGCGACCACGAGGACGCCATTGAGCTAAACGAAGTGGAGGGCCGGGTCGACTTCGATAATGTGCAGTTCCACTACGTTGAAGGCGTGCCCGTTCTCCA
>DEAD01000017.1:10627-11771 GCA_002346645.1 Dehalococcoidia bacterium UBA2991
CGTTGAAGGCGTGCCCGTTCTCCAAGATTTCGATCTCCAGGTGGAACCGGGGGAGACGATCGCTCTCGTAGGTCACACGGGGTCCGGAAAGACAACCATTACCACTCTCATCAGTCGGGGCTATGACGTCTCCGAGGGAGCAATCCGTATCGACGGGCACGACGTGCGCGACATCAAGCGGCGCTCACTCACCCAATTCATGGGTGTGGTCCTCCAACAGCCATACCTGTTCAGTGGGACCATCCGCGAAAACATTGAATATGGGAAGCCCGGAGCAACCGATGAAGAGATTGAGTCAGCGTCCCGAGCAGTAGGTGCCCATGACTTTATTTCCCGCCTACCCGGAAGCTATAGCCACGAGCTACACCAGCGGGGCCAAAATATCTCCGTGGGCCAGCGGCAGCTCCTTAGTTTCGCGCGGGCCGTGCTTGCAGCTCCACGCATCCTGATCCTCGATGAAGCTACTGCCTACGTAGACACCCAGACAGAGGTCATTATCCAGCGCGCCTTGCGTAATCTTCTACAGAATCGTACTTCCTTCGTCATAGCCCACCGGCTTTCAACAATCCGAGAGGCTAGCCGTATCGTCGTCCTGGAGAATGGGCATATGGTTGAAATCGGGACACATGACGAGCTGCTTGAACGGGATGGTGTCTACGCCCGTCTGTACAAGATGACCTACGAACAAGAACAAGCGGGTGACTCACTAGGCGAGGATGAGGCAGCCATCCGTCGTCGCCGGGGCGATCTTGGTGATGCGGCACCGCAGCCCACCGGTGGCAAATAGCCCATTGGAAAACTGTCGGATTTACTGTGCGGAATCCCGTCGGCAACCTAGGCAGCTCCCCGGCCGTCGTACATCGGCTGCAGAGGCCGTACGCGTACCCATACACATTCCCATCTATTACCCGCACCCTGACGGTCTCTCAAAACGCGTGTAATGTCAGGCCTGTTACTCGCTTCCCATCCGTTTCCGCCCAACTCATCATCACCATCACACAGAAAACACCTTATCTGACCAGGATCTTCTCAGATGTTTGATAGTGTTCGGATTACAGTTGAGGGAGGTGTCGGGGGGAATGGTGCAACCGCATTTCACCGAGAGAAGTTTGTCCCCCTGGGAGGCCCTGATGGTGGCGACGGT
>DEAD01000017.1:12062-12339 GCA_002346645.1 Dehalococcoidia bacterium UBA2991
AGGCCCTGATGGTGGCGACGGTGGTCGTGG
Organism: Dehalococcoidia bacterium UBA2991; assembly: GCA_002346645.1. GTDB lineage: Bacteria > Chloroflexota > Dehalococcoidia > Tepidiformales > Tepidiformaceae > UBA2991. The sequence continues at coordinate 12,093 of DEAD01000017.1, forward strand.
GGGGCGGGTCTTCCTTCGTGCGGTTGATGATGTCTACACGCTAGAGCAGTTTAGAAGCCGTCGCCGATTCAGAGCAGGGGATGGGGGTCCGGGAGGACCTAATCTCCGTGCGGGGCCCCAGGGGGAGGATCTGACATTGGACGTTCCCACGGGAACGATCGCGTTTGAGGAAGAGACTGATGAACCCATTGCAGATTTGGCAGAGAAGGGGGCTACTGCGCTCGTCGCATGGGGAGGGCGTGGCGGG
>DEAD01000017.1:12665-14982 GCA_002346645.1 Dehalococcoidia bacterium UBA2991
ATAAGCGTTTTGCTACCAGTACAAATCAAGCACCGCACTACTCCCAAAACGGGCATGCAGGGGAGTCTGTTGCTCTCCGTCTAGACCTCCGGCTTCTCGCAGATGTGGGTCTGTTAGGTCTCCCGAACGCAGGTAAGTCAACTTTCCTGGCAGCAGTCTCCCAAGCAAAACCCAAGATAGCTTCCTACCCATTTACAACACTAGAACCAATGCTTGGTGTTGTGGGTGTGGGGTATGAGAGGTTCACCCTGGCTGATTTGCCAGGATTAATCGAGGGGGCCAGCGAAGGCTACGGGCTAGGCTTCGAGTTCCTGAAACACGTCCGTCGGTGCCGGGTTCTGCTCCATCTAGTGGACTGCAGCTCAGTGGATCCCGTGACGGACTACGAGTTGATTGACTCGGAAGTGCGGGCTTATGACGAAAAACTCGCGGATATTCCCCTGGTAGTAGCAGTGACCAAGTCGGATCTTGAAGAGGAAATTGCGCTTGAGGCAGCTTTGACGCTTGAGGCGCATGTGGGCCTGCCGGTTGCCACCATTTCTGCACATGAGGGAGTGGGCACTGACGGGCTGGTGGCCCAGCTCATGGCGCTAGTAAGCGATGAGCGCGCCCTCGCGGCCTCGCGGCCTCCTGAAGTTATGCCGGTTGTCCGCCCACAACCAGAAGAGCGCTTCATAGTCACGCCGCGGGGCCCTGGCCTTTTTATAATCGAAGGGCAGCGGGTGGTTACCTTTGTTGAAATGATGGATTTGGAAATGGAAGGGGCCAAGGACGAAGTTTACCGGCGGTTAGCCCGCTGGGGTGTAGCCCGGGAGTTAAGGCGCAAGGGCGTTTCCGAAGGCGACACTGTGCGTTTTGGCTCGGTCGAAATAATCTGGCAGGAGTAAGCACGCACGCTAAAATAGCGTGCCCTACCAAAGGAGGCCCTGCGATGTCTGAGACGGTGCTTTTCGAGACAGAGGGCGCAGTCGGCATTATTACCCTCAATCGCCCTGATGCCCTAAATGCCATGAGCGGGGAGCTTCTTGATGCCCTTGTGGCACGCGGCGAGGAGGCAGCAGCCAATGAAAACATTCGATGTTTGTTGGTAACGGGAGCTGGGCGAGCCTTTTGTTCAGGTGGAGATCTAAAAGGAATTGGTTCCGGTGATGCCCTCGATCCGTTGGCAAGCAGCTCGCAGCTGCGCCGTTTTGAGGAAATCTCAAAACTTTTGGCAGAGATGCCAAAACCCACAGTAGCGGCAGTTAGGGGTGCCGCAGCAGGGGCCGGTTTTTCCCTTGCTTTGGCCGCCGATATCCGACTCGCGGGCACGAGTGCGCGCTTCGTTACAGCCTTTGGGCGCGTTGGCCTCACGGGGGACTTTGGGGGTAGCTGGCAACTTGAACGGATAGTAGGGGTCGCGAAAGCGAAGGAGCTTTACCTTCTTGGCTCGCAGATTGATGCGGCTACTGCTTTACGCCTAGGAATCGTTAACCGGATCGTTCCGGACAATGCTCTCCTTGATGAGGCGATGGCCCTCGCCCAGAAGCTGGCTGCGGGGCCTACCAACGCTTACGCCCGAATGAAGCGAAACTTTGCCTACGGCGCTACGCATTCTTTTTCTGAGACACTGACCTTCGAGGCAGGAAACATGATCGCTGCTTCGCAGACGGAAGACTTTAGGAATGCAGCTGCTGCATTCCTCGAACGGCGCCAGCCCGAGTTTAAAGGCCGCTAAACGTGTAGGGGTTCTTCGGCCCTGGGCAGCGTCCCAGTTGAGATTGGACTTTATAGCCGATCGAATGCCTCTAATATGGGCCTGAAGCGCCCCTCCACCATAGCTTTTTGGTCTTTGTGTGTGACGATGTACGCGGCATCCTCTCGGATGGCGGCAAGCACCCGTTGGCCGACGATCATGGGGTCGATGGGGTCTGGGGGCATCGCCCCCGCTCGTTCCTCGAAATCGCCAGGACCGCCAAGTTCCTGCGGTCGATTGCGGTCAGATTCCATGATCCGAGTCCTTACGCCTCCTGGGCAAAGCACCGAGGCGCTTACCTTCGTCTCTGCAAGGTCTACTCGGAGTGACTCTGTGAGAGCAACAACACCGAACTTTGAAACGTTGTAAGGCGCTATGTAGGGGTGTGCTACGAGACCAGCGATCGACGCTGTGCTCACGATATGGCAATTCTCGTCCTGATCGACCATGCGCTTCAGGAATGCTTGAACCCCGTAAATTACACCCAGCAGATCTACCCCGATGACCCAGTCCCAGTCTGAATCGCTAAGTTCATGGGCAGCCCCCATAGAGACAACGCCGGCGTTGTTACAGAGCACGTGA
>DEAD01000017.1:15276-15866 GCA_002346645.1 Dehalococcoidia bacterium UBA2991
CCGGCGTTGTTACAGAGCACGTGAACACCGCCCATCGAGGCGAAGGCGCTGTCTGCCAGATTGCCAACCGAAGCCCGGCTGGACACATCCGTCTCTATGGTGAGGCACTGCACGCCCTTTGCCTCGATCTCAGAGGCGGTTTTTCCCGCCTCCTTCATATCTACATCGCCGAGGACGACGTTCATGCCCGCATCGGCGAATGTGAGGGCCATAGCCCGACCTATGCCGCTAGCGCCCCCGGTGATGACTGCTGTCTTGCCTCGAAATTCCTGCACGCGCTACCTCCCTAGGGCCCGAAGTGTAGCGGAGAAGTGGCCGGCAAGCCCGGAACCTTAGCCTGGGGAGTACCCCTGCCAGGGCCAAGATCTCGGGCCTTGCAAATCCCCTCTCTGCAACTGATTTGGGAAGAGATGAACGGTTGAGGCAGCTAAGTTGTGCCTTCAATCATCGACTTAACCCGCCCCTGCCCCCCTTTGAGGCGCCTACTACAGGAGGTGTCTCGGGCCATAATGGCTTGAAGGGAGGGCAAGGTGACATCTCAGCAGACGAGGGGAAGCGGCTTTGGGCGCCTGCTGCCTAGTCCTCGTGCC
>DEAD01000017.1:16184-16548 GCA_002346645.1 Dehalococcoidia bacterium UBA2991
GGGTGCTTTATCTCACCTTTGCCATGCTTGTGGCGGTTCCATTCTTTGTTTTCACCGTGGGAGGTGTCGAGGTAAATCCCCGAGAAACACTAAGGGGAGCAGGGGGCCCCTTTATTGCCTTTTCCGCTGGTGTCCTTTCGTTTCTCTCACCTTGTGTGCTCCCCATTGTGCCGATTTACCTGGCCAATTTAGCCGGTGCCACAGTAAATCAGGGGCAAGTCCGAGCTAATAGGACTAAGACGTTCACACATGCACTTGCCTTCGTGGTCGGTCTTAGCGCGGTGTTCATCGCCCTGGGAGCGAGTGTGGGCCTCTTTGGGGTGGCTCTCCTCGATTACCAGCCCGAGATGGAAACGGCGGCGGG
>DEAD01000017.1:16863-17606 GCA_002346645.1 Dehalococcoidia bacterium UBA2991
GTGCTGCTAATAGTTCTGGGCTCCCTCCTAATCCCATCGTTTAATAGGAAGTCCCCTCTGGTGGCAGCATTCGCCCTATTGGTAGTGGCTGCGGCCTTCTTGGGCATTGTGGAGTTTTCCGAATTACAGGACGAGGGCTGGCGCCTGATCCTATTGGGCTTGGCTGCAGTCTTTGCCTGGGCACAATTTTCAGGCTACATCCAGATCAACCTGCTAAAACGCACCCTTAGGGCAGACTTTGGTGCCACCCGGAGTGTCGGCTATACCCGTTCTGCCCTCGTGGGTAGTGCTTTTGCGGTTGGTTGGTCCCCCTGTATAGGCCCCGTCTTGGGTTTCATTTTAACCCTAGCTGCTACTGTTGGTGATGCAGCTACTGGAACGTATTTGTTGGTTTTCTATGCCGCTGGCCTCGGAATCCCCTTTTTGCTTGCAGGGCTTGCAGTTGGTGACGCCACCAGGTTATTCCGCAAGATGCAGCGGTTTATGCCCTTAGTGGAAGTCGTGAGTGCCGTCATGCTGATCGCTCTGGGAGCACTCCTCTTGGCGGGAACGGTCACCAACCTGAACGAGTACTTCGATCTTGGCATCGCGGATATCAACGCGGGCCTTTAGGGGGTGTAACTTCCCTCAATCCCTATATCACTTGGGCCGTGTGTCCTTCTTGTTGGTAAGAAGTAACGGTGCTCCTTACGAAGCTGCGGCAGGTACTGGTGGGGGCGCTAGCTCGAAGCACTGCTGGAAGG
>DEAD01000017.1:17924-19897 GCA_002346645.1 Dehalococcoidia bacterium UBA2991
CTTCGCCAATGTGAGGGGGCCTTGGAGCTCCCCGCATTCTTCGGGATTGGCTCCCCTAAAGAAGCGGAAGAAGCCAGGAGTATCGGTTCGGAAGTGGAGGTCAGCGGGCGCGCTACCCCGCTGAGGAATGAGGCGCCCGTTGTCGATTTGGAAAGTCCAAGAGCTGCATCCCTCACAGTCGTTGATCTCAAGCATGAGGGAAACCTGTACGTTCTCTGCTGCTGCGGGCTGGAATGAGAAAGTGGGAACCATTCGGACAGCAAAATCCGTCGGGATGGTGTCTCCGACGGATTGGCGTGTAAAGCGATTGGCGTAAGCCATTCCCCATTCCACCAAGGAAAGAAGGATGGGCCGGACGGCCCATCCTTTTTCAGTAAGTGTGTACTCGACTCGTGGGGGCAATGCGCGCTCGTAATTACGATTTACGAGGCCTTCAAGTGTGAGCATCTTGAGTCGGTCAGCAAGGACATTGGGTGAGAGGCCTGGGCAGTTTTGCAGGATATCTGTATAGCGCCGTAAGCCAGTCATCAGGTCCCTTAGCACCAGTAGTGTCCAGCGATCGCCTAACACATCCAGCGACTGGGATATTAGGCACGCGTGGTCATATTTGCGGCTGTTGCTTTTCGATCGGGGCATGGACTAATTCGTACTGTCTCCACGGTAAAGGCTGGAAAAGGACCTTGTGAACTATAGCTTGACTACTATATTACTACTGATAAAATTTTGCTTATACTACTATAAAAATAGTACTGCTAGTCCTTATTTAGGAGCGTAAGGCTTCGATCTTGCGCCGTCAACCAAGGAGGTTTGGTTATGAGTAAAAATATTGGCAACCAGGCCGTAACGAACGAACAGCATTTACATCGCTGGCGTATTGAAGAGCCGGCTGGCCCCATGAGCCATGGTCGTTGCTACGAGTGTGGCGCCACAAAGGAATTCAAGAATTGGCTTTCCGACAGTGATTTCATTACAAATGAAGAACACCGTATGACCAGGGCCGCTTAGCCGTTTCAGTGCAAAAGAGGGGGCATGCCCCCTCTCAGCCCTAACCTAGAGAGCTGTCTCCATTCAGGAGGCAGCTCTCTTTTGCGTGGCAGGCAGGGCAGCTACTGCTGAAGATCGCGAAGATGTTCGTCTCGTCCTGCCACGATCCAGAAGTCCCCCGCCTCGACGGTCTCGTCGAGGTCCGGGCGGAAAGTTACTGAGTTCTCCCGCAGCCGGGCTAGTAGGAACACGCTGTAACGTTCCGAGATATCGAGTTGGCCGATAGGGTGACCAGTGGCTGAATAGGGCGCCTTTACTCGGGCAATACCTTGCGCTCCGCCTAGCGCCATGTAATCCGAAATATCGCTGCTGCCAAGAGTGTGCGCCAGACGCTGTGCCGATTCGCGCTCCGGATTCACTAGTACGTCTGCGCCTGCCAGTTCCAGGGCGCGGGTGTGCTCCATTGTGCTGGCCTTGGAGACCACGTGGGAGAGTCGTAGGCGCTGCTTAAGTGTGAGGGTTACCAATACGCTCGTAGGTACGTTGCTGCCAATCGCAACTACCACGGAGTCATAGTTGTGCAGAGAGAGCGACTCAAGGAATTCAACATCCTCGACGTTCCCTTCGGCAGCAAGGAGAACAGTCTCAACCAAATCGTTAACGCGTGTGCTATTACGGTCGACCGCGAGAACTTCGATCCCAAGGGAAGCGAGCTCGTGTGAGAGCTGCGTGCCAAAGCGTCCAAGGCCAAGGATGGCAACCTTCATGTTTTCCTCCACGCTGATGCTAGCCCTGACCTTCCCCTCCGTCGACTGTTAGTCAAAGCTTTTGTTGTTAACTTTCAAGCAGTTCTGTTGCGGGTGAGAGTGCACGGAGCCATACTCGCAGGGACGCTACCTCTTGGTGGCGTCACCCGGCCCCAGATGGGGTTGCTCCCCTGCCCAGGTGGCGCAACTGGCAGCGCGGCTGATTTGTAATCAGCAGGTTAG
>DEAD01000015.1 GCA_002346645.1 Dehalococcoidia bacterium UBA2991
CGGTTCTTGTGGTTCGTCCGGTTCGGCCGGTCCGATCACCAGTGTTAGCTGTAGCTCCTGGGGCCCATCGCCCCTCCAGGTGCCTACCTCCTCTGCGTATCGAGCACCGATCTGGAACCTTACCTCTGCATCATTAAATCCACAGCCCTCCTGCTGTTGGGCTGAGAGCACTGTCACTTGGTAGCTTGTGATACCCCCTTGGCTCAGCGTTTGCTGTGTTCCGTCTTGGCTGCAAACAGTTCCTTCAATATAGGCAACGACATCCAGCCCACCCTCGACCTGACCGTCGGTGGCGGTAACCGTGCCAAAAAAGGTAGAGGGCTGTGTAGGGGGTGATTGAGCAAGGCCCAGTCGGCCTTCTACTCCCATCCAACTTAGCAACAATGCCAGCGCTACGACGGCTAGAAATGCTCGTCGCGGCCACTGTTGTTCCATGCTGCGAGCCTACAGGAGGGTGACCCTATGCCCTACTAGGTAAATGTGTCCAAAAAATGTGTGCATAAGAGGGTAAAGGGACTAGTTTGCGGAGAGAGTTATCGTCGGCGGTGTAAGCGCGAAGTGCATCTCTACCGAGAATTCATCCAGTTGGTTCGACCAGCTGGCCCACATCCCTCGTGCGTGTGTCGCCTCCGAGCTTCCGAAGGACCCCTGCATACCTCGAGCGTCTTCAAAGCAATAGATGCCTAGCATTGTTCCCTCCCTGGTCTCGCCCCAATGCACGCTCGCCATGCCTGGGATCTTTGCGACCTCGCGCAGATGCTGAGACCGGAACCAGGAAGAGAACGTCTCTTGGTCCTCTCTCACTCGCGCCCTTAACAGGATGAATGGCTGCTCGCCCTTCATGCGTCTCCTCGGCAGAGCGCTGCTGTTAGCGCCACGCTCTTATCAGTACAGTATCGCGAATCCACTTGTATGCACGGCCTAGTAAGCGGCTCCTCCCGGCCTTCCATGAGCTCGTATACCCTAAAGTCTGCCTCTGATTCGCCCTGGCGGGGTTTGCTAAGGCGTTCTTGGACCACCGACTTGGGTGCTGTCAGGCGCACCACAACTATCTGAGAATCCTGCCGACCAGCCAATTGCCAAAAACCCAAGCGCTCCTCTTCACGGAGATTGGTTGCATCAACTATCACGTCTTGCCCTCTGCTCAGGGAGTCTTCTGCTCGTTTGCGAATCGTTCCGAATACTTTGAGGTTTTCTTTGCGTGTGTAACGTCTCTTGGGGAACAGTTCCCGTCGGACGCGGTCGCTTTCCAGAAGGTTCGATCCCAACGTTGATGCTAGCTTTTTTGCGAACGTGGTCTTTCCCGTTCCTGGCAATCCGGTGATCAAGACGAGTGTTGCCAAATTGCCGGTACCTCCCCCTCGTGCTACTTTCCCCTGTGAAGACAGGTAAAGGAAGTCGAACGAGCAAGTTTGCTGGCCCAGGAAACGAAAGAGGCCCTAATTCGGGAGTACGCCCTAACTGAAGGCGATACGGGCTCCCCTGAAGTGCAAGTAGCGCTCCTAACTGAGCGCATAAAATACTTGACCGGGCACCTGCAGGAGCATAAGCACGACTACCACACGCGTCGCGGGCTACTTAAGCTCGTCGGTCAGCGTCGGAGGCTGTTGCGCTATCTCAATAAGCAGGATGTCAGTAGGTACCGTACGCTCATTGGGCGTCTCGGGCTGCGTCGCTAGTCTAATTCTCTTTCCTCCCCAGGCTAGTCCTAAACGGGGCAGAAGCCTCCCACTGAGTCCTTCTTCCGAATCAATCGAGTTCGCGGCTCTATGCCGCAAGAGAGAGTGTCCAGAGAGTCATGACAACAACCGAATCTAGCATCCGTACCTACGAAGTCGATCTTGGCGGGAAGCCGCTACTTATTCAGCACGGCGCCCTAGCTGGTTTAGCCAACGGTGCTGTGACTGTCCGCCAGGGCGATACCGTAGTCCTTGTCACCGCCTGCATGGCCGATCCTCGTGAAGGTATCGATTTCTTCCCACTTACGGTCGATTACGAAGAGCGGCTCTATGCCGTAGGCAAGATCCCTGGCGGCTTTCCCCGTCGTGAGGGGCGCCCATCTTCTGATGGCATCCTTGCTATGCGTCTGACCGACCGCTCAATCCGACCGCTCTTCCCCAAGGGCTTCCGGAATGAAGTTCAGATTGTTGCGACCACCCTCTCCTCTGACCGTGAGCATCAGCCGGATACCCTTATTACGGTCGGTGCCAGCGCTGCCCTTAGCATCAGTGACATCCCCTTCAATGGGCCGGTAAGTAGTGTTCGTGTGGGCCGTATTGACGGCGAGTACGTTGTAAATCCCACCTTTGCCGAAGCTGCTGAGGGTGACCTCGACCTAATCGTTGCTGGAACCAAGGATGCAGTGATGATGGTGGAGGCTGGTGCCTCCGAGGTTCCTGAGGATGCGGTAATCGAGGCAATGGAGATCGCCATGGAGGCGAATTCCGCCATTAATGGGCTTATCGAAGAGATTGCCGCCGATGCGGATCCCAAGAAGAAGGACTACACCCCAGCCGTTGATAATGAAGAAGCAATTGCGGCTATCCACGAGGTTCTTGCCGATCGTCTGGATGACCTGGTTTCGAACGCCGCCAGCGAACGCAGTGAGGAGAACAAGCGTGTCCGTGGCGAGCTCGAGGAGCAATTTGAAGGTCGCTTCGAATCGCGGGACGTTGCCGATGGTCTCTATGCTGTCATCAAGAAAGCCATGCGCGACCGTATTCTTAGCGAGGGTCGCAGGGCTGATGGGCGAGAGACCACTGAGATTCGGCCCCTCGATATTCACGTAGGAACTCTTCCCCGCACCCATGGGTCGGGCCTTTTTAAGCGAGGGGAGACGCAGGTACTAACTATTGCCACTCTTGGTGGCATGAACATGGCCCAGAAGCTGGACACACTTTCTCCAGATGAGTCCAAGCGCTACATGCATCACTACAACTTCCCACCTTATTCCGTTGGTGAAGCACGCCCTATGCGTGGTGCAGGTCGTCGTGAGATCGGTCATGGAGCTCTTGCCGAGCGTGCCCTGCTCCCTGTGCTTCCACCGGAGACAGAGTTCCCCTATGCCCTCCGTCTAGTTAGCGAGGTACTGTCCTCCAACGGCTCCACTTCCATGGCAAGTGTTTGTGGTAGCACTCTTGCACTCATGGATGCGGGTGTTCCACTCTCAGCTCCTGTGGCTGGCATTGCTATGGGCTTAATTATGAGTAGCGAAGACGATGACTATGCTGTTCTTACTGATATTGCTGGTCAGGAAGACTTCATGGGCGACATGGATTTCAAGGTCGCCGGTACCGAAGAAGGTATTACTGCTCTGCAGATGGACATCAAGATTGGAGGCGTCTCCCGTGAGCTTCTCGAAACAGCTCTCGCTCAGGCTCGTGAGGCCCGCCTCTTTCTTCTCGAGCGGATGTCTGAGGTCATTGAGAGGCCTCGTGAGTCTGTTTCCGAACACGCCCCTAAGGTCTACATAATCAAAATCGATCAGGAACAGATTGGTACGGTTATCGGGCCTGGCGGCCGTGTTATCCGCAAGATTCAGGAGGATTCAGGCGGAGCTAACGTTGATATTCAAGAAGACGGCACAATCTTTGTCTCTGCTGTTGAAGGAACCGCTGCGGATACGGCCATTCGAATGATCGAGGGACTCACTAAAGAGATTAGTGTTGGGGAGACCTACACTGGTCCTGTTACCCGTATCCTGAACTTTGGTGCCTTCGTCGAGATTCTCCCTGGGAAAGATGGCCTCGTACATATTTCGGAACTTAGCGAGGAGCGTGTTGAGAGCGTAGAGGATGTTGTTTCGGTTGGTGATGAGCTCACAGTAACAGTTACCGAGATCGATTCCCTTGGCCGCGTGAACCTCACCGCGCGTAGTGGTCGTGTAGGAGCTGCGCCTGAGGGCGATGACCGTCCACGGGGTGGAGGAGACCGTCCCCGTGGACGCGGTCGAGACGGAGACCGAGACCGACCACGTGGTCGAGATAGAGACCGACCGCGCGGCCGGGACCGAGGTCGAGATAGAGACCGAGAGAGACCCCGCGGGCGCAGTCCTGAGAGGGCCCCGGAAGAAGACGCTCGTCCAATTGCTGATTCCGAAGCAAACGGATCTATTGAGGATGACTTTGAGGAGACCACTGGTTACGACGGTGCGGATTCAGGTTCTCCTGGTGACCGTCCTGAGGATCGTTCAGATGGTGGTCCGCGTCGTCGTCGTCGTCGTCGCCCTCGGGGTGGCGGTGGTCGCGAGGGTGGTGGGCCTCGTCAGCCTGAGCAGCGTGAGATTAATCGAGGCGGCGGTAGCGGTGGGCGCGGAGGCGCTAGCCGTGGTTGGACTCGTCGTAGCACGCCTGAGAGTGGTGGCCCGCCGGCTCCTCCTCCCCCACCCCGTCGGGGGCTCGGTGGTGGTGGCGATTACGAGGACTAGCCTAAAATTCTGCTGCGGTGCGTCTTTTTGAAAGTGAAGCCAAGGCGCTGTTTAGGCGCAGTGGAATTGCAACACCTCGTGGCATCCTGGCTGAAACCCCAGCTGCAGCCGTGCTCGCTGCAGCGGAACTAGGATCTCGTGTCGTCGTTAAGGGGCAGGTACGGTCGGGGGGGCGTGGCAAAGTAGGTGCTGTTCAGTTTGCCGGGAGTGCCGCTGAGGTAGAGGAAGTCGCTCACGCGGTTCTCGCTACCCGGGTGTCTGGTCAAGCTGTGACTGGCCTTCTAATTGAGGAGGCTCTATCAGTCGATCGAGAGTGTTATCTCGGAATCGTTTTTGATGGGCGCTCCCGTGGCCCTGCTGCCGTAGCCTCTCTTTCCGGGGGTGTTGATATCGAGCGAGCGGAAGCTGGTGTCGTTCGTGTTCCCCTTTCTTCTCTCGCTCCCACCCAAGATTTTCGCTTGAAGGAAGCCATCTCTCTTCTTGGCCTCCCTAGCGACGAGATGTTGGAACTAACGAACGTTCTTGGGCATCTCTGGCGTCTCTTTATCCAAAGAGATTTACTTCTTGCTGAGATCAACCCTCTTGCCCGAACTGCTGCGGGGCACTGGGTAGCACTCGATGCTCGTGTTGAGCTAGACGACGATGCACTTTTTCGCCAAACCCAGACTTTAGAAGATCTCGACATTGACCCTTCCACTCGCAGTGACCGAGAGGCAAGTGAACTTGAGCTAGAGGCTGCTCGCATCGACCGTTCCGATCACCGCGGCGTTGCTGGGCGAGTCGTTCAGTTTGATGGCTCGCTTGCGCTTCTAATCGGTGGTGGAGGTGCTAGCCTGACCGCTTTTGATGCAGTTCGCGCTTGTGGCGGGCAGCCCGCCAATTATTGTGAAATCGGGGGAAACCCCAGTGTTCGCAAAGTGGCTTTGCTCACCCGTTTATTGCTAGATCAACCCGGTATCCAAAGCATTGCTGTCATCATGAATGTAGTCAACAACACTCGCGCTGATCTTATTGCCAGAGGTGTCATTCGTGGTTGCCTTGATGCTGGGCTTGAACCAGCGCAGGCGATTGCTGTTTTTCGGGTTCCTGGAGCCTGGGAAGAAGAGGGGGCTGCTTTGCTGCAGCACTATGGGGTCACCGCTTGTGACCGTTCCATTAGCATCGACGAGGCTGCCAGGCTAGCCGTGCAGGCCCTTTCCTAGAGCAGCGGTAGGTATTCTGAGAGCTCGAAGTCCGAGACATGCCGCTGAAAGCGTTCCCACTCTATTCGCTTGTTTTTCAACAGGCTTGCGAATACGTGTTCGCCCAGTGCTTCCCGTAAAAGTTGCGAGTTTGCGGCTGCTTCAATTGCCTCCAGAAGGTTTCCCGGAAGGGTCTCGATGCCTAGGCGGGTGCGGTCCGTATCCGACATCTCAAAGACGTTCTCTTCAACTGGTGGCGGCAAGGCGCGTTCTTGTTCGATTCCGTCCAGCCCTGCAGCTAGCATTACTGCGAATGCTAGGTAGGGATTACATGCTGGATCCGGCGATCGGTACTCAATGCGTGTGTGTATTTCGTCCCCGGGCAGGTACTCTGGGATACGTACTAGGTCACTCCGGTTTCGCCGGGCCCAGCTAAGGTAGACAGGGGCCTCGAACCCTGGCTGCAGGCGCTTGTAGCTGTTTACCCATTGGTTTGTTACAAGTGTCATGGCTTTGGCGTGGGTTAATAGTCCCGCTACGTAGCCTTTTGCTAGAGCGCTCAGGTGATACATGTCATCTGCATCAAAGAAGGCATTGCGCTCCCCCTTGAAAAGTGACTGATGCACGTGCATGCCATTCCCGTTCTCATCTTGAAGCGGCTTGGGCATAAAAGTCGCGTATACCCCATTAGCTGCTGCTATCTCCTTAACAACAGCGCGATAAGTCATGGCGCTGTCAGCCATCGTTAATGCATCGGTGTAGCGCAATGCGATCTCGTGTTGGCTAGGTGCTACCTCATGGTGACTAGATTCCACCTCGATTCCCATAGCGCTGAGCGTGAGCACCGTATCTCGTCGCAGGTCAGAGCCTTTGTCTGGGATTTGGTCGAAGTATCCGCCTCGGTCCAGCGGGATGGTGCCGTCTTCGTTCTGGAAGTAGAAGTACTCCAGTTCTGGGCTTATATAAAAGGTGTAGCCCAGAGCCTTGGCTCTCTCGAGTTGGCGTCGCAGTACCCCTCTTGGATCTCCCTCGAACGGCTCTCCATCGGGTCGGTAGATGTCGCAGAACATTCGCGCCACGCTCTGCTCGCGTGGCCGCCAGGGCACTAGCTGGAAGGTGGCAGGATCGGGACGTGCCAGCATGTCGGACTCGTCTATGCGAGCGAATCCCTCGATGCTGGAACCGTCGAACCCCATTCCTTTCTCAAGTGCGTTCTCAAGCTCACCTACGGTTATTTGGAAGCTTTTTAAAGTACCCACGATGTCGGTGAACCAAAGGCGAACGAACTTCACGTCGTTCTCACGGCATGCTGACATCACATAGCTTGCTGATTCGTTCATAGCTTCGTCCTGCGGGCGAACCGCTATATCCACCGTACCTGTTGGATGTTACAGATAGGTTGCGTCACGTTACGTTCCTTCTCCTTTGCGCTGTTGCTCTAACCAGTCCTGCACAAATGGGTTGTGATCCCGTTCGAAAGCGACAGTGGTCTCCTTCATATGTCCCGGTAGGACGACAGTATCTTCCGGCAGTGTCAATAATTTGGTGGTAATGCTTCGCATTTCTTCTTCGAAGTTGCCTCCCGGCAAATCAGTTCGTCCGATTGATCCTTGGAAGAGCGTGTCACCGCTGAAGAGGAGGCCCTCTGTGTAGTAACTCACGCTTCCTGGGGTGTGGCCTGGCGTGGCGATTGTTTTCAGCTTTAGGCCTGCTACTTCGACATCGTCCCCACCGACTACGAAGTCGTTTGGGTCTGGGGGCGCTTGGCTTTCCTCTATTCCGAAACGTTCTGCTGCCCCCCGCCATCCATTCTGTAGAAGGTCGAGGTCGTTCTCATGTAACAGAAAATCCGCTCCTGTTGCGGCTTGTACGCCCTGAACCCCCAGAATGTGGTCGATATGGGCGTGGGAGTTTGCGATCACCTTGATTGTTACCCCCATGTCCTTGGCCAGAGCCAGAACCTCGTCCGGCTCGTCTCCCGGGTCAATGCAAATTGCTTCACCCGTACGCCGATTTCCTACCACCCAGCAGTTCTCTGCGAAGACCCCTACCACGATGCCACGGACGATGGTCTCATTGATGACTTCCATCCTTGGAGCTTCCTCGCCCGCTGCCGCTCCGTCAAATCTGCTTGGTCAGTGATATGAGCGCCTCTGACTTGGCTATCATCAGTCTTCTTTCTGCGATCGCCGCTCTTCCTCAGAATGTTGCCGGTTTCGGCTTTGCTCTAGTTCTGGCCCCCCTCCTTGTTCTCTTCCTGGATGCTGGGGATACCGTTGTCATCGTCAATATCCTGGCGATGCTCTCCTCTGCCGCTATCGTTTGGCGCCTTCGTCAGGAGATAGTTTGGCCCATTGCGGGAACCCTCTTCCTTTCCTCGTTGGCTGGAATGCCGTTGGGCCTACTCGTGCTCCTTTTTGCAGAAGGAAGAGTGCTCCAGGTACTTATTGCCGTTGCCGTTCTTAGTGGGACTTTTGCTCTCGCTAGGGGGCTCACAGTGGGTGGCGGGAATTTCATTGCCATAGCTGCTGGAATTGCTGGAGGTATTTTGCGCACCAGTACTAGTGCCGCTGGTCCACCAATCATCATGTACTTACAAGCTCGCAACTTTCCGATCGATACTTTCCGAGCAACAGGATCCTTTTTCCTAATGTCTACGGGGGTTGTTGCCATTGTTTTATATGCTGCTACTAACCGTCTCGATGCTGATGTGGGCCTTGCTGTCGTGGCCGCAGTTCCTGGTGTCGTTATCGGCACAATTGCTGGTGGGTGGCTTGCCGAATACGTCACCGAAATTTGGTTTCGGCGTGGCGTTACAGCCCTTCTCATTACGACTGCACTGACTGCGCTTGTCACTGCTATTCTTGGCTAGGTGCGCCGTTAGCCGAGGGCGTGCACCGCCAAGGGGTAGTAAAGGGAGGTTTCCAAATCCGACTAGCTCCTGCTAGTCGCTGCTGAACGGCAGCTCCTTTGACTCAACCCTGCGACCTTGGCTTTGATGAACCCGGGCTATCGCCTCTGGTTCTGATTCGTGCACCGTTGTCGTTTTCGCCCCGCGCGTCATCGCGATGGTGCCTGTGCGGGAGAGCTCACGCACTCCATAGGGCTGGCACATCGTGATGAGACCATTGATCTTGTCTTCGTCCCCTACCACTTGGAGGGTTAGGGAATTTGTTGCCATATCGACAACATCCGCCCGGAACACGCCAGCGATATCCAGTAGCTCATGCCGGTTCACGTTGTTGCATCGAACCTTCAGGAGTGCCAGTTCTCTCGTGATAGCGTCTTCGTGTGTTAGGTCGCTCACTTTAACCACATCGATAAGTTTGTAGAGCTGCTTTTCCACCTGTTCCACAGGTGCGCTCGCTCCGTCCACGATGATGGTCATGCGGCTCAGGCCCTCTACTTCAGTGGGTCCAACAGCTAACGACTCGATATTGAAACCCCGTCGCCGGAATAGTCCGGCTACCCGCTGCAGAACACCGGGCTTGTCCTCAACAATTGCGACGACAGTGTGCTGTGCTTGCCGTGTCCCGTTGCCAGTGGTCATCGGGCAAGCTCCTTCTCTGGCATCTCGATCGTTTCCGAGAGAGCTGCTCCTGCGGGAACCATTGGCCATACGTTCTCATCCTGGTCCACATGGAAGTCGATCAAGATGGGTCCGTCGTAGTTACGTGCCTCTTGAATGGCGGGAAGTACTTCTGCTTTCGTCTCGACTCGTAGCGCGCGTACGCCATAGGCGTCAGCGAGTTTGCAGAAGTCAGGCTGAGTCACCGCTACGGAAACGAAATTCTCGTCGTAAAACAGCTCCTGCCACTGGCGAACCATGCCTAGATAGCCATTGTTCATAATTGCGATCTTGAGGGGTAGCCGTTCGTCTACGCAGACGGCTAACTCCTGCATCGTCATCTGGAATCCTGCGTCTCCGCAGATTGCCCAAATCTCTGAATGAGGAGTGCCCATCTGGGCCCCTATTGCAGCGGGCAGCTCGAACCCCATCGTGCCTAGTCCTCCTGAGGAAACCAGCTTTCGAGGATTGTCATAGAAGTAGTGTTGTCCTGCCCACATTTGGTGCTGGCCAACGCCTGTCACCAGTGTTGCTGTGCCGTTCGTCTCCTCGTAGAGCGTTCGGATGATCTCCTGGGGGATGAGACGGCGGGTCTCCCGGATCTCCAGGCTAGGATGCTCCTCTTCGACCTTGTCGATCCATGCCAGCCAATCGGAGCGGTCACGCTGATCTAAGTGCTCTCTCAAATCTGGAAGCACCCGTTTCACGTCTCCTACCACAGGGATGGCAGTTGGAAGGTTCTTCCCTATCTCCGCTGGGTCGATATCGATGTGTATGATCGTGGCAGTGGGATTGAAGTCTTTGAAGCGTCCCATCGCACGGTCGTCAAAACGCATCCCGATTCCAACCACTACATCTGCTTCGTCTGCTGCCATATTTGCGTGGTACATGCCGTGCATGCCCAGCCAGCCATAACTCAGCGAGTTTGTTTCGGGGAAGCCTCCTATTCCGAGGAAAGTCGTGATAACCGGAATTTGGGCTTTCTGTGCAAGCTCTAGAAGTTCATTCGAGGCATCGCCCCAAATAATCCCGTGTCCTGAGATGATGATAGGGCGCTCAGCTTTATTGATTGCCTCTGCAGCCCGCCTGATCATCCCCGAATGGCCCTTCGTCGTCGGTCGGTAGCCTCGTAAGTTGATCTCTGTAGGCCAATCGAACTCGGTTTCCTCCTGGAAAACGTCTTTGGGAATGTCGATATGAACTGGTCCTGGACGGCCTGTACGTGCGATGTGGAATGCTTCACGCACGGTCATGGCGATGTCTTCCGCGCGCATCACAAGGTAGTTGTGCTTCGTGATTGGCTGTGTGATCCCAGTGATATCCGCTTCCTGGAAACCGTCCTTCCCAAGGAGTGTCCGCGCCACGTTTCCTGTAATCGCAACTACTGGAGTGGAATCCAGAAACGAAGTCGCGATTCCGGTTACTAGATTTGTTGCACCTGGGCCGCTGGTTGCCAGACAAACCCCCACTTCGCCGGAAGCCCGCGCATAGCCGTCGGCCATGTGTGCTGCTCCCTGCTCGTGTCGAGTAAGCACATGCTGAATCGCAGGAAACTGAGGTAATGTGTCGTACAGCGGCAGGACTACCCCTCCGGGGTAGCCGAAGAGAGTCGAAACACCCTCCCGCTGAAGACATTCCAGCAGGATCTGGGATCCCGTCATTCGAACCATGGTCAAGTCCTTCCAACGGCTCGGGTTGCCGATCTGTGCCCTGGTGGGGGCTGATCGGTGCCTGCCACGCCATGCGGTCGTGGCGGCTTGGGGTTTGGTGGTGGCACCTAGCCCCAAGCATTTAAGCGAACGAAGGCGCAGCCGGTAAGCCGCGGTCCCTTCAATGAGCCAATTTGAGTTTAGGTCAGATTGTTTCTTACGTGAAGCACGGTTGGTTTGTTCGGGTGCTACCGGGGCAGACTTATCTATTTAGAGCGTTACTTACTAGCCCCTGCCCGGCCTCCATTATTGGACCTACTTTGGATTCGTCCCGTAATTCTGTGTAAATCCGTAGCAGTGGCTCTGTGCCAGAGAGCCTAAAAAGTATCCAGCCTTCCGATAATAAAAAACGCCAGCCATCGGTCGTATCCAGGCCGGTAACAGGTATGCCGGCGAAGTCTTTAGGGGAAGTTGCGTCCAAGGCAGCTTTGACCGTTTCATTTGCCCCCTTTTGGAGGTCTAGATCCATGCGTTCGTAAAAGTGTGGCCCTGTTATTGCGAACACGTCCTCTAGCAATTCGCTCAAACTCTTTCCGCTTAAGGCCATGGCGTCCAGTAGATAAAGGACTGAGAGGATGCCGTCTCTTTCGGGCAGGTGTCCGCGGAATCCGAACCCCCCGCTCTCTTCGCCTCCGATAAGGGCATCTTCTCTGATCATTGCTGGGCCGATGTGTTTGAACCCCACAGGAGTTTCGATACAGGGCACCCCGTGATGCTCCGATAGCAAACGAGCCATTGCTGTTGTTGTTACTGACTTCACCACTGCTCCCTTAAGACCCCTTGCCCCAAGCAGGTACTGAATCAGTAGTGCGAATGTTCGGAGTGAATCTATGTAGGTCCCGGTCTCGTCTATAACTCCGACCCGGTCGGCGTCTCCGTCGTTGGCGAAACCAGCGTTGAAGTGCCCATTTCTCACAGTTTCAAGGAGCTCATCGAGGTTCGATGCGATTGGCTCCGGTGCTCGTAGATCGGGGAAGAGCGGGTTGTGCTCTGTGTGAATCTCCTCGATCTGAGTATTGCCTCCCTCAAGTAGCTTTGTGAGAAGCCCTACACCCGTGCCATACATAGGATCGACAGCTATCCGCAATCCTGCCCCTCGGATGCGCTCGATATCGACCTGTTGGCTCAGGTTCCTTAGATATCCGAGATTCGGGTTGAACCGTGTAATCATGTCAGAGTCAGGGGCTGCCAGCTTCGGTCTGGCGGGGTCTTCCAGGATGGCCGGCACACGTCGTTCAATATCGGAAACGATCTCCGGACTTGCGCTGCCTCCGTAAGGTGGTTTTATCTTGATGCCATTCCATCGGAATGGGTTGTGGCTGCTCGTTACGATTAGGCCTCCCCCGGCACCTTGTTCGACAATGCGGTAGCTAATCGCCGGTGTTGGTGAGGGACGGTCGGCTAATTGGACGTAGAAGCCGTTGCCCGCCAATACCCGGGCTGCGGCTAGTGCAAATTCGTCCGATTGAAACCGGGTGTCATATCCCACCACCAGCGGCTTCTCCTGTCCTTGCGTCTCTGTGAAGTGTTCGGCGACAGCTTGGGCACAGGCTCGAACGTTTTCGTAGGTGAAATCCTCCCCCATTACTGCTCGCCAGCCGTCGGTTCCAAATCGCACTGGGTTTTGGTTCATACGTGCATCATCCTCGCTGCTCGCCTGGCTCGAGCAGTTCTCCTTGTTGGACCTGGGCACCTACTGTCACATTCGCCCCTTGCCCTATCACTGCTCCAGACACAACTGCTCCTGCTCCGATGGTCACCCCGTTGGCTAGGACAGAATCCTTTATGCGTGCACCTGCTTCCACCCTCACATCCTCCCACAGCACGGATCCTGTGACATGGGCCCCTTCTGCAACTGAGCTTCCAGCGCCGATCGCAGACCCTTCGATGTTGGCATCCTCCGCTACTTGTACTGCCCTACCAAGTAGTGGTGCCCCTGATCGTTTAACAAGAGATTGCGACAGTTCTAGATAGCGGGCTGGTGTCCCTAAATCCGCCCATAAGCCCTCGAAGCAGTACCCCAACACATTTTCCCGTCGTCCTACTAACGAGGGGAAAAGTGTTTCCTCAACCCGCACCGCCCCTGGAGGAATCTCCTGTACGAGACTTGGATCAAAAAGCCAAACGCCAGCGTTGACGAGGTCACTAGCGGCTGTTCCAGGAGGGGGCTTTTCTACGAAGCCAGTTATCTGTGAGTTGCTATCTACAATTGCCACCCCGAAAGGGGATGGGTCGATTACTGGGCAGAGGGCAAGTGTTAGCCGGGCGTTTGTGCGGTGGTGGGCAGCTAGCGCAGCCTGGAGATCAAAGTCCACATAGATGTCCCCGTTTAGGACGAGGAAAGGCCCTTCTGGTTTTGCTGTTCGGACCGCGTTTCTGATCGCCCCTCCTGACTCCAGCCGCTCATGTTCAACTACATGCGTGATCGTAATGCTCCCCCAGCTTCCTTCCGGGTAACCTCGTACCAGATCCTCTTGGCTCTGTCCCATCGCGAGGATGGCGCGTTCGATCCCAAAGCTAGAAAGCCAGGACAGAAGGTGATCGAGCGCAGGCCGGTTTGCGATTGGGATTAGGCTTTTATGGCGTGTCAGAGTCAGGGGCCGTAGCCGAGCCCCTTGCCCTCCGACGAGGATGATGGCGTCCATGCCTTTGGAACGTTACCTCCTGCGTTCTGCTGTTGCTGCTAGGTCGGCTGCAAGCCCAGTGTTTTCCCAGGGCAAATCCAGATCGGTGCGTCCGAAATGTCCGTAGGCTGCTGTTGAGCGAAAAATTGGGCGACGGAGGTGGAGGTCGCGGATGATCGCACCTGGCCGAAGGTCGAAGTGTTTTCGGATCGCTTCCAGGATTGCTTCCTCTGGAACTCTACTAGTGCCGAAGGTTTCTACGTTGATGGAGGTGGGCTGTGCCACCCCAATTGCGTATGACAGAGTCAATTCGCAACGCCTTGCAAGCCCTGCGGCAACTATGGTTTTCGCGACCCATCGTGCTGCATAAGCTCCCGAGCGGTCTACCTTTGTTGGATCTTTACCGCTAAATGCCCCGCCCCCATGTCGTGCTACGCCGCCGTAGGTGTCCACTATGATCTTTCGCCCCGTTAGTCCTGCGTCACCCTGCGGTCCTCCGACTACAAAGCGCCCCGAAGGATTCACATAGATCTTTGTGTTTGCGTCCACCAGGCTAGGGTCGACTGTCGCATCGATGATTTGTTTGCGAACCTCCGTTTCGATCACTTCGTGGCCGACATTGGGCGCGTGCTGTGTGGAAATTATGATTGACTCTGCTCGGCGGGCCTGCCAGTCGTCGCTGTATTCAATAGTTACCTGGGACTTCCCGTCTGGCCGAAGCCAGACAAGCTCTCCGCTCTTCCGTGCAGCCGCTAGGCGACCTGCCAAGCGGTGGGCTAGGGAGATGGTTAGCGGCATTAGTTCGGGGGTCTCGTCGCAGGCGAAGCCGATCATCATGCCTTGGTCACCTGCGCCGGTCTCAAGGTCTGCGTTCGAGTTCGTTCCTTGTCGTGACTCCCACGAGCGGTCGACTCCTGCAGCGATATCTGGCGACTGTTCATCGATTGCGGTCATTACCTCGCAAGTTTCCCAGTCGAATCCAATGTCACGGGAGGTGTAACCAATATCTCGGATCGTTTCACGAACGATGGACGAAATATCTACGTCTGCGTTGGTTGTGATTTCCCCCATGACTAGCACGAGTCCTGTCGTGATGGCTGCTTCACAAGCAACGCGGGCCATCGGATCTAATGCAAGAATCTCGTCGAGGATCGCATCTGAAATTTGGTCGCAAATCTTATCTGGGTGACCTTCTGTCACGGATTCAGAGGTCACCAGCCGTGAGGGACTCAAGTGCCTGTCTCCCAGCTTGAGAGATAGGCCTGCTGCTCCTCAGTAAGCGTATCTATGCCGATACCCATTGCCTGCAGCTTCAACTTTGCGATCTCCTCGTCAATCGAGTCTGGCAGATCGTGCACCTGTGCTTGGAGGGTTGCTGCATTATTTACCAACCATTCCGTTCCCAGGGCTTGGTTTGCGAACGACATGTCCATAACAGAGGCGGGGTGTCCTTCTGCTGCCGCTAGGTTTACGAGTCGTCCCTCTCCCAGCAGATAGAGTGTGCGACCGTCCCCCATACGGTACTCGTCGACATGATCTCGTACCCGCCGCTTGGCCTCACTCATGCCTTGCAGCGCTTCAAGATCGATTTCATTATCGAAGTGGCCGCTGTTTGCCATGATGGCACCGTCTTTCATCGCCTCAAGCACTTCCTCGTCGATGACATGGCAGTCTCCTGTCACTGTGACAAAGAGGTCTCCAATTTCTGCAGCCTCCACCATTGGCATCACACTAAAGCCCTCCATCACTGCTTCAAGGGCCCGTACAGGATCGACTTCAGTAACGACTACATGTGCACCAAGTCCTCTAGCCCGGCTTGCCAGTCCTCTTCCGCACCACCCGTAACCTGCTACTACGAAGGTCTTCCCGGCAAGCAAAACATTCGTTGCGCGGACGATCCCATCTACCGTTGACTGGCCTGTCCCAAAGCGGTTGTCGAAGAGGTGCTTAGTGTTCGACTCGTTAACCGCGGCGATTGGGTATCCCAAAGCGCTGTCTGCTGCCATTGCTCGTAATCGGATGACACCCGTCGTGGTTTCTTCGGTTCCACCCACCACCCCTGTTAGCAGGTCGCGTCTTTCCCGATGGATAGTGGCCACAAGGTCTGCGCCGTCGTCCATTGTTACCTGTGGGCTATGGTCGAGTGCCTGGTGAATGTGGCGATAGTAAGTCTCGCTGTCCTCCCCGCGCCGTGCGAAGACGGAGATGCCGTATTCCTCTACTAGGGCTGCTGCTACATCGTCTTGTGTGGATAGGGGGTTGCTTGCACAAAGCCGCAACTCGGCGCCGCCGTCGCGCAGAGCTAAGGCCAGATTCGCTGTCTCGGTCGTAACGTGTAGGCAGGCTGCCACTCGTAGGCCCTTCAGTGGTTGGTCCTGTGCAAAACGAGCCCGTATGAGGCCAAGCACAGGCATTTCCCGAGCCGCCCATGTAATGCGGTCAACGCCCGTGCGGGCCTGCGCCTTTTCACTAATGTCGGAAGGAACGCTCATTCCTAATATGGTCTGCCTTCCGTGTTGTTTTTTCGAAGTTTCACAAGCGTACCGAAACAATCGCTTTACCGCGCTGCCGTCCTCGAAGGCGAGCAAGAAAACGTCGGGCCGTAGCTTTTAATACTGCTGAATCGTGCCGCCTTGCTATAGCCTCCACTATCTCCCCTGCGTCCCGATACCCCAGCCGCTGGTAGGCTGCAACGGCTGGTGCGTTTCTCGGATCAACCGTTAGCACTACCGTGTCGCAGTGCTCTAGCAGTGTCTTCGTTGCTGCGCTTGTTGCAGCTGTTGCGTATCCCTGACCTCTTTGCCGTGGATGAGTGAAAACGTTGCCTACCACGGCAATGCGTTCTTGAGGTGAAACCACGTGTGTGCCTGCAATCGCTACCAGTCGGCCGCCGATGTTTACCCCCTGGTACACCCCTCCTTCGATATGTCCGGATTCATAGTACGTTGGGTGACCATCGGACCCGTAGAGCTGGTTGATCCTTCGGATATCGATTCCTAATAGTCGAACCGTCGAAACAACCTCCTGCGGCTTAAAAGTGTCTGTGTCTACTACCATTCGGAGCATCGGGTGGCTGTTGGAGATCTTGTAGACATCGCTCACCGCATCGAGATGCTCCTCTTTGCAGGTTAAGTAGCTTCTGGCTGGTCCTGGTTCGATGGACAGGATAGCTGCCGCTGCTTCTGGATCGCCTAGCACAACAGTAGCGTCTCCCAGCCCGCCCCGGCTGTGCACTACGACGCCGTATCCACTTCTTCCCTCTGCGGTGAACCAACGTGTTCTCTCGAAAAGTCCTGGTTCCAGCTGTGCGAGAGCATAGGCAGCATGCTCTCGCTGCGGCTGGAGTAGGGCTCTGATTTCACCCCGATTGCTAAGGGTCCGAATCAGGTACTCCCGCCGGTCTTGCCCTGCTTCCCAGGGAAGTCCCCGCTCCGCCACTACTTCACCTCCTTGAAGCTGGTAAGGAGGTGGAACTCCTTGAATCGCTGTTCAACTTCATCGTGAGTTAGGTCCAAGAGTCGACTTGGACCGAATCCTTCAACCGCGAAAGATGCAATCGTGGACCCATAGATCATTGCTCGACGGACCTCCGCTGGGTTTATCTCCACCGTATCCAGATATCCCAGGAATGCGCCTGCGAATGTGTCCCCTGCTCCTGTAGGGTCCACGACATTCTTCAATGGATACCCCGGTGCGACGAAGTAGTCATCTCTGCTGGCGTATACAGCTCCATATTCTCCCAGCTTGATAATTGCTGCATGCATACCGGTTTCCAAGAGCGCTTGACCTGCTTTGGCGATACCTGCCTTTCCTGTTAGCTGACGCGCTTCGGTCTCGTTCACTGAAACGAAATCGGCTTGCTGCATCGCAGCTATTACATCCTGGCGGGCGGTGTTGATGTAGATCTGGATTGTGTCGACCATGGTTGCCCTTGGCGATGTAAGTGCTTCCAATAGCGCAATTTGCGTGGCTGGTTCGCCTGCGGCCATGAATGCAGTACTGGAGTTCTCCCAGGTCTTTGGCAGCGTTGGGTTCCAGGCGGCGTTAACACCGAGATGCGTATACAGGGTGTCGCGGGTGTTCATGTCGGAGCTATAACGAGCTCCCCATCGACTTGTCTGCCCCCCCTCGATCGTTCGTAGCCCTTTAAGGTCGATGCCGCGCCCTTCCATCTTTATTCGCTCTGCGGTGGGGAAGTCTTCGCCCACTGCTGCCAGAAGTCGTACATCCGTGAAATGCGTGGCCGCTAGTGCTGCGCATGTTGCGGAGCCCCCCAACGATTCCTCGACCCTCGAAACTGGCGTTTCGATTTCATCGAGTGCTACCCACCCCGAAACCAGCAGTGTCATAGGTCCTTCTCGAGACGTCGTTGAAGAATAGGGGCCAGTCGGTCTCGTGATTCCTCTGCGATCATCATTGGAGGTGTAACTAGCGCCGCATTCAGTACTTGGCCGCAGTCGCAACTGTCGTCCGCCAAGGTTGCCGTGAGGATTCCCACGGCCTTTTGGGTGGTTTCCACCGTCTCTGTTAGTCGTCTCATTACGATTTCGGCGTCTACTGGTCCCGCTTGCTCATGCCAGGCGTCGTAGTCGGTCACAGTTGCCAACATCGCGTAACAGAGCTCTGCTTCGCGAGCCAGTTTTGCTTCTGGCAGAGCCGTCATTCCCACAAGGCTAGCTCCCCAGGAACGGTAAAGCTCACTTTCTCCACGTGTCCCAAAGGTGGGCCCTTCAATCACTACATAGGTTCCTCCGGAATGGGTAATGGCTCCTGCATCCCGGGCTGCCAAAAGCGACCGCTCTTGAAGGGCCCAGCAGAATGGCTCCCCAAAAGCTACGTGTGCGACTACTCCGTTTCCGAAGAAAGTGCTGGGTCTTGTTCCCCTTGTACGGTCAATGATCTGATTCGGTACTACCAGCTGTCCTGGTGCGTAATCTTCGCGGAGGGAACCTACTGCTGAAACTGCTAGCACTCGGCTTACCCCTAGCGATTTTAGGGCCCAAAAGTTGGCTTGCTGTGGAAGCTCCGAGGGCAGTAAATGGTGTTTGCGTCCGTGGCGCGCTAGAAAAGCGATGCGTTTGCCCCCTAAAGTCCCGATCCGAATAGGGTCACTTGGCTTCCCAAATGGCGTTGCAATATCTAGTTCTTCTACCGCACGCAAGCCCGGCATCTCGTAGAAACCGCTACCGCCGAGGATTGCGAGTTCGATAGGCTCAGGCACTTACAGGGAGTCTACCGCGCTAACCGTTGCTGGCGGTTAGCGCTGCAATAGCTGGTTCGTACGGAGGCTGGAGCACGCCTCGCTCTGTAATAATTCTGGTGATCAGCTCTGCCGGCGTAACATCAAATGCGGGGTTGTAGGTGCTTCCACTTTTTGGACTCCAGCGCTCCTCGCCAAATCCTCCCACCTCTTCGTCCCCCCGGAATTCGATCGGTATCGCCTTACCTGAAGGCGTCGTTGTATCGAAAGTACTGGTCGGTGCTGCTAGATAAAAGGGCACACCGTGTCGTGCCGCAACAACAGCTAAACCATAGGTTCCTATTTTGTTTGCTCCGTCTCCGTTTGCCACGATTCGGTCCGCTCCTGTCATAACGGCATTCACTCGACCAGATGCAATCAGTGAAGCTGCTGCCGTGTCGGGAAGTAGCGTTGCAGAGATGCCTAACGCTTCCAGCTCCCACATCGTCAGGCGAGCCCCCTGTAATAAGGGGCGTGTTTCTGTCACATAGCAGCGCTGAAGCCTTCCTATTCTCCAGGTCTCCGCGAGCACTGCTAGTGCCGTACCTACTCCTCCCGTTGCTAGTCCACCCGTGTTGCAGTGAGTAAGTACTGCTCCCTCGAGCCCCGGCAGGCTACTCCCATGATTAGCTAAGGCCATATCCCGTTCTCGCTGACGCGTCAGGGCCTGTTGTGCGAATTTCCAGAGTGCTGTTTTTCGGGCAGTCCTTGTCTTGCTGGCTGCTCCTACCGCCTCCAGAGACTCATCGATCATTGCCCCCAGATCTACTGCCGTCGGACGGGTAGCTTTGAGCTCTGCCGCAGCCTGCTTCAGGGTCTCTGCGTCGGTACCCCGCTCCTCCCCCGCGATCGCTAAGCCACAGGCCCCGGTTAACCCCAACAGGGGTGCACCTCGAACTCGCAGAGACCGGATTGCCTCTGTCACTTGTGCTACCGAGCGCAGACTAAGGTGGCGCTCCACTTGGGGCAGTAGGGTTTGGTCGAGGATTTCGACAGATTTGTCTGGCAGGATACGGATGGGCGTGAAGCTCATCACGCGTCGAACCTAGTACCGGACGAGGCTTATGGCCTCGTAGCCGTCAATTTTTCCCCGTCCCCTCAAATCTTCCAGCTCGATTACGAAACCTAGCCCTACAACCTCTCCGCCCGCTAGCTCTACTAGTTTTGCTGAAGCCGCTGCCGTGCCGCCTGTCGCTAGTAGGTCGTCGACAATGTATGCCCGCTTCCCCAATGCCAGGGCATCCTCGTGAATTTCGAGCAGGCTGTCGCCATACTCGAGCGAGTACTCGATTGAGATACGGGCTGTGGGAAGTTTTCCTTCCTTTCGGAGCGGTACAAAGGGCAGCCGCATTCGGTCTGCTATCGCTGCTCCGAACACGAATCCTCGTGACTCGATACCCACGATTGTCGATGCGTCTCTGCGTGCTGCATGCACGCAGAGCTCATCAATAGTGAACCGAAAGGCCAGAGGGTCCCCTATCAGCGGGGTGATGTCGCGAAAGAGGACTCCCTCAACGGGGAAGTCGGGAACATCACGAATTTTTCCTTTTAGATCCACGGTCAGCGATTCTAGCGCACTGAGTCTTTTCCGCGGCTTCAAAAATCTTCATTGGGGTTCCCTCGCAGCACCAGAACAGGTACCTTTTCCGTGTCTGCGCGAAACACGTGCTAATGCTGTAATCGGAGCTGCTCTATGACCACGTCTGTCCGACAAGGAACTCCTACCGAAAAGGCCACAGAG
>DEAD01000018.1:0-7696 GCA_002346645.1 Dehalococcoidia bacterium UBA2991
AACATGCAGAGGATGAGCATCACCACGAAGAACATGGGTCTTTAGATCCGCACTTCTGGATGGACATAGACCTCACTATCGAAGCGGTCGAATCCATCCGAGATAAGCTGTCACTGCTTGATCCTGATGGGGCCAATATTTATCAGGAGCGGGCCGCCCTCTTTATTGCCGAACTTCGCGAGGTAGATCTGGAAATCCAGGAAATGCTTTCAGCATTACCGAAAGAACGCCGCTATCTCGTCACCTTTCACAACGCCTTCGGCTACTTCGCCAATCGCTACGGGCTAGAAGTCCTTGGTTTTGTTGTGCACGGGCCAGAGGATCAACCTAGCGCAACGACTATCGCTGAACTGGTAGAAAACATCGATAATTTGGGGATAACCTTGATCTTCAAGGAGCCGCAACTAAGCTCGCACGTTATCGAGCAAATAGCGCAGGACACAGGCACCTCTATTCGAACGCTTCCCTCTGGGGGCTTAAACGAGGACCATTCCACCTATGTCGACTTCCTCCGGGCCATCGCCCACGCTATTTCCGAGTAGCGACAACGATCCGGCCATTGAGGTCAAGAACCTCACCACAGGCTACCGCGGGAAGTCTGCCCTACAGGACATCTCATTTTCTGCACCAGCAGGGAAGTTCTTAGGGTTGCTAGGACCCAATGGCTCAGGGAAAAGCACGTTGATCAAAGCGATGATTGGCCTACTCCAACCTTGGGAGGGAACCGTAAGGGTGCTAGGCAGGCGCCCTCAGGAAGTACGCAGACGAATTGGCTACATGCCACAGGCGGAGGATATTGATTGGAGCTTCCCGGCCACAGTACGGGACGTCGTAGCAATGGGGCTCTACCGACGAGCTTTCGGGATGGACCGCTTTCGAAAGGGGCAGGAAGAACAAGACCGCATCATGGCTGCCCTCGAGCGCCTCTCGGTCGACCACCTAGCCGAGAGCCAAGCAGGAGAGTTGAGTGGTGGCCAGCAGAGGCGAGTGCTATTCGCCCGCGCGCTCGTAAAGGAGCCTGATCTCTTCCTGCTGGATGAGCCAACAGCCGGACTGGACGCACGTTCAGAGCAGGAGATGTTGGACCTGTTAAGCGAGCTAGCTACGAACGGTGCGAGCATAGTGGTCTCCACTCATGATATTGGCTGCGCGAATGAACGGTGCGACCTGACTCTCTTCCTGAACCGCCGGGTTACGGGTTACGGCCCACCGGAATTGACTATCACCGAGAAGATGCTAAATCGAACATTTGAGGGACATGTGCTGGTGATGGGCTCAGGGGGTAGTAGCCTCGCACTCGCCCCCCATAACCACCACGAACACAGCGACGCTCACGGTGATCATGAACACGCACAGCATAGTCATGCACTGCATGGGCATGACGAACATGGCTTCGTGTAGGGAGACACCAATGATCGACTGGCTCAGTGATCCTTGGCAATTCGAATTCATGCAACGAGCCCTCCTTGCGGGAGCCCTCGTAGCGCTGGCGTCCTCGATCGTGGGGGCATTTGTCGTCATCAAAGGGCTTGCTTTCTTGACCGACGCGGTAGCACACACCTCGCTGGCAGGAGCTGCAATCGCATTTCTAGCAGGCGGGGGATCAGTAGCAATTAGTCTGGGTGCAGCAGGTGCAGCAGGTGTCACAGCTGTGGGCGTTTCAATTTTAACGCGGGCGCGGATGCGTGAGGACACTGCCATCGGGCTACTATTCGCAGCTCTTTTTGCCTTCGGCATCCTACTAATTAGCAGAGCCCGAAATTACACACTGGAATTGAGTTCGTTCCTAGTAGGAAACATCCTGACCGTGCCAACCGAAGACATCATCGTGATGGCAGCACTAGCAAGCGTTGTAATCTTTGTGATGCTTGTCTTCTACCGAGAAATGCTTTTTGTGGCCTACGACCCCACGATGGCAGCTGCGACAGGCATAAGAGTGGGGCTAGTGCAGACCGGCCTGATGGTTCTGGTAGCACTTGCAGCCGTGGCAGCCTTCCGACTAGTCGGCGTGGTCCTGGTGATGGCAATGCTAGTGGCGCCAGCAGCCACAGCAACCCTAGTTGTGAGACGAGTACCCTTGATAATGATTACAGGCGCGTTTTTTGGACTTCTCGCCGTATGCATAGGGCTGTATGCCTCGTTCCATGGGGATGTGGCCGCAGGCCCGTCAATCGTTGTTACGTCCGTATCCCTCTTCCTACTCGTCTTCACCATCTCTCGAAGAGGGCTAATACGAACAGCAAGGCGGCTCTGGAGCAGCTAAACACCCCAACGCAAGCCACATGCTAGGCTACCGCTCACATCACAAGCGCCCTAAAGGAGGCCCTGGATGGTATCCACCAAGCCCGTAACCATTGAGGAATTGCTGGAGATTGAGGCTATAAAGCGCGTTCGCATCCTCTACTCGCACTACTTCGACATGTTCGATATCGACAACTTAATCGACCTGTTTACGGACGATGCGGTATGCGAGTTTGGACCAAATTATGGAGGCGACTGGGTAGGCAAGGAACGTATCCGCAAAGGGTACCAAGAGTTCGGTGGCGAAAATGGCCCATTCAGCGGAGCCATGCACGCAAATACAAACGAGTGGATTGAACTGACAGGGCCAGACACGGCAAAAGCACGCTGGTACTTACTCGACCTCTCTGTAAGCGGGCCTGCAGACAAGAACCCACTAATGCTCATGGGTATCTACGACGACGTTTATCGCAAGGTAGATGGCGCCTGGAAGATCGAACGTACGTACATCGACTTCGTCTGGCCAAACCGAGACTACCGGGGTCCCCGCGACGCAACCTGATACGGAAAACACACCCACAAGAAAGTGACCCAAGAAGGGTGTGTCAATAGCCCTTAGTCCTCGTCCCATGCTCCGGGAACAACGTCGACTCGGTCGGGGCAGTGCGCTTTGCTTATCGGACAGTAGCCACACTCTTGGCGACTGGGAACCCGATGCGCATCCTGCTCAGAGCCGACAAGGATATCGAGGAAGTAGGGCAGCCGGTCATAAACGTCTTCGCCCTGCCGACGGTCAAACTCCCTAACGAGACCATCGTGGTAAACGAGGCGCCCACGGAAACGGCGTTCGAAATGCTCATCAATATCTGAGCGAGGAAGTAGTGCCATCGGCAGAAGCACCTGATGGGCGTGCCAGTCATGAGGCTTACCTGTCTTCACATCCAGCACGATGTTGTCCTCGTCACGGAGAGCAAGCAAGTCAGGCTTCCCCCCAATTACAATGCCAGGAGACCCCTCGTGCCGTGCTCGGAACCAGTTCTGATTTTCGATTTTTACGCTATAGCCTTCGGCGTTTAGGGCCTTGTGCGTATCCCTCAAAAGCCTCGTGTGATCGACTTTCCAGACCGAAAAATCGAAGTCGCTTTCAACCCTCTCGAAGTCCTGCCAGTTGGCCTGAAACCAAAAGGCCCACTCGCAGCTGCGCTCCCCACTGATCCAGCGAGCCAGCAAGGAAATGAAAATGTAGGGCTCTTCACGCTGAAAAGCCACGGGGCCGGACCTCAGGAAGCAGCCGCGCTAGGAAGGACGGCATCCTCAAGCCCACGGGGCACTCGGGACACCTCGACTTTCTGAATCTCGCCGAGCACATGGGCGAAACGCTCACGCTGCTCCGGCGTCTTTACCGGCATTCCGAAGCCAATCCGGCTTGCATATTCACGGTGCTCACGGATAAATCCAGGAAGATTGTCGTAAGTGGAAGTCTGGGCAAAGCCTCGAAGAACATCTTCGGGAATAACTTGACGCATCTCCTCCCATTGGCCCGCTAGGGAAAGAGAGTGGAGTTGCATGCCGAGATCTTTCCATCCGTGGATTTCCATTACATCGTGATAACTGCGAGTGGAACCGTAGAAGGAGATTGGAGTGCGCAATGCCTCAAGCCCCTGCTCAATTTCGGATTCATTCTCCCCAAAGACGGTAAAGCCGCCACCCGAAAGGTCGATATCCTCCCACTTACGGCCAGAGCGACCTAGCCCAATAGCGATATTGGGAAGCACTACCTCCCGCATGTATTTATCGGTCATGAAACCGTGAGGGTAGACACCATCGGCAACCTCACCGGCAGCACGAGCCATCCCTGCACCCACACAGGCCAGCATCACCTTGGGCTCGGGATACTCAATGGGACCAGGATTGAAATTGGGGTTCATGAGCGTGAACTGATAATGCTCCGTGACAAAGTCAGGCTTCTCTCCAGTCTGAAAAGTTTTCCAGATGGCTTTGAGCGCACGAATGTAATCCTTCATGCGGGGAGCGGGCGGTACCCAGGGAACGCTAAATCGCCTTTGATTATGTCCTTTAACCTGGCTACCTAGACCGAGGGAGAAGCGTCCCTTACTCATCTGCTGGATATCCCATGCCTGCATAGCTAGAACCATCGGCACGCGCGGGAATGCGATTGTTACGGAAGTAGCGATCTCCAAGCGTTCCGTGGCTTTCGCAGCGACAGTAGCCGCAAGAATTGAGTCGTGTGCCGTCTCTGCAACATTCGCGAAATCAAAACCGAGCTCCTCGGCCCTCCTTGCGCCTTCTTCCACTTCAGCAAGCCACCCACCACCAAAACCGCTTCCTACCTTCATAACTTCCGTTTCCTTTCGACGCCCACCGCAAGGCACTAGGAAGGCATTCTACGCAGGAGCAACTCTAGTGGCGGCGACGGCTCTTCGTGCGGGAGCGCCCGCGCTTGCCACGAAGAGATGCAGAATGCGAAGAACGGGGCGAATCGATCAAGGTGGCTAGGCTTTCCAACTCCTGCAGAGTGTTGGAGTTCCGGAAACTGCGAAGGTCGGAGTCTGCCCGGACAAGATGGTTCTGGCCTAAGCCGAGGATATCAAGCCCTTCGAAAGCATCTAGGACTTTCTTAACACCAGCACCAAGGGATGCCTGCGCGGCTACAAGGCAGGGTTCCCGACGATAGGCAGCAGTAAGTGGTTGCTGA
The DNA here is from genome assembly GCA_002346645.1 of Dehalococcoidia bacterium UBA2991. Taxonomy (GTDB): domain Bacteria; phylum Chloroflexota; class Dehalococcoidia; order Tepidiformales; family Tepidiformaceae; genus UBA2991. The sequence continues at coordinate 4,958 of DEAD01000018.1, forward strand.
AACCCATCGACCTCAGGCACGACAGCATCGTGGTTGCCAAGGGCGTTGACGATACGCTGGACTACGCCAGTCTGAAGTAGAGGAGCGTCACAACAGGCAACAAAACAGATGGGCGTGGTTGCAACCAGGAAACCTGTAGTAAGTCCACCAAGAGGTCCGCACTCAGGCTCATGGTCCTCAACAACAGTAACGGGAATGGAGGGGTGCATTGGCGGAAGCGCCTGATCACGAGCAGTGACTATTAATAGTTCGTCAACAGCGGGAGCGAGAGCATCTCGCACCCACTGAAGCAAAGGACGGCCACGCAGGACTGCTGAGGCTTTGTCAGAGCCGAAGCGGCGACTCAGTCCTCCCACCAGGATTACACCAGTAACAGCCTCACGCATGAACCCAGGGTACGTGAACAGAGCCCGCTATGATGGCCAGGTGAGATTCTTCCGCCGACGTCCACTGATTACAGATGAAAACTACGGGCGTCTTATGACGTCCTTCGGCCGGACAGTAGATGCAGATCCACTCGTGGCTGAACCTGCAAAAGCCCTAGTCCAACGTGTAGAGCGGGAGTTGTCAGCAGAGATAGCTGCAGCAGACGCGAAGCTGTATCAAGGAGCTGCTGCTTACCACCTTCGCTTGCTAGCCGGAGCATGGATCCTTGCGAAGGAGGGCGTCATTCCCCTAGAAACCGCGGAGGTATTCGAAGAAGCAGTTGGCTGGCGTTTTAGATCGCGAGCACTACCCGAACGACTAGGGAAATTGGCGCGAGGGGAATTCGAGAGAGATCTCCTAATGGACGAAAACTAGAATCTAGGGCTACTTTGAAACAGCAGCGGGAATGCCACTCTCACTGCCCTCGGCAAGCAGTGCATGGATGGCGCGCGAGCGCGAAACGATTCGGCCTGCTTCCTCCCGAACCGCTTGGCGCCCGTCACAAAGCGCCTCCTCAGGATTGGAATGTATATCGAATTCAAGTCCGTTGGCCCCGGCAGCAACGAAGCCATAGGAGACACGCTCCACCAAGGCGCGATCCCCGGAACTATGAGAAGGATCAGCTATCAGAGGCAAATGCGACTTGCCTCGCACAAGTGGAATCATCGATATATCAGCTGCAAAGCGGGTCTCAGACTCAAACGATCTGATACCCCTGTAGCAGAGAATTACATTCGGATTTCCGGCCCCTGTGTTCTTTCCGGATCGATCTATGCCCGACATGATATAGGCGGCTGCACAGAGCCATTCATTAAGGTCATTACCAAAGCCATGCTTCAGGACAACCGGAGTACGAATACGTGAGAGCTCTTCCAAAAGTGGAGAGTACTGAGCACTACGCGCACCAATTTGGACAACATCGATTCCCGCTTCTAAGAACGCGTCTAGATGACGGAGGTCAATCAGTTCACAGACCACAGGAAGGCCAGTCGCTTCTTTCATCACCTTGACTATTTCAAGGCCGCGAGCTATTTCGAGCCCCCGATAGTCGTAGGGGCTGGTGCGTGACTTGTCGACGAAGGCCCGCAGAATATCTACACCTGCGTCTCGAGCCATAACAGAAGAATCCACGGCTTGCTGCTCACTCTCGATGGCACAGGGCCCCCCGAAAATAGTGAGGTTGGAGCCACCCACCAAGGTACCGTTCACATTGATGATGGTGTCTTCATGATGAAAGCTACGGCTAGCATCCTTGTACTTCTCAGTGATGCGAATGACTCGATCGACACCAGGAAGCTCAGTCACACGGCCTTCGTCTACGATCCCGGCCATTCCCTTAACACCAATCACGATGCTTCCCGCGCCAACCATGGTCTGACACTGCAGTCCATAGTCATTAACTATGCGGTCAATAACGCGGTCAGCCTGTTCTTCCGAGGCGCCTTCGACCATATGGATGATCATAATTAGGGGCTCTCCATCATTTTCGAGAAATTATCTTCCTATGCTGACCGTCAATGGACCAGCCTTCTTAACGGTTGCTTCTGATTGGAAGCAAGGTCAAAAGATGAGTTGGGCGAGGAGGCGCTGGTAATCACGCACAAGAGTACTTTCCTGCCCAAGAATATCGAACACAGCCAAGATAGCCTTCCGAGCAGCTTCATCAGCGAAACGGCGATCAAGTCGCACAGACTCGAGAAGTTCAGCTAATGATTCCTCATATCGCCCATAAGCAGCGAGCATTACTCCCCAGCGATAACGAGTTCGGGGATCATCTGGGGCAAGCCGCGCCTCCTGTTCCAACTCCTGCTCACTGTGCACACGAGAAAAATCTGAGAGGAAGATATGGTGCCTGAGAGACTTGGCACGACGATCATCACCAGCTCGCTCAATCAGCTTCTCTGCCCCATCTCGGTCGCCACGCTCGAGAAGTATTGCAGCAAGACCCGTTAGTGCATCAGCGTTATCCGAGTCTTCCTCAAGCAACTCTTGATAACGCAATTCTGCGCCTCCAAGATCACCATTAGCCGCAAGCTCCTCTGCCTCAGCAGCCGCCGCTTCAGCAGGGGTATTAACAAGCTGAGCAAAGAACGCCCTTACTTGCTCTTCAGGCAGGGCACCAGCGAATTCGCTAGCAATTTCCCCATCGACAAAAGCCTTCACTGCAGGGATTGCCTGGATACCGTAGGCCGCAGAGGTAGCAGGATTTTGGTCAGTATCGAGTTTGGCAAGCACAACTTCCTCACCAAACTCAGCAGCAACCGTTTCTATCACAGGACTGAGTACCCGACAGGGGCCACACCATTCAGCCCA
>DEAD01000018.1:7999-32647 GCA_002346645.1 Dehalococcoidia bacterium UBA2991
ACACCATTCAGCCCAAAAATCAACGACAACAGGACGATTCTTGGATGCCAAGATTACAGCCTCGGCAAAGGTCTCATCGGTAACTTCGAGGACTGGGAGAGGCTCAGCCATGAGCTTTTTCTACAGGCTTTTCAGGGATTGGAGGAAACATTTCTGTCAATTGATTCGACAGCTCTTCCGCATTAGTGACGGGAAGGTTGCAGATCATGTTTTCGCAAAGCCAAGCAATTGCTCCGCCTTCGGGTGCTTCACGGCCCTCAAGGACGGCGAGGCCATTGGGAGCGGAAGCAGGAGCAATGGCGAGGCCTGGAAGAAAGCGAGCCGCAGTCGCACGCTCAAAAGACTCACGCACACTAGCCTCCCCAACAATCGCAAGCTCGCGCGGAGAGGAAGCAAGCAATTCCATAACTTGCAAGGTCGATCCAAAACCCGTGGTCGCATCTAGGATGAGGGCCTGAACGCCAGCCACTACGTCTTTTGCAATAGCCTCCCCATCGGTACGGAGCCCATAACGCTGCAACATGAGAGCAAGGAGAGCCGTCGAAGATGAAGCGCAGGGGGTGGCCTGGTCGAAGCGGGATTTCTGCCGAAATAGCAGCTCCTCAGAGCCTGAGGGAGTCTCAAAAAACCCACCCCCTTCGGTATCGGTAAAGCGTTCAACAACGACATCTAGCAGGTCGTTAGCCCAATCGAGATGATCTCGCTCACCGGTAAGCTTATACAGCTCTATGAGTCCTATGCCGCAGTAGGCATAGTCTTCAAGCATTCCCTCTATACGAGCCACGCCACCTTTATACGTATGAAGAAGAATGCCGTTGGACCACATCCGTTCTCGGATAAAGCGGGCATTATGCTCGGCGATCCCACGCAGGTGAGCATCGCCAAATACTCGAGCTGCTTCAGAAAAAACTGCAAGCGTTAGACCATTCCAAGAGGCCAACGCCTTGTCGTCCGTCTCAGGAGCAATGCGCTTGGAACGTGCCTCCAAAAGAAGGTCTCGCCACCCATCTATACGAGCCTCGAAAGCATCGGGATCCATTCCAGTAGCTCCAGGGAAGGGCTCTGAGCGGCGAGAAAGAACATTTCGCCCTTGAAGCTCTGGGTTGTGAGGGTCGTAAAAGTTTCCCTCCCGGGTGACGCCATATATCCGGTTAAAGGCATCTGCATCGTCACCTAGGAGTTCGGCAACTTGTTCGACAGTCCAAAGGAAGAACTTCCCCTCCACACCCTCGCTATCAGCATCCTGAGCACTGTAAAACCCGCCCTCATTGCCAAGCATCTCTCTCTCTAGGTAAGCAAGCGTCTCGCGGACAATTCGTTCATGCTCAGGATCCCCAAAAAGCTGAAACGCATGCAAGTAAACCCTAGCGAGCCCAGCGTTGTCGTAAAGCATTTTCTCAAAGTGGGGCACAAGCCACTGGACGTCGACGCTGTAGCGGGCGAAACCACCTCCAAGCTGGTCATACATACCACCACTGGACATACCCCAGAGGGTTCGCTCGAGCATAGCTCGGAGGCGAACATGATCAGGTCGGTTCGGGTCGGCAGCCCGGAGGAGAAGAAACTCAAGATTGGCAGGTGATGGAAACTTAGGAGCAGTACCAAAGCCACCCCAAATGTCATCCGAGGAGTGCAACATGGCCTCGGTTGCACCATCTAAGACCTTAGCGTCAAACGGCTCCCTGCTTGCTACTCTCTGAGAAGCTTCAGCGAGCTGTTCGCTAATCGAATTGGCCGAGCCAAGGATGTCCTCCCGCCGTTCATGCCAAGTAGAGCTAATGGTCTGAAGGAGACGGGGAAAACCAGGTCGACCGTGGGCATCATCGGGGGGAAAGTAAGTGCCTGCAAAGAACGGCTTCTTGTCAGGAGTGAGGAAAAGCGTCATTGGCCATCCGCCCTGGCCAGTGAGGGCCTGCACCGCGGTCATATACACACCATCAATGTCAGGGCGTTCCTCTCGGTCAACTTTGATGTTGACGAAGTGCTCGTTCATAAGGCCAGCGATGTCGCTCGATTCGAATGATTCGTGAGCCATCACATGACACCAATGGCACGTGCTATAACCGACCGAAAGGAGGACTGGCTTGCCCTCTTCTCGGGCCTTCTCAAACGCCTCTTCTCCCCAGGGATACCAGTCCACAGGGTTCTCCGCATGCTGAAGGAGATAGGGGCTAGTTTCAGTCACAAGGCGATTAGGCATGGCCGCTAGTTTACGGGCGCTGGGTCTTTGGTGATTGCCCGCAGAGGGCCGGGCCTCCAGAGTGGTGCCATGCTCGAACAAGAACTGGAGGTAGCAAAGAAGGCAGTGCAACTCGCCGGCAAGGAAGTGGCATTAATGCGCGAGTCAGGATTGCAGTACGGACGCAAGAACGGCCATGAGCTTGTTTCTGAAGCGGATATTCGAGCGGCGGACATCCTATACGAAGCGCTCACAGGAGCATTTCCGCACGATGGCTGGCTAGGTGAGGAGCACCGAGATACAGCGGATCGACTCGACCGGGAACGGGTGTGGGTAGTCGATCCAATCGATGGAACAAGGGAGTACCTTCAAGGGATACCCGAATATGCAATCTCCGTAGGACTCGTTGTAAAAGGACGGCCTGCGTTGGGCATTGTGCACAACCCCGCAACGGACGAGATGCACACGGCCATCTGTCCGCCATCCCCATCCGAAGCTTCAAGGCAATTGGAGTCGAGGGACGACTATGTGGCGCTAGTAGGACGAGGAGAAGACCTCTTAGGAGAAGTGCCACCACTTCCCGGACAAGCACGGACCAAGCCGGTGGGAAGCGTTGCTTATCGACTGGCTTTAGTAGCAGCCGGACAGGGCGATGTAGTCGTTACATGGTATGCACGAAAGGAGTGGGACGTGGCAGCAGGTGCGGCTCTCTGCTTAGCACGCGGGCTGACCGTAACGGATGTACTAGGGGAAACCCTCTCATTTAACCAACCACAGCCGCTTGTACGAGGACTGCTGGTAGCGGAAAAAAGCCTACATACACGCATTCAAGATTACTTCCGCAAAATTGCGAAGTAGCGAAGGACGAGAACAGCTAGGATGCACGCGGAGGCCTTGTAATGAGCACCAGAATAGGGGTGGGCGCAGCATTACTACCTGGAGCAACACCAGCTTCGTTCTTTCGCTGGATAGACTTGTGTGAGGAAAGCGACCTCGACTCTATTTGGTTAAGCGAGCGCCTGGCCTCCCGCCAACCTGCACTTGAACCGATGGCAGCTATAGCAGCTATTGCAGGGCGTACCAAACGGATCAAATTCGGAATGAACGTCGTGCTTCTGCCACTGCGGGATCCGCTCGTGTTAGCAACACAGTGCGCCACTATCGACTTTCTAAGCGAAGGCCGCCTACTACCCGCCTTCGGGGTGGGCGCTTTGAACGCCCCAGAATGGCGGGCAACCGGACGAAAACCGCAGGGCAGGGGGGCAATAGCCGACGAAATGATCGACCTGATAGTGCGATTGTGGGAGGAGGAGGTGGTGACCTTCGAGGGAGAACATTTTCGTTACGAGTCAGCATCCATTGCACCGAAACCCATTCAGCAGCCGCTGCCGCTGTGGATTGGGGGAAGCAGCGATGCGGCTATCAAGCGAACGGCGAAACGGGGTACAGGATGGCTAGCAGGTATCCAGACACCAGCTCAAGTAGCACCGGTAATCAAACAGATTAAAACTGCAGCAAGGGAAGCAGGCCGCACTATAGACGAAGACCACTATGGAGCAGGATTCCCCTTCCGCTTTGGGACTTGGGACGACGACTCAATCGAGCGAACAGCCCAGGCATACAAGAAGTTTTCAAAAAATGATCCAGTTAAGCTTTTCGCCATTGGTGGGGCAGACGAAATCGTGGCTCGTGTTAGGGATTACGAAGAAGTCGGCATCAGCAAATTCGTCTTGCGACCCCTAGCAGACTCAGAAGAGGATGCCTATTACCAAACACAAAGGCTTATCGAGGAAGTGTTACCCACCGTCCACACGTAACGGCACCGACTCAGCCAACCTAAAGTAGTAACAGTCCTCACCTTCACAGCCATCGTCGATAGCAACATCCACCCCCAGAACAGCAAGCACATCCCCAGCTCCGGCTAGCGCAAGAAGGCTAGATCTATCCCATACAGGCACGCGTTCTGCTTTTTTTAGAATACCGCTCACCTTGCGACTAAAGCCTCGATAGTGCATTCGGTCGGTCGACCTCAGTGGGCGGAGGCGAAGAGCACCCTCAATGCGATCGACAGGAACTTTTACCGCAGGAAGACCGAGATCAAGAAAGGGGGTAGTCGCGGCCTGTAAGGCAAGTTCCCCCACCCGCGTAATCCCCGGAAGGTTGACGAACTGCTCCTGAAATAATTCTGAGTACGACTCTTGGTTTGTCGAAAAACGAACGAAACCTACAGAAGCCTCAACCATCACATCACCGAAAACTACCTGACCAGAACCTCTAACCAAGACTGCTTCAAGGTTGCGGAGACGGGTGCGGTTCGTATCAACCTGCGCCCTCAGAAAAGCTGCTTCCCGCTCGAGTAGAAGCAATCGCCCTTCACTTCCGAGAGCCCGAACAGTTTCAAGTTCAAACACTACAGAGCCTGGCTTCCGATTATTTGGCTGAGCGAGGTCCACTGAGTTCTCCACGAAACGAAAGAGCTCACGGGCACTCTCAGCAAGGCCAAGAATTGCGCTATCAACAGAGGGATTTTCCTCACGAAGTTGAGGGAGCAAGGAGCGGCGAATACGGTTACGCGTGGCAACGGGTTGGGCGTTTGTTTCATCTTGGCGGTATTCGATCCCAGCAGTTTTACAGACTACCTCCGTGGTTTCCCGAGGCAGGCACATTAGGGGTCGAATCAGATTGAGAGAAGGCATACCTGGGAGGGGGGAGCTTGGAAGCATCCCACGAATACCACGAACACCACTGCCACGGAGGATGTGCTGAATCACGGTTTCAACGTGATCATTAGAGGTATGTCCGGTTGCAACAGCGCCTGCCCCCTGGCGCTCAGCGGCGAAAGCCAGGAATTGGTAGCGCAGATGTCGAGCAGTCTCTTCGATTCCGGTTTTCATCTCCGAAGCAGCAAGGGGCACATCTCCCTCACCAGTCATGCAGGGAACACCCAATTGTTCACAGACATCTGTCACAAAGTCACGGTCTGCAGTCGAATCACGGCGAAGATGGTGGTCAAAGTGGGCAGCGACGACAGCGAAGCCATGGTTCTTGCCAAGTTCGCAAAGAAGAAGAAGGGCAGCTACAGAGTCCGCTCCTCCGCTAATGGCCACAACCAGCTTTTCTATCCCTCGAAACAATTGTTCGCGGTCGGCAAAGCGCCGTACACGCTCGAGGGGATCAAGAGCTTGTTCTGACACTACTTGGGGAAACGGCGCTCCCACCACTCGCCGGGAAGCTGCTGGTCAGAAGCAGGAGGAGGGCTGAGCACAACAAATGCAATCTCACCTTCGCGAATGTAACCAAGCTCCCGCCGGGCTGCCTGCTCAACGTATGCGTCGGAGACTACGTAGTCGTATACGGCAACAAGGTGGCCTAGCTTGAAACGGAGATCCTGTACCTCTTCAAGGGCTGCCTCATGACTCGCGTCCTGTTGGCGCTGGCGAACCGTTCCCGAGGAGGCGGTAAAGACGAAATACCCAGTTAGTAGCAAACAAACGAGAAGAAATAGCGTTGTTTTAGTAAAAACCGGGATAGGCACCTAACCAAGCTAGGCTTGGCTAATCAAATGTGCAAGGAACAGACCTAAGCCTCATCAAGGTGGCAGCAGTCATTCAGCGTTCGTAAAGAAGCCTCGCCAGCTCGCAGCATAAGCGTCGAAATAGAAGCAAGATCTATGCGGAAAGAACGGAAGGCGGGCAGCTCAAGGCCGAGCAGGCGAGAGATTAGAAGGCGCAATACAAAGTTGTGCGAGACAACCGCTACCACGCTCTCTTCAGGCAAAGCTTGCAGCTCCAAAACGAGTGATTCAATACGGGTGGAAACATCCATGAGGCTCTCTCCACCAGGAATCACAACTCCAGATGGATCAACACCGTTCCAGGCTTCCAGAAAACCAGGAAAGCGCTCATTCATCTCCCCGAACGGGACCCCCTCAGTTTCCCCCACATCCATCTCAATGAGCTCATCGCGCACTTCCGCTGCAACGCCTGTTACCGCCGCGAGTCCCTTTGCGATTCCTAAAGCACGCTGAAGAGGACTAGTGAGGATATGCGTTACCGATTCGTCAGAAAGGCACTCCACCGCCTTTGCAGTCTGCTGGAGGCCAATTGGGGTGAGGGGAGCATCGGCAACGCCAAGACCAAGGCCATCCCGGTTGTAAGCAGTCTCTCCATGGCGGACAAGCAAAAGCCTCATTCGTATTGGCCCCTCGAGCGCCAAGCCCCGAGCGCCGCAGAGGGCTCCTCCAACACAAGGCCTGTGCGAACGTAGCGATCTACGTTCGCCTTGAGGAATAGTGCTGCCACGAGCTGCTCAGGACGTACAGTTAGTTCCTGACCACAGCTCAGGCGCGCTTCGATAACAACACCCCCCTGATTGGCCTCCACCCTTAGTGAAGCGACACCTGAACGTAGGTCATACTCGCGAGCCTTCTTCCCATCCCGTTCCTGTCGCCAAGGAAACTGCTCGGTAGCGAGAAAAGCTTTGGCCGCCTCGGAAGCATCTTCAGGAGTGATACCACCAAGACCAATTCGGTAGTCGGCCCACCGCAAGAGAGTTGGAAGTGCAGGAAGGCCCAAAGAAACTTCACCCACCTCACAAAGCTCAAGATCTGCAGTGGTTTGTGACTTTAGGTCTGCAGCAAACCGCTCAAGAGAAACACGCTCCTCCAACAAGACCTCAACGATCTCACCTTCGCCAATAAAACCCAGAGGGAGTGGTGCTGCAAAGGTTATCTTGGGATGAGGAGTAAAGCCCTGGGAGTAAAGAAGGGGCAATTCGGCGCGCCGAATTGCACGCTCCCAATAGCGAAGGACATCTAGATGGGAGATGTGGCGCACCCGCTCCCCTTTGCAGAAACGAGCACGAATACGCTGCCGGGCTTCACTCACACAAGTCCGCCCCGTTCAACAAGCTGTTCGGCCGCCGTATGCGGATCTAGGGCGCGCCCGGCAACCTGGGTAATGAGCTCACTCAGCGATTCCTCCGGCGTCTCTCGACGGACCCGCTCGAGGAGGATTCGCTGAGCAACAGAAAGGATCTGATGGCGAGCTTCCTGCTGCCGGTGGCGGTCGAGTTCACCTGATTTATCGAGCCATTCCCGATGTTCATCTATAGCATCCACAAGGTCTGAAACACCATCACCTGTGGTGGCCACCGTAGACAGGATCGGAACTTCGCGCCCCTCACTGGGCGCAAGCGAAAGCAGGGCTCGAAGCTGGCTAACCAGCACATCAGCACCAGGACGATCAGCCTTATTTACAACAAGTACGTCTGCGATTTCGATAATTCCGGCCTTGAGCGCTTGAATATCGTCACCTGTACCGGGATTGTTGACGAGCACTGTTGTCAGCGCAGTCCCTGCAATCTCGACCTCATCTTGCCCCGCTCCTACAGTCTCAATGAAGACATACGGAAAGCCAAAGGCATCCATTACAGCAACCACATCGTCGATCGTTGGGGCAAGTCCACCGAGGGCTCCCCGGCTCGCCATGCTTCGCACGAAGACACCGGGGTCAAGAACGAGATCTTGCATGCGAATGCGATCCCCGAGGATTGCGCCCTGGGTAAAGGGACTGGAGGGATCCACGGCGATAATGCCAACCTGGTGGCCACGCTTCCGAAGTTCAGCAGCAAGAGCACCAGTAAGGCTGCTTTTGCCAGAGCCAGCGCTACCAGTAACTCCAACTGTGTGGGCTCGACCAGAGCTAGGATAAAGCTGTCGGAGATAACTACGCCCTTCGGGCGTTCCGTTTTCGACGCGGGTCAAGATGCGTGAGAGGGCACGGCGCTCCCCCGCAAAGAACCGTTCGATTAAATCAGTCACTCGGAGTGAGCGTTGTCGTAGACGAACGACACGATTTCTTGAGTGTTTGTGCCCGGCCGGAAAATCGCACTAAAACCCATTGCCTCAAGAGCCTCAGTGTCTTCCTCAGGAATTATGCCCCCACAGAAAAGTATTACGTCATCCAGCCCTCGAGACGTTAGCTCCTCAACGATGCGGGGGAATAGCTCGAGATGCGCACCGGATAGGATGCTGAGGCCAACGACATCTACATCTTCTTGCAGGGCAGCCTCAGCAATCATCTGGGGCGTCTGCCGAATGCCTGTGTAGATAACCTCGCAGCCACCATCGCGCAAAGCACGAGCGACTATTTTGGCTCCACGGTCATGGCCATCAAGGCCTGGCTTAGCAATGAGAACACGGATCTTTTGCCCGGCTTCGCCTTGGGTGGAGGTCTCGGAAGATGCTGTCATTGTGCTGCTCCTATATGTAGTGGGATCAGGATCGCTCAATCAACTGTAGATTGACGCCAAAGGACGAGCGGGGCGATACGAATGCAACACCCCCATTAGCGTCCCCAACGCGAGCCCCCCTGGCGCGGAGAGCGTCAACGGCGGCAGATACATCAGCAACAGCCAGAGAAAGGAGGAACGATCCTTCTCCTCGCTCGGCAGCAAATTTGGCAACGGGTCCCTCGCCAGACAGGGGCCGTATGAATTCGAAATGGACGTTACCAGCCAGCATAAAGGCGTTTTCGATTCCAAGACGATCAACGCGCCCACCAAGTTCGGGATCTACAGGGAAACCAAAGTTACGTTCATAGTTAGCAACAGCATCTGGAATGTCTTTAACGACGATGCCGATATGGTCTATTGACTGAGCAAGCGCTTCGTTACTGGGGCCAACATGGTCTTCCTCGACAGGTGTAGCGTACTCGATTAGCACCCCATTATTGGCCTTGGGGTGAAGAAACCCAATTAGACCGGCAAGCCCTGCGCGGGGCACTTCATCGATGAGCTGCACACCAGCATCAGAAGCGGCTTTGAGATCCGCTCCACAGTCATCAGACTCGAGGCAGACGTGATGCATTCCCTCACCACGGCTTTCGAGAAAGCGAGCGACACCCGTGTCATCCCGAGTAGGTTCTAGCAGCTCAATCTCCGCATCTCCACAGGGCAGAAGCACACCTCGAACACCCTGATCTTCGATGATTCGATCAACGCTGACTGGAAAGCCGAGAGCATCTCGGTAGAAGCTAAGAGCATCATCGCCATTTCGGACTACGATGCCAACATGATGAACCTTACTGAGCATGGGACTCCCTTTAGTTACTTTCAGCACCAGGAGTAACTTCGCGCACTCCAGGCATTCCGGCGAGATAGGCAGCAATCAAGTGCCAATGTTCGCGATCGTGGTACGCAACCAACTGTAGGAGACGGTTGGGAACGCGTCCCTCCTCACCGATGGCAGCGTCGTCAAATTCCGAGACCAGAGTTAGCAAACGCTCACGACCCGCCTTGAGCTGCTCAAGCACACTCCAAAACGTGAGACCGCGCTTTCGCTCTACGTGATCCTGATTCCATGCATCCGTTCGATCCTCGTTGAAATCGAAGATCTTAGGCCGCTGACCACGCTGTGCGTCGCGCAAAGCGCTAACCACCTCAGCTTCCCAACTAGCAACGTGTCCTACAATGTCCTTGAGAGACCACTCCTCGATCATGGGCCGTTCAATGTCTCGAATACGGCACGTTTCGATATTGCGCAATAATTGATTGCGCTCAAGCTCCAGCTCACCCAAAAGGCGGCGGCGGTCATCTGCGAAGCTTCTAGTATCGTCCTCGGGCATCAGACAACTACGATCTCACGGTACTCGCCCCACGCACCACGGAGAGCGTGACTAATTTCGCCAAGCGTAACGCGCGCCTCAACGGCAGCAACAATGAGAGGAATCAGATTCTCGGTTCCACGAGCACCAGCCTCGAGGGCTTTAATAGCAGCGCTGGCAGCGCCTCCATCCCGTTCAGCCCGAAGGTTCTGTAGACGTTCAATCTGACGGTCACCGATAGAGGGATCGACACGCAAGAGCTCGGGGGGCTCCTCACCAGTAACTGTGAAGTCGTTGACCCCAACGATAATGCGGTTCTTGTCCTCAATCTCTCGCTGGTAACGGTAAGAGGCCTCTTGAATCTCGCGCTGCTGGAAGCCCTGTTCCAGGGCAGAAGGAGCACCACCAAGATCATCGATGGTCTTGAGATATTCTCGTGCCTCAGCCTCCAGGCGATCGGTCATAGACTCGATGTACCAGGAGCCGCCTAACGGATCAACGACATCCCCTGCACCACTCTCAAACGCGATTACTTGTTGCGTACGAAGTGCGATCTGGACTGCATTCTCGGTGGGCAGGGAAAGAGCTTCATCCATGGAATTGGTATGGAGCGATTGGGTCCCGCCAAGAACAGCTGCAAGAGCCTGAAGGGTAGTCCGGACGATATTATTCTCTGGCTGTTGGGCAGTAAGCGTGGCGCCACCGGTCTGCGTATGGAAACGAAGCATCATTGACCGCGGATTTTGGGCTTCAAAGCGCTCTTTCATAATGGTGGCCCAGAGGCGGCGGGCAGCGCGGAACTTACACACCTCCTCCAGGAGATTGTTGTGGCAGGCAAAAAAGAAGCTTAGACGGCCAGCGAAAGCATCCACATCAAGACCTGCAGCAACAGCGGCATCCACATAGGCGATACCGTTCGCAAGGGTAAAGGCAATCTCTTGGGCCGCAGTGCAGCCCGCCTCACGCATGTGATAACCAGAAATGGAGATGGTATTCCACCGGGGAACACTCTCAGAGCAATACCGAAAAACGTCTGTGATAAGACGCATGCTAGGGGTGGGCGGATAGATCCACGTCCCCCGCGTGATGTACTCCTTCAGAATATCGTTCTGGACCGTGCCCCCAAGTTTTTCGACGGGCACACCTTGCTCCTTGCCAACAGCAATATAGAGAGCAAGGAGAACAGCAGCCGTGCCATTAATCGTCATGGAGGTCGTTACTCGGTCAAGAGGGATGTCTTTGAACAACGTTCGCATGTCGTCGATCGAGTCAATCGCGACCCCCACCTTCCCAACCTCACCCATGGCCATGGGATCATCTGAGTCATAGCCAATCTGGGTTGGCAGATCAAAGGCAACCGAAAGACCAGTTTGGCCTTGGTCGAGAAGATACCGATAGCGCTCGTTTGACTCTTCTGCCGTTCCAAAACCAGCGTACTGACGCATAGTCCATAAGCGTCCGCGGTACATCGTGGGCTGGACACCTCGAGTGAAGGGGTACTCGCCTGGGAAACCAAGATCCTCATTGGAGGAGACGTCCTCCGGAGAGTAAACCGGGTCGAGGACTGTTTCGCCGGTGGTGCGAAACGACTCAGCACGCTCGGGGTTGCGATCGACTACTTTGCGGTACGTTCCCTCGAGCCATTCCTGCTTCGATTGGCTAGCCATATCGCCTTCTGTGATCCTTCAGGGCAGATTTCCGTGGACGGAGGATGCGGAGAAATCCGCGCGGGGGAGTATATCCCGCTGAGCTCTTAGCTGCGGCTGAACCCAAAATGTCCGACTCAGTGGTTGGTCCACCGCCAATAGTGGCAGGGTATTTCGGGTTCGAGGAATTTAAATACACCTGAACATGACTCTCGCCACGTTTAGCGGACTTGACGGAAAAACGTGCGGATATCATCAAGTAGCCGATCGGGCTGCTCAAGAGCAGCAAAGTGCCCCCCCTCCGGCATTTCGGTCCAATGGAGCAAATTGTAGGAACGCTCTACCCAGGAACGAGGGGTCATCCAAACTTCCTTGGGAAAGACAGCAACACCAGTAGGGGTAGGAACGAATGAGGGAGTGGACCCATTGCCACCCTCAGCCCGTGCCTCGTAGTAGATGCGAGCAGCACTCGCAATGCTGTTGGGAGCCCAATAGAACATGATATTGGTCAACAGAGTGTCCTTAGAGAAGCGTGATTCGAGATTGCCATTGCAATCACTCCAAGTCCGGAATTTCTCCGAAATCCAAGCAGCGATACCAGCAGGGGAATCAGCCTGGGCGATACCGAGTGACTGTGGTTTAGTTCCCTGAACGTTGCTATAGCCCGTCTCGTTAGCCTGGAAAGCCCTCATCGAGGAGAGCCCCGCCTGGTCCTCCTCCGTAGGCTCTGCCGGAGGAGTAGCAATAACAAAGTTTAGGTGAATACCGCTGAGGTTATCCGAATGACTAACACCCATACGAGTACTTACGATAGCCCCCCAGTCGCCACCCTGAGCTCCATAGACCTCATAACCTAGCTCGACATTCATCAGATAGTTGAGTGCATCCGCAACACGTGAGGGGCCCCAGCCCCCCTCACGTGGCTTGCCGCTCCACCCAAAGCCAGGAATCGACGGAATGACTACATCGAACGCGTCCCTCGGGTCGCCACCGTAGGCGGCAGGGTCAGTTAGCGGTCCAATAAGGTGAAAGAACTCGAACATCGAGCCGGGCCAGCCGTGAGTGAGCAGTAAGGGGTGAGGCTTCGGGCCCTTGCCCTTCACATGCCAATATTGGATGTCAACACCATCGACCTCAGATAGAAACTGAGGCCAGGAATTCAGAGCAGCCTCATGGGCTCGCCAATCGTACGCATGCCGCCAATAGGCAACGAGCTCCCGAATGTAATTGACGTCAGCGCCATAGTCCCAGTCAGTACCAGGAACGGCATCGGGCCAACGAGTGTTGTCGAGCCGTCTAGAAAGATCCTCGAGAACACTATCAGGTACATCAATTCGGAAGGGACGAGGAGGCATGAAAGACGCTCCAGTTCGCGCTGCTAGGCCAGGCCTCGGGCATCAAGCTCCTTCTGAAGACGGACTGCATCAGAGCTAAGGGCCGGACCCTTTTTGTCATCAGGAAGCTGGCCAGCCGAAGCAAGACCCATCTTGGCACCATCGAAGGTGATCCATTTCTCAGGTACCAGCTCCATAACAACTCGAAGAGGCGAGTCGAGGCTCTTTTCAAAAGCTGCTGCCTGTTCCTCACTAGCCTCAGGGCGGAAAGCAAGATCGTGATAGAACCAATCCTTAATGGCACGGTCCTCATGCATGATGCATCGACACTTGGCGGTGATGGTCTTCCCTGGCCCAAGGTGAGTTCCGGTACTCGTCAGAACAACGGAACAACGCGGATCGCGGCGCAAGGCAGCCATCCGGTGGCGGTGAGCAGCAGCAGTCATCCAGAAGGAACCCTTTGCCCAGAGAACAGCATGCATAACCCCGACGGGCCACCCATCTTTGGTGGACCAGTTAAGCACGGCCTCGCGAACAGAGCTAAGTAGTTCTTCCTTTACGTCTTCATCGATTGGGTAGATGGAAACAGTCTCGTGGTCTTTAGTAGGGTCTGGCTCATAGTTAGCCTCATCAGCCATGGGACACCTCCGCGTGTGAGTGAGCGCACGTTGCCTATCACGAGAGCCAGTGTCAATAGCTAAGGGAGGCTAACTCCTAGATCTCGGTGTTGCCGCCATGATGCGTTTTCGCAAACGGACGTTACCCGGAGTGATCTCCACAAGTTCGTCGTCATTGATGAACTCGATCGACTGCTCAAGGTTCATCAATTTTGGAGGGACGAGGCGCAGAGACTCATCAGCAGCAGATGCTCGCATGTTGGTGAGCTTCTTCTCCCTAGTCACATTTACATCCATATCGGATGATCTAGCGTTTTCACCAATGATCATCCCCTCATAGACGGGCGTCCCCGGAGCTATGAATATCTCACCACGCTCCTGGAGATTGAAGATTGCATACGAAGTCGCCTTCCCCAACCGATCAGCAACTAGCGCCCCAGTCTGCCGACCTGCGATGGAGCCGTTTAACGGCTCCCAGCCAGCAAAAATATTATTCATGATGCCGGTGCCCCGGGTCTCGGTAAGAAACTGCGAACGAAACCCGATGATCCCCCTGGTAGGAATCAGGAACTCAAGGCGCACTCTGCCGCTTCCATGATTCAGCATCCTCGTCATCGTCGCCCGGCGAGCACTCAGTTGCTCTATAACTTTCCCCTGATAGTCCTCCGCGACGTCGATAACCAATTCCTCGAACGGCTCCTCAGTGCGCCCATCGCGCTCACGCGTAACGATCTGGGGCCGCCCCACCTGTAGCTCATACCCTTCACGCCGCATCATTTCGATAAGAATCGAAAGCTGCAGTTCCCCACGGCCAATAACCTTCAGCTGGTCGGGAGAATCAGTATCCTCTACTCGAATCGAAACGTTACTTTCCAATTCGCGCTCAAGCCGTTCACGCAGTCGCCGTGAGGTGACGTAGCGTCCGTCCTGACCAGCCATCGGGGAGGTATTCACCCCAAAGATCATGGAGACCGTTGGCTCATCCACGTGCATAGGAGCAATCGGCTGAGGGTCATCAGGGGCCGTTATCGTCTCGCCGATAGTGATGTCGTCAACCCCAGCGAGGCAAATGATGTCGCCTGCAGAAGCTTTCTCCACTTCCACCCGCTCCAACCCATCGAAGACATATAGCTTCGTAACTCGAGTGAGTTCCACTGAACCGTCCAGCTTAGAAACGGCAACCTCATCTCCTAGCGCAACATAGCCGTTGACAATCCGACCTATGGCGATACGGCCTAGGTAATCACTGGAATCGAGATTCGCAACTCGTATTTGCAATGCAGCACCTTCATCACCCCGAGGGGGCGGCAGGTGCTCCACGATGGAGTCGAGCAGAGGCCTCAAATCCAGTCCAGAGTCAGCCGGATCCACACTAGCGACACCTGCCTTCGCGTTCGCGTATATCACAGGGAAATCAAGTTGATCTTCAGTCGCACCGAGATCTATGAACAGGTCATACACCTCATCGAGCACCTCAGCGGGCCGCGCATCCCGCCTATCAATCTTGTTGATTATGACAATTGCTGGCAGTCCACTCTCAAGGGCTTTTCCCAATACAAAACGGGTTTGTGGAAGAGGCCCTTCAGAAGCATCTACGAGCAGTAAGACCCCGTCGACCATCGTGAGCGTTCGCTCCACCTCCCCACCAAAATCGGCATGCCCAGGTGTGTCGACAATATTGACGATGCAATCGCGGTATCGAATAGCGGTGTTCTTGGCCATGATCGTGATACCGCGCTCGCGCTCAAGATCAATGTTATCCAGCGCACGTTCTTCTACTCGCTCATTTGCGCGGAACACGCCACTCTGATGGAGCATGGCATCGACTAAAGTCGTCTTTCCATGATCCACGTGGGCAATGATGGCGATATTGCGGCGGTGAGAGTTAGCAACACCAGGCTTGGTGTGCATCCCCATCGAGCCGTTAGGCTCCGAAGAAGCAGTCATCGTCTCCCTATGGGCGCAGGGTCGGATCGGAAAGTCGAGTTGCCGCAGTATTCACGGGAGAAACACTCGTCTATGAACGACGCATTATCAAACCGGGCCACTAGATTGATTCTCCACAACTACGTGGTAATGGGCGACTTTCACTATCCAAGCCGAACACATTGGCTACGACTAATGATTAGACATCGCCATGGGAACAACCCACGTTCCGGGTTAAGTCAAGACAGCTAATTCACCTTCACTCAGACGCAAAGACGGGAATTAATTCCTGCGCCCAAGCTTCGAGCGCCTCCCAATCAAGGGGGGCGGATAGCAATATTAAGGAGGTTACATCCGAGATCTCAATGTTCTGCTGGATCAGGTATACCCCAAAGCGCATACCGATAGCTCCCTCTAATGAACGGCAGTCTATCGAGTTCTCAGATGATCAGGAGAGACGCGGATGCACCGGGGAAAGATAGGCTCCTGTGATGCCTACCTCTACCGAAACCCAATATCAATCGCGTGCCGTTCTACTCTTCCCGCATGTGACCATTGGAACGGGGGCAAACGTGCCCATCGGGGTCCATGGGAGCACCGCAGAAGGGGCATGGCTGACGCCCAGCAGCAAGTACCTGCGGTATCTGTTCAAGTAGACGACCAGCAGTATCGAAATCGAACTCCAGGGAAATTACCTCGCCATCAGACTCATTAGCACCTTCTGCACCAACGATAACGATGCGACGTGTCTCTTCGTTCAGACCAAGCGAGAGCCGTCCAGCACGAATATCCAGTTCATGGTTGGCCTGAAGGGGAAAGACGGGATCAGGCTCTGCAATATTCGACGGACCAGAATCAACACCAGCCTGCTCAAGTGTGGCCTCAATAGCCTCACTTATGGCGGAAAGCTGTTCCTTTTCTAGCCAAACAAAGGCGTATGCCCCGCCCTGACTGATCGCGCGAAGACGGAAGCGGCGCTGGCCTGGCTGGCCTACGGCATCGGCAGAAAGGTGCTGCACTGGACCAAACTCAGTCAAGGACATCGCCCCTGAATCCTACGCGAGCCCATGTAAAACGCGCTTCCCCGCACTAGGAAAGGAATCCCATTAAGGGCAATTCCCCATTTAAAGGTTTCCTGCAGGCCCTGTTTATTGCCTGAAAGGCCCACACCCTCGGCAGAAAGTGGAGAGAGATCGCTACACTGCAGGTATGAAAGAGGGTAACCCTGCCGCGCTTCTCGCCGCACGACGAGAACGTGCCATAGCTGGCTGGAATCTTGATCGAGGGGTGGTCCTGATTCCAGCAGGTCTGCTGCTGCCTATTTCAGGCACAGACCAATTCCACGAATACCATGCTCACCCAGAACATCGATACCTAGCGGGCATAGGCCAACCGGGAGGGGTTCTCGCGTTCGACACGGAGGAAGGCTGGAACCTTTTCGTCCCGCAGCCCGAAGCCGCAGAACGAGTTTGGACCGGCGAGGGACCGTCTCTTGCAGAGATACAAGAGGTGGCTGGCCTGCAATGCGTTCGACCTACCTCAGAGCTTGGCGATTGGTTGGAAAAAAGGAGGGGCGAGCCGGTAACTGTCATCGGCAACGAAGACATCACAGAGCGGGGAAACGAGTATGGCATTGAATCCTGGACAAGCTTGGAATCCCCTACAGACGACGGGGAAAGCCAGCGACTTAGAGCAGTTGTAGCAGAACTCCGGCGAGCGAAGGACACCCACGAGCTCGCATTGATGCGAAAAGCAGCAGACGCAACACACCGTGGGCATATGGCAGGTCTGCGTAAGGCCTGCGCAGGAATCTCCGAACGGGCTCTGCAGATTGAAATCGAAGTGGAGTTCTTCCGAGCAGGGGCAGAGCGTACGGCTTATGAATCCATTGTTGGAGGGGGGCCAAACGCAGCTACATTGCATTTTTCCCCAACCAAACGCCAGTTCCACCAGGGTGAGCTGATTCTGGTTGACGCAGGAGCAGAAGTGGGGGGCTACGCCAGCGACGTGACACGTACCTATCCAGTGGGCAATAGATACGAAGGCATGCAGCGTGACCTGTACTCTCTTGTGTTGGCAACACAGGAACGAGCCATAGCAAGGTCGAAGCCAGGAGCGGAGTATAAGGACCTACACCTAGCGGCAAGTCTTGAAATCGCGCAAGGGCTCTCGGACATTGGGCTCCTGCGAGGAAATGCAGCATCGCTGCTGGAGCAGGATGCACAGGCCCTCTTCTTCCCCCACGGCCTGGGCCACATGCTTGGCCTTGCAACACACGATGCAGGTGGCTGCCTTGAGGGTCGCGAATCGAGCGAGCTTCCTACGTTGCGTTATTTGAGAGCCGACCTTCCCCTGCAGCCGGGATACGTTGTAACAATTGAACCAGGTATCTACTTCATTCGGGCGTTGCTTGAGGATCCGAACCTAAGAAAACGCTATCGCGACGAAGTTGCATGGGAGAGGGTCGATAAACTGCTGGACTTCGGCGGTATTCGCATAGAGGACGATGTACTCGTGACGGAGGAGGGACCGGAAGTGCTTTCATCCCAAACCCCAAAGTCCTTGGAAGCCATCGAACTGCTTCGCACAGAGGCCCTTGCTGGATGACCGCCCCTTTCTCACAGATCTCCATCGAGCAGATCGCCCGGTATCCCCGACCAGGAATGAGCGGGCCAATACGCTGGTCATTCACACCAGATGGGAAAGGAATCGTCTACCTCGCAAGCGAGGGGAATGGACTTGTGCGAAGTCTATGGCTCTATGACATCACCAGTGCAGAGCAGCGCGCACTTGCGGGACCAACAGCTAAAACAGGGGAGCTATCTAGAGAAGAGGAACTGCGCCGCGAACGAACTCGGACGAGAGATGTGGGAGTGACGGACTACCACTTTGCTCCCAAAGCTGCAGAAAAAACCATTCTTATCCCAGGTAGCGAAGGCCCACGACTAATCGAGGGAGACCGGGATCCAGTGCTGATTAGAGGAGCGGAGGGCGCAATAACACCTCGGCTGAGTGACGACGGGACCTCACTGGCGTTCGTACGCAAAGGGAACCTGTTTGCATTACCGAGAGAAGGCGGAGAGCCCAGGCAGCTCACCTCGGGGGCAGAGGACGGTCTTACCACCGGGCTAGCCGACTTTGTCGCACAAGAAGAGTTCGGACAACCGAATGGGTTCTGGTGGTCACCCGACGCATCACGCATCGCTTTCGTAGAGGTCGATGCCCGACACATTCCGGACTATCCAATCATCCACCAGGGACGAGATGCTCTCGAGACAGAGCACCACCGCTACCCGTTTTCCGGAGCACCGAATGCCAATGTTCGACTGGGGGTAGTTAAGGCCGAAGGGGGCGAGCCTCAATGGATGGACCTTGGAGAAGAGGAAGACATCTACCTGCCCCGTGTAGCTTGGAGGCCAGACGGGGTCCTAGCGGGACTGGTCTTGAATCGAAAACAGACAGAGCTTCGCCTTCATCTCTTCGACCCAGACACAGGTCAAATTCTGCGTAGCTTGGAAGATCGAACCGAACCATGGATAAACCTTGGCGACTTTCGTTTCCTGGAATCTGGAGAGCTAATCTGGTCAAGCGAGCGCAGCGGGTTTCGCCACCTCTATTTGTACGACGCAAATCTATCGGAATTGCGACAACTGACGGAAGGAGAGTGGGTTGTAACAAGTGTCGTGAAAGTAGACGAGGAGAACAGAGCCGTCTTCTTCACAGGAACCCGCGAGGGAGCAGTTGAGAGGCACCTTTACCGGGTGGGGTTAGACGGAGGAGAGGTGGAGCGCCTCACGATAGCGACAGGAGTTCACAATTGCATGGTTTCTCCAGACGGGAGCATGTTCATCGATACCTTCTCCTCACGTCACCAAGCACCTGTGCGAACCCTTAGGCGTACCTCAGACAACGAGGTAATCGCAACGCTATTTGAAGAGCGCGACATGACCGCAAAGGAGCAGGGACTACGTCCCCCAGAAATCCGAGTTTTATCAGCAGCAGACGGTACCCCCTTATTTGCCGCCCTGTATCGGCCCTCAGGAAAGGGGCCTCACCCTCTCGTTGTATCGGTGTACGGGGGGCCCCATGCTCAACGGGTAATCGATGACTGGACACTGACTGTTGACCTTCGCGCCCAGTATCTAGCGCAAGCTGGATTTGCCGTTCTGGCTGTTGACAACCGTGGAAGCGCAAACCGCGGACTTGCCTTCGAGGCGCACCTCCACCGCCGCATGGGAACAATCGAGATAGAGGACCAAGTAGCAGCAGTTGAGCAGCTAGCCGCAGAAGGGCTGATCGACAGGAAACGGGTCGGCATATATGGATGGAGCTATGGGGGCTACATGACATGCATGTCGCTGATGCGAGCACCAGACTTGTTCCGTGTGGGAGTTGCCGGCGCACCAGTAATCGACTGGGACGGGTACGACACTGGATACACAGAAAGGTACATGTCGACACCCCAAAACAACCCCCAGGGGTACCAGGAAGGCGCAGTAACGGCACACGTGAACGGGCTGGTGGGAAAACTATTGATTGTGCATGGAATGGTCGATGAGAATGTGCACTTCCGACATACAGCTCGACTGATCACAGCCCTCACAGCAGCACAGAAGCCATATGACCTTCAAATATTCCCAGAGGAACGCCATATGCCGCGCGACTCAGCAGGCCTGGAATACATGGAGCGACGGCTGGTGGCCTACCTTAAGGAACACCTATCAGCGTAGCGAAGGCAAAAGGGCTCCCCTATCCTTTTTAGAAGCAGGAAGACAAGGAGAGCGCTATGTCTTATGCCCGACCTGAGCTGCTCGCTGAGCCCCAATGGCTCGAGGAACATACCGACGACTCGCAAGTCCGAATCATCGACTGCGCGACACTAGAGGCATACCGGCGCGCCCATATCCCGGGAGCAGTGCACCTACCTGTGCACTACTACATTAAAGAACAGGGAGACCGGGAGGGCGGGGCTGGCATGTTCGTAATGCCACCAGACGAATTCGCCACCCTGATGAGCAGCCTGGGTGTGGACGCCGACACCACGGTCGTCACTTACGACGACAACAATTCACTCGTTGCAGCAAGGCTGTGGTGGGTACTGAATTATTACGGTCACTCGAAGGTGAAAGTGCTGAACGGCGGTTGGCATCGGTGGCTAACAGAGGAGCACCCGGTAACGTTCCACGCAACACGGCCCGAAGAACGCACGTTCACGTCAAACACAGTTTCCACATTACATGCCAGTGCGGAAGACCTTCTAGCAGTACATGACTCTCCAACATGCACAGTTCTCGACGTTCGCAGCGACGGCGAGTGGGAGGGTTCGAATTGGAGAGGGAACAAGCGGGGGGGACACGTACCCGGAGCTCATCACTTGGAATGGACAAGCCTTATCGAGCGCAAAGACACTCGCCGTTTCCTGCCCTCTGAAAACATGAAGTCATTACTGGAAAAGGCAGGGGTGCTACCGGAAGCCCAAACAATCACATACTGCCAAGGGGGTATTCGGGCAGCACACACGGCCTTCGTTCTAACGCTGCTCGGTTTTGAGGATGTGCGCGTCTACGATGGCTCGATGTACGAATGGGCAAACCGAGAGGACACCCCACTGATCACATAGCCTGCTAGGTGCAGTTAAATCGCAGCAGTTTCCGGTTCGGAAGTTTCCCCCTCGACAGAACTTGGGACTTGAGCGTGAAGCAGTGCTTCAAGGGTGAACCCAAGGTCCGCTGCCTCGCAGAGATGGCTGCAGTAAGTCATCTTGAGAGAATCACTAGAGGAGCGGCGCCAGTCGTAGCGGAGACTGCACCGCACGCACGTTTTGATGTGCTCCAGATTCATTCCTTCACTTCCCGGACCAATTGCACCACTCATAGCAGTACCTCTCTGGAGCCACTCTCCGCAGCCTTGAGATCCAGCGTAGGCCCCAGTACCCGAAGACGCTAGCTTCACCACATCAGGGAATATTTTCGATTTTGCGACTAACGGGAGCACTGGCCCATCCACCAAGGACTGCCGAGAACTTCCCAGCTTCACTGCCGGCCACAACCATATGGATAAACTCCGGACCCTGGAATTTCGAATACATTTTGCTGAGCTGCTCCTCAGTCGGACCAGCAGAACCAAACTGGGAGGGTTCTATTCCACCAGCATCAGGAGTGGCGAGACGGTCACGAAGAGGCATGTTCGTGACCTCGAGGATATATTCACGAACCTGCTTTTTACTCCAACGATCACGCCAAATTGTGTCAGCATGCTCGGGGCAAACAACAAACAGGACATGACCCGTAGGAGTGCGAGGGTGACCAACCGCAGCCATTGTGAGACCAAGGCTTCCGGTAAGAGCCCGAGCCGTACGAGCAGTCTGGTCCACCATAAGCTGAGGCCCACTAGTAGCAGGGAAGACAGTTACCACACTATCGTCGGGTTCAAAGCCCTTTTCCACATGCATTGGCTCCCAAGGACTGCGCTCCTCCCACTCGGCAAAGGAAAGCGTGTACTTCATAGGAGTGCCCAATGTGGAACGCTCAGTACCCCCTGGCTTTGCGCCACCAACGTTACGCATGACAAGCCTGAGAGCCCGTCCAATAGATGCGTTGGCACGGTTCCCCTGGCCTAGCGCACCAAGCCGCATATTCATTCCAATGTGATGTCGGATAGGCCCGTTGACAACAACAGCAGGGGCTGCCCCCATAGTAGTAGCCCAAACACCGTGAGCGTTGAACTCCTCACTAACGCAAGCCTCAACAGCAGTAATGACTACGGGAAGATACTCAGGCCTACAGCCAGCCATCACGGCATTAATTGCAACCTTCTCCACGGTCGCAGGGGCCATATTAGGGGGAATGACAGCAACCAGGTCCTGAGCGTCACGACCAGTTCCTTCGAGCATACGCATGACACGCTCAGGTGTTGGGGGCACAACAGGGAGGCCATCGGTGAGACCTTGATCAAAGAGGAACTCATGCAGATCGTCTCCAGTACCGACATCGATGCGCCGAGCCCGCAAGGGGCTTCCCTCTGCCTCCGCAGCAAGACGCTCAGCAATGCCTGGTTCGACGGAACGGGAACCGCAACCAGGAAGAGATTCAGGATAGTCATCCCAGTTAAAAGCGGGAGTTCCCACCCCAGCAATACCAGCAAGTTCAGCGAAAAGAGCCTTCCAATCACCAGCCCCGAAGCCGATGAAACGCCTCCGTTCATCTCCATCAGGACCGGCAAAAATAAGAGTGGGAACGGTATCAAGATCGTAGGCGTATGAAACTTGAAGAGCGCTGTCATCCAGCATCGGTGCAGTGAGAGCGTGTCGCTCGACCAGGACTGCGTTTCCCTCAGCCTCTTGCCCAATAACTAGCACATCGACAGCCTCTCCAAAGACCTCGTGAGCAACCTGGACTAGCGGCAGGGAGAGATCACAAGTGGGGCAATCCTCCTTCACAAAGGCCAGCAGAGAGGGGCGACCCGAAGGAAAGGCACGCGCTGCTCCAAGATGATCAGTGAGAGTGAAGGATGGCAGCTGCAACATGAACCCCCATTTTGGGCATGCAGTTGTCATTGTAGGGGGGTGCTTGCTCCCTGACCTACCCCCTACATGCGACACTGATCACCGACTTCTGATTGTCCAGCAGCTGAATTTTTGTTCTGTATAGCTTGGCGGCCCTAGCCATTACGAATAACTAATCCAAGCTACCGTCCGGGGGTGCTTTATATGAGTACTCGCAACAGTAGGATATGCCGACAACCAAGGCCTTAAGAGAGGGAAGAATGATCGGAACAGAGGCATTTGACCAGTTCGTTAGTGAGAACCGTTGGGCGGTGATCACAACAATCCGAAAGAGCGGGCAGCCCAGCAGCTCAGTGGTCGCATATGCCCGTGATAACGACACACTCGTTGTCAGTACGACCGCGCCAACTTTAAAGGTGCGCACGCTGGAAAACGACCCGAGAGTCACTATCACCGTGTTCAATGACGCAGCGCCCTTCAACTTCGTAACTATCGAGGGGCATGTAGAAATTGAGCGAGAAAACCTAGAGTCCGCCACTCACCTGGTTTTTGAAAACATCCAAGGTTCGGGCTTCTCCGAACCGGAAGACCTACCCACATGGCTAAAGACCCAACAGCGTGTAATCCTGAGAATCCACGCAAAACGGGTTTCAGGCGTTATCCGGTAGTTGTAGGAACCTTCAGGAGGGCACCATGCCAATCACATTGGAAGCAGGCGATACTCCCCCAAACTTCGAATTACAGGACCAGGATGGAAACATCCATCGGCTTCAAGATTACCTAGGGCAGACAGTCGTGCTCTATTTCTACCCGCGCGATAACACCCCGGGCTGCACGAAGCAGGCTTGCGGATTCCGCGACAACCACAAGGCCATCCGGGAGAAAGGAGCGCTTGTCTTAGGTGTTTCGACAGACAGCGCTGCCTCCCACAAAAAGTTCCGGGAAGAGTTTGACCTCCCCTTTCCTTTACTAGTGGACAAGGACGAAACCGTATCGAGAGAGTATGGGGCCTGGGGCGAGAAAACACTTTACGGAAGAAAAAGCATCGGCATGACTCGTTCAACATTTGTAATTGGGCCGGATGGGAACCTACTCAAGATATGGAAACGAGCCAAGGCCGCCGACAACGCCGAAGCAGTCCTGAAGCTTTTGAACAGTGACTAAGAAAACCACCGAATACAGATGACTGAACAACCAGCGGGGAACGCACGCGAGGGTGTCGAGAGGGTTTCCGCCAGTGACGGGCCCCGGAGAGGAGCACTGCGGGGAGCAAACACCTGCGTAATTGCAGACCACCCTCTAGCGGCCGCAGCAGGACAGAGGATTCTGCACGATGGAGGTAGCGCAGCAGATGCAGCGGTTGCCATGGCAGCCGTTCTTACAGTCGTCCAGCCCCATATGAGCCAGCTGGGAGGAGACTCCTTTGCCATGGTTTATGACGCCACAAGCAACACCGTTCAGGCTCTGAATAGTTCCGGCTCCTCACCAAGAAGCGCTAGCTCTCAGGAGTACAGGGAAAAGGGAGGCATCCCCGACACAGGGGCGCTAGCGGTAACAGTACCCGGATGCGTGGCTGGCTGGGGGGAACTGCACAACCGTCACGGGAAACTACCGTGGGCCCGTGTTCTTGAGGATTCCCAGCTGATTGCCCGAAAAGGTTTCCCCTCCTCACGAGGGCTTACACAAGCCGTGGCAATAGGACGAAGGCGTGTCTACCCAGCAGGGCTATTTAAAGAGACCTTCGGGCATGTCGCAGGCGAAGGTGGACAGATTGTTGTACAGCCCAACCTCGCCCAAACATTGGAGATGTTGGCAAACGAAGGCCCTGCAAGCTTCTA
>DEAD01000010.1:0-22104 GCA_002346645.1 Dehalococcoidia bacterium UBA2991
TGCTTCAGCTTCCGATGCTTCAGCGGCTGCAGCCTCCTCTGCCTCAGCTGCACGTGCTGCAGCCGCAGCTTCAGCCGCAGCTTCAGCCAGTGCTTCCTCCGCTTCCTGAGCCCGGAGCTGCTCAACGATCTCCTTTGACTCCTCGTCGGGCTCAACAGCAACTGTAATCTCGGCGGTCACGTTTCGGGTGAAACGGATGACCACACTACGGTCTCCAAGTTCGCGAATGGGCTCAGCCAAAAGAACTACCCTGGAGTCAACCTCTATGCCCGTACTCTCCTGAAGCTTCTGAGCAATATCACGACTAGTAACAGAGCCGTAGAGACGACCGGTCTCCCCGACCCGTGCCTCAAATGTGACGGTATAGCCATCAAGCCTCTCCTTCTGTACCGCAGCCTCGCCATCAAGCTTGGCCTGACGGCGGGCTTCCTTTTCAGCAAGGGAGTTTGCTCGCTGAAGGTTGGGGGGGGTAATCGGACCGGCGATACCCCGGGGAAGCAAGAAGTTACGGGCAAAGCCGTTCTTAACGAGCTTTACCTCACCCACCAGGGCGGTACCCTCAACGTCTTCAAAAAATACGACTCTCATGGCAATGACCTCTGCAGCGCCCTCAGTTACCGCCTGGGGCGAAGATGCTAATGGTACGAACTCCATCCACTACAGGCTTTCGGACAAGGCCTTAAGGAAGTCTTGGTGAGAATGGCAGGCTTATGCCGATCAGAACCCTAATTTCCCCTCACATCTAGTAATTCTACTCAATTTGAAACGCATGTTCTACTTGGTCAAGCGCTAGGCTAACAAGATGGGAAACGGACCCACACTGATCCTTTTGTACGGCAACCTCGGATCAGGTGAAGCAGAAGCAGTGCTGGCAAGGACACGACTAGCGGCCGCGAAGACAAATGCACTAGCGGCTCAGGCTGGCGGGTTCGGAAACGTGATTCTCGCAACAGATAGCGATGCAGTTACGGCCGATGCGTCCTTCAGCATCGACTACGACGGAACCAGAACGACGTTCTCCCTTTGGAAACGGATAAAGCAGCTAGTCACTAACCTTAGCGGCCAAGGCGTAGCAGTGATGGGAGCGGGGGCACTGCCCCTTCTAACCGCATCAGATTTCGCTGCAGTACGAGAGGAGATAAATAAAGGCGGCAACGTGGCAGTAACAAACAACTTTTACTCATCCGACCTAACGGCGTGGTCACCAGCAGAGAGGTTGGAACAATTAGGGGCATTCGATCGAGACAACGTGCTCCCCAGAATGTTGCGGGATAAAGCTGGTTGCGAGGTAACCGTGCTACCAAGAACAGTGCGTACAGCGTTCGACCTCGATACGCCTGCGGAACTTTCAGTACTCGCCCTAAGCGAGGCAACACCCCGAAACGTCCTAGACACCCTTCCTCTCAAGGGCTCACTGCCCCTAGCCCAATATCAGGCATTCATGCCACTTCTCTGCAACCCAAACGCCGAGATCCTGGTAGCGGGGAGGGTGGGGAGTTCAACCTGGAAACACCTGGAGCGCGAAACAGCCTGTCGGGTGCGAATCGTAAGTGAAGAACGCGGTTTATCAGGAGCCCCAGAAGGGCATCTACCCCGATCTCTAATCGGGCGCCTTCTGGAGGAGCTGGGACTGCAGCGATTTACAGCAGAGTTGGCATCCCTAGCCGATGGGATAGTGCTGGATACCCGCATCCTGCTTGCACAGGCAGGTTCAAAAGCCGTTCGCGAGGACCGCTTTCAAAGTGACCTGCTTACCTCAGAAAAGATTGCCGACCCGTGGCTTCGCGACCTAACAGCAGCACTGAAATCGATGGGCCCTCCGGTACTACTAGGAGGACACTCGCTGGTTAACGGTGGATTGATGGCTCTCTCTGACCAGGCTTGGCTGGAGAACGACCGTCGCTTGGGACGAACACCGCCCCTGTCCTAAGAATGGTACTAACCCCGAGAACGAGCCATAAGGTGCGTTCTTACTTCCCACCGCCCATTGTGGAAGCGCAAATGTTGGTCAATCAACTTGCGTTGCTCGCGAGGTACACGCCAGAGCTCCTCTGCTAGGGGCCGGTCATAGTGCCAGCGAGTCTCGACAACTTTGAAGCCGAGAGCCTGGTAGGAACGATGGGCACGCACTGCAAAGGCATTTGTAGTCAGGACAAAATCTGGACCTGGATGTTCCACCTCTAACCAGTCCATAAGGGTAGCGAGCATTCGACGACACACACCACGCCCTTCGTGCTCAGGAGGAACATGTACAGCCCAAAGGTAAAGCCCTGCACGATCGTGAAGATTTACCGAAACCCGTCCGACAGCAGTATCACCCTCACAGGCTATGAAATGCAGGTGCGGACCGGCTTCCCGAGCGCGCCTGAGTTCCACGCGGGCACGCATGGGATCGCGCAGGTGACCAAGATCAAAAGCATGATACGGAAACCCGCGTTCCCCCCATTGGGCAAGCTGCTGCAAAAGGGGTTCATCCCAGGGACGTAACTCAAGATCATCGCTTGCAATGCTAGGGGGATGGGAGGCGGTGCTGCTCACGCTCATGCTGACAGCCAAAGGGTACCCCATCGTGACACAGCAGCGAGGCTTTAGATAAGAGAAGGACGGCCTTTACCTTAGGACCGTCCTTCTCTTATTAGCGCTAATGGAAACTAGACGTGAAGGGCCTCTGCAACCTCGGGAAGCCCGAGAGATTCGAGCTTTGCAGCAGAAGGCTTACAAGTACTCGTATCCCAATCGCAGGCATTGAGGAAGTCGACCTCAAGCCGCTCCATATCGAGATTTACACCCTCAAGGGGACCAGCGTGGGTACCCTCATTAGTAACGCCAGAAACACGGGTAGGCACCGGACGCTGGCGGGGGTTACCACCCTCCCGAACCTCATATGCCATACGCAAATTGGCAATACGCTCACCCACCTGCATAGCCTCATCTATATCCATATCCCAACCAGTAACTGCATTGAACCAGTCGGGAATGTTTGCGGTATTAGCTGTCATCATGATGAATTGGCACATTCCTCCAGCATTGACAACGTGCATGTACTCACTAGCAGCCTTGTGGTGCTCACCCCTGTCGTTGTAGTCGCGCGAATCCTGAGGCGCATCCGGAATAGTGCCAACGCGCTTGTTACCCTCGTACTGGGTATGCCGACCAGGGGTCGGATCTAGCTTGTAAGTGGTATGGAACTCCGGTTGGAGTTTGGGATCGTGCATTGGAAGCTCCTGGCCACCAATATGCATCCCAAAGGCCTCAGCACCGTTACCAATACGCTCCGCAGCGACCTTAACCCCATCGGCCAGTACATCACCAATCCCACGACGCTCAGCCATCATGTTCGTAAGCTCAACGAGCGCCTCGGCGTTACCCCAAGTAAGCTCGAGACCGTCGGTATCCTCCTTGGTAAGAATGCCCGCTTCGTAGCATTCGATAGCAAAGGAAGCAGTGACACCAGCGCTGATGACGTCGAAGCCATACTCGTTACACAGGTGATTCAAATAGATGAGGGCATCGGGATCGTTCATAAGGTTCATCGTCCCGTATGAGGCCATGGCCTCATATTCAGGACGATGGGTGTGATGCGGATAAGGGTACTTCTCGTTGGTGGATTCGACAGACTCCGCACCACAAGCGATAGGGCAATGCCAACAGCCGTACTTCTTCTCCATCCTTGGGTTGATGGTTGAACCTCCATCAATCTGGCTGGAGACCTCCTGGGGGAAATCAACAACTCCAACACCGCCCCAATTCTTGACAGGAGAATCGCCATTGAGAGCACTACCTGCCGTAATTCCGGTGGTACCAAAGTTCGAGAAGAAGTCCTTCAGCGGCTTGACCATGTCGTCCAAATTGGCCCGAAGCATTTTGATGGTCTCTGGTGTCTGAGAAATGATCTTGCGCTCGGAGACAGCAACCACCGCCTTAAGGTTCTTAGAGCCCATTACGGCACCAACGCCCGAGCGAGCAGCAAGGCGTCCATGGTCGTTGCATACGCCACTGATTAGTGAAAGCGTCTCTCCTGCCTGCCCGATGTTAGCAACACTGGCACGCTTTCCATGGCGACTCTTTAGTTCCATTTCACTTTCAATAGCCCCGGTACCCCAAAGGTCATCAGCATCACGAAGCTCGTAGTTGTCACCCTCGATCAAGAGATAACTAGGGCGCTCGGCCTTCCCAAAGAAGACAACTCCATCCCAACCTGCGAGCTTTAAGACACCCCCAAAATCACCACCGCAGTTAGCATCACCCCACCCGCCTGTGAGGGGACTCTTGCAAACAACCTGCCAACGCTGACCAAAAAGGGGCGTACCCGTGAGAAGGCCCGGCAACATTCCTAACATGTTCTCAGGAGCGAGCGGATCAATTCCGGCGGGAACCCGATCCCAAAGCATGCGGGCGCCAATACCGTAGCCGCCCAAATACTCTCGATATAGAGACTCGTCAGGCCGCTCGACGGTGATTTCACCGGACGACAAGTCTACGACCAGCATCTTGCCGTTATATCCAGTCTCTACAGCACCGTTACCATTTGAATCAGCCATGAATGCGCACCCCTATCTTCGCGTAGTTGAACGGATAGATTGTGTAAGTCCGATGTTACGGGATGGTGAACGCAACGCAATATGCTCTGATGGGCATAACGCTAAGAATTGCATTCCCAGAGGGGACACCTCAAGTCTGGCCCTGCGAATCTTCCCAGGCTGCAATTGCGAACCAGCTGGATCTACCGTTTTGTGTACTGCGGAGCCTTGCGGGCTCGCTTAAGTCCAGGCTTTTTGCGCTCCTTCACACGCGCATCACGCGTCAGGAGACTGGGAGCCCGCTTTAGATTTACCTTGAGCGACGGATCTGCCTCGACAAGAGCGCGGGCAATGCCAAGGCGGATAGCCCCGGCCCATCCAGAAATACCCCCACCCTCACACTTAACCTGTGCGCTGAACTTCCCCTCGGCGCCAACGCGCTTAAGCGGAAGCATAATTTCATCACGATGCGTTTCGCGGTCAAAGACATCATCAAGCGGCTTGCCATTCACAATGATGGCACCGCCCCCTGGATAAAGGCGGACCCGCGCAATAGAAGTCTTACGCCGTCCGGTACCGTAATAATATTGCTCGGCCATCAGTTCTCCTCAGCCTCATCTTTGGGATCTGTCTCTGCTTCTGCTTCGGGGACTGAATCGGCCTCAGCCTGAGGCACTGTCTCAGCTTCAGCTTCAGAAACTTCTTCTTCCTCCGGAAGGGCTTCCTCTTCAACGTCGGCCATCGCTGCTGCGTCAGCCGCGGCCACGGCACGAGCCTCTTCTAACTCCACCAACCAAGAGGCCACTTTCTCGCGTCGGGTTAAACGGGGGGTAGGCGTTTCAGGAACGGACAACGGACGCAAGCGGGGTGGCTTCGGAGGATTCTCAATCATTTCCTGCAGAGCATCTGCCTCCGCTTGGGCAGATACTTCTGCCGCACGGTCCGAGCCAACAATCTGCGCCTGATGAGGATGGTCGGCGCCAGCATAGACTTTAAGGTGCCGACGCATTCGCTTTCCAAGTGGACCCTTTGGGAGCATGCCCCAAACCGATCGCTCTAACACCCGCTCAGGACGGCGTTCCATCTGTTCGGCAAATGTGCGCTTCCGAAGATTCCCGGGATAGCCAGAGTGTCGATAGTAGACCTTCTGCTCAGCCTTGCGTCCGCTCAGGCGTACCTTGCCCGCGTTGATAATGACCACAAAATCACCGTCATCAAGATGGGGCTCGTAGGTAGGCTTATGTTTGCCGCGGAGAAGAGCAGCAACTTCACTCGCCACCCGCCCCAAGGGCCGGTCCGCGGCATCAACAACATGCCACCTCTTGTTAATCTCGGAGGCCTTTCGGCGCACGGTGGATGTCATATGGCATACCCTTCGTCGTACCAGACTCGCTGCAGGCACAAGCCATGGGGCGGCGCCGTTGGACCTACCGTCGCTGGCTTAGCAGAAGCGACAGTACTCTCAAACTCACTAGTAGAGCTAGCGCCGCGACCTACTCCCACAAGACCACCGACTATGCGACGAACCATCTGTGGAAGAAAAGCTTCAGCTTCAATATCGAACGCAAGAAGACAGCCTGACTGGGAAAACCGAGCATCCGCAACAGTACGCACAGGCGAACGGTTTTCCTCCAAGGGACCAGCACAGGCACTGAAATCACGACGGCCAATTAGCGTGCGACCTGCCTCTTTCATAGCGGCCAGATCAAGTTGCGTCCCAATGCGCCATGCAGTCCGACGCTGAAGAGGTAGGCGCGCGGCCGACATGAGGAGAGAGTAGCGATACCAGCGCAGACGAGCCCAACGCCTGGGATCGAAATCCTTAGGAACCTCCCGTACATCGACAACCGCAACGTCTTCAGGAAGGTGGGCATTAAGTGCACGCTCAACCGTTTCGGACTCAAGCGCAGTCGTAGCAGAGAAGGCGGCGACCTGGCCGATGGCATGGACACCAGCGTCCGTGCGACCCGCAAGCTCTACGCGAGTAGTGGTTCCGAAGAGGCGCTCAGCAGCATCCTCCAACTGGCCCTGCACGGTACGCACGTGAAGCTGTCGCTGGGAACCAGCGAATTCCTCACCGTCGTAACTAACGGTGGCAGCGAAGCGAGTCATCTCAGGCACCACTACCGTTCCTCATCCTCCCCACCTGAAGTATCTTCAACCTCGAGTTCCCCCACCTCTTCAGTATCTTCGGGTTCCAAACCGGACTCTGCTGACTGCCCTTCGGATTCTTCCACCTCAGCCTCAATCTCCCCTGATTCCAAAACAGCTTCGGCTTCTTCCACCTCAGCCCCTGAAGCAGCAAGAGCTTCATCGGCGACGTCGACAGTCTCCTGGTAGTCGACGGTCTCAATGACGGCCATCCTTGCACCGTCGCCTTTTCGCGACTCCAAGCGGGTAATACGCAGATAACCACCAGGCCGATCAGCCATGCGAGGACCAATATTGTTGAAGATATTGTCCACAACATAGCGGTCGTAAATATAGCTAAGGGCCTGACGGCGCGCGTGAAGGTCACCACGGCGTCCGAGAGTAATCATCTTCTCCGCAATAGGCCGAATCTCACGGGCCTTTGCATCAGTGGTCGTAATACGCTCATAGCGGAGCAGATCGGTCACAAGGTTTCGATAAAGAGCCTTGCGATGGGCGCTATCGCGCCCAAGGTGACGGCCCGCCTTGCGGTGTCGCATTTGTTATTCCTCGTCGTCCGCGCCCAGCAAATCGTCATCACCAACTTCGCGCAGCGCTTCACGAAGTGCCTTACCAAGAGCCCCCAGGCTCTCTTCATCCTCTTCCCCATCGAGAATGATGCCGGAAGATTCAGTCTGGGAATCACCTAAAGAGGCAACGTCGGGAACAATCTCAAGGCCAGGAGCGTTGCCGTCTACGTAATTCATCTCGATGAGACGATCACGCAACTCGTCGTAAGACTTGTGACCAAAATTACGGAGAGCAAGTAGCTCGTCCTCACTACGCTCGAGTACCTGTCCGATTGTCATGAGGCCACTACGGCGAAGACAATTGTAGGCTCGCACAGAGAGCTGGAGCGCTTCAATAGGCGTGTGGTATCGCTCTGGCGAGATTGGCAAGCTGGTGGTAGGAGCAGGAGGGGGCGCAGGGGGAGCACCAACCACACTGCTAGGACTGAAGAGCGCAAACTGCTCTATAAGGATATCGGCAGCCTGGCCAACTGCTTCCACTGGGGAAACTGAGCCATCAGTCCACACTTCTAGAACTAGGCGATCGAAGTCAGTCGCCTGCCCAACACGCACTTTCTCAACATGAAAGTTGACCTTGCGCACGGGCGAGAAAACAGCGTCAACTGGAATAACACCGATAGGCATGCCCTCAACCTCAGTGGCAGGCATGTAGCCTCGCTCTAGCTGAGCATGGAACTCAGCGTTGAGGCGCGCCTTAGGGCCATCGAGGGTAGCGAGATGGTGAGAAGGATTTACAACCTCAAAATCAGCAGGAACCTTAAGATCACCGGCAGTGATCTCACCAGCACCCTCAGCATCGAGAGTGAGGGTTCCTGGACGGTTACTCACCGCCTTAAGACGAATCTCCTTCACGTTTAGCAAGAATTCAGTGCTGTCTTCCTGCATACCATCAATCGTGGAGAACTCATGCTGCACCTGGTCGATGCGCACGGAGGTAATAGCAGCCCCTTCGAGCGAGCTAAGCAGGATACGACGCAGGGAGTTCCCCAAGGTCGTGCCATAACCCGGATCTAAGGGCTCGGCGATAAGACGAGCGTAGGCATCGTCTTCGTTTTCGACGTTCAGCTCAGGCACCGGCGTTGGCGGTGGTGCCGGAGGCATGTCGATTGGATCAAGTTCAGTTTCGAGTGTCATAGGATCTGCTGCCCTGCCTAGCGAGAGTAGTACTCGATAATTACGTTTTCATTGAACCGGTGAGTCTCACCCGGAACAACTTCGAGAGGACCGGCGACGCGCGCAGTCAAGGCGCCGGCATCTACCACCAGCCAAGACGGAGGCGACTTAGCTGCGATGGTTTCCTGAAGCACCTTGTAGTGCTCACTGCGCGTTCCGCGCTGCGTGAAGCCGATGTTATCGCCATCGCGCAACTGAGCGGAGGGGATGTCTGTCTTGCGTCCGTTGAGGGTGATAAGCCCGTGGCGAACGATCTGGCGAGCTTGACTGCGGGAATCCGCGAAGCCAGCCCGATAAACAGCGTTATCGAGGCGACTTTCGAGGATTTGCACCAAGTTGATGCCAGAAACACCAGGGCGGCGCACAGCCTCCTTGTAATAACGTAGGAATTGTCTTTCAAGAACACCGTAGGTTGCCCGAGCACGCTGCTTCTCGCGCAGCTGTAGGCCACGATCACTCACCTTACGTCGACGAGCGGGACGAGGACCCGGCGGGTTAGGGCGACGTTCAAAAGCACATTTGGGCGAATAACAGCGCTCTCCCTTGAGGTAGAGCTTATCGCCACGACGACGGCAGATTCGACAGACCGGGCCAGTGTATCGGGCCATTTCTACACACGCCTCCGCTTGGGAGCGCGACAGCCATTATGGGGAATGGGAGTGACATCGCGAATAGCAGTAACATCGAGCCCTGTCGCCTGAAGAGCACGGATGGCAGCCTCACGACCGCTCCCTGCTCCACGCACAAACACTTCAATGGTTTGCATGCCATGTTCCTGAGCACGGCGCGCAGCTGCTTCGCCAGCAAGCTGAGCAGCAAAAGGTGTGCTCTTACGAGACCCCTTAAAGCCAGTCTGACCAGCAGTGGCCTGTGAAACTACATTTCCATTGGGGTCGGTCAACGTAACGATGGTGTTGTTGAACGAGCTCTTGATATAGGCACGACCGCGAGGCACAGACTTACGCTCACGGCGCCTGGATCGGCGACTTCCCTCGGGCATTAGCTCGTTCTCCGGTTAAGTCTTGGCGGCAGCGCGACGGCGGCCGGCGACAGTCTTGCGGGCACCGCGACGCTGGCGCGCATTTGTGCGCGTACGCTGCCCATGGGCGGGAAGATTGCGGCGATGCCGCTGGCCTCGATAACAGTTGATCTCAACGAGACGCTGAATGTTCTGGCGCACCTCACGGCGAAGATCGCCCTCTACCGTGTAGTTCTTCTCAATATAGTCACGGACACGAAGAAGCTCCTCGTCCGTAAGGTCCCGCGTGCGCGTTCCAGGAGCGATTCGGGTCGCACCAAGAAGCTCGCCCGCCCGTTTTGGGCCAATGCCATAGATATAACGCAACGAGATTTCAATACGTTTCTCGTTAGGAATATCGACGCCGGAGATCCTAGCCATGACTAGCCCTGCCGCTGTTTATGTTTCGGGTTGTCGCAGATAACTATGACGCGTCCGCGACGGCGAACCACCTTGCACTTATCGCAACGTCGCTTGACCGAAGCCCGAACCTTCATGATCGCTTACCAACCCTCTGTGGTCCAGCCAAAAACGCACTCACGGAAGGGTCAGCACCTCAGGCCGCTGGCCCTTCCGGATCGCGATAGTGTGCTCGAAGTGACAACAAAGGCTACCGTCCTCTGTGGCCACGGTCCAACGATCGTCTAGTTCCCGGGTTTGCCGGACTCCTATATTGACCATTGGCTCGAGAGCCAGGACGAGTCCTGGCTTGAGAGGAGGACCTCTAAAACGGCGCCGGTAGTTGGGAACCTGGGGTTCTTCATGCATCTCCCGACCTACGCCATGACCTGTGTACTCGCGAACAATCGAGTACTCGGAAGGAATGGCATCCTCAATTGCAGCGCTAACATCGTTTAGGTGAGTACCTGTTCCCATAGCTTCAATACCTGCCCAGAGAGCACCTTCAGTCACTTCTAACAAACGCTTTGCCTGCGGACTGATTTTCCCGACAGGAACAGTAATAGCAGAATCGCCCACGAAGCCCTTATATGTCGCTCCGAGGTCGAAGGTAACGATGTCCCCATCCTCTAAAACACGTTCGCGGGGGATACCATGTACAAGCTCCTCATTGATGCTGATACAAACGTTTGAGGGGTAAGGGGGCTTACCAGCGGGGTCATAGCCGCGAAAGGTCTCAATAGCACCGTGGCGCTTGAACTGTTCGGTTACGAAAGCTTCAACTTCGAGAATATTAAGGCCGGGGCGAACCATTTCCCGGATACCGGCCAGGGTTTGTCCAACAATGCGTCCAGCCTCACGCATAGTATCCAGCTCAGCCTCTGACTTAAGCTTAATCGGCACCTGAAACCCTACCTAAGTGCTTCCAGCAGGTCTGCTGTGACGGAATCAAGTGCCCGCTCACCATCAATCTCACTGAGGACATGAGCTTCGCGATAGTGCTCGATGAGATCCGCTGGGGGTTTCATCTTTTCCAAGCGAGTCCGGACTACGTCAGGACTATCATCATCTCGTTGGTACAACTCCCCCTGGCATTTGTCGCAAATGCCCTCCTTGATAGGGGGATCGTTGCGCTCGTGATAAACGGCCCCACAAGAGCGGCAGAGCCAACGCCCGCCAAGACGAGCAACAAGCTCTTCATCGGAAACGGCAATGAGAAGCGCATGGTTAATTAAGTCCCCGCGAGCTCTAAGAGCCTCGTCTAGGGCAGTAGCCTGAACAATGTTGCGGGGAAACCCATCAAACATGGTGCCTTCAGCAGCGTCAGGCCGAGCAATTCGCTCGAGCAGCATCTTGATGGTTACCTCATCAGGTACGAGCTCCCCTCGATCCATGTATGTCTGAGCCAGGACACCGAGCTCAGTACCTTCACGCACATTCTCCCGAAACATATCACCGGTAGAGAGGTGCAGAAGACCAGTCGAGGTAGTAAGACGCTGGGCTTGGGTACCCTTGCCGGCACCAGGTGGACCGAGAAGTACAACAAACATGGTCAGCGAATAAATCCTTCGTAGTTCCGCATGAGGAGTTGAGCCTCAAGCTGTTTCATAGTGTCGAGCACAACAGCAACGACGATGAGAAAGCCAGCACTCGAGATAGTAAGTGCCTGTACATCAGTGATAAGCCCTATAAAGAACGGGGCCACAGCCACAGCCCCAAGGAACAGTGCCCCTCCCCAAGTGATGCGGGTGACCACACGTAAAAGATAAGCCTCAGTGGGTGGGCCAGGACGGATGCCCGGGATGAAAGCGCCCTGGCTTTGTAGATTCTTAGCCATGTTCTGCTGGTTGTACTGGACGATCGTGTAGAAAAAGGCGAAGCCCACCACGAGAACAAATAGAACTAGCCAATAGATGCCGGTTCCGCTCCCGCCACGACCACCCTGGAACTGGCTAACAAAGAAATCCGCCACCGACTCGATCCAGCCACCCGCTCCAGAAAAGTAGCCGGCAATTACAGCTGGCAGGATAACAATTGAAAAAGCGAAGATGAGTGGAATCATCCCAGCCATATTTACCCGCAAGGGAATGAAGCTCTGGCCCTGCTGCCGATACATGCGTCCTCCCCGGAAAGAGGATCTAGCGTATTGAACAGGTACTCTCCGCTGGGCCTCCTGAAAGAAGACAATGAAGAAAATTAGCACGAGGGCAAAGACAACTATTCCAGCCACAGCAATGATGGAGCTTGTAGAGATATTAGGGACAAGGCCGGGTAGGACAGCCACGATACCGCCGAAAATGATGAGGGAAACACCATTGCCGATTCCATGCTCGGTAATGAGCTCTCCCAGCCATACCAGGAACATCGTTCCAGCCGCTAGCGTGAAGAGCGTAGCGATTGTTCCGAAGAAATCATTCTGGAAACCAAAGTCTCGAATGACAGCTCCACTTTGGTTGTTAATGAACACAATCTGGCCATAGCCCTGGACAAAGGCCAGCGGCACTGCCATCCAATGGGTATAAACCTGAATACGCCGACGGCCCTGCTCCCCCTCTTCCTGCAAGGCGCGGAGACGGGAGGAGAGAGGAGTAACAATCTGCATGATGATCGACGCAGTGATATAGGGGTAAACACCTAGGGCAGCAACACTAAGGTTCTGAAGAGCGCCGCCGGAAAAGATACTAAGAAAGTCGAGTACCGCATTCCCATCGAAGGCCTGCTCAAGGGCGTTGCGATCTACGTTGGGAACGGGAACATGCGCAACAAACCGGAAGATGACCAGCATTCCCAGAGTAAAGAGAAGCTTTCGCCGTACTTCTTCCTGCCGGAAGGCGTCGACCATTGCCTGAAATAGGCGGGGGCGGTTGGTGCCCGGGACTGTGCTAGTCTCGCCCATGAACGACACAGTTCGACGCCCCTAGTCCTCGGCTGCAGTCTCAGCGGCAGCCTCTTCGCCATCATCACCTATTAAGGTGACAGTACCGCCAGCAGCCTCGATACGAGAGCGAGCAGCTGCACTTACCTTGTGGGTATAAACGTTTAGAGGGCGAGTCAGATCACCGCGTGCGAGGATCTTAACGGGTTCATTCAGGTTTCGGAGCACCCCCGCTACACGCAGCGTTTCAGGCGTTACCTCAGCACCGTCCTCGAAACGCTCCTGAAGCGTGCCGGTATTAACCGGCTGGTAAGCGATACGCCATTTGTTGTTAAACCCACGAAGGGTGTGCAGGCGACGTATAAGCGGAAGCTGACCGCCTTCGAAACCAAGCCGAATTTTCGAGCCGCTACGAGACTTTTGGCCTTTGAGGCCCTTTCCAGCGTACGTGCCACCACCGGCGCTATTACCGCGAGCAAGGCGCTTCCGTGCGTGGGTAGCCCCTTTTGACGGAGCGAGATCGTTGGCGTGAATACTCACTAGGCTTCCCCTGCTTGTCCGTCTTGGACGTCTATAAGATGGCCAACCTTGGCGATCATGCCACGGAGAGCCGGACTGTCATCATGTTCGACAGTCTGGTTGAGTCGACGCAAGCCAAGCTTGCGAATGGTGTCCTTCTGTCGCTGGTTATAGCCAATTGCGCTCTTACGCCACGTGATTGCAATCTTCGTCATCAAGTTGCCTCCGCAGAGGCTTGCGCGATGATCTCAAAGCGTCGCTGGCGAGCGACATCGGGATCACGTAGGCCAGCGAGACCATGCACAGTAGCACGAGCAACATTAACTGGATTGCGGCTACCTAACGACTTAGTAAGCACGTCAGTAACGCCTGCTGCTTCCATGATGGCCCGCACTGCTCCTCCGGCGATAACCCCTGTGCCGTGACTAGCCGGCTTCATGAGCACCTTTGCCGCACCAAAGACAGCCGTGCACTCGTGAGGAAGGGTTCCCCCCTTAAGGGGTACTGAGAACATTTCCTTGCGAGCGATTGCAGCACCCTTCCGAATAGCCTCGGGGACCTCATTTGCTCGCCCCAACCCAATACCGACATTTCCGCTTCCGTCGCCCACGACCATAAGAGCAGTGAAACTAAAGCGGCGACCACCTTTCACCACCTTGGCCACCCGGTTGATATATATGACCTTCTCGTTGAGTTCATCGCCTGAGTTTTCAAAGTTACCCATCAGAATCCCAATCCTGCCTCGCGAGCTGCCTCAGCAAGGGCCTTCACGCGACCATGGTACTTATAGCCACCACGGTCAAAGACGACTTCTGCGACGCCATGCTCCTTCGCCCGGGTAGCTATAGCAGTGCCGACAGCAGCAGCACGCTCAGCTTTCGGTTTCCCAACAAGGTCACCGACAAGAGCTGCATCGAGATCGCTTGCTGCAGCAATAGTATGACCCTGATCGTCGTCTATAACCTGCGCATAGATGTGGGAAGCACTACGGAAAACGTTCAACCGAGGCCGCACAGTAGTTCCAGCCAAATTTTTACGCACACGCAGATGACGGCGGTGACGAGCGTGATAGCGATTAGCTTTAGCCATCAGACTCCCACCTTCCCGGCTTTGCCGGCCTTTCGGCGCACACGTTCGCCGAGGTAACGAATACCCTTGCCTTTATAGGGCTCTGGCGGACGAACCTTCCGAATATCGGCAGCGACCTGGCCTACTTGTTCCTTGTCAATGCCGCTGACGTTGATTCGCGGGCCTTCGATAGCGAAGGTGATGCCCTCAGGGGGCTCAACGATAACGGGATGGGAGAAACCAACTGCCAGTTGTAGGCTCTGTCCCTGGAGCTGAGCACGATACCCAACACCCTGAACCTCAAGCGTCTTAGTAAAACCCTCACTGACACCGAGAACCATGTTGTTCACGAGAGTACGAGAGAGGCCATGTAGAGCCCTATGCGAGCTTGTATCGCTGGGACGGGTCACCAAGACCTGGTCGTCCTCTACGTTTATGCGCATGGCACCAGGGAGGACACGTTGCAGCTGGCCCTTGGGACCCTTAACTGTGATGACGTTGCCATCATCGACGGTCACTTGGACGCCTTCGACGATTGGCACGGGTTGCTTACCAACACGAGACATGACTGCTCCTACCAAACGTAGCAGAGGACCTCGCCACCAACTTCTTGGCGGCGGGCCTCCTGCCCCGTCATAACGCCCTTGGGCGTGGAGATAATGGCAACACCAAGGCCGCCATAGACGCGAGGAATCTCACGGCGCTGAAC
Organism: Dehalococcoidia bacterium UBA2991; assembly: GCA_002346645.1. Taxonomy (GTDB): domain Bacteria; phylum Chloroflexota; class Dehalococcoidia; order Tepidiformales; family Tepidiformaceae; genus UBA2991. The sequence continues at coordinate 15,002 of DEAD01000010.1, forward strand.
ATAGACGCGCAGGCCAGGCTTACTTACTCGCTGAAGACCATTAATGACGGGTTGCTTGCGACCGCCGTAACTCAACTCGACCTTCATATTGGCCTGTGGTCGGTCAGTCTCCTTCTCTACCTCGTAATCACGGATGAAGCCTTCACTCTTAAGTACCTCAGCAATGGCGACCTTGACGTTAGAAGAGGGGATGTTGACAGCGTCGTGTCGCGAGCTGACGGCATTGCGAATGCGCGTGAGCATGTCCGCTATAGGGTCACTCATGGTCATCGGTTCGTTGCCTCCGTGGCTGGCAGGTGGTTTACCAGCTCGACTTAGTGACGCCGGGAAGGAAACCCTTGTGAGCCATCTCACGGAAAGTGATCCGCGAAAGACCAAACCGGCGAATGTAGGCGCGAGAACGACCGGTGACAATGCATCGGTTCTTCAAGCGCGTAGGGCTGCTGTTATTAGGGAGCTTGGCAAGCTCAAATTGGATGCGAGCGAGCTCAGTAGGATTTCCCTGGGCGGCGCGACGGGCAGCCTTCAGCTCCTCCCGTCGGTGACGGTACTTCTGATACATAGCGCGTCGCTTGTTGTCGCGCGCAATTTGACTTTTCTTCGCCATGATTCCCCCCTCTAATTCCGGGCGAAGGGCATGCCGAGGAGCTCGAGCAAGCGCCGGCCCTCGTCATCCGTACGGGCTGTGGTCACAATAGTGACCTGGAGACCGCGTACTTTATCGACACGGTCATATTCGATCTCAGGAAAGACGAGCTGCTCCCGCAGCCCGATGCTGTAATTACCACGCCCATCGAAGGCATTAGCGCTAAGGCCCTGGAAGTCACGAATAGCGGGCAGAGCAGCACTGATGAGGCGATCAAGAAATTCATACATCCGAGCACCCCGAAGAGTGACAGAGACCCCTACAGGGTTGCCCTCGCGAAGGCGGAAGTTAGCAATGGAGCGTTTAGCTCGCTGGATCAAGGGCTTCTGGCCACTAATGGTCTGAAGGTCCTCTGCAGCCCGATCAAGGCTATTGGCATCGGTAAGGGCCTCGCCTATCCCGATATTGAGTACGACCTTTGAGAGGCGCGGCACCTCCATGGGGTTGCCGTAGCTATACCTTTCAAGCAATTGGCCAACAACTTCTTCTTCATAGAAGACGCGAAGGCGGGGAGCAGTTGCCTGAGTCATTCGACATCCTCTCCCGTTCGTTTGCTCACGCGTACTGTGGTTCCATCATCACGACGACGGAAGGTAACCCGGGTGGGTTCATCCGTAGTGGGATCGAGCAACATCACGTTGCTGATATGCACCGGCCCTTCCATCTCGATGATGGAAGATTGATCTTGCATGGAGCGCGCCCGCTGGTGGCGCTTAATCATGTTTACTCCCTCGATGGTGACTCGCTGCTTCTTGCGATCCACGGCGCGGACCACCCCACGCGCACCCTTGCTACGCCCACTGGTAACTACAACCCTATCGCCTCTCCGGATTTTCGATGGCATTAGAGCACCTCAGGAGCCAGCGAGACGATTTTCATGAAATTATGATCACGAAGTTCACGGGCAACAGGACCGAAGATACGGGTTCCCCGAGGATTCTCATTATCGTTATCTAAAAGGACCGCAGCATTCTCATCAAAACGGATATAGGAACCGTCAGCGCGGCCATATTCTTTAGCCGTACGCACGATAACAGCGCGAACGACCTCTCCCTTCTTCACAGGAGAATTAGGCTGAGCAGTTTTGACTGAAGCGACAATTACGTCACCTGGACGGGCATAGCGTCGACGGCTGCCACCCAGCACACGGATGCAAAGGATCGAGCGGGCACCGGAGTTGTCGGCAACCTTAAGGCGAGATTCCTGCTGAATCACGAAGCGCCCTCCTCTTCATCGGCCCCCACAGCCACTTCCTCCACCTCGACTGCTGAGCTGGGAGCAGCCTGCACTTCCTCCTCGATGCTACGGCCAATGTCTTCGGGGGAGATCTCCGCAACATCTCCGCGCTCAAGAATTTCAATGACACGCCAGCGCTTGTCCCTAGAAATAGGACGCGTTTCCAGGATGCGCACCACATCGCCAACGTTGCACTCATTGTCAGCATCATGAGCTTTGAATCGGCGACTTCGATTTATGACCTTCCGATAGAGAGCGTGCTGCTGACGGCGCGCAACGTTCACGACGACCGTCTTGTCCATCTTGTCGCTTATTACAACGCCTTGAAGAATACGAGCGCTCATTCGGAAGCCTCATCAATTTGAGCGAGCTGGCGCTCGCGCTTAATAGTCCGCAACCTCGCGATAGTTCGCTTGGCCTCACGCAGGGAGCGATAGTTTTGGAGCTGGCGAGTAGCCTGCTGAAAGCGCAGGGCGAAAAGCGCTCGATAAGCTTCATTGATCTCGCTATCGAGGCGTTCTTCATCCCACTCGCGAACGGAGGTTGCTTGCTGGTTGGGCATTACTAAATCACCAACTCGTCACGTTGGACGACTTTCGTGGGGATTGGGAGTTTGTGGGCAGCGAGACGCAACGCCTCACGTGCGACTTCCTCGGAAACTCCAGCTATCTCAAAGAGAACACGATTCGGCTTTACAACAGCAACCCACTTCTCAGGGTTTCCTTTACCAGAGCCCATACGAGTCTCTGCGGGCTTAACAGTGACAGGTTTGTCAGGGAAGATTCGGATCCAAACCTTCCCACCCCGCCGCATTTCATGTGTCATCGCGCGACGAGCAGCCTCAATCTGACGGGAGTCAATCCAGGCAGGTGCCTGCGCCTGTAAGCCGTACTCTCCAAATGAAAGCACGTTCCCACTCTTCGCCTTGCCCTTCATGCGGCCACGGTGGTGCTTGCGGTGCTTGACACGCCTAGGCTGCAGCATCAGTCGTCCTCCTGGGTCTGCCGAGCGACGGCTTCCTGCTGTTCAACTGAAATAGCCATGTGCTGGGGCCCACGATCTTCGGGCTCAACAACCTCTGGTTCCACAACTTCTTCGACCTCGGACTGTTCAAGGTCAAGAGCTTCTTCTTCCAGAATCAAGGGCTCCTCAACTTCTTCTTCGACTTCATCGGGAAGAATGTCACCCTTGTAGATCCAGGCTTTAACACCAATACGCCCGAAGGTCGTATGTGCTTCGGCCAGACCGTAGTCAATATCAGCGCGCAGGGTATGGCGAGGAACACGCCCCGCAGTCTCCGTCTCTCGGCGCGACATCTCAGTCCCTCCAAGACGTCCCGCAACCGAGATTCGCACGCCTTGAGCACCGCGTTGCATGGTGCGCTGCACAGCCTGTTTCACAGCACGACGGAAGGCCACACGACGCTCAAGCTGGTCAGCAACAGCACGAGCCACCAGGAACGCATCCAGCTCAGGAGTTCGAATCTCCTGAATATTTACGCGGATACGTCCACCGGTGAGCTCCTCCAGAGAGCCCCGAAGCTCCTCAACCCGAGCACCACCACGGCCGATTACGATGCCAGGCTTGGCAGTATGGACCGTGACTGTGACGAGATTAGCGTTACGGTCGATTTCGATTCGGCTAATTCCAGCGTCGGGAAGAAGGTCAAGAATGAGAGCTCGCAGTTCGATATCTGCTCTCAACCTGTCCTTGTAATCTCTCTCAGCGAACCACTTGGACTCCCAGTCGTAAATGACACCGAGGCGGAAACCATGTGGATGAACTTTCTGGCCCAATTTCCTATCCCTCGCGCTCGTCGAGTACGACGGTAATGTGACTGTGTCTCTTGAGACGAGGAGCTGCGCGACCACGGGAGCGCGCCTTGAAGCGCTTAATGGTGACGGCCTCATCAGCGAAAGCTCTCTTGATGTAGAGATCATCCACATCAAGGCTCAGATTGTTTTCTGCGTTAGAAGCGGCGCTAAGGACAACCTTAGAGACGTCGCGGGCATGCGGGGATGGCACGTAACGCAAAAGAGCAAGTGCCTGGTCAACAGAAAGGCCCCGCAAGCGCTCAAGAATGAGACGCACCTTCCGGGCTGATCCATTGACGTTACGGGCACTGGCCTGAATTTCCATAGCTAGCTGACCCTCGTGCTGCGATCGCTTCTACCTAGATGGCCGCGAAAGGTACGCGTTGGAGCGAACTCACCAAGCTTATGCCCAACCATGTTTTCAGTAACGAAGACAGGCATATGGCGGCGACCGTTGTGCACGGCGATAGTTAGCCCAATCATGTCGGGAAGAATGGTGGAAGCGCGAGACCAGGTTTGTATTACCTCGCGACTGCGAGAATTTCGCGCCTGAATAACCTTCTTGTAGAGGGAGGGGTGAACAAAAGGCCCCTTCTTTGTAGAACGTGACACGATTTACCCTCCCCGCCTACGAACGGTGAACTTGCCTGTACGTTTGTTACGCCGAGTACGGAAACCAAGCGTGGGTTTCCCCCAGGGTGTCTTAGGCCCAGGCATTCCCACAGGAGCGCGACCTTCTCCCCCGCCGTGCGGGTGGTCGACAGGGTTCATTACTGAGCCACGCACCTGAGGGCGGCGGCGGCGGTGCCGGGACCGTCCTGCCTTACCAAGTTTGATAAGGGAATGCTCCCCATTACCAACCTGACCGATTGTAGCTATGCACTCGATGCGAACACGGCGCATTTCAGAACTGGGCAAACGTAGGAGGGCATACTCCCCCTCTTTGGCCATAAGCTGAGCCGCACTTCCAGCGGTCCGGGCCATTTGGCCACCACGACCGGGAGTGAGCTCGATGTTGTGGACCTGCGTACCTGTAGGCATATTGGCAAGTGGCAAAGCATTACCCGTGCGCAACTCAGCATCAGGCCCACTCATAAGGCTGGCACCTACTTCGAGACCATTGGGTGCCAGAATGTAGCGCTTTTCGCCATCAGCGTAATGGAGAAGAGCAATACGGCTTGTTCGGTTGGGATCGTATTCGATTGAGGCTACCTTGGCGGGAACACCGTGCTTATCGCGCTTCCAGTCAATCCGACGATAAAGCCGCTTATTGCCACCACCACGATGGCGAACACTGAGTCGGCCTTGGTTATTCCGTCCCGCATTGCGTTTCCGCAGTGATTCGACTAGCGACTTCTCAGGCCGCTTTTTTGTAATCTCCTCAAAGGTATGACCGCTGGCGTTACGGCGACCGGGGGAAGTTGGTTTGAACTGCTTGATCGGCACGATTAAATACCCTCGAAGAGCTCAATAGTATTGCCAGGCTGGAGAGTGACAATTGCCTTCTTCCAGTCAGGCTGCTTGGTAACATTCCGGCCAAACCGGCGATTCTTACCTTTTACGACCATGGTGTTGACGTGGCTTACGGTCACATCGAAAGCAAGCTCAACAGCCTCACGAATCTGAGGTTTATTCGCTCGCAGATCCACCTCAAACACATACTTATCTTGGCCAGCAAGCGACGTACTCTTCTCAGTAATCAGCGGTCGAAGCAGGATTGCATAGGGGTGCAGCTCGCGAGGCATTAGCTAGCCTCCCGGCGACCGCGAGCGAGCTTGATATTGTCTCCACCCCAGAGTTCTTCAGCGCGACGCACTGCGTCCTCGGTCATGACGACATGGTGGGCATCGACAAGGTCAACAATATTGAGCTGCGAAGACGGCAGAGCTCGAACATGGGCGATATTGCGCGCCGCTTGCACAAGTACCGGATCATGTTCACCACTAACAATGAGAGCACGGCGCTCAACACCAAGTGCACTGAGGGCAGCCGCAACCTCGCGGGTTTTCGTCTCACCGTCAGCAATAGCAGGTACAACAATCAGTCCACCGCTAGCAGCATGGTTGCTAAGCGCTGACCGGATAGCGAGCCGACGCATTTGTCGGGGGAATGCCTTGGAGTGCCCATGCGGCTTGGGTCCAAATGCAATCCCACCACCTATACGCGTTGCAGCACGGTTCGACCCCTTACGGGCGGCCCCCATGCCCTTCTGTTTCCGAATCTTGGCAGTGGAACCCCGAACCTCGCCTCGACTCTTGGTACTGTGTGTACCCACATGCGAATTGGCACGCTGAGCCACATAAGCCTGGTGCATTACGGGCAGGTTCGGCTCGATGCCAAAGACCTCATCGGCTACTTCGATCTCGCGACGCTTACGGCCTCGACGGTCGACTACTGGAAGGTTCATGCCTTCCCTCTCGATCCCGCAACAGCCCGCGCATGGCGGACACGAACAAGGCCGCCGTTAGGGCCTGGTACAGAGCCAGCCACAAAGATCACACCCCGCTCATCGTTACGACCGATAATCTCGAGGTTACGAACAGTGCTACGGACTGCCCCCATATGGCCGGCCATGCGCGTCCCTTTGAACACCCGCCCGGGGGTAGTACCGGCACCAATCGAGCCGGGGGCGCGGTGACGATCGCTCTGCCCATGAGTCTTCGGCCCACCCCGGAAGTGGTGTCGCTTAACACCACCCGCAAAACCGCGACCCTTTGAAGTTGCAGTCACATCTACTAATTCGCCTTGATCGAATATCTCAGCGCCGATCTGGTCACCAAGACTCACATCTCCGGTCATGCGAAATTCCGCCAGGTGACGCAAATTAGGGGTACCAGAAGCAGCAAGGTGGCCAGATGCTGGTTTCGTTAGCTTCTTCTTCTCGTCAAAGCCAATCTGCACAGCAGCGTAGCCGTCCCTCTCTTCAGTACGCACCTGCGTCACCCAACACGGTCCGACCTGAAGGGCCGTGGCACCGCGCAGACGCCCCTGGTCATCAAAGACCTGGAGCATTCCCAACTTACGGCCAAGGAGCCCTTCAACAGTCATAACTACAGCTTGATCTCGATGTCGACACCACTCGCTAGCTGAAGACGCATGAGTGTGTCAACGGTCTTGGAGGTCGGATCCAGGATGTCAATGAGACGCTTGTGAGTTCGAATCTCGAACTGTTCACGGGAATCTTTGAAGACGTGAGGACTACGGATTACCGTGAACTTCTCAATAGAGGTCGGGAGCGGTACTGGTCCAGAGACAGCCGCACCAGTACGCTCTGCGGCTTCGACAATCTGGCGCGCAGAATCGTCGATCAGCCGATGATCGTAACCTTTAAGCCTTATGCGTATCTGCTGGCGCGCCATCGTTGTCCTTTCAGTCCCTACTCAACTACCTTCGTGACGACGCCGGCG
>DEAD01000010.1:22396-22537 GCA_002346645.1 Dehalococcoidia bacterium UBA2991
ACTACCTTCGTGACGACGCCGGCGCCTACTGTGCGCCCACCCTCACGAATCGCAAAGCGTAGACCTTCCTCAACCGCTACCGGCTGAATCAGCTCTACCTTCATCGTTACGTTATCCCCAGGCATCACCATCTCTGTGCCC
>DEAD01000010.1:22824-23255 GCA_002346645.1 Dehalococcoidia bacterium UBA2991
CCAGGCATCACCATCTCTGTGCCCTCAGGCAACTCAATGGAACCTGTTACATCTGTCGTCCGCACATAGAACTGCGGCCGGTACCCCTGGAAGAACGGCGTGTGTCGCCCTCCTTCGTCTTTACTCAACACATACACCTGTGCTTCGAATCGCGTATGTGGGTTGATTGAACCTGGCAACGACAGCACCTGACCGCGCTGTACATCTTCCCTGTCCATCCCTCGTAGAAGGCAGCCAACATTGTCACCTGCCTCCCCTTCATCCAGGAGCTTCTTGAACATCTCCACCCCTGTTACGGTAGTCGTACGCGTATCTTCCAGCCCCACGATCTCCACCTCTTGGCCCACCTCGATACGCCCACGCTCGATACGACCCGTTACTACCGTACCTCGACCCTTGATCCCGAAGACATCCTCAATCGGCATCAGGAA
>DEAD01000010.1:23548-23876 GCA_002346645.1 Dehalococcoidia bacterium UBA2991
GACATCCTCAATCGGCATCAGGAATGGCTGATCCAGTGCTCGCTCTGGCTGCGGAATGTAATCATCCACTGCTGCCATTAGCTCCTGGATTGATGCGTACTCCGGCGCCCCTGCATCCTCCGAACCTGACTCTAGGGCCTGTAGCGCCGACCCACGCACGATCGGAATGTCATCGCCTGGAAACTCGTAGCTCGACAACAGCTCGCGGAGCTCCAGCTCAACCAGCTCAAGTAGCTCCTCGTCCTCCATCATGTCTACCTTGTTCAGATAGACCACGATAGCCGGCACTTCTACCTGTCGTGCTAACAGAATGTGCTCGCGCGTCTGC
>DEAD01000007.1:0-468 GCA_002346645.1 Dehalococcoidia bacterium UBA2991
GTTAGCCCGCGCTATCCGAACCAGAAAGAGGTAACCCAGCCTCTCAAAGGGTTCCTGGCTGCCGCAGGAATCGATCCAGAAAACTTCGAAGGCAGCATGAGCGATGTTCGTCCTGCCATGCAGAGGTCAGTCCGCGCTGGTGCAGAGGCGCAAGGGATGGACGTCTCCGGCTTAAATGATGACCAGATGTCTGATGACTATCACTACTACCTCTTCCCTAACCTTACTTTCAACATTACTGCGGTAAGCTTCGGATTCTTCCGGCAGCGTCCGCACCCCACCGATCCGAACAAGATGTTCTTTGACATGCAGAGCTATGTGCGTGTTCCGGAGGGTGCTGATGCGCCACCGCGTCCTATCCATAGCCAGCATAAGCATGGAGAGATTTCCATCGGTCTGGTAATGGACCAGGACTCTTACAACCTACCGCGCGTTCAGAAAGGAATGAACTCGCGGGCGTTCAAGGGC
>DEAD01000007.1:804-2436 GCA_002346645.1 Dehalococcoidia bacterium UBA2991
CGGCGAATCCGACACATGCACAAGACCTTGGACGGATACCTAGAGGGTCCCGATCGCTAGTCGGGTCTGTTGTAATCAAATGTCTGCAGCCGGACCGTATTTTGCGGTCCGGCTGTGGTTTTCCCCGGTAGCTGGTCTTGGTAAAAGACTTGCTTTTTGAGTACAACGAGTTTGGAAGTATGGGTAATGTTCTTGATTGGCGAGACCCCAAAGGGCTAAATGCGTTGAGCTGATGCCAGAGTTTGATGCTGAAACAGAGGCTACGCTGGACTTGCTCAGTCGGTTCCTTTCCGAAGAGGACCGAGAATCTGCTCGTGAAGCTGCTGTTTACGCAATTCTCATGACTGAAAGTGATCTCTTTCCAGGTAGTGCCAAGGTAGCAGAATGGTGCTATGGCTACGCTAGTGAGGGAATTCCCTACCACCAATGGCCTGGTCTCGTCGCGGCGCGCAGTCTTATGCCCGAGCAAACTGAATCGGCTGCTGCTAGAGCCCACGCTCGTGCTAGACGAGACTCCCTCGCACAGGGGCAGATGGACAAAGGTGAGATCTAGGCCTTTGCTTTAGCGGCGCCTAGCTGCAGCCTGTTCCTCAACAGTTGGTGGCTCGATGCCGGCATCACTGAAGGCTTTTTCTACTGCCGTGCGGCTGAGCTTTGCATCAGGCGTATTGGCCACCCACTGCTGGCTGCTACGCTTCGTCGTCAGCTGGCCCCTAAAGTGGGGAATGACGTACCTCGAGAAAAGTTCATAGCTGTGTATGGTTTGCTGCCACGTCCCCCATTCGTGGGCACGGGCTAGGAATCCGCCGAATCCGCCAGTTATCTCTTGCAGCCTTTTGATGCCTGCAACTGCATCGTCTGGAGTTCCTACGATAACACTGCCTTGTTCGATGGCAGCTTCGAGGCTTGCCCCTGCGGGGTCTACTCCGGAGCTAAGAGTGTTTCCGAAATACTCCACCAGCTCATGCTCATAGCCAGCCCGAACTTCCTCGATTGCCTGTTGGCGCGAGTCCGCCAGATAAAAGGGAACTCCTAGGCGCCAGTTTTCACGGGAGACCGAGTGGCCTGCCTCCTGGCCTGCCTCCTGGTACCAATTCCATATGCGTGAAAGCGCCTGTCCACTCTCGTCACTTAGGCCTCCGAACGAAACCATTCCTACGCCGTGGCGTCCAGCTGCACGCGCTCCTGCTGGCGATCCTGCTGCGGCCACGGCAACAGGTGGGTGAGGGTGGGTGTAGGGTGCAATTTGGAGCCGGGCTTCCCGTAGCTTGAACCAATCCGTCTCGATGGTAACGACCTCTCCATGAAAGAGGCTCATGATTGTATCCAGGGCTTCGTCCATCATTCGCCGTTGTTCCATCGGCTCTATACCTAACATAACGGCATCGGAGCTGAGTGCCCCTGGCCCTACACCCAAGATGGCTCGGCCTCGTGTCATATGGTCGAGTTGTACAAAGCGGTCTGCCACAATCAGAGGGTGTTGATAGGGCAGGCTAAGGACGCCGGAAGCTAGTCGTATGCTTTTTGTCCGTTGAGCCGCTGCCACAATAAATAGTTCAGGGGAGGCGATGGTCTCCCATCCTGCGCTGTGGTGTTCCCCGATCCACGCCTCGTCGAAGTCGAACTGGTCGA
>DEAD01000007.1:2728-4340 GCA_002346645.1 Dehalococcoidia bacterium UBA2991
CCTCGTCGAAGTCGAACTGGTCGAGTAGTTCCAGCAATTGAAGATCCCGGTCAAAGGCGACCGTAGGGTTTTCTTCGAGCCTGTGAAATGGCCCCATGAAGATGCCAAACTTCATTCGAGCCGGCTGGTACATGCTCATTGCCAGTCCATCCTACATCTGGGGCCGCTGCCGGGCCTTATGCCAGCTTGTATCGGTGTTCTATCGCTTGTTATCCATGTCTGAGAAGGTCGGGTTAGAAGCCTTCCTTTCGAAGTACAGAACTGTCTATGCGCCCCCTTTTCCGGTTAGCCCATACCGAGGGACTGGGCCGAAAGCGGCACACTCGAAGTGTGCGGAACCTACCTGGTCGCCACTCTTCAATAGCACAAAGCTCTCTGCGAGAACGGTTGGGAATTCAACTTCGTTCCCCTCGTTGTCAACGATCTTGACGGGATCAGTGCAATCCCAGACCTCTCCTTCTTCGTGATAGTCACCTCGGTATACGCCTTGTCCCAGCCGATCATCGAATCCGTTGAAGTAGCCGCCGCCCTGGCAATAGACCCAACCCATATCCTCGATTTCGAAGTTACGGGTGATCCCCTCTGAATCGTGGATGTTGATGGTTCCCCCTCGGATGCGACTCGTTCCTTCGTAGAAGGTGAGATCATGATCTACATCAGTAACCAGGACTTCGCGGTCAGGGTGAAGGATCTCCCCTGTCATCTTCCTCCATGAGCCATCCACATTAGCGATTGCTCCGGACCACTTTGTTCCATCCGGATCTTCGATGAACTCGTAGAAACCAGCGTGGTCAGGCATCGTATAGAGGACCCAGTTCCGAAGTCCCGTTGGTCGGCGCACCCTGGGAGCTGGTGAAGCGTGCATGGGGGGGCCGCCCCGGCCTCGTAAGATGCCCCATGAATGGTTACGGAATACTCCTGAACGCTCTGGTGTTAGCTCGAACCGCTTGCCTGCCACCTCGATCCATCCTTCGGCCCGTCCTGCTACTTCGTAGGTCATGCGTTCCATGAGGAGCCAACCGTCGATGCGGTTGGTGCTTACGGGCCCGTGATATGGACGCCCTACGGTGTGGCAAACAATATCGCAGGTGATGCCGTAGTCGTTTGGTTCCAGAACTAGTCGGATCGACTTCATTGGCTCCAGTAGTTCGACCCGCAGGGGTCCTACCCGATATTCGAAGTCAGGGCGTAGCTTCCGCGAAACACGGATGTTGTACTGCTTCCCCTCGTGTCGAATGCAGACAAATCCATCGAGCACATTAGTGTTTTGGTATAGCCGAACCGTTGAAACTAGGGACACGTTGCCATCGAAATCGCATAGACAAATGTAGTGTCCGTCGTTCCAGTGCTTGTCTGAGGTTTGCACAGCTGCGAACGACTCAGGAATTTGGTGATAGGGGTATTCGTCAGCCTTGATCAGCATCGATTTCTCCTCAGATGGTATTGGCCGGCTTCAGGGCGCCCGTTCCCCTTAGCTGAAGGCCAGGCGTACCTTGGCGTTGCCTGTTGCTGGGCTGCTGAGCCCTAACGTCCAGGAATGGCTGCGGCTCCTTCACCTGTATAGAGGGGCATTCCGCTTTCGTTAACGTCACGCCAGTGGGTATGGGCCAGG
>DEAD01000012.1 GCA_002346645.1 Dehalococcoidia bacterium UBA2991
ATCTGGAGGTATATCTCCTCCTCCCCTGCCATAGCACCTTCTGCCCCTGGTTGGTCAAAGTTAGCCCAGGTACCGATCGGCTTGAAGTCTGTCCGAGTTGCTCCGGTTCCACCACGCATGTCATGGCCAGAGTTGAAGTGTGGGCCCTCACCACTAAGGATGATCACCTTCACTTCATTGTCCTGGTTCGCATGGTCAAAGGCGTCGTTCAGGTCATACGTAAGCTGAAGGTCCTGGGCGTTACGTGCCTCTGGACGGTTCATTCGCACACGAACGATCTCAGGTGTGAGGTTCTCGTAGAGGACAGTTTTGAATTCGGGCATAGCTACCTCCTAGGTTGTGTCGCGAATCTTAGGGGACTCTTCCGCTGGCCGCCTGCAAATAACTTTGATGCGCTGCGATTTAACCACAAATAAAGAATGTAACGAGGGTTTTCCGTGGGCTTTTTGAAAGGCTATAGGTGATGCCCATAGTGCACTCTTGTTAGCAGCATAAAGGCCACCTCTTGCGGTAGCCTCCTCTACTCTAGTTGTGAGGGAGGTGTTTCATGGATTTGGGATTGGAGGAAAGAAAGGCCATTGTTCTTGGCGGTAGTAGAGGGATTGGTCGCTATACAGCGGAGGCTCTGCTTGATGAAGGGGCGAGTGTTGCGATTTGTGGGCGTGATCCTGAGCGTTTGAACGTGGCGCGTGAAGAGCTCTCCCGTCGCGGGAAGGGAACCGTGTTTGCAGCTATTGCCGACCTTGCTGATGCCGACTCGACACGCAACTTCGTTAAGGAGGCTCACGAGACCCTAGGGGGAGTCGACATACTAATCCACAATGCTACTGGCCAGGCTGGTCAGAATGCTGAGGGGTGGCAAAGCACTTTCGAGGTCGATGTAATGGCTGCTGTTTATGCGGTTGAGACAGCTCAGCCGATGCTTGAAGAAAGTGATGCTGCTAGTGTCATTTTCATTGGTTCGACAGCCAGTAAACAGTGGTTTGGGCGCTCGTCCTCCTATGGGCCCCTCAAGGGTGCAATGCGAGTTCTTGCCAATGAGTTGGGGCAATCGCTTGGTCGAAAGGGGATCCGTGTAAATGCTCTTTCTCCCGGTGCGACTCTTTTACCTGGGGGCAACTGGGAGCGGACAAGTCAGGAGAATCCTGACTTTTATCGTGGGGTCGAGCGCAGCATTCCCTTTGGACGACTTGGCAGTGGTGAGGAAGTAGCGCGTGCGATTACATTTCTCGCCAGCCCTGCAGCCAGCTGGATCAATGCGACGCACATCATTGTTGATGGGGGCCAGGGAAAATTTGTTGACTAGGTTGTTCCAGGCTTAAGCCGGGTGCGGAGTGTAGCTGCTGCGTCACTGTCGCGAATGAGCAGCGCGAGCAGGATGCCTGCGGCAATGAAGCCTGCTGTAACGAGATAGCCATCTGAGAAGGCTTGGACAGATGCAGCGGCGTTATCAAAGGTTCCTAGAGTTGCACCGTGATGAGTCAGTCTGCTGGTGAGTACGGTTGCGATAATGGCGACTCCGAAGCTCTGGGAAACCTGCCTGGTTGCGTTGAAGATTGCAGTTGCTCGGCCCGTGGCAGTCATGCTGATGGCAGCGAAGGCTGCCGTTTGGAGCGGTACTAGCATCATGCTGAAGCCTGCACCCCGAAAGAACAGCGAACCTCGCAGCCACCATAGGTTCGTTTCAAGGTCCATGATGATTAACGGCACGGTAGTAACGGTTGCAACCAATAGACCTACTGCTACGAGGCGCCTCGGTCCTACTACTGGGTAGATACGTGCCATTACCGGAGCTAGAAACATCACTCCTAGTGCTTGTGGGAATGTGAGGAGCCCGGATTCTAGTGGGCTCATGCCCCGTTCCAGCTGGAGGAAAAGGGGTAACAAGAAGAGGGTCGCTGAGAAACCCATAAAGGCGGCGCTTTGAGTGATGTTGGCCAATGCGAACATACGATCCCGGAAAAGGCGTACGTCTATCAAAGGGTCTTTGGTTCGAAGCTCGACTATTACGAACAGTGCTAGCAGTAGGATTCCAGTTCCGCCGAAGCTCAGAACCCGCATGTCTGCGAATCCCCGCTCACCGGCTTCTGCTAGGCCAAAAAGGAAAAGGGCCAATCCACCCGAAGCTAGCAGTAATCCAGGAATGTCTATTCGTCCGGGGTTGTCTTCGCGCTGTTCTTTCAGGAACGTGAGACCTAGCACGATGCCAAGGATTCCTACGGGAATGTTTACCAGAAAGATCCAAGGCCATGAGAGGGAATCCAGAATCAGGCCTCCAAGGAGCGGGCCGCTTGCTGGGGCGAAGGTTGTGGGAACTACCAGAATACCGGCGGCCTTCGATCTCTCCTGCTGGGGAAAGGCGCGGAATACCATCGTTTGGGTAACCGGCATAAGGAAGCCACCACCCATGCCTTGCAGCGCCCGGAAAATGATTAAGCTCTCAATATTCCATGCGAATGCGCAAAGTGCTGAACCGCCGGTAAAGAATGCCAGAGCGAGCAGAAAGATACGTTTTGTCCCAAATCGGTCTCCGGCCCATCCGCTGACGGGAATGGCGACTGCTACCGCTAACAAATAAGCAGTCACTACCCACTGGACATCTCCCGCGGAGGCGGTTAGCTCTGACGACAGTACGGGCACAGCAACGTTCACGATTGTGAGATCGAGCAGGTTCATAAACATTCCGAACACGCTAATCAGCGCGACGATGTATTTGTGTTCGAGACGCATGTAGGTGGAAGCTACTCGGGTTTCTCGTGGGTGGAAGTACTTGCCAGGTTTTGGGCTAGGCCCTGAAGGAAGTTGCGAATTAGGATTCGAATTGCCCCTCCGATAAAGCGTCCCCCGAGTCGGGTAAGGGCCCCATGTACTGTCAGATCGCCTCGATAGCGAAAAACGACACCCTCTTCCTCCTCGAATAGGGTGATTGTTCCTTGGGCCATTGCCGTTCCTTCGGCTCCTGCTCCCGAAAGTCGCAGATGATAGGACTGTTGCTCAACCACGTGACTCACTCTGGCTAGGCCCCGGAAACGGCCCCAGAAACCTCTTACCTCCACCGATGCAACCAATTCATAGGTGTCTTGCTCTATCCGTTCCAATGATTCGATTGCAGGAAGGGCAGTTCGCAATGTAAGGGGGTCGAACAGCCCCCCCCAGAGGGTCTCCTTAGCTAACTCGAAGCGGTGTTCTCCATCAATCTCCACCACAACCCACCCGCGCGAAGTACCGCGTTACGCACATGCTACCTCGCCTTTCACTCGCTATGATGCGCGCCGCATGCTTGATCGCTTTCACGTTCCTGAAGAGATTGCCGTCCGAATATCTCCTTCGTTAATGAAGGAGACCGTCATTAGTATCTTTGAGGCTCTTGGTTCGCCTTCTGAAGATGCGGAAAGGTGCGCTGAGACTCTCCTATACGCAGACCGTCGTGGCATTGATACCCACGGTGTAAGCAACATGATGCGCGTTTACGTCGCGGGTATCCGAGGAGGAGCTATTAACCCTGCTCCGAAGTGGCGCATTGTTCGGGAAGCTGAGGCTACTGCCACTATCGATAGCGATGAGGGCCTTGGCCTCACCGTTGGGCCCCAGGCCATGGACCTTGCCATCGAGAAGGCGCGTAAGTGTGGCATTGGGGCGGTTGCTGTAATGAACGGGCGGCACTTTGGTGCTGCAGCCTTTCATGCTCATCGTGCTGTTCCACACGACATGATTGGTGTGGCCACAACCGTTGGTGGAAAGCAGGTTGCCCCTACCTTCGGTGCCGAGGCTCTTCTCGGCCTTAATCCTATTGGCGTAGCAGTTCCTGCTCGCGACGAAGCCCCGTTCGTTTTTGATGCTTCCATGAGCTCTGTAGCCGGCAACAAGATCCGTCTGGCTCGTCGCCTCGGGTCACCCGTCCTCCCTGGGTGGATTGCAGAGAGTGATGGAACGCCCATTATGGAAGAGCGGCCTGTACCTGATGAATTTCTGATGCTGCCTGTCGGTGGAACCCGTGAGATCGGCTCGCATAAAGGTTACAGTCTCGCGGTAGTGGTTGATGTTCTAAGTGGTGTCTTATCTGGCACTGGGCCTGGTTTTGCTACTCGTATGGGGAATGGCCATCACTTCCTCGCTTACAGAATCGACGCATTCACTGACCTAGAGACCTTTAAGGATGACATGGATGTTTATCTGCGGACTTTGCGTGAAAGCAAGCCCGCTCCGGGGCAGGACCGTGTCTACTACGCTGGCTTAAACGCCTCGGAAAAAGAGCAGGAGCGCAAAGAGTTAGGTATTCCTTACCATCCCGAAGTGATTGGTTGGTTTCATGAAGTTCTGGATGAACTTGGTGTAAAGGATGAGCTTCCAGCTGACTGATCTCACCAGCTGGCTTTGTCAAAAGACTGGGCAACACTCCCCGAGGAGGTATTCATGGAGATTTCTGGAAAGATTGCGCTGGTAACAGGAGCCGCGTCTGGCATAGGCCGTGCTACGGCAATTGCCCTCTCTGGTGAGGGCGCGAGCGTTGCTGTTTGCGATATTGATAGCGAGGGTGGAACTGAGACGGTAAGTGCGATTGCTGCTCAAGGGGGTCAGGCCTCCTTTTTTGAAGGAGATGTCTCGACCCCTTCTGGGGTGCGGTCTCTTTTCGCTGCTGTTGAAGCGGCGTATGGGGGGATCGATATCGTGCATAACAACGCTGGCATCATGACTGGTGATACGCCAGGCTGGCCGGAGGTCGGTCTAGAAAAAATCAAGTTAGTAATTAGCGTTAACGTAGCGGGCGTCATGATGGGTACAGGAGCGGCTATACAGGCCCTCCGCAAGAGGGGGGGAGGGGCAATCGTTAATACTGCTTCGGTCGCTGCTCTTGGTCCGATGCCCAATGATCCCATGTATGCAGCCTCAAAAGCTGCTGTGGTGAACTTCACTGAATCGTGTGCGGTTCTTGCTGAGTCAGAGAATATCCGCGTAAACGCGGTGCTTCCTGGGATGGTCGATACGCCCATTATTGGCAAGACAGGCGATGGTGTGAATCCAGCAGCGTGGCTGAGGCCTGCTATCGCGGCTACTACTTTCCTCCAGCCCGAAGAGATTGCTGATGTTGTTCTCGGCCTTATTCGGGATGATTCGAAGGCAGGCTCTGCCGAACTTGTTGTTCCCCCGGACAACTCTTAAGGCCAGGGGAGCTCTTTGGGAATCGACAGGGCACCCCTCAGCTTGCCCTCTGGAATTAGGCGAAAGCTAGAGAGAAAGAAAGGACTCAACCGAAGGATTACGCCCAGCGGTGCGCCGTCTCTAGTGGAACTACTGCAGATTCTTCCACCCCTGCTGCTGCCAGGGCTTCAGTCACATGTTGGGCTTCGTGCTGGGCAAGCAGCCCAAGGATTCCGCCTAGTGAGAATGAATTGCCAGCGATGGAGTATTCCTGGGCGAGGTCATCATCGCTAAATCGCTGGATATACATCCAAACGACCCCGTGGGCCGTATTTAGCTCGATGCGCAACATCTTGTAGTCGAGCGACGCAAACTTATCGATGCCAACTTGATTTGCTTCCTGGTTGTTAGCCGGGTCCACGGGGAACTCGCCACTAGCGATCATTGCGCGAACATGTGACGAAGTGTCGTGGCTGAGGGCTGTGATATGGCGGAAGATGTCACCTACCGACCAACCCTCGTGAGCCTTCTTTTCAAATTGGTCCCCGACGGCCGCCATGGCGTCCTCGGTTCTCTGCCAATGCTCGCAAATCGTTTGGAACAGTGCTTCTCGGGAAACGGGTGCTTCAGCGGCCATCATCTTCCTCCTCAGAGTGCGACCCGCATTGTGGCCCATCCCGGAGGGCCGGTCCAGATGCAGAAGGTCGGTTCAGGGACATGTTTCTTCGCTTACGGACCTATTGGCGGTCCAACAAGGGGCTTATGCCTCGATATTAGCCGTTCCCAAGAAAGTGTCGGTGGCCTTCTCTTCTTGAGTAATTGATTGCGTGTGATTAATTACTCGTTCAGCAAAAAGGTTGGCTGGGAACTCCTAAGATCATGGCGGTTTAGAGTTTCAACTCCGGTAAAATATTTTCTTAGAGGAGCTCCATAGGTCGCTTTTAGGAGAACGAAATGAAGCTTGGAATCAGCATAGGCAACGTCGGTGCCCGCGAGATGAATCTACCTATCGAGAAGGTTCAGCTGGCGGAGCACCTTGGCTATGACTCTGTCTGGACTGCCGAGGCTTACGGTTCGGACGCTGTAACACCACTTGCTTTCCTAGCTGCTGTGACCAGCCGCATCCGTCTTGGTACTAGCATTATGCAGCTGGCTGCACGGACACCTGCTAATGCTGCGATGTCTGTGGGTACTGTCGATGCAATGGCTGGCGGTAATCGCTTCATCGCTGGTATTGGTGTTTCGGGCCCCCAGATTGTGGAGGGTTGGTATGGCGAGCCCTGGGGTAAGCCCTATTGGCGAATTCGCGATTACGTCCAGATCATGCGAAAGATTTTTGAGCGTGAGCGACCTGTAATTCATGAGGGCCGGGAGATATCTCTTCCATATGTTGGGGAAGGTGCTACGGGCTTGGGTAAACCACTTCGCTCAATCCTCCACATGAATCAAAACATCCCTATTTGGCTTGGAACTGGAACTGAGTCCAATGTCAAACTTACTGCTGAGATTGCGGACGGCTGGCTACCACTGGGCTACGTTCCTGGCCAGAAGCTAGAAAGTTTCCGGCCCTGGTTAGAAGAAGGGTTCCGGCGTGCTGGAGGAGGTAAGAGTCTGGAGAACTTCGAAATTCAAGTGAGTGCAACGGTGAATATCACGGACGACGTGAAGGGTGCACTTGATGCCATGAAGCCGGGAACAGCTCTCTATGTCGGTGGGATGGGTCATCGAACAAAGAACTTTCACAACGACAACATGGTGCGTCGTGGCTACGTAGATGCAGCTAAGCGTATACAGGAGCTCTTCCTTGCGGGTCGGAAGGAGGAGGCAGCAGCGGCAGTTCCTGACGAGTTTCTCGACGAAACCGCCCTTATTGGTCCTGTTGAGCGGATTCGCGAGCGCTACAAGCTCTGGGCTGATGACCCCATTACCGGAATCACCGTTAATGCACACCAGACTGAAGCAATGGAGCTAATGGCTGAACTTGCAGACCTTGAGCCAGTGAAGGTGTAGATGGGCTCAAGTTGCGATCCTGTCTAGAAGGGCGCCGTATTCGCTAAGGCCTACTGGTCGCACAACTCTTCCTATGCCTGACCAGTATTCCCAACGCCAATTGCCCGTTGCGCGTGGTTGGCCTGCTAGTTCCCGTAAGGGGGTGATTTTGCTGGCTAGCATTAGGTGGTAATGCTCACTTAATGGAAGAGACTCATTCACAAGCCCGATCCAGTAATGCAGCTCACCGCCGTCCGGGGAGAAAGTTGTGCCCATGTAGCGATAGCGTCCCTGCACGGGTGGTGAGGAGCTATTTTCGTATCGAGTAGCTGTTCCGAAGTGTTTGCGTAAAGCGGCTCCACCTAGGGCGTAGAGCCTATTCGTGTGAAGGGCGTCGTCAAGGTTGACCACTTCCAGTCCAAGAACGTCTTGGCGCAAAAAATCCGCGAATTGGCGTGCCAGCTCATTAGGATCAATGGCCAGTTTTTCCGCAATTACATCCCAAGTGATTGAGTCCGGCCCAGATTGATTAAAGCCAACCCGCAGATGTTTAGCGATACCTCTCGGCTCTGGTCGATGGACCGTCTCCCCATATGCTGTTTCCACCTCTACAAGGGTTTCGCTCCCGTCTTGGAAGGTCATCTCCAGGTCTGCTACTGGTGCATTGTTTCCTGGTTGTACTTTCACGTTCACTACTGTTCCCTCTGCACCGGCTGCTTCAGCGAACAGTGTTCCTAGCGTGGTGCAGCCTGTTGCTAACAGATAGGCAAGCCCATTTGTGCAGTAATCCTCGAAGGGAGACGTGTTGGCTGCGGGCCGGTAGGCCGAAAGCATTGTGAAGAGGTTAGGGGTTTCCATACTCATCAGTATGGCCCTCGTCTTCACGTTGTCCAGTCAACCTGTATTTGCCAGGGCCCGGAGTACCCGTACGAGTAAGGGCATCCATTCTGTGCCAGCTTGTTCCCGGGGAATGCGAACTTGTTCAGGGCCTACTCGTGTTCCAGGGATGTCTAAATCGTGGACTGCTTTTCGATGTTTTTGCGTTGTGCCATTCCGTAATCTGAGGTGGAAATTAGAAGGGCTGGTAGAAATCCGCTCGACTCCTGCTAGGCGGCCCGAAGTTTTGAGCAGCGTTACACCTAGTAGGTTTTGCACGAGTGTGGGGGGTTCTCCGAAGCGATCCCGCAGCTCCTCCTCCATTCCTGCCACGCCCTGGGGTGATTCGAGTTTAGAAACACGTTCATAGATCGCAAGGCGTGTGGCCATGTCCCCAATATAGTGCTCTGGTATGGATGCACTAATTGGGAGGTCGACGTGGGGAGGAGGAGGCAGAGACGGGGCTTCCTCGTTGAGGTCACTTTTAATTCCACCCTGTAAGGATTTAACCGCCTCTCCCACTAGACGAGAAAAAAGTTCAAAGCCGACTGCTGCGATGTGGCCGCTTTGTTCAGCACCTAGTAGGTTACCTGCTCCACGAATCTCGAGGTCGCGCAGGGCTATCTGAAAGCCACTTCCCAGGTCTGCTGCTTCGAAGATTGCAGCTAATCTCTTCCGGGCTGCCTCTGAAATTGCTCGATTGCGGTCGTATAGAAAGAAGGCGAAAGCACGACTTGAAGAGCGACCAACTCTTCCTCGCAACTGGTAAAGCTGCGCCAGACCGAACTGATTGGAGTTATTGATGATGATTGTGTTTACGTTTGGTAAATCTAGGCCACTTTCGATAATCGTCGTGCAAAGCAAAACGTCATATTCTCCCGTACTGAACTGAACCATTACTCGTTCGAGCTGCTCCTCTGGCATCTGGCCGTGACAGACGGCAATCTCTGCCTCCGGCACAAGATCTCGCAGCCGGTGCGCGATCTGCTCTATGTTTTGCACGCGGTTATGCACGAAGTAGATCTGACCACCCCGCTCCATCTCCCTCACGATGGCTTCTCGTACGATCTGGTTGTCCCAGCCTGTCACGTAGGTGCGAATAGGTAACCGCTCCTCAGGCGGTGTCGCTACCATCGATGTGTCCCGGATGCCTGCCAGTGACATTTGCAGGGTTCGGGGTATCGGTGTTGCTGACATGGTGAGAGTGTCAACCTCGGCTCTCATCTGACGAAAGCGTTCTTTGTGGGCGACTCCGAACCGCTGTTCTTCGTCTATTACTACTAGGCCAAGGTCTTTGAAGGACACGTCTTTCTGTAGGAGTCGGTGCGTTCCAATTGCGATGTCGATGTCCCCTCTTGCGATTTGAGCTACTAGATCTCGTTGTTCGCGGGAGCTCCGGAATCTGGAAAGCACACCGATCTCCACAGGGAACCCCCGCATTCGCTCCAGGAACGTCTGGCCGTGTTGTTCAGCAAGAACTGTTGTTGGCACGAGGACTGCTACTTGGCGGCCGGCCATGACTGCCTTGAATGCTGCCCTTACTGCAACTTCGGTTTTTCCATACCCGACATCTCCTGCGATGAGTCGGTCCATTGGCCTGGGGGATTCCATATCTTTTTTCACATCTGTAATGGCCTGAAGCTGGTCTGATGTCTCTACGAAGGGGAAGGCGCCCTCCATCTCAATTTGCCAGGGTCCATCCTCTGTGCAGGCATCACCCTTTGCCACTGCACGTCGTGCATACAGCTCGACCAATTCTTGAGCGATTTCTGCTACAGCCCGTTGCACCCGCCGTTTTGTGTTAGCCCAATCTTGCGATCCTAGTCGCGTTAATGTTGGTGGTCGGTCGCTAGGGCCAACGTAAGTGCTTACTGCATCCAGTTGGTCGCTAGGAACAAAAAGCCGGTCACCCTCGGCATACTCGAGCTCTAGGTATTCGCGTTCCACCCCGTCCATTGTGCGTCGAGTAAGCCCTCGAAAACGTGCGATTCCGTGGTCTATGTGCACGACTGAATTGCCTGGTTGTAGTGTTGTCAGGATGCTTGGTGTGATTCCCAGGCGGCTTCGTTGTGGACGGCGTGTACGCCTAAGCCCAAACACTTCTTCGTCACTAATGAGGGCGAAGGTCTCACCTAATAGAAATCCCCCGCTTGCTGTGGCGGGCACGATCGCAATCTCACCTGGCTGTGGAACCTCTTGGAGTACATTGAAGAGATGCAAGTCAACCCCTTCCTGCTCCATTAATTCTGCTAATCGCAGGGCCTGCTGCGAAGCTAGCACTACCGCACGTCCCTCCTCGGCCCACTGGTTCGCTTGACGAACCACTTCTTTGATGCGACCTCCAAAGGCCGGGGTGGTGGTAAAAGGAAGCGTCTCCGCTCCTAGCTCTTCTGTTCCGAAACGGGCTAACTCTATCTGGTTTTCATGTCCGTCTAGCAACGAAGTAAGTGCCGCGGGTTGAAGCCCCAGTTCGGGTAGGCCCTCTGGGATTTCCCCCCGACGTTCCAGTGTCTCTCTGGCTTCTTTCTGATGTTGCATGTGCATCATCAGAGCCTCGGCCCCCTCCTGGCGTTCAACCAACACCAAAAGGCTCTTCTTATTTAGATAATCGAAGATGGTGGCACGGTTCAACAACGGTTCGAAATACCTCGGGAAGCTGCTGCGTTCACCTTTTCCGAGAAGCTCTAGTTCCTGGCCGATAGCCTCTGCCGGCTCTCCGTTGAAGGTGATTTGCTCTCCTAGCTCACGGGCGATTGCCTGTGCTGCTGGTCCATGACTTGCTAATGGTGGCAATGTCGCTGCCTTGATCTGCTCGATGCTACGTTGAGTCTTTAGGTCGATCCTTCGGATACTTGCAACGGTGTCCCCGAAGAACTCGATCCGCAATGGTTCCTCAGATCTGGCCGGAAATACATCGAGGATGCCCCCTCTTCGGGCGGCTACCCCAGGCATTTCTGCAAGGGCCTCGAAGCGATACCCGATTGTCTCCAGGGATCGCTGTAGATCTTCTGGTGAAAGAGTCGCCCCATTGACCACCTCTGCTCCTTCTACAGCTGCATTGGCTCCTACTCGGAATTCGGCTGCAGCTGCCCACGAGGTCACGACGATTGAACGCTCTGCTTCCTGCAGCTGCCGTAGGGCCTCGTTGCTTTCCGCGATATGGGAGGGATCATCTTCGACGAGCTCATAGGGGAGATGATCCCCTGCGGGTAAATGGGCGATGGGAATGTCATTGGTGTATAGGGTGAGTTCCTCTGCTAACAATGCTGCCTGGCCGGGACTCGCTGCCATGACCAGCGTTGCTTGTTCGCGGCCAGCAGCTAGAGCGGCGATGGTTGCAGGCTTTGCTGCGTCTAAGGTTCCAAGAACTAGTGGGCCCTGGATGGCAGCAATCTCGGTGAGGTAATTCTCGACAATGGGTCGAATGCCTGCTAATTCGTTCGACATGGCTTACCCCAACACCTCTTGGCCCGAGCGCAAAACGCTCGGGCTGAGCCACACTGTAGGACAGGGAACAGGGTGGTGCTACGGACTTCGGGTTGAAGTGGCTTGTGCTTCGTCGAGAAATTCTGCCAGGTGCAAGACTCGAGCCTCTATACCTGCCTCGCGTATGGCTGCTTCATACTGCATTTGACAACCTGGGTTGGCAGTCACAATCAAGTCTGGTTTGTGTTTTGCGAATTCCAATGCTTTCCGCTGCCGTAGCTCCGCTGACATAGCTGGTTGCAATAGGCTGTAGATACCCGCAGCCCCGCAGCATAAATCTGCTCCATCTGTCTCGACTAACTCGCAGTCCTCAATCGCTCCAAGAAGGGTTCGAGGTTCCGTGCTGATGCCCTGAGCGTGGGCGAGGTGGCAGGCATCTTGGTAGGTCACTTTTGCTGGTAGTCGTCCTACTGGCAATGTGCGTCCGACTAAATATTCGCTAAAGTCGAGAACTTTTGCGGCTATTGCTTGGGCGCGCTCTGCGAATTTGGAGTCGCCTTCCAATAGGTCCCCATACTCTTTCATAGCTGCCCCACATCCGGCTGCATTGACAAGAATTGTTTTTGCACTGGAAGCTTCGAATGCAGAAATATTTAGCCTGGCGAGGCGCCGTGCTTCCTCCAGGTCGCCGTCATGGGCACTAAGGGCACCGCAGCAAGTCTGGTTCCTGGGTGCGAATACGTGGGTGCCGCTGCGTTCTAGGACTCGCACTGTGGAACGGTGAACATCGCCAAATAGTTCTCCCATGACACACCCTGTGAAAAGGGCGACATCCCCTTCCTCATGCTTGTTGTTAGGGCGGAAAGGTCGCCCTGGTCGGCCAAGTTGGGCTTCGAGTAGGCCTATTGGTCCCATGAAACGGAGGAGCCCTGATGCTCGCAATAATTTTCGTAGTGGAGATCTAGCGAAGAAACGAACTGGTGCCAGAAGCGTGGCTAGTACTCTCGTTCTTCCTATTACCTGTCTTAATACCAAACGTCGGAAAGTACGCCCCCAGCTTTTTGAAGGTGGAGCTGCTTGGAGCTGCGCCCGGGCTTTTTCCATGATTTGGCCGTATGGAACACCACTTGGGCAAACTGCTTCGCATGCCCGGCACTGTAGGCAGAGCTCCCAATGTTCCTGCACCGTCTCTGTGAGCGGGATGCGCTCTTCTGCCACCGCTCGTGCCAGGTGGATTCGGCCCCGAGGAGATTCAACCTCAAGTCCTGTAATTGCGTACGTTGGGCATGAGTTCACGCACAAGCCACAGTGAACGCATTTTGCAAGGTCCGCTGTGTTGGGGGCATCTTCTGCGAGTGGCCAGCCAGTCACTTCAAAGGCCTCCAACGAAGCGGCCTGCATTCAGCCGGTTGTAGGGATCGAAAGCAGATTTGACGGCTGCCATTCGCTGAAAATTTTGAGAAGTTCCCCATGTATCAATTGCTCCCCGCATTTCATCGGGGATACGTTCTGCCACGACTATTCCACTGTCCTTTGCCAGCTCGGTTCGAAGTGCACCAATCGTTGCGGCCACCGCGTCTGCATGCGGGATAGATTGGGCGTTCCAGGTAGTTCGCACTTCTCGAGCCAATGGCCGAACTAAAATCTGGGATGGTGCTAACTTTTCCAACGCCTTGGTTGTGGACGCTATGGCGGAGGTAGGACAGGAAGCTCTTAGAGTTAGAACGTCTTTTTCCCCGAATCCGAGGTCCCGTACCTCGAGGTAGTCCTTTTCACTAGATAAAACCAGGTCGGTTGCTGCGAGTTTTTTAGCCTTGGATACGGCTCTTTGGGAAAGGCGAAGAGTTCCATGCCAGTCCCCCTTTTTCTTGGTGAGGTCCAGTAACTCAGGGCGTAGGTCAGCTCGTAGGAATTTTTCGGCCAGCGCTTGCCCGGCTGCCAGCGAATCCAATTCGCATT
Source organism: Dehalococcoidia bacterium UBA2991 (assembly GCA_002346645.1). Lineage (GTDB taxonomy): Bacteria > Chloroflexota > Dehalococcoidia > Tepidiformales > Tepidiformaceae > UBA2991. The sequence continues at coordinate 13,390 of DEAD01000012.1, forward strand.
GTAAGTCGATAGTTTCGGTTAGAGGAAAAACTCTTAGCGCCACGGAAGTGACGATGCCGATTGTTCCCAGAGACCCGCTCCAAAGTCGCATTAGATCGTAACCAGTTACATTTTTTACGACCCGTCCTCCGGCTTTTACCAACTCACTATCTGCTCGCAGGACGGTCATTCCTAATACGAAGTCGCGCGGAAGACCGTATCGAGTTCGTACTGGGCCGCCTATTCCTACTGCGAGTCCTCCACCAAGCGTGACTTCTTCGGAATGAGGTGGATCGAAGGGTAAACATTGGCCTGATTCTGCTAATTGCGCCCCGAGTTCCCCGAGTGTCACACCTGCAGGGGCGACAGCAGTTAGATCAGTGGGTTCGTGCTCCACCTCGCCTTGGAGGGCCTTTTTTAGAAACACCAGGCTGAACGGTCTGTTGGGTGCGTTTCCTAGGGCCAGCTGTGTACCTCCGCCGACTGGTACCAGAGTCCGCTCGTTCCGGTCGCCAACGAGGTCGCGCAATTCAGGAATGGTAGCTGGAGTGTGAATTGATTCGGGTGCACAGCCTGCGACTACAGAGGGGATGCGAGGTTTTACTTTAGACATAAGCTTCCGGGCCGGCAGCCTGCAATGCACCCTTCTGATGTGCCATCTCTCCGCAGCCGGTCCCTTCAGGCAGTACTTTGCAGGGGTTAAAGGTGCCGCTGTTCCCGAAGATTTCTCGTACACGTCGCATGTTTTCCAGGTCGGTTTCGCTGTAGAGCAATGGCATAAAGCGATTCTTTTCGTAACCTACGCCGTGCTCTCCAGTGAGAGCCCCACCTGCATCGACGCACACCTGCATGATTTCGGCACCTGCTTCCAAAACTTTCGCGGTAGATCCCTCGTCTCGCTCGTCGAAGAGAAGGCAAGGATGCAGGTTGCCATCCCCAGCATGGAAGACGTTTGCCACGGGAAATTTGTACTTCTGGCTTATGCGGGAGACTTCACCCATCGTCTCCACCAGCTTTGAGCGGGGGACAACCCCGTCAAGGAGGTAATAGTTGGGGGCAATCCTACCTAAGGCTCCGATTGCCCCCTTTCTCCCTTTCCACAATTGCGTGCGCTCGTTCGCTTCTGTTGCAGTGCGGATCTCAGTTGCACCATGCTTGTTGCAGGCGGCCCGTGCCTCTTGTACTTGTTCCTGTACGAGTTCTTCTATCCCATCAAGTTCGATTAATAGCACAGCACCGGCATTTGGTGGATAACCGCAACGAAGCCCCTCTTCTGCTGCTTGTAGTGTTACTCGGTCCATCATTTCCAGGGCTGCAGGAACTAGTCCTGCTCCGATTACTGCTGAGACTGTTTCGCTTGCGTGTTCTACGTCGTCAAAAATGGCAAGAAGAGTAACTACTGTCTCTGGAATGGGGAGTAACCGTACGGCCACTTTGGTTGCGATTCCCAGCGTACCCTCGGATCCAATGAACAGCCCACGCAGATCGTATCCAGTTGAGTCAGGGCCGTAGCTCCCCAGCCACTCTAACTCGCCGCTTGCAGTAACTACCTCCATACCAACCACATGGTTTGTTGTTACCCCCAAGGCGAGGCAGTGTGGCCCCCCTGCGTTCTCAGCTACGTTTCCACCAATTGTGCAAGCCTTCTGGCTGCTAGGGTCGGGTGCATAGAAAAGGCCATGTTCGGCGGCGATTTCTGAAAGTTGGATATTGGGGGCCCCAGGTTCGACTAGCGCAGTGCGTTCTAGGGGGTCCACATTAAGGATGCGGCGCATTCTTGCTGTTCCTACTATGACTCCTTGGCGAGCAGGGATAGCTCCGCCGCTAAGGCCTGTACCCGCCCCCCTTGGTGTGACAGGGACCTCATGGGTGTTGCAGGCGTGCACAACTCCTTGCACTTCTTCCGTATTCGCTGGAAAGACCACTGCTTCTGGCAACGCTCGATCGATGGTGCCATCGAGTTCATAGACAAGTAGGTCTTCGGGTTTGTGCAGCAAGTTTTCGCTACCTACCAAGTTGCGAAGTTCATCCAGTAACTTGGTGCTCATACTCATGACGTAGGTTTTTCTCGGCAGGTCTTACAAAGCCCAAAGATAGCGAAATGCTGAAGGTCCGCTTCGAAACCGAAATCGTTTGAAACCTCTTCTGCGAGTCCGTCCAAGTAGGTGTGGTCTAGTACTTGCATTTTGCGACAGCCCGAGCAGATAAGGTGGTGATGGGCTTCGCCCGAGGACCATTCGAAAAGCAAGTCATCGCCGCCCATATCAGTTGCTGTGGCTAGGCCTAGGCGCCTCAACATTTCTACGGTTCGGTAAACGGTGCTTAGGTCTACTACTGGATAGACCTTGCGGACCTCCTCTGCGATCTCAGAAGCGCTCAAGTGCCGCCCGGCATGGCGCAGAGCCGAAGCAACGAGCAATCGCTGGGGGGTAACGCGGAATCCAGCCTCGCGCAGTGTTGTTGCTGTTTCTTGTTCGCAAGCCATGGGATAGACCTAGTCTACAGGCGTATCCAAGCGCTTCTAGATGGGATGAAGGGGAAAGGTAGGGTTTTGGGTTCCTACCAGATACCAAGCGCCATCTTTACGTCTTCGCTAGCCATCGTTTTGGGGTCCCAAGGTGGGTTCCAAACGATTTCTACGTCCACATCGTCTACTCCTGGTAGGTCCTTGACCTTGGCGTAGACGGCTCCCCGGATAATGGGTCCCATCGGGCAGCCTGGACTTGTGAGGGTCATCTTCACATTTACTGTTCCGTTGTCCCATTCGATGTCGTAGACGAGACCAAGATCGACAATGCTCATGTCGATCTCGGGGTCTTTTACCTCGCGAACGCGCTCCCGTAGCTCTTCGTCGGTTGGTCGGGTTTTTGTCTCGGTGTCTGCCATTTCACCCTCCTTGTGGGGCTATTGGTTCGGTGTTGGTGTTCTCCAGGGCCTCTTTCAGCACTTTCCAAGAAAGGAGGGCGCACTTCACTCGTACGGGGAACTTTGCCACCCCTTGCAGGGCTTCGAGATCCCCCAGGGCAGGATCTGGTTCTGCGGACTCCAGCAATAGTGCTTCGAAAAGCTGCATTATTCGATGGGCATCTGCGATCGTTCCTCCGCAGATTCGCTCAGTCATCATTGAAGCGCTGGATTGGCTGATTGAGCACCCCTGGCCTCTGAAAGCCATCTCGCAGATAACATCCCCTTCGATCGATACGTCTAATTGGATCTCATCTCCGCAAACAGGGTTGGCTCCTTCAGCAAAGTGGGTAGGGGAGCCCAGGGAGCCAGCATTGCGAGGCTTCCTATAGTGATCGAGGATCACTTCGCGATATAGCTCGTCAAACTGCGGTTCGGCTATCGACATTTCCAAACATCCGTTTAGCTTCCTCAAGCGCATTCAAAAGCGCATCGACCTCGTGCTCTTCATTGTAAATGTAGAAGCTCGCCCGGTTCGTTGCTGGGACGTTTAAGTAGCGCATTAGTAATTGGGCACAGTGGTGACCTGCTCGAATAGCAATTCCGTATGCATCGACGATAGTACTTACATCATGAGGGTGAACACCGTCCACTTCGAAGCTAACTGCACCTCCACGAGCCTCTATGTCTCGTGGTCCGTGAACCGTGATCCCGCCGGAGCTTTCTAGGGCATCAATCGCGTAGGCAGTGATGTGCTTTTCGTGTTCGCGAACGTTTTCCATCCCAAGGTCATGCAGGTAATCCAGGGCAGTGCCAAAGGCGATTACGTCTGCGATGTTTGGTGTACCGGCTTCGAATTTGTGAGGTCCTTCAGCCCAGGTGGATCCCTCAGGCCTAACGATGGAGATCATCTCTCCCCCACCCAGGAAGGGGTCCATTTCTGCAAGGAGCCCAGGGCGTGCCCAAAGGACGCCCACTCCGGTCGGCCCCAACATCTTGTGGGCCGAGAAGGCAAATACATCGCATCCCAGTTGATTTACATCTACTGGTAGGTGAGGTGCACTCTGGGCTCCGTCAACAATCAGGAGTGCTCCTACTGCATGTGTCATTTCCGCGATCTCTGCGATGGGATTAATTGTTCCCAACACGTTCGACATGTGAGTGATGCTTACTAACTTTGTTCGGTTTCCGATCATTTTTCGCAGGGAGTCGATCTGCAGGAGCCCGTTAGGGGCGATATCCGCATATCGCAGGCGAGCGCCTGTTCGGGCCGCCAAAAGCTGCCAGGGGACGATGTTGGAATGGTGCTCCATTAGCGAGAGTACGATTTCATCGTCTTCCTGAAGGTTTGCGTCTCCCCAGGCGCGCGCAACCAGGTTGAGTGATTCCGTCGTGTTACGTGTGAAAACAATGTCCTCAGTATTCGTTGCTCCGATATGTTTGGAGGCTTTGGCGCGCACGTCCTCGTACGCTTTTGTTGCTTCGACTGCGAGGGTATGGATGCCGCGGTGGATGTTGGCGTTCTGGGTTTCGTAGTAGTGCACTAGGGATTCGATTACTGGGCGTGGCTTCTGTGTAGTTGCGGCATTATCCAGGTAGGCGAGTGGATGGCCGTTAATCTGGCGTTCCAGGATAGGGAAGTCCTTACGCAGCTGAGCAGGTTGGATACTCATGCTTCGGCTCCCAGGGCCTGCAGCTTTGCCTCAATCACCGCATTGAGCTCTTGGCGTACGCTCTCAACGAGGGCGCTTCGATCCAGTGGTTCACCGAGGAAGCCCCGCACCAAGAGCTCTACAGCTCCTTCACGCGTTAGCCCTCGGGATTGAATGTAGAACAACTCTTCTTCGTCGACTGGCCCTGCGGTAGCGCCGTGGCTAACACGGGCAACATCGTTGGTGAGGATTTCGAGAACGGGGTCGCTGTCCGCCTTAGCTGAACGGCTTAGGAGGAGGTTCCTGTTCTCTTGGTTTGCGTCTGAACGGCGCCCTTCAAGTCCCACTTTAGTTACGCCGTAATACACTGCCCGGGAGCGATCTCCCAGGGCTGATTTGAATAGCAAATCACTGCGTGTGTCTTCGGCGATATGGTCCTGGAGGGTATAGAAATCAATGTGTTCGTCACTGGCTCCTACGGAAAGCCCGTACAGTTCGCTGGACGAACCGCGCCCCTCTAGTGAGGAGGCGATGTGGCTCTTCACCAAAAGCCCCCCTGTTACTAGACTCAGGCTTCGCACTGCAGAGTCTCTCTCTGTGATGGCGCGTTGTTCTGAGAAGACCCGCGTTTTTGTGCCCCAATGATGTAGGGACGTGTAGTGGACGACTGCTCCCGGCCCCACTAGTAATTCGACAACAGGTAGCGCTGCTAGTGGTTCGTCGCATGAACGGTACTCTTCAATAATGCTTAGCCGGCTGTTGTCTCCCGCTACAATCAGGGTGTGGGGTGTTACTAGCGCGCCCGCTGTATTGAACTCGCGGGTGAGTCGAACAGGTTCAGGTACCTCGGTGTTTGGTTTTGTCTCCACCAGCAAGCCGTTTTGAAGGAAGGCATAGTGCAATGCGGAAATGCGGTTGCTATTGACTGCCACTGCTTTTCCTAGCCGGCCGAGGGCGCCCTCACGGCCGGCTTCTTCAAAGGGGGTCACAGACAGGCCCTCTATTGTGGTTGGGTTATCTGTGGAGGGGTTAGTTCCGAGTGACGGCACAAACCCGTCGAGTTCGAGGGCTGCGGGGTCGACATATTTCCAGGGACGATCATGTGAGGGGGATGGCATCGCAGATTTATTGAGTGCTTCTGCTGCTTGGGTGCGGTGCGCTGAGACTGTGGGAACGTCGTTTAGGGCGTCTCCCAGGGCGCGGCTCGCCTTGGGCGTAAGCGCAGAGGCGACTGTGCTCGGGGCTACTGACATGCGGTTCGCACTCCTTTATGGCGCACAGTACGCGGGCGGTTGCCGTCGTTGGCTTTGCCTTGCGTGGGGTGGTTTAGTTGCCAGTCCTAGCCGATAGCGCCTTCCATTTGCAGTTCGATCAGCCTATTGAGCTCGACCGCATACTCCATCGGAAGTTCCTTCACTATTGGTTCCACGAAACCATTAACTATCATCTTGGCGGCAGCATCCTCGCTCAGGCCGCGGCTCTGTAGGTAAAAGAGCTGCTCCTCGCTCAGTTTGGATACGTAGGCCTCATGTTCAATAGACACATCGGGGGCGTCTACTTCCATGGTGGGATAGGTGTCTGATCGTGAGTCCTCGTCAAGCAGAAGAGCATCACAACGCACGCTTGAGCGTACGTTGTCGCAGCCTTCATAGACCTTTAGGAGGCCGCGATAGCTAGTTCGACCGCCGTCCTTACTCAGGGACTTGGAAACGATGGTTGAAGTTGTATCAGGGGCCATATGGACTACCTTGCCCCCCGCGTCTTGGTGTTGTCCTTCACCGGCGAATGCTAGCGAAAGGATCTCTCCGTGCGCGCCCGGCTCCATCAGGAAAACGCTAGGAAACTTCATGGTTAGCTTCGAACCTAGGTTGCCGTCGACCCATTCCATCACGGCGTCCTCGTATGCGGCTGCGCGTTTAGTTACTAGGTTGAAGACATTATTCGACCAGTTTTGGATAGTTGTATACCGGACGCGGGCACCCTTCTTGACGATGATCTCTACGACTGCGCTGTGAAGTGAGTCACTGCTGTAGGTCGGTGCGGTGCAGCCCTCAACATAGTGAACTTGACTGCCTTCGTCCGCGATGATCAGGGTCCTTTCGAACTGCCCCATATTTTCAGTATTAATTCGGAAGTAGGCCTGTAGGGGAATGTCGACCTTCACGCCCTTCGGCACATAGATGAATGAACCGCCTGACCAGACTGCGCTATTAAGGGCAGCGTATTTGTTGTCTCCAGAAGGTATGACCGTACCAAAGTGCTCCTTAACGATGTCCTCGTGTTCAGCAAGAGCTTGGTCCATTCCGAGGAACACTACGCCGAGCTTCTCCAGGTCCTCACGAATATTGTGGTACACCACTTCAGAGTCATACTGTGCGCCCACGCCGGCTAGGAATTTCTTCTCAGCCTCGGGTATCCCCAGCTTGTCGAACGTCCGCCGAATGTAATCAGGGACGTCATCCCAGGAGCGTTCATCTCGGTCTGTTGCCCGAACGAAGTAGTGAATATTGTCAAAGTCTATTGTTTCAAGAAGGTCCGTCCCCCAAGGGGGGTTTTCCATCTCGTTGAAGCGCTCGAGTGCGTTTAGGCGGTACTCGAGCATCCATTGTGGCTCGTCCTTCAGTTCCGAGATGGTCTTTACGATTTCGGACGTGAGTCCCTTGTTCGCTTTGTAAAGGGCTTCCTCTTCGTCGTGGAAGCCCCACTTGTAGCCGTCGTCGCGAACTAGTTCAGGTGATGCGGTCATTGAGCCCTTCTCCTTTTAAGCACTTGATACGGCCGTTTCGATGGAGTCGTATCCGTTGGCCTCTAGCTCTTCTGCGAGGTCGGGGCCGCCTGAGCGCACAATGCGCCCATCTATAAGTACGTGTACGAACTGTGGCTTGATGTAGTTGAGTAGCCGCTGATAGTGAGTGATTAGTAGCAGGCCCATGTCCTGGTTCATTAATGCGTTGACACCGTCTGCGACGGTTCGGAGGGCATCAATATCAAGTCCGGAGTCGGTCTCATCTAGGACGGCCATGCTTGGCTGCAACATGGCTAGTTGCAGCATCTCTGCTCGCTTTTTTTCCCCGCCACTAAATCCATCGTTCAGGTAACGACGGGCAAAGTCACGGTCTACCTTAAGGAGCTCCATCTTTGCGAACAGCTCTTCTCGAAACTCCCGCACAGGCACTTCTTCTCCGCGGACGGCATTGACTGCTTGACGTAGAAAGTTCACAACGGTTACGCCTGGTACTGCCACAGGATATTGGAAGGCGAGAAAGAGCCCCCGTCGTGCGCGTTCGTCTGGGGCCATCCCGATGAGCTCATCGCCAAGGAATCGAATCTCACCGCCGGTGACGGCGTAGCGAGGATTTCCCATTAGCGTATTTGCGAGGGTGCTCTTGCCGGACCCATTCGGCCCCATGATGGCGTGAACTTCCCCTGGTCGAACGGCAAGGTCCAGTCCCTTGAGGATTTCCTTGCCCGCCACATCGGCGTGTAAGGCATTGATTTCGAGAAGCGATGCTTCGTTCATACGTTCCCTTCGATGGCTTTACTGGTGATGCCCTCTTGTTCGCTCTGCAGTTGGACGAGGTACTCGCACATGGGCGCCCCGTCCACGATACGCTCGATCTGTTTGACTGCACTGCCAATAAGGAGGCTGATAGCCTGTCGGTCTGCCTCGCAGGGTAGCTGGGACAGTTGCGCTGCCTGCGGATAAGGGCAGCAGGAGTTGAGTAGATGAAAGCCATCCGCCTCGGCCCGCCATGTCTCCAGGATGCCTTCGCTTCGAAGGCTATTGGTGACGTCCTCTATGCGGTCTTCCCCGCTGCGATTCTCCTGGATCTCATCCCGATGGCGCTCTGCTAGCGAGACCGCCACTCTAGTTGCTACGGCTTTGTCGATTTGTTCTTCACCTAACGATTTGAGGATACGAGCAAACAGGTCTGCATAGGCGATGGGAGCCTCGCCTGCACCCTTTGAGGTGGGATACCAACTCAAGAAGGGGCGGCCAGCTGCCTGTTTCACGGGACGCGACTCGATAAGGCCATCAGCTCGTAGGTGGTCAAGCTGCCTCCTGGCGGCTGACTCTGTCAGAGTGAGTGCTTCTGCTAGTGCTTCTACGCGCGTGCCATGGTGCTTGAGAACATATTCAAGCACGTGTTCTCGTGTCCGGTGTTGGTGCACTTGCTGATCGTAGTAGAGAGAGTCCTCACAGACAATCCTTTTCTCTACCTTTTTGTAGAAAAACACTTTGGGGTAGCGGTGGATCTCAAAGTTAATGTGGGGGTGGCCTATCACGGCAGTAAGGGGTTCGAGTTGGGGTTAGGGACTAGAGCACTGCTGACAGCTTCGGGGTTTATTAGGTTCCCGCGCTAAGGGCGCTAAGGGCGCTAAGGGCTATCTTCCAAGAAGGTCCGATTTGCTCCCAGGAGAAACGCCTCGCCGAGGCTTGCAGTTCAGTTTCGCTAGCGTTGTTCTGGGGGGAACTGATTGCCCGTCTGGTTAAATCGAGTAGGTCTGCTTCTTTCTCATAGAGGCAGCGCTTGTGAAGTGACTCTGGTACTAGCGCTGGATAGTTATATCGGTGGGGTGCGATTGGCAGGCACCCGCAAAACATTGCCTCGACAGTTGAGATACCGAAAAACTCATGGCGGGTGCTGCTAATACTGATGTTTGATTCCCATAGGAGCTGGGCGTAATTCTCGCGTCCCTCCACTGGCCCGAACTGGACCAAACGTTTCCCGAGCGTAGTAGGTAGTTCCTGCATTGCAGGGCTTGGGTTGTCCCCCTTCTCTCCAGCCACGGCAACACGGAAATCAAGCCCCTCCTCGGCTAACGTTGTAACCGTCCTCACAAATGCCTCCGGTGACTTATCAAACTCCCAACGGTGATTCCAAAGGATGAGAGGAGAGTCAGATCTCGTTGCCTGGGTTGCTGGCCGTTTTCCCAGGGATACCAAATCAACCCCGACTGAAAGCACCGTGCTCTTTGCGCGTATTGCAGAGATGCCCTCGCGTGTTAGCCAGTTATTGGGTTGATCCTCAAGGTGTTCTAACGCCTGTAGAAAGTCATTGAGGTGGTATTCGGAGTTGAACGCTACTTGTTCTGCAGCCAAGGCAGATAGGTAGTTTATCTGTCCGAACCAGGAGTTCAGTTTGGTTCCCCGCAGGCGCGGATACGTAAGCTGGTTTTCATGCATAAACAGAAGGACAGGTGTCCGTTCGAACTGGGGACGGGTTAATGAGAGGAATGTCGATAGATCGAGCATGTCCGACACTAGAAGAAAATCAAACCGCTTTTCCTGTTGTGATACCTGCCTAGCTAATAACTGTGCTCCCATTCGCATGCGCCGCCGCCACTGCTGTCCCGGCAGGGTTAGGAGCTCCAGATCATGCCCCCCATGCTTGAGCAAGCCGTTGGCGAACGTACGGTGGCTTCCGCCGAAAAATGGCTCTATGAACAACCCTCGAGACATGACCAAAAGGCTACATGTTTGGCGGTGCTGTTAGTTTGTCAGCGATCTCCAGTAGCTCGCGATCGTTCTCATTCACCTCTTTGTATTGAGAAACACAGTAACCGCCATACTTCTCAACTAAATACCAATCGTCGTCAATGATCAGATCTGGTGAGGGGTCCACTCGGGGATGTTTATCGAAGCACCCATCAACCCACTCTGTCAGGCCATGCTTTTTTACGGTGCGCTCGCTGTAGAGTTGGCCGCCTGCTGACCAGACGTAAACAGAGTGACCTGCCTCCTTGAGGAGAGCCATGGCTTCTTGTGCTCCTGGTCGTAATGAGCTCATCTCTTGGGTGGTGTAAACCAAGGTGTGGTCCACGTCGAAGTACACATTGAGAGACTTGAGTGTCTCGGTCATTTTTTAGGCTTTATGCCTCGGTGATCGTTAGGCCCCACACTGGGCGATAGCGCCAGGTGCGAATGCCTTTGTAGTTGATATTGTGCTTCCGGCAGAGGCGCTTTGCCTCTTGTACTTGTCCTGACGGCACATAGAGCAGGAGGTCTCCCATCTCTGAATAGGGCAGCCAGAATTTTTCTGCTTTTTCGTCACAGACTGAGTCAGCTGTTTCTATTTGTGCCATGAACTGTAGCCACTGCCCTGGCCTCCGCACGACTACGATGTCGGGGTAGAGCGGTTCACCCTCCCATTCACCTACCGAGATGGATGGTTCAGGGTTATTGGTGAGTGTTTCAAGCTCCGGGTGGGCATCGCTTGGGTAAGGGAATCGAGTCTCGGCGATCTCTGCGACCGTGCCCGTATGACGTTGATCTCGAAGGTATTTTACCGGCAACGAGCGGGCTCCTTTCGGGCGGTTGCGCCCTATTCCAGGATGACGAGAATCTCGCCCTCTGATACCTGTGCGCCTTCGGTTACCGATACTTCTTTGACGGTGCCGTCCTTGGGCGCATTGATTTCATTCTCCATTTTCATCGCTTCGAGAACTAGCAGAAGCTGACCCGTTTCCACGGTATCACCCACCTTTGCCTCGACTCGTAGAACCTTACCCGATAGCTGCGCCGCCACGCCCCCTGGTACGTTGGATGGAGCAGGGCTACTGGCTTTGTTGGAAGAGTCTGAGGTTCTCGTTGTGGTGCGCTGGGAACCGCCACCTAGGGATCCTTCGTATTCCAATGTGAACGGACGATGGTCAACCTCGATGGGCATTCCTGACATACGTTGGTCTTCGGGTGGTAATGCCACGCGGTAGCTTGTAGGTCCTGCGGTGACAGTGTCATAGGCGTCTCCCCTTACGATAGAAATAGGGAACTCTTCCCCATCGACGACAACTGTGTTGCCGTGAACCGCCACCTCATAGGAACGTCCGCCGATTGTTACTTTTGCCATGATTAACGCATCTGTCGCATGCGACCAAATTGACGCCATTCGGCCCCTGGAGCATTTGTGCTTTGGATACCTGGGTTGGACCTAGTGCTTGCTGAAGGCTTTTCCTTTACTGCCATAGCTCCTATTACTGCCGCGATTAACTCCCGTTCGGGTCCCCCTCCGTCGCGCCTCCACTCGAGAAACTGTTTGGCTGGTTGCGGGAACATTACAAAGGAGAGAACGTCTTCTGGACTCTCGGCGAGGTCCCCGATCTCTTTCTTTGCGCTTTCCAGCTCTGGTTCTAGGTCATCCGCTGGGCGATGGTCGATCTGGGGCACATCACCAAGGATCAGGTCTAGTACTTCTTTTGCGATTGGCTCGGCAGTCTTGCCGTAAAGGCCTTGCGCGAGGTTGCGAGTCTCCTTGGTTACCACTCCGTAGCGTTTTCCTGTAAGGACATTTAGGACGGCTTGCGAACCTACTATCTGGGAGCTGGGTGTAACCAGAGGAGGGTAGCCAAGGTCTGCACGCACACGTGCGTTCTCTTCCAGCACTTCGCTTAGCTTGTCTTCTTGTCCCTGATCTCTTAGCTGTCCCACGAGATTGGAGATCATTCCGCCAGGTACCTGGTGTCGGAGTACTCCTGCATCTACACCGAGCAAGTTGCTTTCGTGCTTCCAGTAGCGCTTCCGCACCCCGCCAAAGTAATCCGCTGTTTCCACCAGATCGTCGAGCACGATACCGGTTCCGTTTTGTTCGTCCTCTCCTAGGGCAGCAACAAGTGTCTCGGTTGCCGGCTGCGACGTACCACCTGCTAGTGGACTAATCGCAGTGTCGATAGCATCTGCGCCCGCTCGTATCGCTAGGAGGTAGGCCATCTCTGAGTAGCCTGATGTGTCGTGGCAGTGAAGTTGCAGGGGTACTTCAGGGTGGTCGGCCTTAATTCGAGTTACAAGGCTTTCTGCCATGACCGGACTTAAGAGTCCCGCCATGTCTTTGATGCAAAGCGAATCTGCACCCATTTCAACCAGTCGATTTGCCAACGCACCAAAGCTCTCCACTGAATGTACTGGGCTAGTTGTGTAGCAGAGGGTGCCTTGTACGTGACCACCGGCGCGTTGAACGCCTTTAAATGCTGTTTCCAGGTTCCGAGTGTCGTTGAGGGCGTCGAATATGCGAAAGATATCCATGCCGTTTTCGACGGCTCGCTCGCAGAACTCCAAAACCACGTCGTCGGCGTAATGCCGATAACCAACGGCATTCTGACCCCGAAGAAGCATTTGGGTTGGTGTGTTTTTCAGGCGCCTCTTTACTTCGCGTAGCCGCTCCCAAGGGTCTTCCAAAAGAAAACGCATGGCCGTGTCGAAGGTAGCGCCGCCCCAACATTCGATACTGCCATAGCCTATGGTGTCCATCCGCTCCAGGGCGGGAAGCATGTCCTCAGTACGCATGCGCGTGGCCAGAAGCGACTGATGGCCGTCGCGGATGGCTGTCTCAGTGATGCGAACCTGGCCCATGCTTGGCAACATCCCTCGAGTTTTCAGGCTGCGTTCGACGTTCCGTGAACCGTATCACAAGCGTGCTCTACGGCCAGCTGTTTCAGTCTAGCGAAGCGCTAGGTTGATGCATTCTTTACAACGGGATGTTGCCATGTTTCTTCGGCGGATTGCGATCAGCCTTATTTCTTAGCATCTCCAGAGCGGTAATGATCTTGCCTCTTGTTTCCCTTGGGTCGATCACATCATCTACAAAGCCACGTCCTGCGGGGATGTAAGGGTTCCCGAATCGTACGCGGAAGTCCTCTGCTAGTTCTTCGCGCTTGGCTTCTGGATCGTCTGCCTCGGCGATCTCCCGTCTATTGATAATTCCCACAGCTTGCTCCGGCCCCATTACGGCTACCTCTGCTGCTGGCCAGGCGAAGTTCATATCTCCTCTTAGGTGCTTGCTTGACATGACCAAATAAGCACCTCCGTAGGCTTTTCGTAGGACGACTGCGATCTTTGGTACTGTCGCTTCGCTGTAGGCAAACAGTAGCTTTGCCCCGTGGGTAATGATTCCCCCGTATTCCTGAGAAGAGCCAGGAAGATATCCAGGTATATCAACCAGGGTGATGATAGGAATATTGAAACAATCGCAGGTGCGAACGAACCGTGCTGCCTTGCGGCTGGCCTCAATGTCGAGCACACCAGCAAGGTGCATTGGCTGGTTCCCAACGAAACCAACTGTTTGACCACCCATGCGGGCAAAACCCACAACGACGTTTTGGGCGAAACTCTCGTGGACTTCGAGGAAGTCACTGTCGTCTGCAAGTCTGTCTATGACCTCCCTCACATCGTATGGCCGGTTTGGCTCTTCCGGGACTACTGTTAGTAATTCCTCATCGGGTTCATGCGTCGGATGCTCTGAAGGCACGAAGGGGGGGTCTTCGGCGTTGTTCGAGGGTAGGAACGAGAGTAGGCGTCGGACCTCAGACAGAGTTTCTGCTTCCCCTTCTATTGCGAAGTGAGCCACGCCTGAACGGCTGGCGTGAATGTTGGCCCCTCCCAGGGTTTCGTGGTCGATTTCTTCACCAGTTACGTTGCGGATTACATCCGGTCCGGTGATGTACATCTGGCCTGTCCCAGCTGTCATGAAGATGAAATCAGTAATGGCCGGGCTATAAACAGCACCACCGGCACATGGGCCCATGATCACGCTGATTTGGGGAACCACCCCACTTGCGAGAGTGTTCATTGCGAACATCTCGCCGAAACCACGAAGGCTTTCTGGGCCATCCTGGATGCGTGCTCCGCCGGAGTCTTGGATACCGATGATGGGCGCACCGGTCATTAGGGCTAGGTCCATGACTTTCAGGATTTTCTCTCCCACAGTTTCGCTTAGTGAGCCGCCGGAAACAGTGAAGTCGTATGAGAAAAGGTAAACGGGACGGCCATCGATCGCTCCCCACCCTGTCACGACGGCTTCGGGTCCACGTTCGGCCCCTCGGGGTCGGACCAAAGAGTCGATTTCTTCGAATGTGTCTTCATCCAGTAAGAGTTCAATGCGCTCTCGGGCTGTCAGTTTGCCCCGGTCGTGTTGGGCTTCGATTCTGCGAGACCCGCCCCCCTCTCGGGCTTCGGCTTTTCGTTCGTTGAGCTCTGTCAGCCGTTCCTGCACGGTCTTAGACATGACTTTCTCCTTCAGGCCTCTTGCCCGCGCCTGTAATGGCGCTCTCACCTGTAATTGGGTGGAGTAACGCCTATTATCAGTGTTTGACTGGTGGAGACAGGGGGAGTCGAACCCCCGACCTCAGCATTGCGAACGCTGCGCTCTCCCAACTGAGCTATGTCCCCATGGTCCCTTGCGATCGTAGGGACGCCCCAATTGCACCGTCAAATGCATTGCACACCAAAGGGTATGTCTAAAGGCTAATTCACCCGGAATGGGGGACGGTAGTACTAAGTTATAAAAGAGAGACTGTTGGAGATTAACGGCGCCGCGAGGACCCTCTACCAATGCGATAACTTGTCTCACCCGTGAACTGACGTTCTTCCGCACACTTCTTGCAGCGACCAAAAGTGAGCTCGCCTCTTGGTGGGTCTAGCACCCAATGATGGACGCAACTATCAACTTCTTGTAGCGACTCTGCCTTCGCCATCGCCATTCCCCCTCGACTGGGTCTCAGCTCACAACCTCTGGCAATTACCCCGCCTGAAGGCTGCATGCTGTTAAAGACGCTATGGGAGTCTAGCGGGAGGGGAGAGGCCTTTCAACGGCTTTATTACGATTCGTCGCCAAGTGATAACGCATTCGTAATATGCATTACTCCGTTAGCTATATCAATTGTCTGCACTACTGAAGTGATCGCGGGTACTAGTATCTCCCCCTTTGGGCCAATGACTACATAAACATCGTTCGCGCCTGTGCTTAGGACCTCGCTCACATGACCTAGGCTCCGCCCATCGTTTACTACAACTTCAAGCCCCACTATTTCGTAAACGAGAAACTCCCCGGGCGTTCGCACCAAGGAGTCTTCTTTAGCTTCTAGCAGGGCGCCTCTGGTGTCTTCAACTTGGTCACGTTGGTCTAGCCCGTCAAGGCGAAGTAGTACTTGGCCTTTATCCCAGCGGACCCGCTCAACATTCCGTCGGTGACCTAGTAGGTAAACATCTTGGTCTGGTTGCAGGTTGGGAATATCAGGGTTGAAGGGGACAACGCGTAGTTCGCCGGCGTTTCCATGTGGCCGTAAAACGCGTCCGACTGCAATAAAGCCGTCTCGAGGCTCAGTCGGTCCGGTGAAATTTGAAGATGGAGGGGGCGCAGCGCTCGCGGTTAGTCCCCGATCTCTAGGCCGACCCGGGCGTCTTCGCGGATGGCCGCGACCTTAATCAGTGAGCGCATGGCAGTGGCAATTCGGCCATCTCGACCTATTACTCGGCCGATGTCGTCCTGTGCGACGTCCAAATGCACAATTAGTCGTCCGTTTTCATCGTGCTCTGTCACACGAACTTCTTCGGGGTCATCTACCAGCGATTTGGCAATATATTCGATTAGATCTGACATCATCGAGGCCATAGTTAGCTCTCCGTACCTTCGGTGGTGAGGGCTGGATCTTCTTGTTGACTTTCCTCTTGGGCTTCAGGTGGGGGGGAAGCTTCCGCTCCTACCTTTTCAGCGGGAGTCGCTTTTGTCGTTGGCGATCCCTGCAGAATGCCAGCCTGTCGCAGGATTTTTTCTGCTGCTTCTGAAGGTTGAGCTCCCTTGGAAAGCCATTCGCGAGCGCGTTCTTCATTTAAGTCTGCAGTAGGAGGATCCATATGTGGGTTATACGCGCCTAGGGATTCGAGGAATCTGCCGTCCCGCGGAAAACGTTGATCGGCGACGACTACTCGATAATATGCCTGACCCTTTTTCCCAACACGCCGCAGTCGAATCCGAAGCACTCGCTAACCCTCTAGTCTCACTAGTCGGGATGCTACCTCAAGCCCGGTCTATGCGCCCGCTTAGCGAAGGCCGGCCATCCCTGGCATCCGGCCTGTGCTTATCTGTCGCGCTAGCTTGCGTGCCTCGAAGAACTGCTTCAGGAGACGGTTTACATCTGCTGGCAATGTACCGCTTCCCTGAGCGATGCGTTTACGTCGCTTTCCATCAATACGGTCAGGATGGCGTCGTTCCCAAGGGGTCATCGAGAGAACAATGGCTTCTGCATGTCCGAAGTAGGAGTCGTCTAACGAGTCCACACTTAGCTGAGATTTAATGGAATTGAATCCCGGTAGCATTTGCACTAGTTGACCAAGTGGTCCCATCTCCCGTACTTGGCGAAGTTGATCGATAAAGTCCTGAAGGTCGAAGGAACCCTTCTTAATCTTTTCGGTGAAGCGCTCAGTATCAGCCTCTCCCATTGTCGCTTTAGCTTTGTCAATCAAGCTGAGCATGTCGCCCATTCCCAGGATCCGGCCTGCTAGCCGATCTGGATGGAATGGTTCTAGGGCGTCTGGTTGCTCGCCTATGCCGATGAACTTGACTGGTACCCCCAGGACCGCACGAATGCTTAGTGCAGCACCTCCTCGTGCGTCCCCGTCAAGCTTTGTTAGGACTACGCCGGTGATTTCGGTGTGGTTGTGGAACTCCTTGGCAGCAGTTACGGCATCTTGTCCCGCCATCGCGTCTGCTACGAACAACACTTCAGTTGGCTCAATCTGTTGTCGGAGGCCTGCTATCTCCGCCATCATGGTTTCGTCGACGTGCAGACGGCCTGCGGTATCGATCACTATGTGAGTGGCAGCTGTTTGTAGCGCTTGTGCGATTCCTCTATTGGCAATTTCGACTGGTTTTGCAGTGGTGCCTTCTTCGTAGCAGGGAACATCTATGCTTTTCGCAAGTGTTACCAATTGCTCTACAGCTGCGGGTCGGTAAATATCACAGGCGATGAGGAAGGGGCGCTTGCCCTCATTCTTTAGGCGAGCAGCTAGTTTGGCTGCAGTAGTCGTCTTTCCTGAGCCTTGCAGGCCCACAAGCAGGATTGTGGTTGGGGGCTGCGAGTTGTTGGCTAGACCGACTGCTTCTCCGCCCAAGATGGTGGTAAGTTCCTGGTTCACAATGTCTATGACTTGCTGCGCAGGGGTGAGGCTCTTGAGCACGTCCCTACCAAGTGCCTGCTCTCTAACCTGAGTAGTGAACTGTCGAACAACGCGGAAGTTGACGTCGGCTTCGAGCATGGCTAGCCGGACGTCGCGAAGGACCGTATCTAAGTCGTCCTCCGAGACGATGCCTCGACTGCCAAAGCTCTGGAAGGCTCCCTGCAGTTTGTCGGTGAGAGCTTCGAACATAATTTCCAGTGTACGCGTAAGCCAGTGAGTCGAGCGTTAGAGGCCGCGCTCCACGAGCATGGCGCTTAAGTCGCTCAGCCGGCAGGCATAACCCCACTCGTTGTCGTACCAGGCTGCTACCTTCACGAGGTTTCCAGCCACAACGTTTGTTGAGCGCCCGTCAACGATGCTTGAACGTTCATCGCCCTTCAGATCCATGGAAACGACCGGGTCATCCGTAATGCCGAGTATCCCCTTCATTTGTTCGCTGGCCGTCTCTGAGACGGTTGCATTCACTTCTTCCCTTGAAGTCTCCTTCTCGGTGAGGGCTACTATCTCCACAATGGAGACCGTGGGGGTGGGTACGCGATAAGCAAGCCCGTCAATTTTGCCTTCGACCTCGGGAATGACAAGACGAAGCGCCCGCGCTGCGCCAGTTGAGGTTGGCACTATGTTGAGAGGCCCTGATCGCATTTCCCGTGGGTCACCTCCGCCTGCCTGGTCCAGGATCTTCTGAGAGCTTGTATAGCTGTGGACTGTGGTCATTTGGCCCTTCACCAGTCCAAAGTTGTCTACCAGAACTTTGACGACAGGCGCTAACCCGTTTGTGGTGCAGCTTGCGTTGGAAATGACGTGGTGTTCAGCTGGATCGTATCGATGGTCATTTACCCCGAGAACGATCGTGAGATCTTCGTTCTTGGCAGGCGCGCTGATGACAACTTTTTTTACGCTGTCTCGTCGATGTGCTACTGCCTTCGTTGCATCTGTAAAAAACCCTGTGGATTCGATAACTATTTCAGCTTCTGCTGAACCCCATGGGATCTGTCCCGGGTCGCGTTCACTGAAAACGTTTACCAGTCGGCCGTCGACTGCGATGCCGTCTTGAGTTGCTTGAATCTCGCGGTCCCAAGGACCGTAATTACTGTCGTACCTAAGAAGGTTTGCATTAGTTTCGGTATCGACAAGGTCGTTAATTGCTACGACCTCTAGTGTGTCACCGTACCGTTCATTGATTGCTTTGAAGACCTGTCTGCCTATTCGTCCGAAGCCGTTAATACCAATCTTGGTTGCCACCGTGAAAACCCCGTTTGCTTTGAAAAGGTGAGTGAAGCCTAGCCCTCGTTCGCCGCTCGCGATAGCCCGTCTGCTTCGAAGCCGAACAAGAGCTTTGTCACTACTGCTGCGGGAGACCCCACTCCTTCGGCCTGTCTTTCTCCTAACCCATGCGGCCACCCAGCCTGCAGTGCCATCAACCCCAACTGGATAGCCTGTTCAATATCGTGCTCACTGGCCCCTACAAAAAGACAACTTGTTGGTTCTCTGCCGAAATAGGAGAGGCACTCCGTTAGTCGTGCCCTTGGGTCCCAGGCTAGCCCAGATGGAGTTGCCGATAACACTGTTAAAAAGCGGTCCAACCCCGTGGCTTGTGCCTGCTTAAGCGCGACTGCATGAGGCAGGCGGGAGATTGCGCCGATTTCCAGACGAGCTCCTCGGATGTCATCGAGAGCCATTCCCGTTCCGTCAAACACGAGGAGCTTCTTCATTGCGCTGCGTTCAGCTATGCGTTCGCAGAGCTTATTTGCTTGGCGTAGCTCTTCTGGATCATCAATCAGGATAGAGAGGCTCTCGGACCAGGGGCGACTTTGATACTCCTCCGCCAATGGCTGCGCGCTTATGCGCCGATTGGCAATGCTCATCAACGTTTCTTCTAGCGTGTAGCACCAGGCTGGACGGCTATCGATGAGGGTTTCGTCAAGGTCGAATATGACGGATCTGAAGGCGGGTTCGAATGTGCGACGGGAGGGCACGTTTGCCTAGTGGTCGCCGGAAAGAGTTGAAGCTGCGGCTGAATAGTCATCTGGAGTGTTCATATCGACTAGGCAACGTTCGTCGCTGAGAACATCAACAATATTGTCTGCGTAGTTGGCGAGTACGCCTTTTAGGCCCTGTTGGTCTTCGGTGGCTGTGATTAAGGCGCCTCTTAAGCGTCCCGCCAATACGACTGGATGACCGTGCTGGTCACCGTGCACTGGGCGAGTGGCGCTTGCTTCGGGTGTGTGCCCTTCAATTACAGACCGGATGAGCTCAGCAGGGCGTGGTTGGTCGACATTAAGGAGCACGATGACGGAGGCTTCTTGGCTTACAGCCTTTGCTCCAGCTCGCAAGGATCCAGCTCTTCCCAATTGGTAGATGGGGTTCAGGACACTTCGATAGGTGAGGCCGTGAAGCTTCCTATGGATATCATCAGCCCGGTATCCGAGTACGACGACCACCTCGTTAACCCCTGCATCCTGGAGTTGTCGTATTTGGTAACGAATAAGAGGTTCACCACCCCAGTCGAGAAGCGCTTTCGGTTCGCCCATGCGCTTGGACATGCCCGCTGCCAGCAGGATACTGGAAATCATAGCCTGCTCCTGTTCACCCTGGTCTTGCCTGCTAGAACACCAGTCTAGGATGGCTGCATGGTTGGGGCGAACGCGTAGTCAGTTAGGGATGACACCTTGCTTGTGTACTACCACATCCCCCTCCACGTGTGCCTGACAAGCCAAGCGGAGTCGAGGATCTTCGAGTGTTTGTCTTCCCCGCTGTCGGATGAGGTTCTCGCGTTCATAGCGACCCATGTTGCTTAAGCGTCCAATGCCGGATATGACTTCCATGGCGCAGTTAGTGCACTCTCCTGCTTTATCGCAGCCGATGGGCCAAAAGTAACCCTGGGCGCAAACTGCGTTCATGACGGTCTCCCCGTAAGGAGCTTCGACTTCGATTCCCAGGGGTTCTACTCGAATGCGGGGCACTGATTTAGCTTAGCACTGAGCTTCGTTATTCCTGTTTCCAAATGCCTTCATTCGGAACCTCCATCAAGCTTTGGCTCCAAAAGGCCCCGTTTGTAGCCGATGCCGGTTTTGGCGCTATTGGTCCTATTTCTAGGGCTTCAAACACCTCGCTTAGTGAAGTCGCAAAGGCCAAAGGAGCTCCGATTAAAGCTTCCACTTCTGCGATGGACATGCTGTCAAGAAAGTGTTCGCCGAAGTAGTCGAGGCTTGTGCGGGGTAACAGCACCAGATCGGCCGCTGTTCCCTGAAGGGCGCTTACAAAATCCGCGCCGCCTAATAGACCACTTACATTCACTCGGTTTCCAAATAAGGTGTTCTTTATAGGGTGGAGGCTGGCATGGATTCCCGTCTCCGCTGTGAATTCAGTCAGGATTCGTGATAGCACGGGCCCAATAAGTGTCCCGCATGCAATTGCGATGGTTTTTCCTGAATAGGCTGTTGTGGGTTTCGATCGCAGTCGTCGCCGAAGTTTGTACCAGTCCTCTAGAAGCGTTCGGACCATTCCAATACCGTTCTCGTATTGGGGGAAACCATCGTACTTTCGTGCACTAGGGACCCTCCGCCCTGCCACCAGGTAGTACTCGTCAGCACACTGAACCACGCTTTGCCCATGGGTTTCTTCACAGCGTCGTTGGAAGCTGCTGACCAACTTGATGAGGCTTCGGCAAAAGTCGCGCTCTGGCGGAATTAGTTCGATGCCATCTCGTTCTTTTGACCAACTTTCAAGCCGGGGGCTGGCTCCAACCGGAACTACCGAGATCGTCTCAACGGTGGGGTAAAGAGAGGTTAGGTCAGATAGGGATTGCTTTAGGAAGTCGCCGTCATTAACGCCTGGTGTAAGGACGATTTGGGTGTGAACCCGAAGTCCCAGGTTCTTTAGTCTCTCAAGCTGAGTGACTATATCCGGGGCTTGTGGGTTTCCTAGCAGGTGCCTTCTGAGATTTAGATCAGTGGCGTGCACAGAGATGTTGAGGGGGCTTAGTCGCTGCTCCGCTAAGCGTTTCCAATCATCTTCATCAAGGTTTGTTAGGGTTACGAAGTTGCCGTGTAGAAAGCTCAGTCGGTAATCATCGTCCTTTAAATAGAGTGGTTTGCGTAACCCCTTAGGTAGGCCTTTGAGGAAGCAAAAGAAGCAGTTGTTGTTGCAGATATTCACGCCGTCCCAAGTAGCCTGCCCGAATGAAAGCCCCAGATCTTCGTCGGGATCTTTCTCGAAAACGACCAGATCATCCCGCCCATCTATCTTGCGGAAGTGAGCCGTGATCTCAGGTTCAGCAGCGTAAAACTGATAATCAACTGCATCGCGCAGGACGTGTCCGTCAATTGAAACGATTGTGTCTCCGGGTACGATGCCGGCTCTTTCAGCTAGCGATTCAGGACTAACGGCGGACACAATGCCCCCCTCAGGCTCTTTCACGCTGTTGTGTCCTTGTGATCGATCTTTTCTAGCGCCTCTCGGATGCGTTTCGTGAGCTCTTCTACTTGTGGGCCTAGGGCACCCTCTTGTCGTTCGACTGGGAATGGCTTCCCAAAGCGCACTGTTAGTTGTGGCCTAGGGAACCGATTACCTTTCTTGCCGAGAACGTTTGTATTGAATACTCGGCAGGGCAATATAGGTGTATTAGTGCGGAGGGCTATCAATGCGGTTCCCCCCTGGAGGGGTCCAAGGTCGTCGTTTTTGCTGCGGGTACCCTCTGGGAACATCCCAAGTAGTTCTCCGTTCTTAACCACTTCTTCTGCCTGTCGCAGTGCTTCTCGGTCCGAAGCGCCTCTGTGTAGCTTGATCGGGTTCCAGGAGACGATGAAAGGTGTAAGAACGTAGCGAAACAGCTCCTCTTTCGCCATAAACCGGATCCGACGCCAGCGTGGGGCTGCCGCAATGGCGAGCATCATTGGATCGACGTTCCCCTGATGACTGGAGGCTAGAATGAGCGCTCCGCGGGGTATGTTCTCTCTCCCCTGGACCCTCCATCGGCACATCATTATCAAGATGCAGTAGGAGGTCCATACTGACCACCAATAGAAACAGGGGACGTAAGCTCCCCAGAGCAAATGGCGTAGCGCCTTCACTTCGTTCGCTCCTCGATCACTGTTATCGCTGCCTTAATCATTGCATCGATACTGAGTTGTTCGGTATCGATAACGATGGCGCCTTCTGGAATAGTCAATGGACTGGAGGCCCTGCTGCTATCGGTAGTGTCCCTAGTTCTGATATTCCTCCCTGCTGCAATTGTGCTTTGCGGTCCGCCCCATTCTGAAGCCTGTTGGCCTCTCCGCTCTGCTCGCACATCAGCAGCTGCTTGCAGGAAAAACTTAATGCGGGCTTTAGGGAGAACTACGGAACCGATGTCTCGTCCTACTAATAATGACAGGGGCTGCGTAGCAAAAAGGCGCTGTTGGGCTACCAACTGGAGTCGTACGCCTGCGATGGCTGAGTAGTCGCTTACGGCCTCTTCTATGTTTGGGGCACGAAGTTGGTCGGTCACGTCTTCCCCTGAGAGCACAACGCGTGCCTCGTGATCCTTGGTGATTAGCCTCAGGCTAATCCGTTCTGCGAACTCTTTGCAGGCAGTTGTGTTCGTGGCGGGAATGCCTTCGCTGAGAGCGGCCAGGGTGAATGCTCGATACATTAGGCCCGTGTCTAGAAGGACATATCCGAAGTGCTGGGAGAGGGCTCGGGCAAGTGTGCTTTTACCTGAAGCGGCAGGACCATCTATAGCGATGGGGCTGGGGCGTTGAGGAACCGTGCTTGCTGTCGTTTCCATGCTACTGGGCTTCCGGTCTCTTGCCCGCTTGCCTGCGCTGTAAAGAGCTTCGACTTCCTCGGGTTCTAGGACGCGACTCTCTCCTATTGGTAGTGTTCCAAGGGAGAGCGGGCCGATGGAAATACGCCGCAGCGTTACTACTCGCCGCCCAACTATTGAAAGCATTCTCCGGATTTCCCGCTTGCGCCCGCCATGAAGCGTTATTAAAAGCCAGCGAGGATCTGGTTTCTCTGCTGATCCGTTTGGGCTAACCACCTGCACGTGGTCTGCCTTTAGCTGTTCCCCCTCGTGTCGTACACCCCGGACGAGTCGTTCTCGCCCCTTTCGGCCGAGGGGTTGGTCAATCGCGACCAGGTATTCTTTGCGGACTTCATGGCGTGGATGCGTTAGCAATTCAGTCAGTGCCCCATCGTTAGTTAGTAGGATTAGGCCTTCGCTCGCCTGGTCTAGCCTTCCGACGGGATGCAGGGTCCCCTCTGGGGTGTTTATTAAGGAGATGACTGTGGGACGCCCTCGGTCATCCTGGGTCGTGGATAGAACACCGGCTGGTTTGTTGAGTGCGACGTATCGATATCGTTCCCTCAGTACGGGCGTTCCATCGAGCGTGATTTCATCAACATCTGGGTCGGCGCGGGCTCCGAGCGTGTCACATTTCTTGCCGTTCACCGCGACCCGGCCAGCTACGATCATTGCCTCTGCCGAGCGACGCGAGGCTACCCCAGCGTTCGATAAGATTTTCTGAAGCCGCTCAACGGCCATGAGGTGCCTCGCCTCTTTTTTGGTGTTCCTTGAATCTAGTGTTGCTAACTTCGCACAAAATGGTCGTTGACACCTGCCTCACTGACCGAAAGAATGCTGCCGGTTCATGGATGGGGCCTACGCCTCGTCGCACCCGGCTGGTCGGGTGATATTCGGTAGTTCGAAGGAGCACTCCATGAAGGCTGCGGTCCTGTATGGCGTTGACCAACCCCTTGTTATTGAAGACGTCGATGTTGATGACCCTCGTGCTGATGAAGTCCTTATACGCACTAGTGCTACCGGCGTCTGTCACTCAGACCTCCATTTTATGGAGGGAAAGTACCCTATGGCATGCCCTGCAGTACTTGGTCATGAATCAGCCGGAATCGTTGAGCAGGTCGGTTCAGAAGTTACCAATGTTCAGCCAGGGGACCGGGTGGTGGTCGCTTTCGTTGCCTCCTGCGGGCACTGTGATAACTGCATCCAGGGGAGCCCATTTCTTTGTCTTAACACCAACCGACTTAACCGCCCAGATCGTCTCAGTATGAATGGGCAGGTCGTGACCCAATTTGCGGGGATGTCTGCTTTTGCTGAGAAGCAGCTAGTTAGCTCCACCGCCCTAGTTCATGTGCCTGACGACGTTTCTATGGAAGCTGCTGCCCTTGTTGGCTGCAGCGTGATGACAGGAGTTGGAGCAGCAACTAACACTGCTCGGGTTCAAGCTGGACAGACTGTTGCAGTCGTGGGTTGTGGTGGTGTGGGCCTTAACGTTATTCAGGGAGCGGTAGCTGCGGGTGCCTCGAGGGTGATTGCTGTCGATATGCTTGAAAACAAACTGGCTGCCGCTAGGGAATTTGGTGCGACAGATGTGGTAGATGCTTCTGCTGGCGATCCTGTAGCTGCGGTTAAAGAGCTTGTTCGTGGAGGCGTCGACTATGCTTTTGAGGCCATAGGGCTCGTTCAGACTGCCGAGCAATGTTTTGAGATGGCAAAAAGGGGAGGGCGAGCGGTGGTGGTTGGCATGTTGCCCTTCGATTCACATGTCAGCCTACCTGGGGCTGCATTTCTTAATGAGAAGGGGATGATAGGTAGTTTTTATGGTTCCACTCGTCAGACTTACGATATGGCGTGGCTAATGGAGCTTTACCGCCAGGGGCGTTTAAAGATTGATGAGCTCATCTCTCGCCGCTATGAGCTTGGGGAGATAAATGAAGCTTACGATGCGCTTAAGGCTGGTGAAGTGAACCGCAGTGTCCTGATTCTCGACAATTAGTTCTAGGAAGATGCCGCGGTCTAGTATCAGGTTTCCAGCAGCCGTTCTTTAGTGCGGGTAAAACGTCTACCTTGGCCCCCCAATGTGCTGCCTGATAAGACTACTTGAGCGCTTGGATAATTAAGAAGGCCGCGAGGCGGTTTCCCCTGCGTATTATGGGTACCCGTGGCCACTCTCCCGCTGCAGGGCGTTCGTGTAATAGACCTCACCTGGATTATTGCTGGCCCCACTGCCACGCGGTTTCTCGGTGATTTTGGCGCAGACGTAATCAAAATCGAGCACGAACAGGCTGTCGATCCTATCCGCCTGGGCCGACCCATTGTTGGAGACCATCCCACCCTTAATAACTCTGGTTTTTTTAATTACATCAATCGGAACAAGCGAAGTGTTCTACTCAATGTCCGTCATCCATTTGGCATGGATCTGCTGAAGCGTTTGATAGCAGTCTCAGATGTCGTGATCGAAAACTTCTCAGCTGGAACTCTAGCCTCATGGGATCTCGACTACCCCAAGTTGTGTGAGATACGGGAGGACATTATCTACTGCTCTATCTCTGGTTTTGGTCACACTGGGAGGGATAGTGAAAATACGACGTGGGGTCCTACTGCCCAGGCACTTGGTGGTCTTACTCTCACTTCAGGCCTTCCGGGCAAGCCGCCTGCTGGTTGGGGTTACAGCTTTATGGACCACACCGCTGGCTATTCGGCGACCATCGCCATACTAATGGCTCTCCACCACCGCAACCGTACTGGTGAAGGTCAGCATATTGACCTTTCCCAGGTCGAAGCGGCAACAGTCCTTAACGGCCCTGCTGTGCTCGATCGCACGGTTAATGGTCGGACCTGGCGCCGTGAGGGCCTTCCTCCTGGTAATCGTGCCTGGGAGCCGGCTGTTGCTCCCCACAACACCTATCCCTGCCTGGGAGATGATCGTTGGATTGCAATCGCCGTCATGACCCAGGCTGAATGGGAGGCCCTTGGTCGGGCTATGGCAGAACCGCCCTGGGTTTCTGACGAGCGGTTTGCTTCGAATGCTTCCCGTCTAGTTCATCAGGACATTCTTGATAAGCATATTGCGGACTGGACTTCCTCCCGTCACGACTACGAAACAATGGAGCTACTCCAGGCAGCAGGAGTGCGTGCAGCGGTCTGTCAAAAGCCGAGTGATCGTGTTGAGAAGGATCCACAGTTGAAGGCTCGGGACTGGTGGCAGCGACTCTCTCATACGGAATTGGGAAACACTGTGCACGACAGTATTGCGCCTAGGCTTTCAGAGAATCCAGGTGCTCTGCGAAAGGCATCCCCGCTAATAGGTGAACATACTCGCGAAGTGTTTGCCGAGGCCCTTGGCCTAACCGAAGCAGAAATAGATGAGTTTATGGAAGCGGGGGTATTCATGTGAGTGGCCCACTAGCCGCTTTAAGAGTCGTGGAGATTTGCGACGAGTTGGGCCAGTACGCAGGCAAGTTAATGGCGGATATGGGTGCTGATGTCGTCAAGCTCGAGCCCCCTCATGGCTCCAGTGCGCGTGGTGTTGGGCCGTTTGTGGACGATGAGCCTGGCCCCAATCGTTCGCTCAACTTCTGGTATCACAATACAAACAAGCGCTCCGTGGTCTTGGACCTCGATAATTCAGAAAAGGATCGGGAATTAGCTCGCGACTTGATTAACGGGGCGGACGTGTTTCTCGAGGGATTGCCTCCTGGTCGGGGCAAGGATTTGGCCCTTGACTACGACACTCTTGTTGTTGCGAACCCGAGTCTGATTCACTGTGCTATCACGCCTTTTGGCCAGGATGGGCCATGGGCTAATTACCACAGCTCCGATCTGGTAGCTCTTGCAGCTGGAGGGCCAATGAATATGAATGGCTATGACCCTGAGGATGCATCAGGAGCTCCGCCCATTCATGGCAAAGGTGATCAGGCCTACAACACGGGTGCTCACTACGCTGTTATGGGGATTCTCACGGCTCTTGTTGCACGCGATGCGAGTGGTCGGGGCCAATACATCGATTGTTCCATGCATGAGGCCCTTTCATCATCGACTGAGGTAGGTTTGCCCCACTGGCTATATACCAATACCAATATATTCAGACAGACTGGTCGGCACGCAGCGGTAATCCGCACGGAGCGGTGGCTTCATCGTGCTCGTGATGGCAAGGATGTACTTGTCTTCAATATTGGGCGAAGCAATGAGTCTTGGAAAAAACTCAAAATCTGGATGCAGTCCCACGGATTTGGGAAGCAATTTGATGAGGAGCGCTTTGATGATCCGAGTGCGCGACAAGCAGCGCGAGGTGGTACGGAGGCAAAGGAGATCTTTCAGGAAGTCTCTCGTTTCGTGGCAGCCTTAGACGCAGATGATGTTTATCGAGGAGCACAGGCATGTGGTTTGCCCTGGGGAACGGTCCGCTCCCCTGATGAAACTGTTGATGACTTGCATCTGCACGACCGTGGCCATTTTGTCGAAACAAAGGGAGAAGGGTTGGAAGGAAGGGCTTTGATGCCTGGAGCACCCTATGTGATGAGCGGGACCCCATGGGAGTTCAGATTTCCTGCTCCAAAGCTTGGTGAACATACCGACGAAGTACTGAGAGAGCTTCGCGATCCTACTCTGGGATGATTACTTCCTGTCCTACTTGGAGAGTTAGGCAGGATTCTTCGTCAAGTTCGTTGGCCACCAGGAAAGTTTGAAGTGGCAGGTCGTTGTCTAGTGCGATTGCTGCACAGGTGTCGCCAGGAAGAACGGTATAGGTCCAAGTGGTGCGCCCGCTAGCGCCATCTGTTGGAGTTGGTGAAGGATTGGCTGGAGGGATATTAAGGCTCTCGTCGACACGTAGATTGGTGCAGTCCTCGTTGATGTCGGGATTTAAGGCTAGTAGTTCGGGAACAGTGATGCCGTGTTCTGTGGCGATTCCGCCGCAAGTGTCTCCCGGTAGCACGATGTAGGTTCGGGCGGGCGGGCGTTCCGGGACAACAGTGGGTTGCTCTGTAGCACCCGGAGGAAGGGGGTCGTCCCCTCTAAGGCGGTATGGATCGCGATCATGATTAGGGACGATGGTAGGAACGTCAGCGGGGTCTGTCAGTGTAGGGCGAGCACTTGGTGACCCAGACTCGTCGTCACCAGTGCAACCTATGACAAACAATGCAAAAAGGCAGGCTGCGATGAAGGTTCGGGTGAGCACCGGGGCCATGCTAGGTTCGCTCCGGGCCTCCGGCAATCCTGGAGAGCAATAAAGACCTTTCCCACTTCGTCCCAGTCTTTATTGAAGTGGAGTAAGAAAGGTTAGAAATCAACGTGCTTCCTTCCGAGGAGTAATGCCAGAGGTCCTGGTGGTGATAGTCATTCTAGCAATTCGGCTAGCGCCCTCGAATTGCCCGTTTGATTCGAGCCAGTATTCCTGGTGGTGCGGGCTCGTACTCGACGTAGCGACCCCGCCAATGTGCGCCTTTAGAGGGGGCTTGCTTCATCGCCACTCTTTGTGGACGTAGGAATGATGAGATAAATGCCACGGCAAAGAGCACCACTCCGGTGAAGGCGAGCCAGATAAAGGGGGACCATATAGCGGAGAGAATGAGGCCCACAACCATTATGCCGGCCCCGGCAAAAAGAATTGAGGAAGGGCTCACCTTAATGAAGGAGAAGCCTGAAGCCTTTGCTATACGCGACAGGGGCGGAGCGCCACGAACCCGTCGCCGCCGTTTAATTGAGATGGGCTCCTCCCCGCCGGTAGGAGGCTTCTCTCCCAAGCGGGTAAGGATCTCTTCGATTTCGCGATCAATGCGATCAGCCATCCTGCGTTCCACGATAGGGGATCAGTGGGCCGTGCGTCGATGGCCACCCTTTGGGGGAGCACCCCAACCTCCTCCACCAGGGGTTTGCACCTCGATACGGTCCCCAGGTCGTATTTGAATCTGTTGCTGTCCCGAAACTGGTTTGCGTAGCCCCTCTGCACTGACAAGAGTGTTTGAGGCCTTCTTACCAGAATGCCCACCATTAGCACCTGGAGGGCCAATTAGACGGCGGTCACCGACAAGGGAAACATTGGCTTCTGTAAGGAACTCGATCTCCCTGATGACACCTTCTCCCCCCTGGTGCAGGCCCTTGCCTCCGCTGTTTTCTCGTAATTCGAATCGCCTCACCCGGACTGGGAACGTGATCTCCATGGATTCGGTAGGGGTGTTGGCGGTGTTTGTCATATGGGTCTGGATTCCGCTTTCCCCCCTACCCTTTGGTCCAGCACCAGCTCCTCCGGGAACCGTTTCGTAATAGGCAAACGACTCGCCGTTGGGGTGTAAGCCACCGAAGGTAAAGTTGCTCATTGTGCCGGCACTCGATGCAGGAATGCGATCACCCAAGGCCTGACTGAAGGCTGCAAGGATCACATCGGTCACACGTTGTGAAGTTTCGACGTTACCAGCCGAAACAGCTCGCTGAGGCATTGCGTTAACGATTGAAGATTCTGGCAAAAGCAAGCGAATAGGCCGAAAGATCCCAGCATTCGATGGGGCATTGGTAGGTAGTAGGCAGCGAACGGAGTAGGCCACCGCCGAGCGAGTAACTGCTGAGACAGCATTTATAGAGGAACTTTGCTCCCCAGCAGATCCAGTGAAGTCCACGGTGAGAAGATCGCCGGTGACTGTTAATTTCGTGCGAATCGGTAGGAGAGTGCCATCTATGCTCTCCATCACGTCGTCAGCGTGGTAGTCGCCATCAGGAATACTCTCTATGGCGGCTCTGGTTAGGCGTTCAGTGTAGTCAGTTAACGCTTCCATCCATCGTGCTAGTTCCCTAACTCCGTGGCGGTAAGCGAGCGCCTTTAGGCGGGTCGCACCTGTTTTCAAGGCCCCGAACTGGGCATCGAAGTCGCCCCTACGTTCGGTGGGGGTGCGCACGTTACGTAGGATGAGCGCGAGGAGAGGCTCGTTTAGTTGGCCAGCCTCTCGAATTTTTAGT
The DNA here is from genome assembly GCA_002346645.1 of Dehalococcoidia bacterium UBA2991. Lineage (GTDB taxonomy): Bacteria > Chloroflexota > Dehalococcoidia > Tepidiformales > Tepidiformaceae > UBA2991. Next base: position 43,607 of record DEAD01000012.1, read on the forward strand.
GGGGGAATAATCAGGCCCTCTTGGTAAAGCTCAGTAGCTATAGGCATAGAGCCTGCTGACATTCCGCCGATATCAGAATGGTGTGCTCGGTTAGCAACAAACGCAATCAGTTGGTCATCGGTAAAAACAGGTTCCACAATGGTTATATCTGGAAGGTGAGTACCTCCTAGGTAGGGGTCGTTGACGATGGCTAGGTCCCCTTCCTTCCAGGGAGCGAGGGTGGAGACGGCTGAGATTGATTCAGGCATTGCGCCAAGATGGACAGGGATATGGGCAGCTTGGGCGACCAGCTCGCCTGCTGCGTTGAATACTGCGCAGGAGAAATCCTTGCGTTCCCGAATGTTGGGGGAATGGCCAGTTCGCCAGAGTGTCACCCCCATTTCTTCTGCCGTAGATGCGAGCAATGTGTTCCAGACAGCTAGGCTGGCGGGGGATTCGATCATGATGGGGTTACCAGGAGGTTCATGGATTTGTCGACGGTAGCGCTCCAGCCAGGAGGAATGAAAGTGGTCGCGTCGGGCTGCGTGATAACAGCAGGGCCATCGAGTGTTGTGCTTGGTGCTAGAGCCTCTCTATTGGCATGTAATGCAGCAACTCCTCCTGAAAGTTGGATGGGGGTTGGCTTGTCGTCGGTCTGAGGTACAGCGTTGTTTTTCCAATAGGGAAGGCCGGAGAAGTTCCCCTCGGCCCGGCACCTAAGGGTAACCAGCTCGACAGACTGGTCTTGGCTAACAAAGCCATATTCGCGGCTGTAGGTGGAACGGAAGGAGTCAGTGATGCTGGTCGGGGTAGGCTTATCAAAGGACACTCGAAGTTCATGTGCCTGCCCGCGGTAGCGCACGTCCGCTGCCCATGTGAGTTTTTCGAGATTCCCCCCGGCCCCCTCTAGGCCTGCGATCGACTGTTTCTCAAGTGCTTGTGCGGTCAAGAGGATTTGGTCCGATGCGTCATTGTTGAGAGGAAGGAGAAGTCCCTGGCTCACCTCGATGACTTCGGGTGCAGTCGCGATGCCTATTGCAGATAGGACACCAGCGTATCGAGGCACGAGGACCTTTGAGATGCCGATTTCTGAGGCTAGCTCGCAAGCGTGGAGTGGCCCTGCCCCACCGAAAGCCACGAGGGTAAAGTTTGCAGGATCGTAGCCTCGTTCGAGGCTAACGCGACGGAGGGCGCTTGCCATGGTGGCATTTGCGACTTCTATAACGGCACTAGCGGTAGTTGCCGGCTCTCCGAGTTGAGCCAACGCTTCCTTCGCCCGATCGAGGTTAGGTATTACGCTTTCCCCCAGGGCTGCCTCTGGACGAAGACGTCCTAGTAAAAGATTCGCGTCGGAGACAGTTGGGAGAACACCTTTGCCATAGCAGGCAGGGCCTGGGTTGGCACCTGCGCTTTCTGGTCCTACTACAAGCGCCCCACCGGAGTCGATTCGAGCGATCGAGCCACCACCCGCTCCTACGGTCACGATGTCTACCATTGGAGTGTGAACGGCCAGGCCATCGATCTCGGAAGAAGAGCGATATCGTGGCTCTCCTGGGCAGAGTGAAACGTCGGTGCTAGTGCCCCCCATGTCGAATGTCATGATCTCGCTGTAGCCCGCTTCGTTTGCTACAGCGAGAGCCCCTAATACCCCTCCAGCTGGGCCGCTTGTAACTAGTGAAACAGGACGCTTGCTGCTGGTTGATGAGTCTGTAAGCCCACCTGCTGAGTGCATGATGCGAAGGCTGGGGGTGTGGGCATCCAATCCACTAAGGTAGTTGCGAACTGCCGGCTGGAGAAAGGCATTGATGGCAGTTGTGCTTGCGCGTTCATACTCGCGGTGCTCTGGCAGAACTTCATGAGAGGCACTGACGGCAACGCCAGCTGCGCGCAGGGCTGTTGCTAGGTGGATCTCGTGTTCGGGTCGGATATAGGAAAACAGTAGGCAGATAGCAACCGCCTCTGCACCTAGGGCGGCAACCTTTTTCACTACACGTGTTATCTCGTCGGCTTCAAGAGGTATAACAACTTTGCCATCCGCACCTATTCGTTCGTGGACTGGGATTACATCGCTATATGCGATGACATGGGGTCGTCGCTTGGGTTCGAGGTCATAGAGGGCGGGGCGTTCTTGCCTGCGGATGGCGAGCAGGTCTCGAAAGCCTTCTGTAGTGATAAGCACAGTACGTGGCCCTCGGCGTTCGAGGAGGGCGTTTGTAGCGACTGTGCTTCCGTGGGCCATCCGGCCCGATGTCAGTTTTTCACTCCCTGTGAGGACGGCGTTTTCCGGGGCCGAGGGCGTAGAAAGCCGTTTCCACGTCCGGATGGTTTCCCCTTCTATGGCAACGAAGTCTGTGAAGGTTCCTCCTACGTCAACACCTAGTACTTTTTCTCGCAGTTTGGCCACTGTTAGACGTACTCCTTGACTTTCTCTGCGAGGGACCTGGTGTAGCCCGGGGTACTTGCTATTTCGTCGACACTAGCTTCACGTACAGCCTTCACTGCTCCGAACTTGCGCATGAGAGCTCGCTTTCGCTTAGGTCCTACCCCAGGGATGGAATCGAGGATGCTAGCGGTGGCTGCCTTACGTCGTACTTGACGGTGGTAGGTGATGGCAAAGCGGTGTGCCTCATCTCGCACCCGCTGAACTAGAAAGAGCGCTTCTGAACCTCGAGGCAAAACCACGGGTGCTTCCTCATCCGGCGCAAATAGTTCCTCGTGGCGCTTTGCTAAGCCGACGGTGGGAATGTCGTAAACCCCAAGTTCTCGCATGACCTCGACGGCCGCGTTTAACTGTCCCTTACCGCCGTCGATGATTACCAGATCGGGAAGCTTCCAATCATCGGTACTTGCTGGGTTGGGAGTGCTTTCCTCGAGGGTTTTCCTCTTAATTTGTTCGGCAGCCCGCTTAAAGCGGCGGCGGAGAACTTCCTGCATAGTGGCGAAATCATTGGAACCTTGAACAGTCTTGATTCGGAATTTTCGGTACTCCCGAGGGGCAGGTTGACCGTCGACAAATACCACCATGCTGGAAACAGGGCTGGCGCCTTGAATATTGGAATTGTCATAACACTCAATTCGTTGAGGTGGCTCAGCAAGGGCCAGCTCTTCCTGTAGCTCCTCAAGGGCGGTGGTTGTTTTTGTCTGGTCGCTAAGCCAGCGCACCTTTTCAACGTCCAGTGATTCGGCGGCATTCTCTTGAGCCATCTCCAGTAGTTGGCGTTTCTCTCCTCGTTGGGGTACTCGAATCTGAACCCGAGCACCACGCCTTTGGGTGAGTAGCTCCTCAAGGTCTGTCTGGCCGGTGGGCGCTATTGGAGCGATTACAAGTTTGGGGATGGACTGTGCGCTCTCGTAATATTGTTGTAAGAGGCTACCCAAGACGGCCTTATCAGATTCACCGGAGACTCCTTCGAGCACGAAGTTGTCTCGGCCAGTCATTTGGGTACCTCTTATGAAGAAGATTTGAACACAGGCTCGATCGCCATCGCGTGCAAGACCATAGACGTCTATATCCTCCTTCTTGGTGGTCGAGAGCATTTGGCGTTCTACCGTGCGTTCGATGGCACGGATCTGATCTCGAAGCATAGCTGCTCGTTCATAATCCAAAGCTTCCGCGGCGGTTGCCATTTGGTTCTCTAAACGATCAAGCACAGTGGATGCGTGTCCTTCGAGGAACAGGATGATCTGCTGGATGACCTCGGCATACTCTTCAGTTGTGCAATAAGAGACGCAGGGGGCAATGCAGCGCTTGATGAAGTAGTCAAGGCAGGGACGAGGGTCGTCTCCAGTGATTTCCTTAGTGCAAGATCGATAAGGGAACAGTTTTTTGAGTAAATCCAGAGTGGAACGTACAGAGCCGGCACTGGCGTACGGTCCAAAGTAGCGGGCCCCATCTTCTTTGATTCGTCGAGTGATATAAACCCGAGGCCAGGGGTTTTGTATGTCGATCTTTAGATACGGGTACCGTTTGTCATCCTTCAGCCTGATGTTAAAGAGCGGCTGATGCTTTTTGATGAGAGTGGCTTCGAGAATGAGAGCTTCGCCGGAGTTAGCACAGACTATGTACTCGAAGTCTTCTATTTGGGCACGGAGAGCTCGTGTTTTGGGTTCAAGGCTGCGAGCTGACCCAAAGTAGGAGCGCACCCGGTCCTTAAGCCGAGTGGCCTTACCTACATATATGACCTCACCTTTCCCGTTTCGCATGAGATAGACCCCGGGTCGAGCTGGGAGGGCTTCGAGCTGTTTACGGATACGGCTGGAAAGGCTGCTGACGACCACGAGGTTAGTGTAGCGCGGGGGTCTATGGGGTTGGTTGCTATTTCTACCAAGCCAATGGGTTCACCCGCCGCTACAATTGTCGCCGTGGCTTACGAACACCTCCAGTACGATGTTGAAGATGGCATTGCGACCATTACGTTGAACCGTCCTGAGCGACTCAATGCATTTGATGATTTGATGCTCACTGAGTGGCTTGATGCTATTCAGCGTTCGGATACGAATGAAGATGTGCGGGCCATCATTCTGACAGGTGCGGGCCGTGGCTTTTGCAGCGGAATGGACGTTGCGCACGAAGTTGGCGGCGAGGGGGTTCTACGTTCGGAGGATACTGTTGCGATGCGTCGCCATAGCTTGCGGAATAGTGTCCATCCAATTCCACGGGCTCTTATTCAATTAGAGAAGCCCTATATCGCAGCGGTAAATGGGGCAGCCGTCGGAGCAGGGATGGATATGGCTTCGATGGCAGACATGCGTTTTGCTAGCGACCGGGCACGTTTCGGAATGGCATATGTGCGAATGGGACTCATACCCGGTGACGGTGGTGCTTGGAGTTTGCCTCGCATCGTGGGTACCGCGAAAGCGCTGGAGCTAATTTGGAGTGGCGAACTCTTCGATGCCGAGGAAGCGCTTCGAATTGGATACGTTACTGCGGTCTTTCCGCCAGATGAACTTTTGGACCGTACCCGAGATTTCGCCTTGAAACTTGCGAAAGGCCCTGCGACTGCAATTCAGCTGGCCAAGAAGCTAGTGTATCGCTCTGCTCAATTGACCTTCGACGAACATCTTGATTTTGCCCAGATGGCAATGACCCTTGCTCAGTCCACTGAAGATGCGAGGGAAGGGCCGCGTGCCTTTACGGAGAAGCGCGAACCTAAATTCAGGGGTTTTTAGCGATAAGGAGAATCGTATGGCTGTAACTATTGGAGAGCCTGCCCCGGCATTTACTTTGATGAATAGGGATCGGGAAGAGCTAACTCTTGATTCCTTTCCTGGCCAGCACATCATTCTGGCTTTCTATCCCCTTGCCTTCACCGGGGGGTGAAGCGCGGAAATGACAAGCTTCCGCACGCAAACAGATGCGTTTGCGGAAGCTAACGCCCAGGTTCTGGGCGTCAGTGTGGATTCCTGGGCAGCAGCTGGGGAGTTCCAGGACAAACTGGGACTAGAATTCCCTCTACTTTCAGACTTTCCCAATAATCAGGCGGGGATGGACTACGGAATCCTAAATGAGGACTTTGGCTTTCATAATCGAGCTACCTTCGTGATAGATCGTGACGGTATTTTGCGGGGTATTCACACCGATCCTCGCGATTTCGAGTCGCACGCCCTATTCGCTCTTGAAACGGTGCGTGAAATTAATGAGGAATAGCGCTGCGAATGCTTTTTCGCGACTCGCCTAAGCAGGCAGATTTCCGTTCGGAGATTAGAGAGTTCCTTGATGCGGAACTTCCTCGCGATGCGTGGAATATGCGTAGCGACCGGGAAGAGATGAATGAGGAGGAGGAAGCCTTTGCTGCGAGGTTCCGTGGGCTGTTAGCTGAACGTGGTTGGCTCACATTGGGCTGGCCAAAAGAGTTTGGTGGTGGTGGTGCGGACTTTGTTACGCAGACCATCTACATGGAGGAGATGAGTTCGCGTGGAGCACCAGGTGCATACGATCAGGGGGTTTGGTTGGCTGGTCCGGCCCTGATGAATGAAGGCACGCAGGAACAACAGGAACGTTGGCTGCCAGGACTTAGGAGCGGCACATCTCGGTGGTGCCAACTTTTCTCTGAGCCGGGTGCGGGTTCCGATCTTGCCTCTCTCCAGACAAGTGCCATTCGAGATGGCGACGACTACATTTTGAATGGTCAGAAGATCTGGACGAGCTGGGCGGCAGGAGCAAAATGGGGGATCCTGTTGGCACGCACCGATCCGGACGCCCCAAAACATCGCGGCATAAGTTACTTAATCCTGGATATAACAACTCCAGGGGTGAGCGTTCGACCGCTTGTGAATATGTTGGGGGCGGCCCATTTCAACGAGGTGTTCTTGGATAACGTGCGTGTGCCCGTCGATAATCTGGTTGGTGATGAAAACCGCGGCTGGTATGTGGCGGCGGCGACCCTTGATCAGGAACGCAGCTCTATAAATCGCATTGTGATGACACGGTCGACGTTAGAAGCAGTTGTCGACTACGTTCGTGAACGGGATGGTGGTCGGTCATCTAACCCTATACGGCATGAGCTAGCTGCTCGCTGGATTGATTTTGAACTCGGCCGCTGGCTTTGTTACCGAGTGGCTCAGATGCAGAGTGAGGGCCTCAACCCCAACTATGAAGCATCAATTTCAAAGGTTTTTGGTACCGAGCTCCAGCGGAAGATGGGACAAACCGGCGTACGAGTACTTGGCATGAAAGGGCAGCTGGAGCCAGAAAGCCCGTACGTCCCATTGCACGGTCGAGTGGAGCGATGGGCCCTGGCTGGCCCCAGTTACACCGTGGCTGGTGGTACGAGCGAAGTAAATCGCAACATTATTGCCACTCGAGGACTTGGCCTTCCCCGCTCCTAACTTTGGAGAGGGGTTTTGCAGGCCCAGTCCGGATAGGGAAATGCTTGGTAGGTAACAGGCACTATCTGAGTGCCTGTTAGAATGCTTGCCCCATGACTCTATCTGTGCGTACTGAAGGCGGCGAGCGCCAATATCGTTACCTTCTGCCGGTTGCTCTGCTTTTCACCGGGGCACTCATTGTCTCGAACATCATTGCCATCAAAGTAGTAAATATCTCAGGCCTAGTGGGCGGAGCTTTCGACTATTTTCAGCCTGCCTCGATAATTATATTCCCTGTTGCATACATCGTTGGAGATATTCTCACAGAGGTTTACGGCTACTCTGTTGCCCGGCGCGTCATTTGGTCCGGCTTTTTCGCTAACGCATTGGCTGTAGTGGCCATTGTCATTGCCCAGGAAATCCCTGCTGCCCCGTTCTGGGGTGACCAGGATGCCTACGAGGCGATACTTGGGCAGACCTGGCGAATTGTAGGCGGTAGCTTCACCGCAATTCTTGTAGGCGAGTTTGCTAACTCGTTTGTCTTGGCTCGATTAAAGCAAATTACACAGGGGCGCTTCCTCTGGCTTCGCACGATTAGTTCGACCTTCATAGGGCAGGGATTCGACTCAGCGGTTTTCCTGACTATTGCCTTTTTTGGTACCGCTACGATTGCGAACGGAGAAGCTCTTTGGGCGTTTTTCTGGAGAGCTTGGCTCATCAAGACGGTTTATGAAGTTGTTGCTACGCCCCTGACCTACCTTGTCGTTAATACGATGAAGCGGTTAGAGGGGGTGGATGTTTACGACACCGACACGAACTTCAATCCGATCCCTCTACCCTTTGGGCTACGTAAAGGACGATAGTTCAACGCTTGCACAGGGCCGCTCGGAGTCGCACGCTAATTTCTATGGGTAAGAACGAATTCGCTATCGATGGCACCCTTGATTCTTTTGAGAATCAACACCGGGAACGAAATTACGAGATTCGCTTTGATGCTCCTGAGTTCACAAGTGTATGTCCGATGACAGGCCAACCGGACTTTGGAACAATCACGCTGATATATACCCCTGGGGAACGTTGCATCGAGTTGCGTAGTTTCAAGTTCTATCTACAGGCCTTCCGGCAGAGAGGTATTTTTTACGAGGACGTGGTGAATACCATTTTGGATGATGTGGTGGCGGCGATCGCACCACGTCGAGCTATGGTAATCGGTGACTTTCATTCCCGCGGGGGTATCGGGGCGAAAGTGACTGCTACACACCCGCAGGCGTAGCATCCGGTGGGTTCATGGCGATAAAGCGAAATCCTGGTGGTTTCCCGCAGCGAAAGTTGAAGGATGTTCCTATCGTCATGCCTGCGCAGATGCGTGAGGTTCAGCGTGCTGCGCAAGAAGTTTTTCATTACGACATACTGCAGGCCGTGGAAAATGCAGGTCATGCTGCGGCACGGTTTGTGTTAGCAATGCTGGGTGGTAGTGCCAAGGGGCAAAGGGTGGTGGTTATGGCTGGTGGAGGTCATGTGGGAGCGGCAGGGCTCTGTGCAGTTCGTCACCTTGACAACTGGGGTGTGCAAGCGGAGCCACTGCTTAGTGAGGTTGAAAGTCAGATGAGCTTCGTGACACAGCGACATCTGCAAATTCTGGCTGAGGCTGGTATTGCGGAGCCTGCCGATAGAGATACCAGCGAACACACTGCCGAGGACCATGTTCGCCAAGCTGACCTTGTTGTTGATGCCCTGGTGGGGTACGGGCTAGAAGGGGCGCCAACAGGACTGGCTGCAGCGGTTACGGAGATCGCAGCTGTAGCTGCCCGGCCTGTCCTAGCCCTGGATATCCCCACTGGGGTTAATGGAGATACGGGATCAATCAGTAGCCCCGCGGTGGAGGCAACTACCACGCTTGTATTTGACCTTCCGAAAACGGGGCAATTAGATCCTGCATGCGCTAATCACGTCGGAGAATTGTATTTAGCTGATCTGGGGATTCCCAGGGCAGCCTATGAGCGTTGCGGCATAAGCATCCGAGGGCTATTTGCAGAGGGTAATATCGTCCGACTGCGGCGCTAGTGCCTAAAACTTTCTAGAGTTCCAGAGGACATCACCATTTCCGCTAAGGTTGTTTTGGAGACGAGAAGCAACGAAAAGTAGATCGCTGAGGCGGTTAAGGTAGGGGGTAACCAATGCCCCTACATGTTCTTCTCGGCTAAGAGCAAAGGTTTTCCTCTCGGCTCGGCGGCAAATAGTGCGGGCAAGATGTAGGTGGGCAGCAGTAAGGTCACCTCCAGGTAGGACAAAGCTAGTGAGGGGTTCGAGGTTAGCGTTCCACTCATCTATCCAGGTTTCCAGGTCCTCGACATGGCGGTTCTCGATATGGGGACCGGTTGCTTCCTGTCCTGCTTCAATAGGAGTAGCGAGTTCGGCTCCAAGATTAAATAAGACCTGCTGAATCACGCCGAATGGTTCTCTCATAGGGGCTTCAAGTCCATTTGCGACGGCGATGCCGATGGCACTATTCAACTCGTCGATAGTGCCGTAAGCGTCAATGCGGAGGCTATCCTTGGGTACCCGCTGTCCTCCAGCAAGGGCAGTTGTGCCATCATCGCCGGTGCGGGTGTAGACGCGGTTAATGCGAACCATGTATCTAGCATGACGGAGCGACAGAGCGTAGGCCACCCTCTCCCTTTCGCTGATGGACATTGGAGCAGAGAATGTCAGAGGAGGTTTCCGTGACTGAAATTATTCGGTGTGACCGTTGCCTTATGCCCATAGAGGGTCAGCCACATGTGATGGCGACTCGGAGATATTGCTGTGCTAGCTGTTCTGTTGGGTCAGCCTGTGAGCATCAAGGAGTGCGACGTGGTAGCGCCACCCGTCGTTTTGACGGCAACTTCGATCGTTTTCGCGAGGTAGTTCGCCATTCTGGCCCTTACGAACGCGAGCGAAAAGCGGATACAGGTTGACCTAGCGGATGACCATCTCCAACATCGAGTAATGGCTCTTTACGAATACCAATGTGGGGATTGTGGCAAACGCTTTGAGAAGCGCATGCCTATGGGTGATGCCTTACAGCTAACACCTTGTTCTGATTGCGGAGCTCAAGCGAAGAAGGTGATTGGGAATTTTGCTGTAGTGGGGCGTGCCGAGGCTGGAATTGGTGATGGACCTGCGCCATGGGAAGATAGTGGAGAAGAAGATGGGGGTGGGGAAAGCGAAGTTGGTGGTGCAGACGACATAACTCATCACGGTCACAGCCATGGGCCAGGGGGACACTCACATCCCCATAGTCACTAACGACCTTAAGCACGGGTAGGGCCCGTCCCCAGATATGGGTTTGTTTTATATCTCCAGCATGGTCGCGACTTGTTCGCGGTGGAAGTCTGCGTCACCCCAGAAAAGCTCGGCGCGCTTCTGGCGGCGGAAATACAACTGGATGATGTAATCCTTCGTAAAGCCGATGCCCCCGTGAATTTGTTGACCGTGGGCGACTACCCGTCGGCTAGCCTCGCTGCACCAAGCCTTGGCCATGGAGGTGTCCATATGTTGGGAAGGTTCATTCTCACTAGTGGCCCAGGCTGCTTTGTATGTGATGAAACGCATTCCGTCGACATCAGTAACCATATCGGCAGCTTTGTGTTGTATGGCTTGAAAGGAGCCTATTGGTCGGCCGAACTGAACTCGCTCTTTGGCGTAGTTGACGGCGATCTCAAAATCCTTTTGGGCTAGGCCGACTAAGTAGGCATTTTCAAGATTTATGGCGATATTGCGAGCACGCAGGCTTGTTTCGTCGTCAGTGATCATCGTGTCGTCAGCACTAACGCGAACATCCTTGAGAACAACTTCGGCCTGTTTGTCACTGGCAATAGTCTTGAGGAGGTTAACCTCAACACCACTCTGGTCTCGTGGAATAACGAAACTAGCGAGTGCGTCATCTGGGGTTTTGGCGATGACATGCAGGTAGTCAGCGATGTGGGCATCGGGAACGAAGAGTTTTGTGCCATTGAGGACATAGTCGCCCCCGTCTGGGGTAGCCGTTAGGTTGAAGCCATCCCGATCCCAGCGACCGGTTTCTTCGGTTACTGCGTAGGTATGGATGGCGGTCCCACTAGCAATACCAGGCAAATATTTTGCCTTCTGGGCATCGCTTCCGACAATTGAGAGCCAGGCGGCACATGTCGCGTTGGGAATAAAGGGTCCTGGAACCAAGGCTCGGCCAAATTCTTCGACAAGAACGCATAGGTCCAGATATGAAAAACCAGAGCCACCATGTTCCTCTGGAACCATTAGCCCTTGCCAGCCAAGTTCGGCCATTTTCTTCCAGAGATCAGGGCTATAGCCAGCCTCATCTTCTTCCATGGCTCGCACGTGTTCTTCGGGGCATTCATTTTCGAGAAAGTCTCTTGCTGAATCTCGGATAAGGGTCTGCTCTTCGCTGAGGCTCAGATCCATCTTTGTCCGTCCTTCATCAGGGTCGCTGAAGCGAGCACATAGAAATAAGTACCCCTATGGGGGCAGCCGAGCGAGTCTAGCACGGGCTTGGGTGAGCGTCAGTGTAGCCCCCATGATTAGTTACAGAAGGTTGCTCACAAGAGGGTGTTGCAAAGAACTAATCTGTGGGGAGTCGGGCATCGGTAACCCGTCGCTTTCTGAAGGCGATATGTAGAAGGGCCTGAGAGTTGAATTCGTATATGAGGTGCAGGGAACAATGTCGGGGGGCGTGCTAGCGATTGCGCTGAACGAAGCGGCCGATACGCTCCAGTGCACGTTCGATCTCTTCGTAACCACTGGCGTAGCAGGCGCGCACGAACCCTTCACCGGACGAGCCAAAGGCGACTCCGGGCACTACGGCCACTCGCTCCTCGGTGAGTAGCCGCTGGCTAAAGGTGGTGCTATCCATGCCTGTAGGACGAATATCAGGAAAGACGTAGAAAGCCCCTCGGGGGTTGAAAGCTGGGAGGCCGATGGCATGAAGCCCATCGACCATGAGACGGCGGCGGCGGTCATAGTCAGCTAGCATCTCCTGGACGAAGCTTTCTCCGTGTTGAATCGCAGCCAGGGCAGCGTACTGTGCGGCGGTTGGTGCTGACATCATGACGTATTGGTGAACTTTCATTGCCGCTTCAGCGAGGGGGCTCGGGGCAGCTAGCCAGCCGACTCGCCAACCTGTCATAGCGTAGGTCTTACTAAAGCCACCAATAAGGATTGTGCGTTCTCGCATGCCGTTGATAGAGGAGAAGCAGGTGTGCTGCCCTTCGTAAGTGAGCCGGGCGTATAGCTCATCACTGATGACTACAAGGTCGTTGGTATTAGCGACCTCGGCGATTCCTTCTAGATCGGAGTAGTCCATGGTGGCTCCGGTAGGGTTGGCAGGGAAGCCGAAAAGAAGAGCCTTGGTGCGGTCTGTTATGCGTTCGGAGACATCCTTTGCAATTAATCGAAAGTCGTTGTCGGCACTGGTGGGAACGGGACAAAAGCGACCTTTGGCCATTAGAACGGCAGGCTCGTAGGCGACATAGCTGGGATCAGGACAGAGAACCTCATCTCCATCGTCGAGGAGAGAGCGTAGGGCGATATCAAAGGCCTCGCTGGATCCACTGGTTATAACGATCTCGGTAGAGGGATCGTAGGAGACTCCATAAAGGTGCTGGAGTTCCGAGCTAATAGCTTCCCGTAATTCAAAGAGCCCGTAATTAGAGGTGTAGTGCGTTTCCCCATTTTCAATGCTTTCTATAGCTGCTTGCCGGATAGGTTGCGGAGTTACGTAATCTGGCTCACCGACTCCGAGGGAAATGACATCGTCTATGGTGGTTAGGATGTCAAAAAAATCCCGTATGCCACTAGCTGGTACGGAAGCCAGACTCCGGGAAACAAAACGGTTGGCACTAGGTGGGTTTTGCTCCACAGCTATTTCCCTACGCCTCTTTTGGGGGACGGATATACAAAGGATTACAGTGGGGCAAGGCGATTGGCCTGTCCGAAAGACTGTTCGAAAGCATGGCCTATCTGGAGGATCGTCCCCTCTCCTCCGACATCTCCAATAATTTGAAGGCCAACTGGCATTTCTTCACTCCTACCGCAGGGAAGGCTGAGGGCGGGAAGTCCTGCCACGGCACTGGGGAGTGTATAGACATCGTTTAAGTACATGGCATAGGGATCATCGAGCTTTGCTCCGCAAGGGAAAGCAATACCAGGTGTGGTTGGAGTGACGAGTGCATCGTAGCGGGTGAAAGCTTCTTGAAACTCCTGTGTGATGAGGGTGCGTACCTTTTGCGCTTTTAGATAAAACTGATCGTAGTAGCCTGCACTTAAGGCATATACACCCAGCATGATGCGTCGCTTGACCTCGTCTCCGAAGCCCTGTTCACGAGTCTGCTCCATGTTCTCCCACATACCACTGCCACCACGTTCGCTAAGCCCGTACTTGACTCCGTCGTAACGGGCCAAATTAGAGCTCGCTTCACTGGGGGCTATGAGGTAGTAAACGGCTAGGGCATGTTCAGTCATAGGTAGGGAGAGTTCAGTGTCTATTTCGCAGCCCAGCGATTCTAGGCGGGTTAATGCTTCTTCTATCCTGGCTCGCACACCTGACTCCATGCCCTCGACGAAATACTCTCGGGGTACACCGATCCTTTTACCTGCAATGTCGCGGCCGAGGTAGTGGCGCATATCAGGGCGGGGAGCTGGATCGCTAGTGGAATCTCGAGGGTCATGGCTGCTGATTCCGTCAAGGATCGTCGCAACGTCTTGTACGTCTCGACCGATGGGTCCTACTTGGTCGAGTGAGCTTCCAAAGGCGATTATGCCGAAGCGGCTAACGCGTCCGTATGTTGGATCGAGTCCTACAACTCCACAGAGGGAAGCTGGCTGACGAATGCTTCCTCCGGTATCGCTGCCCAAGGCGGCTAAGCATTCACCTGCTGCGACCGCAGCAGCTGAGCCCCCCGAGCTACCTCCAGGAACTCGCTCGGTATCCCAAGGATTGTGTGTTGGCCCGAAGGCGGAATGCTCTGTGCTGGACCCCATAGCGAACTCGTCCATGTTTGCCTTGCCCACCAAGACGGCACCGGCGCGTTTTAGCTGCTCAAACACATGACTGTCATAAGGTGGAATGAAATCACCCAACATGCGGGACCCCGCAGTGGTGCGGATTCCCTTAGTGACAATGAGATCTTTGATCGCGAAGGGAATTCCAGTGAGGGGAGTGGCAGTTCCCGCTGCAAATCGTGCATCGGCCTCCATGGCCTGCTCCCGTGCAATGGTGTCTGTACGGGTGATGTAAGCGTTGACGCTAGATTCAACGGCATCGACGCGGCTAAGCACGGACTCCGTTAATTCGATCGCGGAGAATTCTTTTGCACGCAATCCCTCCTGGGCTGCATGCGCCGTGAGTTCCCAGAGTTCACTCATTCGAGTACCGCTCGGACGCGAATAAGCCCATCCTCTACCTCAGGTGCGTTACTTAGTGCTTCTTCCCTTGTGAGGGAGGAAGCCACTGAGTCGGTACGCATGATGTTTTGAAGGGGAAGGGGGTGGGCCGTTGGTTCAACATCGGCTGTATCAACGGCCCCTAATGCCTCGAAGTGACCGAGAATGTCGGAAAGCTGACTAGTAAGACGGTCAATTTCTGCCGGTTGGAGCCCGAGCCGGGCAAGCCTACCGATGTGTAGTACCTGTTCACGAGAGATTTCCATGTGGAAATCGTACACAGCGTCTCCCGCACGTGCCCGCAACGGGGGGCTTTGCTAGGCTCGACATGATGCGGCCTACCGCCCATCCAACGTGTTTGCCCCGATTCCGTTTCCCGTTTACCTGGGCTATCGGCCATGTCTAGTCGGGTTGTAATTCGTCGCAGGCTTCGCGCTCGTCGCGATAACAGTAAGCGTAACGGGTTGCCAGGTTGGGCAATTGCCCTACTTTTTATTGGTTTTATCGCCTCTGCCACTGTAGCTGCAGGGGCGGGAAGTGTCTTCGCGGTTTACCAGCATTATTCCAGCGACTATGTCCCTATCGAGGATTTACTAATCGAAAGACAGGTAGGAATAACACGTATTTACGATCGCACAGGGCAAGTAGAGCTGGGCGTCCTGACGAATCCGAACCAGCAGCTACTGCATCCCGTGAAGCTGGAAGACATTTCGCAAAGCATGATCGATGCAACTGTTTCTACGGAAGACAATGATTTCTGGACTCACCCTGGGGTGAACTATCGGGGACTTGCAAGGGCAGCCTGGGAAAATTACATAGGGGGCAGTATCGGTAGTGGAACCGGTGGGTCTTCGATTACACAGCAGCTAATTAAGAACGTGTACATCTGTGGGAGCCTGACTGACCTCGATAACCCCTGCGTTGCGGAGCGCACCCTGGATCGAAAGCTACGAGAAATTGCTTACGCGATAGAACTGGAGCAGGACTATGGAAAGGAGCAGATTCTTACCTGGTACCTGAACCAAATTTCATATGCCGACCGCTATGTGGGAGTACAGGCTGCTGCTGAAGGTTATTTCCGAAAGGACGCAGCAGATCTCACTCTGGCAGAGGGAGCAATGCTGGCTGGTATTCCTGCCTTTCCTACGCTATACCATCCTCGGCTCAACTGCCTACGAGGCCAAGACAACACCTGCATTCTAGATGTGCTCGGACGCATGACGGTTGGGGGAGATGCAAAGGCGCGACAAGAGGCGGTGATAGACCTCATGATTGCGCACGGATGGCTAACCTATTCCGAGGGCCAGGACGCTAAGGCAGAGATACTTTTTGTGTATCCCGCTGCAACAACAGCTGCACAAGATGCCTCTGCTTTTATCGATAACCAGGTGGAACCACGACTAGTTCGCATGTGCGAGGCAGGGCTTTTACCTAAGTTGGAGAACGTGTCCGACTGCGTAACCAGTGTTCATAGCGCTGGCTGGACTGTTCGCACCACGCTGGACTGGAAGGCCACGCAGGATGCGCTTTCCCTAGCACGGGCAGCTATCGAGCGGGGCTTGGAGGCTGGGTGCGAGTGCCATAACGCGGCAGTCGTGACGATTGAACCCGAAACAGGCGAGATACTGGTTTATGCACCCAATCGAGATCCTTCAGATACCGCTGACCCTCGTGTGGCAGGCAACGTAGACCAGTTGGTAGAGATCAACCAGCCAGGCTCCGCCTTAAAGCCAGCGGTATATCTAGCCTGGTTCGAGTATGCGAACAAGGTACCGATGAGCATCCTTTGGGATACCAATCCAATGGAGCTAGAAGGAACAGAGGTTGAGATAGTCAATCCTCGTCCGAAACCGCGGACAGAAGGGTTGATCACCGCGAGGGCGGCACTTGGTGGCTCCCAGAATGTACCTGCGTATCGGGCTGCTCAGGAAGCTGGAATTCAAAATGTGATCACCATGGCGAAGCTTCTGGGGATCACCACTATTCAACAGGAGTTTGATCCAACTTTCGTCTCCCATTTAGACATCTATTACGGGGCCTCGATTGCGACGGGTGGAGCCAATATTCGTGCTGTTGATATGGCTTACATGAACGCAACAATTGCAAACATGGGTGTCATGGTAGGCGTACCCCATCATGCAACTGCAGTGGCGCCAGACACACTGAATAACACGGCATTCGATGAAGGTGTGGATTATGAGAATGCCCTTCAGCAGAAGCTGGACTTCCAGCGGGGACATTTAAGGCTGCCAGGTACAAGGCCTCTTGATCCGGTAGTGGTTTTAGAAGTGCGCGATATCAACGGCCAAGTCATTTTCCAGCACGAAGGTCCTCAACGGATCCGGATGGTTGATGCAGGGAGCGTGTGGCTTCTCCATAGCGTCATGTCGGACTGCAAAGCGCGCTTCATTATCTGGGGTTGCGGGGCCAGCAATGAGGACACTCTGCTAGACACATTTGTGAATGGGGAGAAGCTTCCGACCGGGATAAAGACTGGAACCCAGCAGGGTCCATTGGACTCGGAAGATACGTTGGAAACCTGGGTGAATGGATATTCACGACATGCTGCCACTGCGGTGTGGGTTGGGAACGCTACAAATGAGCTTGTAATAGATGGACGCAGCGGGGGCTATGCCTCTGCCCGCACTACTCTATGGCTTTTCAAAAATTGGATGGGGGACTTCCATAGTTATTTGCTAGACAAGAGCCGAATAGAAGCAGTCCTGGATTTTGTCGAGCTTCAGCCTGAGAACGTGGAACTTACCGACTTCAATACTCCTACGACGGACCGTCAACTTGAAGGTGGATGCGATCAGGTTGTTCAAGCTTGGGTGCGAAAGGATGTCGAATACGATGAGATTTGTGAGCCAGCGATCATTGATACCCGCAATGGCCTGCTTGCCTCTAGTAAGACACCGCTCCGATTTCGGGAAGCCCAGCGTTTCGTGACACTTCCCGAATGGAAGCCCGACCTTGCTATCAAGTTAGTTGAAGATCCGCCCAAGGATCTTGAGGTGTTTATTCCCCTGATGCCAGAGGAGCCCAGTACTGGACTTAACGCGGTCGAAATCATCGTTCCGTTTCATAGTGCTGAGGTGGAACTGGGGGCCAATGTTTTTGGGACTGTAAATACGGCCCGTTTAACGGAATGGCTATTGGAGATTGGTCCAGGAGCTAACCCGACCGAAGGGGAATGGATTGAGTTGGCATCGGGCTGTGTCAATATGGAAAATGCCAACCTGGGCATAATCGAACTTGAAGATAGGAACTTTGCACCGCGTGTTTATACCCTTCGACTGACGGCCAAGCAGGGCCTATTAGCACCCTTGAGAGCGACAGTCCTAGTGAACCTGTCTGAAGGTTCGGGGAACCGGGGAATCAATCGTGGTCTACCGCAGCAGCCAGACTTCAATTGCGAGGAGCCTCCTGAGCCATTGGAGCCAGGAGAAGAAGAGTAGACGGACTTTCTATTAGCGGAAGCGCGTTCCTAATTGCAATCCTATCTCGGTAGCCCATTCGCCGGCGTTAACCTTGCGAGCGTTTTGTGGCTGTACTCGCTTTACGTGGAGAACACCCCCGTTAAGCCGTAGGTCTATCCCGTCCTCTTGGATGCGAAGAACGGCTCCAGGCATGCCTGCTTCGTTGGTTAGAGAAAGACTACAGTCGAAAATTCCGAGGCGTTCACCTCCACGCATCGTCGTCCAGGAACCGGGCTGTGGGTTACAACCACGGATGCGGTTATAGACCTGCTGAGCTGGTTCATACCATCGGATTCTTGCGTGATTTTCGTTGCAGGGGGGCTCATAGGTGGAAACAGAGTGGTCTTGTTCAATACGAGGTGCATCTTGAGCCTTTACGAGAGATACAGCTTCCGCCATCGCATCCACACCCATAGGAAAAAGTTTGTCGAAGTAAAGAGAGCCCAGGGTGTCTTCTGGTCCGATGTCGCACTGTTTTTGGAGGAGGATGGGGCCAGTATCCATGTCCTCGTCTGGCCAAAAGATACTGAGCCCAGTCTTGGTGCGGCCCAAAATAATTGGCCAGTTCATGGCTGAGGAACCACGGTGAAGGGGCAATAGGCTAGGGTGATATTGGATGGTGCCCTGTTTAGGAGTATTCAGTACTTGCGCGGGGAGCATCTCAGTGACAAAAGCCATCACTCCTAGTTCAGCATCAGCTGCCTGCCATTTAGTAAGGCCCTCCGCTCCTTTGAGCGCTGCAGTGTCGATAGGAGTTAAGCCCGCTTCGGCTGCTGCCTCCCAAAGGGGGTCTGGCCGTGCTCCATCCTGCGGCTCTGGAGCAGAAGCAGCGACGATTTCAATCCCATCCTCGAGGAGTCGCTTCAGGACTGCTTCACCAAAGGGAGCCTGACCGATTATTGAGACCCGCATGTCCAAACCACCCCCTAAATCGATTGCGCTAACACGAGCCTACACCAGAGGGGTAGGCGAGCGTGTAAGGAGCTTCTAGGTCTACACTCGGAATACGATGCTGAAGCGTCCATTGCTCCGAGGAATGTTGCTGGGCGGCGCTTAGGCCTCCCTCTTGTGTCAGGAAAACAACACCAGTAACCACCGAAGGTCGGCTATTCTTCCGCCCCGCTTATCTGGAGATTCCCAATGGTTTGTGTCGAACCAGCTCTCTTAAGTGATACCGATGCCATTTATGCGCTGATCGATCATTGGGCCCAGCGTGGGGAAATGCTGGAACGTCCCCATGGCTATATCCGTGAAGCCATTGGTGATTTCAAGGTTGCTCGCGAAGATGGAGAGATTGTGGCGTGTGGTTCTCTCCATGTAATGGGCTCTGATCTTGCGGAAATACGGGCCCTTGCCGTTCGTGAAGACCAGCATGGGAAAGGGGTAGGAGCAGCTGTAGTAGAAGCTTGCGTTGAGGAAGGGAGAGGTAACGGTATCGAACGAGTATTTGCTCTCACCTATCAGCCAGGCTTCTTTGAGCGCCAAGGCTTCGTCCTTGCAAACGTGATGGATTTTCCCGAGAAGGTTTGGACTGAGTGTCTTCGTTGCCCATTCGTTACTAACTGTCGTGAGATTGCAGTCGTACGAGATCTTGGTCTTGAGGCTGAAGCCCCTGCCTCTTAGTAGCGGGAGATATCAATCTCCTTCTCTGTGATGAACTCAAGCAGGGCGGGCACACCTGCTTGAGTCTGGGCAATACCCCGCTTGATAGCAGGGATAATGTCGTTTGCATTGGTGACACGCTCTCCGTAGCCGCCGAAGGCTTTTGCCATGTCTGCATAGTTCCCACTAATGTCGGTGCTTCGGTATTTCTCGGTTGCCGCTTGCATGATGGGAAGTTCAATCGCCATAGAAAAGTTGTTAAGCAGGACAGAAAGGATTGGAATGCGCTCACGGACGGCTGTTTCAAAGTCCATGCCAGTAAAGCCGATAGCAGCGTCACCCCAGACATTGATGCAGAGCTTGTCGGGACGCGCCAGCTTGGCGCCCATCGCGTAACCGAGGCCTGTCCCGAGTTGAGTGGTCTTACCCCACCCGATATAGCTAAGCGGAGTGCGGCTTTCCCAGAATGGTGAGAGCTGATCCCTTGGGCTACCAGCATCGTGAGTGATGATGGTGTTCTCAACCTCGACAGTGTTAAACAAATCCCAGATGACACGGTAGGGGGATAGCGGTGAGTCTTCGCAAGTAAGCTTTGGCATCCACTCATCAAGCCAATCTTTTTTCATGGCTGCGATGCGCTGGGTGATGTTGGTTCGTGAAGTTGTTACACCACCGAGCTCGGAGAGCAGGGCAGAAAGTGTTAGCTGTGCATCCCCGATAAGGGCATACGCCGAAGTGACATCTTTGTTGATGTCTGAGGGATCGAGGGTGGCATGGATGATTGTTTTCCCTTTAGGCATGGCAATGCCGAAGCCTGTAGCTGCAAAACTACAGCCGATACCGAAGATGACATCAGCATCATGAAGGAACTCATGGACGGCACGGGGAACAGCACGGCCGCCGGAGCCGAGTGAGAGAGGGTGGTCTTCGGGGAAAGCGCTCTTACCTTGAAGGCTAGTGGTGACGGGGATTTGCAACTGTTCTGCCAGTTCACGTAACTCTTTCCAGGCTTTTGCGTAGTGGACTCCTTGGCCTGCATAAATGATGGGTCGTTCTGCGTTTTGGAGGATCTCCGCCACGGTGGCTACATCCTCTGGATCGGGACCGGTTCGTAGAGAAGGAGGGGGCTCGTAAAGGAACTCGTCAGGGACCTCTTCTTGAAAGATATCTGAGGGGATCTCAATGAGAACAGGACGAGGACGACCATTACGCACTTGGGTAAAGGCTCGTCGCATGACATCGGGAATGGTCGAGCCGAGAGTGACTTGTTCGGTCCACTTAGTCACGTGTTGGAAGTTTAGAAAGGAGTTAAAGTTGGGAGGAGTGTTAGTAATGTTCCGGGCGTACCCCCCAGGCATTACTAGAATGGGAACTGAGTCTCCATAGGCTTGAGCGACACCACCGAAGGCATTTTCCGCACCAGGTCCATGTTGCATCGCAAAAACACCGATACGGTCACCGGAGTTTATTCGGCTAAAGGCGTCGGCCATATGAAGCCCCACTCGCTCTTGACGGACGATAATTGTGCGAATATCGGCGCGGGCTGCGGCCTCAATAATAGGATTGACGGGATAGGCGACTAGAAACTCGACACCCTCCCTTTTTAGTATTTCAGCTACAGCATCGGCGACCTTCACGAATCCCCCTTTGGGTTGCTGACCTAGGCTTTTTTCTGCAACCTCAGTTTACAGTTTTGGCCTTCAGGCTTGCCGCAAGGGATAGGGGACGCGCAAAATTTGGCGAGATGCCCTTACTAAGCGTGATTTCCGACAAGCCTTCATCTGGTAAGACCGGTGTTGCAGCAACAGTGGCTCGCAACCTGGCGTATTCGGGACAGCGTATCTGGTTAGTGCGAGGAGAGTCCGTAGGCGCTGGCAATGCAGTTGCGGATGCTCGATGGTTTGGAAGCCTAGAGTTCGCACCAGGCAGTGCAGCGACACCGGTTGCAGCAAACGTTATTCCGACCCCCAGTGGTGATGAAATTGTGGTCGCTGAGTTGGACCAACCACTAGACCGTGCGGACGCGTCCATCTTTGTGGCGCGTGGCCTGCCTTCTGAGGAACGAGTGGCAGAGATTGAGCCCTTAGCGGTAGCTGCAGTGGATGTACCGTCCTTTGTGGCCAAGGCAGCGCCTGATGAGATTGGTGGAGCTCCACTGTTTGTTATCGAGGAAGACCGCACGCTAGCAGGATTCAGTGTTTCAGAGGCTAAAGCAATTCTTCAGGCGGAAACTCTGGTGGAGGGAGACGGCCTGGATTTAACTTGCGACCATCTTGTGATTGCTCCCATTGGGTCAGATGCTGGCCAGCCTTATTTGAGTCGCTTCGAATCGAAAGCTGTAGTCGTGCGATTCGATAAAACGGACCAGCATTTGGCAGCGCTGGCAACGGAACCTGCCTGCCTAATCTTGACGGGAGGCAGGCGGCCAAGTGATTACCTATTTGATGCGGCTTCAGCACGCGGTGTCCCCGTGCTTCTTTCTAGGACAGATACCGAGAACACAGTGATTGCTCTGGAGGGCATCTTCGACGACACTCGATTTCATGGTGAGCGCAAGCTGGAGAGAATGTCAGAGATCCTAGGGTCTTCTGGACTGGTTGAACGAGTGGTGGCGGAGTTGGGCTGCTAGCTTTCGGGTGGGCGTCGTTCTAATGAAGGTGAGCGTCGGACCAGGCCACCGAGCTCATGGCCGCTGGTTGCTTGGTCGCCTTCTAGATGGCTGGCTGCGGGTTCAGGTATAGCTACTGGAGCTTTTTCACGAGCGCAATAGGGACAGGATATCCAACCGTAATCCAATGGTTTGCCACAGCCGATGCAAGGTTCCTTTAAGTTAGTGAGGCAGGAGGGACAGATTAGGAAGTCCTCTCGCACGCGGCGGCGGCAGGCCGGACAAGCTTTCTGGTCATCAAGGTCTTGAAGAATAGCTTCCTCTTCGAGGGAGCGTTCATAAAGTTCAGTAAGTGTCTGGCGCGGACGCAGAATGAGGTAAACGCAATGGCCCGGCAGGAAGCCAGCGAGAACCAGTAACACTGAGACCAGCTGCATGACGGGATCACGTGTGCGCTGACGTATGTCTCGGAAAACCCAGAAAATGAGTGATACCCATATGATGGCGCCATAGATCGACAGGACTGCGAGAACGAGCCTTAGGGTGTCTTGCCAGGTACCGCCGGGCCAATCGAACATCGAGTTTTCCTTATCTTCGGGCCACGTACTCGAAGCGTGGAGCGCTGCCTGTGCTGCCGGTCCTGAGATTACAGCATCGTCCCATAGATGCGAGATAGGAAATGTTGACAGGACTTATCGATTTATGGGCACAGGAGCACAGGAGTCGATACGATGGGATGGTGTCAGGTTCCCATCGTGTACCACTGGCTGTAGAGGGCCTGAATCCTGCGCAGCGGGCGGCGGTGGAACATCCAGGTGGGGCTCAGCTCATCCTCGCTGGGCCGGGTAGTGGTAAGACCCGGGTAATCATGAATCGCATCGCCTGGCTTGTCGGGGAGCAAGGAGTTGCCCCCTGGCGCATTCTGGCGGTGACTTTTACCAACAAGGCAGCGAGAGAAATGCGAGCGCGGGCGCAGGGCTTGCTCGGGGAAGATGCTGCCAAGCTCCATTTAGGAACTTTCCATTCGATGTGTGCTCGCTGGCTTCGTATTCACGGTGAGGAGCTAGGGATTTCTCCCGACTATGTTATTTATGACGATGCTGACCAGACGGCTCTAATGAAAAGAGTACTGGAGTCTTTACATGTTGACTCGCGTCAATTCACCCCACGGTCGGTGCTGTCTGCTATCTCTAGCGCTAAAAGCGAGATGCGTGGTGCAGATCACTTTGGTAACCAGACTGAGTCTTACTTCCAGGAGGTGGTCGCGCGTGCCTACGAACGCTACCAGCAAGGATTGCGGGCGGCCTCTGCTTTTGATTTCGATGACTTGTTAGTCGAAACAGTTCGGCTTTTCAGGCAGTCAAAGGAGGTATTGGAACAGCGGGCAGGAAAGTACTTACATGTCCTCGTTGATGAATTCCAGGACACTAATCCAGCTCAATACGCCCTTGCTCGGCAGTTGGCATCAGTTAACGGCAATATCTGTGTGGTAGGAGACCCTGACCAAAGTATCTACTCCTGGAGGGCGGCCGACTCACGGAACACGCAGTACTTCTTGAGGGATTTTCCTGAGGCTACCACCTATCTGCTGGAGCAGAACTATCGCTCTACCCAGCCCATTCTGGATGCTGCCAATGCCGTCATTGCCAATAACCGAAGTCATATTGAGCGAGCACTTTGGACCGAAAGTGAGGAAGGGCAAGCCCTAATCACTTACGAGGCCTACAACGATGAGGAGGAAGGTGAATTTGTCGCTCGTGAAGTGGAGCGCCTTTCGGTAAAGGAACGTTCCCTTTCCTCAATCGCTGTGTTGTATCGGACTAATGCGCAATCGCGTCCTATAGAGGACGCCCTGGTCCGGAATCGCATTCCTTACCGATTAATTGGGGGTGTGCGTTTCTATCAGAGGCGCGAGATCAAAGATCTGCTGGCTTATTTGCGATTGGTGCATAACCGCCTCGACGAGGCCAGCCTACTGCGAGTTATTAATGTGCCCACGAGGGGAATTGGTGGTACGACACTTTCTCGACTAACAGATTTCGCGCGTTCAACTGGCTTAACGCTATGGGACGCCTGTGAAGCCAGCTCTCTAGGGGAGCCTATACCCGGCATTGCTGCGCGGGCCACAACGGCAATCCGTAGGTTCGTGCAAACACTTGAGGCAATGAGGAGGGAGCGGGATCGTCCCCTGGCAGAGCTGCTCGACCAAGTGTTGGAGGCTAGCAGCTACTTGGATTATCTGAGAGACCGCGACGAGGGAGGGGAAGAACGCCTGGAAAACGTGTTGCAGTTACGGACCGTGATGTCTCAATACGAGGACACAACTGGAGGAGAGGCTGCGGACCTGGCCAGCTTTTTACAGGATGTGGCTTTAGTCGCTGATGTGGACGAATTGGAGGGGGCGGTGGAAGCGGTCACGCTCATTACATTGCATGCAGCCAAGGGGCTGGAGTTCCCAATTGTTTTTTTAGTGGGTATGGAAGAGGGGGTGCTTCCCCATATCCGTTCATTCGACGACCCACGTCAGCTAGAGGAAGAGAGGCGACTGGCCTATGTAGGGATAACGCGGGCAGAGGAGTCGGTTTATTTGACTAGAGCCTATAGGCGCTATCTTGGTGGACGACCTCTAACAAATCCTCCCTCTCGATTCTTGGGGGAAATCCCGGAACATCTTCTTCAGCCGTATCGAGGTGGTGAACGTCGCACGGTTCGGGAAGCTGAAAGGGAAGAAGCTTCTGCTAGCTCGGCTACCACAGAAGGGGTAGCTAGTACCACCGCACCGGATTGGCAGGCTGGAGAACGCGTGAGTCATCCCCATTTCGGCGAGGGGATTGTCGTGAGCAGCCAAGAGAGGCGTGGTGATGTAGAGGTGGTGGTTGCATTCGATGATGCGAAGGCGGGAGTAAAACGGCTCCTACAAAGCCTAGCCCCTCTGGAGCGAGTTTAGCCAGCTATCCTTCGGTATTCCGCTTAGGAACCATGACCTTACGAGTAAAGGTAAGAACGGTTTCGGCTCTTTGGTTGTAGCCACGAGTATCGACGGTAACTATCCCCCGATCGTTCCGGGAACGAGACTCTACCTTGTCGATAACCGTCGTCTCAGCGTAGATGGTGTCGCCGTGAAAGGTGGGACTGGTGTGCTTCAGGGACTCGATTTCGAGGTTAGCTATAGCTTTCCCTGATATCTCGGTTACGGTCATTCCAAAAACGATTGAATACACGAGAGTTCCCACCACGACGTTCTTGCCAAATTGGGTCTCTTCTTCAGCATAGCGAGCATCAATGTGGAGAGGGTGGTGGTTCATGGTTTGCATGCAGTGGAGGACATCGTCGTACTCAGTAATGGTACGTCCTGGCCAATGCTTGAAGACGTCGCCGACCTCAAATTCTTCGTAATATCGTCCGAAGGCTTCACGCCCTTCGTGAATGGTCATGATGTTGCCTCCTAGCTGTTGCTGGTCCGGTCACGGCTCCCTAAGGAACTGGTTACTCAATGGCGTATTCGCGAAGGAGATTGCGGGCTATAACGATCTTTTGGATGTCGCTCGTCCCCTCTGCAATCACCATGACAGGGGCATCCCGATAGTAACGCTCCAGAGGGAGTTCCTTGCTATATCCAACGCCTCCATGAAGGCGTAACGCTTCGAGCACCACCTCTTGACAGACCTCGGTTGCGAACAGCTTAGCCATCCCTGCATCTAGGTCTGAGCGGGCGCCGCTATCTTTACGGCGAGCTGCATCAAAAGTAAGCAGACGGGCCGCTCTAATCTTTGTTGCCATTTCTGCAAGTCGAATTTGTTGAGCTTGATGCTGGGCGATTGGTTTTCCGAAAGCGTGGCGTTGCTGAGAGTAAGCAATTGCATCTTCGAAGGCTGCTTGGGCTACTCCTACTCCCCGGGCTGCAACATTAATGCGTCCTACCTCGAGCGCGCTCATGACGTGCTGAAAGCCTCGTCCCTCATCGCCACTAAGCAGATTGCCAGCGGGCACGCGGGCGTTGTCGAAAGCAAGCTCAGTAGTCTCGACGCCCTTATAACCAAGCTTTTCAAGTTTGCGTCCAACGAAGAAGCCCTCAGTAGCCGGCTCCACAAGGAAAGCGCTGATTCCTCGATGGGCTGGTAGCGCCTCGGCATCGGTCTTAGTTAGGACAAGGTAAACGCCAGCTCGCTGTCCGTTTGTTACCCACATTTTCTGGCCATTAATGATGTAGTCATCGCCATCGCGAGTAGCCTGCGTCTTAATGGCTTGCGCATCGGAGCCTGCATCAGGCTCAGTGATACTTAGGGCAGCACGAATTTCGGGTTCGACCATTCGGGGAAGAAAACTCTGTTTCTGCTCATCTGTGCCGTAGCTGGAGATGGCATAACCCACAAGTACATGAGTATTTAGGACACCCGCGAGGCTCATCCAGCCACGGGCAAGTTCGATGCACACACCCGCATAACATTCAAAGCTGAGGTCTAGGCCGCCGTACTCTTCGGGAATCTTGATAGAGAAGAGGCCCATCTCGGCCATGCCCGCCACTAACGGGGCGGGGTACTCATCGGCATGCTCGTACTCACTGGCAACTGGCTTTACTTCGCGGTCTACCCACACACCAACATTTGAGACGATCTCTTGTGCTACTGGATCGATAATGTCGGCGGCGAAGTCACGAGCCATTCGGTAAATCCTTCCTGGTCTCGGTCATACAGATTTCTGCCTACCAGAATGTGACCTAGTGGCGACCCTGTCCTTCGGTGGTTGCTCCCACGAGGATCGCCATATTACCGTCTGGGTGGCGATTTTCGGACATTAACTGGTGGCAGGCTCCCGTTTCATCGAAGGGAAAGACTCGTGAAAGACATGGGTCGATTTTGCCTTGAACGACCAGTTCGTTGAAGGCTCCTGCTTGTTCATCGTTCGCAAAATGCGAACCCTGAAAGCGCTTTTGGCGCATCCATAGGTAACGCAGGTCAACGTCTGCGTTATATCCCGTAGTACCGGCGCAGATAACCACCATGCCACCGGTATCGCAAACGAAGACAGAGGTAGGGAGGGTGTCTTCACCCGGATGCTCAAAGATAATGCGGGGGTTTCGGCGCTCACCAAGTACATCCCATATGGCCTTGCCAAA
Source organism: Dehalococcoidia bacterium UBA2991 (assembly GCA_002346645.1). Taxonomy (GTDB): domain Bacteria; phylum Chloroflexota; class Dehalococcoidia; order Tepidiformales; family Tepidiformaceae; genus UBA2991. The sequence continues at coordinate 70,617 of DEAD01000012.1, forward strand.
CGCTCGAGCACCTTTCTGGAAGACCGACATTCCCTCTTGGTCTTCCCAGTCCGGTAACCGTCCCCAATGATCAAAATTCTTTCGATTGATATAGCCGACGGCACCAAGCTTCTTGCAGAATTCCCCCTTGGCATCACTCGAAACAACGGCAATAGGCTTTGCTCCTCGGAGTGCAGCCAGCTGAATGGCCATAGTACCGAGGCCCCCTGCCCCGCCCCAAATCAAGACCACGTCATCTTTCTGCACGTCGTGAGGATCCCACGAACAGAGCATGCGGTAGGCAGTCGCACCAACGAGTGTCGGAGCAGCAGCTTCTTCCCAGCTGAGATGCGGTGCTTTGGGTAGGCACTGGTGAGCCTGCACGCGTGTGAATTGTGCAAAGGAACCCCAGTTCGTCTCATATCCCCAGATGCGGAAGGAAGGGTCATACATTGGATCCCCGGCTGAGGTTACCCAAGGAGAATGTATGTCCCATTCCCCGCAATGGACGATAACTTCGTCCCCTACCTTTACATTGGTAACGTCCTCACCAACGGCGTAGACAATGCCGGATGCATCGGAACCGCCGATGTGGAAATCTTCAACCTCACCGCCCTTTTGGCGGGCAGCTATTACATCGATAGGGACCCCTCGCCCTGCCCAAACATTGTTGTAGTTAACCCCAGCGGCCATCACATAAACCAGGGCATCGTCTGGGCCTACCGCGGGAATATCTACCACTTCACCCGCAAAGGCCTGAAGGGGTTCTCCAAAGCGTGACTTTCGGATGAGTTGCGCATGCATCTGCTTAGGTATGGTTCCCAGAGGAGGAGCTTCTCCCACGGGATATATGTCCCTCTGGTTATCAGTACTCATCAACTCACCTTATTGACGATAATGGCGAAATACTACCGCTCACATTCGCAAAGGCAACTTCTGGAAGAAAAAGCTCCCATTTTTCAAATTCTGAAGAGGGATTTGGTCTCGGTAGGGGCGGCCGTGATATAGTTTCGCGGTCCTTAGAGAGAGATTTCACAAACGGCCAGGGCGTGCTCCACGAATACGGCCACATCGCTATCCTTGTCATAATCGCGCTGGTGTTTCCGGCTGGCGCGATTATTCAGTCCTGGGCATTTAAGTTCGTCAACATCAGACCCGAAGTCCCCTCCGACCCAGTGAAGGAAGATACCTACGAGTGTGGCATGGTCACGCGAGGACCGGCTCTGACGCAGTTCAACTTCCGGTTCTATTACATCGCCCTTTTGTTTCTGCTACTCGATGTTGAGATTGTGTTCCTGTTTCCGTGGGCGGTTGTGCTCGAGAGTGCAGGGCTGGTGGGCTTAGGAAAGATCGCGATATTCGTGGGAACCTTTGTTGTAGGTGGCCTTTATGCGTGGCGCAAACGTGCGTTGGAGTGGAACTGATGACACGTTGGTGGAGCGGTGAGGAACTTGCAGCGGAGGCGGAGCGTTTAGTACCGGGCTCCGTTTCAAAAATATCTGCGACTGCCTGTATCTTTAAAGCCGAAAACTTGGTCCAGGTGTTAAGTGCCCTGAGAGACAATCCTGCTACTAATTTTGCTCACCTTTCCAACCTGTGTGGGGTAGACCAGTGGGACCGCTTTGAGGTGGTGTATCACCTCCAGTCGCTAGAAATGAACCAAATCGCCTGTGCCAAGGTTGAGGTACAAGATCGAGAGGAGCCTTCGGTCCCCAGCGTAGTCAGCATCTGGCAGGGGGCGTGGATCCAGGAGTCAGAAACGTACGACCTGTTTGGAATTCGCTTTGAAGGGCATCCTAACCTTCAGCGTATCTTGCTCTGGGATGGCTATCCGGGTTACCCATTGCGAAAAGATTTCCTTTCGATGCCAGGTGGATTACAGCCTGGCCTCAATGAGTTTGCAGGAACCTCTGCCAAGCCTGAACCTCCGGTACGGCCGGTCGAATGAGCGAAATAGTCCAATCTGAACCGTTTGTCATGAACATTGGGCCGCAACACCCATCAACCCATGGCGTGTTTCGCGTCAAAGCGACGGTGGATGGTGAGCAAGTTGTCGACGCTGAGATGGTAATTGGATATTTGCATCGGTCGATGGAAAAACTGGCGGAAGAACGCACCTATACGCAGAACATTCCCTTCACCGATCGAACGGACTACCTGAGTAGCATGTCGAACAACCTCGGATACTGCCTGGCAGTCGAGAAGCTAGCAGGAATTGACGTGCCTCCTAGGGGGCAAGCCATCCGAGTAATCATGGCGGAACTCCAGCGACTTGCGAGTCATTGCATGGGCGCAGGGGCATTCGCGAATGACACAGGTGCATGGCAGACACCGATCATGTGGTTCATGAGAGAACGAGAGAAAATTCTAGATATCTTCGAGTTGACTAGCGGGGCAAGACTCACCTGTAACTACATGCGTATTGGGGGGGTCGCATTCGAGATCCCTGAAGACTTTGAAGAGCAAGTAAGAGCGTTGATAGGGCCAATGCGCGAGACAATAGCTGACGGTGAGGGACTGCTTTCCGGGAACGAAATCTTTCTGGTAAGGGCGCGGAATGTAGCCGTTATTCCACCGGAGCTAGCCATCAATGCCTCTCTGAGTGGGCCAATGCTGCGAGGAAGCGGAATAGCTTGGGACATCCGGAAAGCAGATCCCTACTGTGGTTATGAGCAGTACGACTTTGAAATCCCCATCGGATATCAGGGGGACGCCTACGACCGCTTCATAGTCCGTTTGGAAGAGATGCGACAAAGTTTGCGAATAATTGAACAGGCCCTAGACGGCCTTCCCGGTGGACCACATAGCACGGAAGTTCCTTTATCCCTGAGGCCGCCCGCCGGGGAGGCATATGCCCGCATAGAGAGTCCACGTGGTGAACTGGGCTACTACCTTGTTAGCGATGAGGGCCCCTCGCCCTATCGTTTTCACATCCGTCCCCCTTCGCTCATCAACCTTAGTGTCCTAAAAGAGATGACGGTTGGAGGCTCCATCGCGGATGCCATTGTGGCACTGGGCTCCATTGACATCGTCGTTGGTGAGATTGATCGCTAATGTCACTCGCAACGGATCACTGGTACGACTTTCGCGATCTTTCTAACTTGTCGCGCGTAATTCTTGAGGGCATCGATAAGGTTGCGCCCTACGAATTGGCATACATCGTGGCGCCAATTATCGGATTTGTTGCTGCCTTCGTGATTTTCGTTCTCCCCTCCCAGTTGTATGTAGGGGTCTATGGTGAACGACGAATTATTGGCCGAATTCAGGCCCGTAGAGGGCCTAATCGAGTGGGGCCATTTGGGTTACTCCAGCCAGTGGCGGATGCTATCAAACTGCTTCAAAAAGAAGCATTGACACCTAAGGTGGCCGATAAAGCCCTAATGTGGGCGGCACCCGTCTTCTTTGTGGCGCCCTGTGTTTTGTTATTCGCTGTGATCCCCTTTGGTCCTCGTATGGTTTTTGCTGACGTTCCAGCTGGACTGATTTTCTTTATCGGAGTGTCGGGATTGCCGGTTTTGGCCGCATTCATTGCAGGCTGGAGCTCAAACAACAAATACAGCTTGTTTGGTGCGATGCGGATCGTGGCGATGTCAGTCAGCTATGAGGTACCTCTCGTCCTGATGCTGTTATGCGTGGTGGTGTTTACCAACTCGATGAGCTTGCCCGCCATCGTGGAGTTTCAAAGAGAAACTGATCTTTGGCTGATCTTCATGCAGCCTTTGGCTTTCGTGGTCTATTTCATAGCTGTTAGTGCCGAGTTAAATCGAACACCCACTGATATCGCCGAAGCTGAATCCGAGATCGTAGCGGGCTACCTGACTGAATATAGCGGGATGAGGTGGGGACTCTTCTACGGTATGGACATAGGGTATGCCTTGGCCGCTGCGGCCTTTGCTTCGACTATTTTCCTGGGAGGGTGGTCGATGTGGGGACTTGAGCAATGGGTGCCACCATGGCTCATCTTTATCGCCAAGACGCATCTGTTTTATTTGGTCTTCATCTGGACGAGAGGCACTCTGCCTCGCCTGAGAGTGGACCAGTTGATGGGCTTTGCGTGGAAGTTTCTTTTGCCGTTGGCCGTGGTCAATCTATTCCTCGTCTCACTCGAACGGTTGTGGTGGCTGGAGGCAGGATTAGGAGACGGCATGGTATTTGCTTTTGCGGGAATCAACATTGTCTTCTCAGCCGTTGCGATCTTTTTATGGGCGCGTTTCTTAGGCTATAGACCCGAGAGCATCCCAACTCGGCCACGGCTGGTTCAAAAGGCCGGCGGGTACGTTCCCGTTGAGGACCCACCTGGAGGAGGCAAGTAGATGGAAGGGGCCGGCGTACAAATTGCTTTCTGGGTGCTTTCAGTCCTCACGCTTGTTGCGGCTGGAGGAGTGATGGCTTCTCGCAACTTGCTACATGCAGTTCTCTTCCTGATTGTTACTTTTATTGGGGTTGCCGGCTTTTTCGTACTGCTCTCAGCAGAGTTCATAGCGATGGCGCAGATCGTCATCTACGTGGGGGCTATTTCGGTATTGATCCTGTTTGCCATAGTGCTTACGCCCCAGTCGGTTCGGGACAACTCAGAAACAGCCATGGTGGGGCCAGCAATCCTACTTGGCATAGCATTGTCGACAATCTTCTTATTTGTCATTCATGACACAGCATGGCCAACTACAAACGGTACGCCAGCGCTGTCCGCGAGTGCCCTAGGACAGGCATTGCTCTCGACCTGGGTACTTCCCTTTGAGATCGCCTCGGTTCTACTTACTGCCGCTCTTGTCGGTGCAATCATGCTTGTGCGTTCAGAGACTGAGGAAAACGAGGACGTAGCTGATGTTGACGCTTGAGCACTTCCTCACTGTTGGCGCGCTACTTTTTTGTCTAGGCCTTGTGATTGCCCTTAGTAAGCGGAATGCCATTGGCGTGCTAATGGGAATAGAGCTGATGTTGAACTCCATCAACATCACATTGATTGCTTTCTCTCGTTTTGGCGAAAGCGCTACACCAATAGCTGGTCATGCTTTTGTTGCCTTCATCATTACTGTGGCGGCAGCAGAAGCTGCAGTAGCCCTCGCTCTCGCAGTATCCGTTTATCGAAGTCGTCAAACCGTTGAGGTCGACCAGCTCGACCTGCTGAGGTTGTAACGCCATGTGGGTTGAATTTATGAGCGTGGCTAACGGGTACGTAGCGGAAACATGGAGGGAGCTTTTTGCGGCAGAAGGCTTGCGCATCATCATCATGCCACCAGTTGGTCGAGGCGAAGATGCTTCTATGCGTGACGAACGAACTATTTATGTGCCTACTGGAAAATCCCATGTGGCTCGCGAAATCCTGAGGAAGATATAGCCGATGCACGATGTACCAGGGATTAGCGAGGCCGTGCTGTGGGCAATCATTCTCAGTCCGCTAGCTGCATTCACGATTATCACGCTATACCTTCGCAAGATCCCCCAAATTGCCGGATACCTCAGCATCGTTGCGATTGCTATCTCATTTTTGCTAGCGCTCATAACGCTGGTTGATGTTTTAGGTGCGCATGGCCATGTCGCTATCCACTCTCACGAATGGTTCCAGGTAGGACCACTTGAACTAACTCTTGGTGTACGCATTGATGGACTGACTGCTGTGATGCTGGTTGTAGTCTCTAGCGTATCCCTTCTCGTTCAGGTGTATTCGCAGGGGTACATGGCAGGTGATCCTGGCTACGGGCGGTATTACGCCTATATGAGCCTTTTCATCACCGCGATGCTTGGTCTAGTCCTGGCAGACAACCTCTTCATGCTGTTTGTATTCTGGGAGCTAGTAGGCCTCTCGAGCTATCTGCTCATTGGCTTTTGGTTCCACAAGCCAAGTGCCGCGGCCGCTGCCAAGAAGGCCTTCATTGTGACTCGCATTGGGGACCTTGGGCTGTTAGCAGCAATTCTTCTTGTTTGGACTCGGACGGAGACCTTAGCCATTCATGAGATTCATCATCTGGCCCTTACTGGTGCCTTCGCAGGCACCACGGTAACTCTTTTTGGATTAGGCCTGTTCGCTGGAGCAGTCGGAAAGAGCGCCCAGTTCCCATTGCATGTTTGGCTTCCTGATGCGATGGAGGGGCCAACGCCAGTTTCTGCCTTAATCCATGCCGCCACGATGGTGGCGGCAGGTGTTTACTTGATGGCCCGCTTCTGGCCTGTTTTGGAAGTAGCCCCGGATGCGAGAGAAGTAGTTGGATGGATAGGGGCTGCGACTGTCGTTGTAGGGGCTTCCCTCGCCTTGGTTCAGACGGATCTCAAGCGGGTCCTAGCCTATTCCACAATCAGCCAGCTCGGTTACATGATGCTAGCGCTGGGTGTGTTTGGATATGCAGTGGCGGTGTTCCATCTGTTCACTCACGCCTTCTTTAAGGCGTTGCTCTTCCTAGGTAGTGGATCCGTGAACCATGCCACCAATACCTTTGATATGCGTCGTATGGGTGGCTTGCGCAAGGTAATGCCAATCACGTTTGGCACTTTCTTGATTGGCACTCTTAGCCTTGCGGGTGTCTTTCCTTTGGCAGGATTTTGGTCAAAGGATGAGATTTTATTGGAGGCCTGGGTAAACAACCGAGGCTTGTACACGGTTGCTGCCATCGCGTCCTTTATGACAGCGCTCTATATGTTTCGAGCAGTTTTCATGACCTTCTTTGGGGAATACAAAGGGGGAGAGCCAGTAGATAGAGAAGATGAAGATTCACACTTCCATGGGGATCCAGCACACCCGCATGAATCGAGCTGGGTGATGACGGTTCCACTATTAATCCTAACGGCCGGTGCGATCGCAGCTGGCTGGTGGGCATGGGGGAAAGAATTCCATCATTTTGTGGAGGCAGCTGTGCCTGCGGAGGCACTTCACAAAGCGCCAGAATTTAGCTATGGCATTGCAATCACCTCTTCAATTATCGCTTTGGCGGGAATCGCAACAGCATGGGCGATTTATCACAAGCGCCTCGTCTCCTCTGAAGAGATTCGCAAGACTGCCCTGCCCATCGCCCTGCTCCTTGAGCACAAATTCTTCTTAGATGACTTATATGAACGCGTTTTCACTATCAGGGTTTTCCAACGTGGCTGGAACCGGCTGGTGGAAAGGTTTGACATGCTCGCTGTTGACGGTGCCGTAAATGGCATTGGCTGGGTGGGTACTCAATCAAGCCGAGTGGTACGTCACGCCCAGACCGGCCAGTTGCAGCTGTATGGGGTGGGAATAGCCGCCGGCGTCTTCATCGTCGCCATCATCGTGTTCATTGCGAGTCCGTTGTAGGAGGGTTGGGATGCTTTTAACTGTTCTAGTGTTTCTGCCCGCCTTTGCGGGAATAATGATCCTGCTGCTCCCGGCAACCCGGGCTAGCTACTCTCGCTGGGTTGCCCTGCTCGGTTCCCTCATTGCGCTAGCTTTGTCGATTGGAATGTTCTTCGCCTTTGAAAAGGGCGGAGGCTTCCAGTTCATCGATAAGGCTTCCTGGATCGATGTCGGCGCCTTCCACGTACAGTACTTTCTCGGCGTTGATGGGCTGAGTCTGCCGCTAGTGGTTCTAACTACTTTCCTAACTACTGCAGCTGTCCTTGTTTCATTCAGAATCGAACACCGGCCACGGGCCTACTTTGCTAGCCTGATGGTGCTTTCCACTTCAGTGCTAGGCGTTTTCACTGCGATGGATTTCCTGCTCTTCTTCCTGTTCTGGGAGCTCGAGCTGTTTCCCATGTACTTGCTAATTTCTGTGTGGGGTTCAGGACGGCGGGAATATTCCGCGATGAAGTTCGTGCTTTATACCGTGGCTGGCTCTGCCTTCATGCTTGTTGCGATTCTTGCCTTAGCTTTCAGCGAAGGTACGTTTGATATGCAGCTGCTAGGCGAGGCGAACATCTCAAGCGCAGTTTTGCCTCTACGCTGGGTTTTCCTATTTCTCTTCATAGGGTTTGCGGTAAAGCTTCCCATTGTGCCCCTGCATACGTGGTTACCTGATGCCCATAGTGATGCCCCAACAGCTGTTTCCGTAATGCTGGCTGGCGTGCTTTTGAAGATGGGTGGCTACGCCATCATCCGCACTTGCATAACAATTCTGCCGGATCAGGCCAACGACTATGGCATCTGGTTGGCGGCTATTGGTGCCATTAGCGTGCTGTACGGGGCCTTCGTAACCTTCAGACAAACCGATGTGAAACGCCTAATCGCCTACTCATCAGTAAGTCATATGGGTCTGGTTTTGCTTGGTATAGGGGCGCTAGGCACAACAGCGATGGTGGGTGCTGCCTACCAGATGCTTGCTCACGGCCTAATCACGGGTTTGCTCTTCGTGGTAATAGGACTGATGTACGAAAGAACGCACACACGGGAAATTGGAAAGCTGGGTGGGCTGGCAAGGCAAATGCCGCTAATTGCGACGGGGTTGGTGTTCGCAGGCTTTGCCAGCGTAGGACTTCCAGCATTGGCCGGCTTTGTTGCTGAGATAACAGTCTTTATTGGGGCATTCCAAAAGCATGAGTGGGCAGTGCTCATGGCTATCTTTGGTGTAGTGCTTTCCGCTGGATACATTCTTTGGACCTTGCAACGGGTCGTCTTTGGCCCCGTTAGATCTGAGTGGGACGATGCGGATGATCAGAAACATTGGTGGGAGCATGCGAGTGTAGTTGGCTTAGCTGCGCTGGTTATCCTTCTTGGCGTCTACCCGAGTCTAATCATGGACATGATTGACCCTGCTATTGGGGTTATAAGTGCGAGGGTAGCTGGGTGAGCGAACTAGACATCGTTGGACCTCAGCTCGCCATCCTGCTTGCGGCAGCCGCAGTGCTCGTGTGGGATGCACTACTACCCAATCGGCGAATTTGTCTGCCATACATTGCCCTTATTGGGGTCTTTGGTGCGGTTATTTGGACATCCACGTGGGTGATTCGAGGTGACTTCCAGACAGCCTTTGATGGAACTTTCGCGATAGACCAGTACGCGGTCTTTTTTCAATACGTATTTGCCGGGATTGCAGCGATCGTTGTCGTGGCCTCGATCGACTGGGTAAATCGGGTAGACCGTCGTCAATCCGAATATTTCGCTCTCGTCTTGACTGCCTCTGCGGGTCTAATGTTCCTTGCCGGTGCGCGGGACCTCATCACCATTTTCCTAGCGCTCGAGCTAAGTTCGATCCCGCAATACATCCTCGCCGGCTGGGGCAAGGACCAGCGCTCAAGCGAGGCCGGCATGAAATACCTGCTACTTGGAGCTATCGCCTCTGCGCTGTTGCTTTATGGCATGACAATGCTCTACGGCTTCAGTGGTTCGACCCTTTTGAGCGATATCTCAGTTGCAATCACAGAAAACGGCGCAGATAGCCGTTCCCTTCTCATTGTGGCAAGCGTCCTGTTGATCGCAGGATTTGGCTTTAAAATGGCGGTTGTTCCCTTTCAGATGTGGGTCCCTGATGTCTATCAAGGAGCTCCGACCCCAGTAGCCGCTTTTCTCTCAGTGGGATCAAAGGCTGCGGCCTTTGCTGTTGTAATGCGAATCTTTTTCGAGGGCCTAGGTGAGCAGATCCTCAGCGACGACTGGGCGATGATATTCGCAGTTATCGCAGCAGCTTCGATGACCCTCGGTAATCTCTTTGCAATTGTGCAACGTGATATCAAAAGAATGCTGGGTTATTCATCAATAGCCCAGGCAGGCAACTTCATGATCGGCCTTGCTGCAATTTCTATTGCAGGTGAACATTTTGTTCAGGGTGCGAGTGGAGTACTACTCTTTGTCGCGGCCTACGCCTTCACTAACCTCGGCGCTTTTATAGCCGTGATCGGGATCTCGCAAAAGATTGGCAGCGACAACATTGCCGATTACGCAGGCATGTGGCGGCGTGCACCTCTCCTTGCGCTCGCGCTCGCAATCTGTCTTATCTCACTAGCTGGTATTCCACCAACTGCAGGATTTTGGGCCAAGTTATACGTTTTCAATGCTGGAATCCGTGCAGACCTAGCTTGGCTTGTGATAATTGGCGTCCTTAACTCAGTAGTTTCGGCGTACTACTACCTGGCAGTAGTACGTCAGATGTTCCTTGGTGAGGCCGAGGAGGAAGAACGGCTGGCGATATCCCCAACTATTGCAGTGGCCTTGGGGATATCAACCGTAGGAGTGATCGTGTTCGGTATTTTCCCCACACCATTGGTGGATGCTGCTAGGGAAGCTGCCGCAATTTTCGCTACCAGTTAACTTTGGGATGAGTCACCTAATTGACTTCGTGGTTGAGATCGAACCGGATAGCGTACCGCTCGTATTGCTTGAGGATTTGGCAAGACGGGTCATGAAGGGGGAAGGGGTAGCTGAAGGTCTGCTACTCACCATACTTACGACCGACGACGAAACCCTTCAAGCGCTTAACAATCAATTCCTAGGGGTTGATGCGCCAACGGATGTACTCTCCTTCCCCGAGGTGACAGAAGTGCCTTTAGGAGAAGGCATAGCCCCCAGTCTTGGGGAAATTGCTATAAGCGTGCCCACAGCCATACGGCAAGCATCAGAACAAGGTCACCCACTTGAGGACGAGTTATCCCATTTACTGACACACGGCATCCTCCATCTCTGCGGATACGAGCACGAGAGAGGGGGCAAAGAGGCTGGTCGCATGCGAGCTAGAGAAGAACACTACCTTGGCGAAATAACGGGACATGGGACCAGCGACCCCAAATGATTGCCGCTCATCTGAAGGAGGTAATTGATGGCAACGCTTAACCGGAATGGAGTGACTCTTCACTACGTAGATACGGGCAGTGGTTCCCCCATTTTTCTAACCCATGGTTTTGGGGCCAGCTCCCGCATGTGGCAGAGGCAAATCGATGCTTTTAGCGACCGCTATCGAGTAATTGCCTGGGACATGCGGGGCCATGGGGAAACGGATAGCCCCACCGACCTGGCGATGTACTCAGAGCCTGAGACTGTGGCCGATATGAATGCCATCCTGGATGCCTCCGGGGTTGATAAGGCTGTAATCGGTGGCCTTTCGCTGGGGGGTTACATGTCATTAGCGTTCAATTTAGTGCATCCCGAACGAACAAGAGCCCTCATGCTTTTTGATACAGGTCCAGGGTTCAATAATCCGCAGGGTCGCAAGGGTTGGAATCAATTTGCTATTCGCCGAGCAGAAGCGTTCGAAACGGATGGCCTTGCCGCTCTCGGTGGATCTCCGGAGGTCAAGGCAGCTGGGCACCGTTCAGCGGAAGGTTTAGCAAAGGCCGCGAGAGGCATGCTGACGCAGCGCGATGCTAGTGTGATTCAGTCGTTAACCTCGATCAATAAGCCCACCCTTGTTGTGACAGGAGCAGACGATCGAAACTTCCTGGCAGCGCACAGCTATATGAGTGAGACCATTCCAGGAGCTATGCATTTCATGATCGATAATGCCGGTCATTCAGCTAATATTGACCAACCAGAAGCCTTCAATGTTGCTGTCGAAAAGTTCCTCAAGACGCTTCCCAGTTAAAATCGAGATTTCTTAGATTCGTAGTTTGAATGCACATCTATCAGGACAGTATGTCCTTCGCCATTGAGTTGGCGGGCTCTTTGAATAGCCGGGCCAAGCTCCTCCGGTAGAGTTACCCTGATGCCTGTAGCGCCTAGCCCTTCAGCTATCGCAGCGTAGTCCCCAGTCATATGTGATAGACCAAACTGTTGGCGGGCAGTTGGGAAACCACCTGGGTAGGTGGCCATGCCACCATTGTTCAGTAGGACAGTAGTAATAGGGAGACTAGCTCGCACGGAGGTCTCCAGGTCAAGGCCCGACATCCCAAAAGCTCCATCTCCCATAAAGTTCAAACAGAAGCGATCGGGGCGGGCCAGTTTTGCACCTATCATCAGGGGAATGCCAAACCCGAGGTGAGTGGTTTTACCCCATCCTATGTAGCTGTGAGGCGAGGTAGCAGTGAAAAACGGAACCATTGAATCGCGCGGAGCCCCTGCATCGTGCGTGACGATAGAGTTCTCGTGATCAACGTTCTCGTTGATTTCATGGATAACGCGATAGGTATTGAGAGGCGACTCATTAGAGGTGAGCAGCGGGATCCATTCAGACATCCAAGTCACCTGCTTTTCGGCTAGACGGGCTGCGGCCTCTGATGTGTGCTCCTTTCTACCCGTCCGGTCCTTTGCCTCATCAAGGAGCGCCTTGAGGGTCAGCTGAGCATCACCGACAAGGGCAAGAGTGCAGGCCGTGTCTTTATTTACGTCCTCTACGGCATTGGTGTTATGAATCACTGTCTTGCCAGCTGGAACGATCTGGGTGTAGCCGTTGTGTGTGAGGCTCGCACCTAGGGCTAGGACTGTATCGGATTCCTGAATCCAAGCATGGGCAGCCCCTGTGGTGGCTCTACTTCCTGCGCCAAGTGCGAGAGGGTGGCGCTCGTCGAAGGCTGATTTGCCTTCCATGGTAGTGAATACAGGAATGTCTAGAAACTCTGCAAACTCCTGAAGTTCCTTGGTTGCACCTGCCGTTAGTACACCTGAACCAGCCCAGATCATGGGCAACTTGGCAGAAAGCAGAGTCGTGATGGCTGCTTCGATATCGTCTTCTGATGGACGTTGCCGTGAAGAGGAGGGGCAATCGTATTGCTGGCTGTTCTCAGGCACATCTTTGGCACAGACATCCGAGGTTAATTCAACCACAACTGGCCCGCCTCTCCCGTTACGCAACGCATGGAAAGCACGTCGCATAGCAGGAACTATTTGTTCCGGTGTGTCGATTGCCTCGACTGACTTCACGATGCCACCGTAGTTCTCAACAGCCGAGAAGTTTGGACGGACTTGACGCTCTATTAGGGGGTAACCACCAGGTAAGACCAGAATAGGGACATTGTCACCGAACGCTTGGGCGATACCGCCCATGGCATTCTCTGCGCCTGCAGCATTTTGGGTCGCTACCACTCCAAAGCGAGTGCCGTCGCTCACACGACTGTAGCCGTCTGCAGCCATTACCGCCCCTCGTTCATGCCTAAACATGATTGGACGAATGCCAAGCTTCGCCACTTCTTCGATCAAGGGATTGTTAGGGAAGCAGGTGAGCTCAGTGACCCCTTCATCTTGAAGGATTTGGGCAACCAGTTCGTTACCGTTCATGGCGTTTCTCCATGCGCGCACCGGTCCGTCGAGCGGGGTGCGTCCAGCACAAGTGATTTCAGCGCACAGTAGCGGGAGAGGCAAGGGCTGGAGGGTAGGGTTCTGTTACGATCCTTTTACAGTCACTATCTAAGATCGGAGGCAGCCCGTGCTAACTATCCTCTCGCCAGCCAAGGCCATGGATTTTTCAGCCCCTCCAATCAGCCTGGCTGTGACACAACCCACTCTTGTAGACGATGCGGCTTTACTCATGAGGACCTGCAAAGCGCTTGAAGCTAAGGACCTAGAGAAACTCATGAAACTAAGTGACTCCCTAGCTCAGCTAAACCATGCACGCTTTCAAGACATGCGGCTTCCTCTCACACCCGATAACGCAAAGCCCTGCGTACTAGCCTTTAAGGGGGATGTCTACAAAGGCCTTGATGCCGCTAGTTTCAAGCCAGAGGATCTTACCTGGGCTCAGGAACGGTTGCGTATTCTCTCTGGGCTTTATGGACTCTTGCGCCCCTTGGATCTGATACAACCGTATCGATTGGAAATGGGCACTAAGCTTGCCAACGAACGAGGAGCAAACCTCTATGAATTCTGGGGTGACCGCCTCGCGAACTCGCTTAACAATGAGGATATCGACCCCGAGGTACCCGTCCTTAATTTGGCTTCCCAGGAATATGCCAAGGCGGTGCCCCAGAGGGACCTACAGCGCCCGCTCCTTAGCGCTATTTTTAAAGAGGAACAGGACGGGAAGCTAAAGACAATAGGCATATTTGCAAAGAGGGCGAGAGGCTTGATGGCCCGTTACCTTATCCGTAATCGCATTGATGAGTTTGATGCCCTGAAGGACTTTAATGATGAGGGTTATAACTATCAGCCAGCGCTTTCGAACGAAGAACAGCTAGTTTTTACTCGGTTGCAAGGCTAAGCGCCGAGCTAGCGCTTAGCCTTCCTCGATCGTTACGGTTCCAGTGGCGCCGTCAATGCTCAACATAGTCCCGTTGGAGATCAGCTCCGTTGCACCACGAATACCAGTTACAGCGGGAATCCCATACTCCCGAGCCACTGTCGCTGCATGACTAAGGACCCCACCAGTTTCAACGACTACTCCGGCCGCTGGTAGAAAGATTGGAGTCCAGGGAGCGTCAGTAACGGGGGCAACAAGGATTTCTCCAGGTAGGACGGTTGTCTCAGCAGCTGCATCAGCGCTGAGAATTATCCTGGCACGACCACTAGCCCTGCCTGGGCTAACACCAATGCCTTGGAATAAGGTTTCGCCAGTTGCCTCAGCACCCTGACGAAACGAGGCTGCTACAGGACGCTGGAATAAGACTGGCAGCTCATAGTCCCCTAGAACTTCGTATTCGTGACGACGTTCGACGATGGCGTCCTGTAGCTCAGCTGCTGATAGACCCCTATTTAGGGCTTCAGGTAACTCAGCGAGCCGCAAAAACCAAATATCCTCAGCCTCATCAATTACACCGTCCTCAGTAAGGCGGCGCCCAATCTCCAAAATAGGAGGTCGGTAGGTTCGACAAAGTCGCGTCCAATTCGCCTTCGTTATCTCACGTCCACCGTTAAGAGTTTGGGCGAGTCCTAATAGCTCGCGGAATTCCCCTCGCTTTTCCTGAATAAGGGAATTCTCCACCTGTTTTTCCAAAGCTATTCGCTTTGTTGCTGCTTGTTCTTCAAGCACGTGAGGATTGCGCTCTTCCCCTGCTGCCATATTTGCTTGGAGAGCACTGAGAATGAACTGGGGATTTTCGTTCCAGGTAAGACAAGAGGGATCGGTCTCCCGTTGCCCCCGGAACCCCATGTCAGCAATGAAAGCTATGAATTCCAGCGCAAACTCAGTCCACTCTCCCTCAGTTGGTTGCTCTACTCGGCTTTGAAACTTTTCCAGGGTGATGTTGGCGATTTCGCTAGCAAGTTTAGGGCGGTTAACTACCAAGCGGCTCAGTTCCCAGATTGCTTTTAGTGGACGTGCACTTTCCACTCCAGTGAGGCCGCTTGTAAGGCCTGCTGTCCAATCAGCGGGGTGTCCGGGCGCTTGTTCATTGAGAAAGTTTTCGAGAAGGGTCGTCTGGAGTCCGCCACCTGTAGTGGCTAAATAGTGAGAAAAGAAAATATCCCCGATTTCGGATGTAGTTTTATTTAATGCTTCTATTAGGTCTGTGTCCTCCACTGCTGTCCAGTCTCTATTGAGGTAGGTTCGATAATGGTTAATAGCGCGTTCCGCGTCTTGAGCAAAAAGCTCGTTTGCACGACCCCATCGCTCCATTAGCTGTGCCCAGACCAACTCCGCACGGGATGTATCTTTAGCTACTTCTGCAGAGATCTCTTCCTCATCTCCTTCAAAGAACTGTTTGAGAAAATCTGCACTTCCCCCCGTCTCGAATGTAGAGGTCAAAGCATTGACCATCCCAATATTGACGCAGAATTGACCGGCAACGATGGTCAGCATGGTTGGCCCTGGAGGTTCTGGAATAGGAACAAGATCTTGGATTTCCAGCTGTTTTGTAGCGTTGCTATGCCACGCGTAATTCCATGCGTAAATTAGGTCGGCAGGAAGTGGCCTAGTTATTCCTGGCAGAACCTCTTCTGTATTACCTGTGGTGTAGTCGTTGTAGCGCTCGTCAATAGAGCAGTCCCAGCTGCAGATCGGGTCTTGGAGGTTCTTCACAAGGCTCTCCCATTTGCGGACCGTTGTTCCGCCCGCGGACTCTACCGGGAGCAAATGTTAGGGGCTGAACGCCAGAGACTGCTAGGATGCGCTTGGCGCATCAGCGGCCCGGGCGAGGTAGTAATTGGCTGGATCTGTTTCATCCGAGCCTGCGCTGGGTGCCCTCTTAAGCGAACGCGAAAAGATGTTGCTACTTTTCTCTCTCTCTCTCTGCATGTTTCTTAGCTCTCTTGACGGCTCAATCCTCTCTACCGCTTTACCTACAATCTTGTCCGACCTAGGTGGGTTTCAGTTACTTTCCTGGGTTTTCACTCTATATCTGCTGACCTCGACAGTAGCTGTGCCCATCGTAGGAAAGCTCTCAGATATGTTTGGGAGGCGTCCCTTCGTAATAGCTGGGGTGATCATCTTCCTTGTGGGATCTCTGGGCTGTGGCTTGGCACCGTCCATGCTCAGCCTAATCATTGCCCGAGGCATTCAGGGGATTGGTGGAGGCATAGTGCTGGCCTGTGTGCTGGTAGTGATGGCTGACATGTACACCCCAATCGAACGCGCTAAGTATGTCGGCTATATCTTGGCAATCATTACGGCGGGGACCCTATTGGGGCCTATCGTGGGAGGCATACTTACCGACGGACCCGGTTGGCGCTGGTGTTTCTTCATCAATCTGCCAATTGGTGCGATTTCACTTGCGTTCATTTGGTCCACTCTGCCAAACACCAAGCAGGGAGGACGCATAGCCGACATCGATTTTATCGGGGCTACTCTACTGACGGTGGCAACGGTTGCTGGCCTACTCGCAATAGCGTGGGCTTACGAGTCCTATGGTTGGCAATCTGCAATCACTTTAGGTTTGCTCCTCACAGCAGTAGTGCTGCTTGCCCTCTTCGTAGTGCAAGAGCGGCGGCATCCCAATGCAGTAATCCCCATGTCACTGTTCAGGAATCGGATGTACGTGCTAACTGGCTTTATAGCCCTACTTTCCAGTGCGGTGCTGTTCTCGGCGGTTCAATTTCTGCCAACGTTCATCCAAACGTCTTTGGGAGCATCTGCCAAGGTCTCTGGCATCATCTTCACGCCCCAAGCGATTGGAATGGTGGTGATGAGCTTCATCGGAGGGAGGGCGGTCGCACGGACAGGCCGCTTTAAGTACCAAATCGTAATAGGGTCGGCGCTCTCAGGTTTAGCAGCTTTTCTATTGCAAATGATGGGAGTGGGTGACCCCCGCTGGCACGTTGCTGTCTACATGGTGATTTTTGGTATGGGCTCAGGGTTGGTAACGCCTCTAATCAATGTGATTGTGCAGGCATGTGTGGAGCAAGAGATGACAGGAGTAGCAACTAGCAGCCAGATGTATTTCCGGCAAATAGCACAGGTACTGGGAGTGGCTCTTTTTGGAGTGTTATTTACCACTTCGTATAGCTCGGCCTTTAGTGAGAACCTTGACGAAAACGTTCGTACCGTCATGCCCGCGGCTGTCTACGAAACCTTGGAAGACGACGCCACCTTAGTGCTAGATCCTCAACGGTTAGCTCGAACACAGGAGGAATTTATAGCGGCTGGGGGCTCAGTTGCATTATTCGAACGAGCACTGGGAACTCAAAGGGAAGCAGTAGCCTTTGCGAACCAGCGCCTGTTTCTTCTGTCCGGAATTGGCGGAGTAATTCTGGTTGTCCTTTCCCTGGCCCTTACGGAGATCCCCCTACGCGGCCGTTCCCCTACACCCTCCACGGCAGATAATGAACAGGCAGAGGGCGTCTCTGCATCCCGTTAGGGTCAGTATCAGTGGGTTTTCGATAGACTCAGGATATATTTCCCCAAAGGAGCTAATCACCATGGAGTTCTGCCCTAACTTCATCAGCGTGGATGAGGACCCAGCGCAGTGGGCCCGTGACCGGGAAGCGGAAGGCTACCCCATCATTTCGGTGGCAGACCATATCTCCTCCCCTCAACCCCATCCACATGTATGGGTTACTGCAACAACATTTGCACTGGCAACTGAGCACATCCGAGTAATGATCGCCTTTGGAAACAATCTGGTTCGTTCGCCGGTTGAGTTTGCCCAAGCAGCCCTAGCACTGCATCGCGTAAGCGGAGGTCGTTGCGAGGCAGGACTTGGAGCAGGCTGGGCAGAAAATGAAATTACCGGCATGGGCTGGGAGTTTCCTTCAGCCCGGGACAGAGTAGGTCGATATATTGAAGCACTTCAGATCGTACGAAAGCTTTTGCACACAGGATCCTGCAACTTCAAGGGTAATTATTACGACATAGATATTCCTTTGATTGGGCCACTTACAACACCTCCTCCCTTGCTGATGGCGTCCTCTGCAGGCCCGCGAACACTTCGAGAGTCAGCCCCGCATGTAGATCGCCTGGAGTTAATGGGTTTTCCAGTAAGCGACGTCGGCGACCCATCTCAATTTGCTGGACGAGTAGCCTCCTTCAGTGAAGATGACTTGGTGGCACGGGTAGCTATGGCGCGAGAAGTCGCACCTGATATGCCGCTAGGTTTTCTCGCGCTCGTGGGGGCAGGTCCCGATCCTGCATTGCGAGAGCAGGGCAAGGCCATGGGGGATCGTATCTTCGGAGGCTTCCTAGGCGAGCCGGAGCGGGTCGCTACTAATTTACAGAGGCTAGGGGAGCTAGGGATTGATCGCGTACAGATCGCACCTTCTACTCCGGACACGCTCTCTTTACTGGCGCCTTATCTGAACAAAAGCTAACTGGTATAGAGCTTTACCACTCCCGCTCGAGGTACTCGTTAAGAACTTTGTAAAAGTGCCTTAGCTTGATCTCGTTGTAGTCAGCCAACTGAAGGACTCCACCTTCCAGCGATCGCACGCCTTTCTGAACCCAGGGCATGTTGCCAGTGTCCTGGTCCATCACCATCGCGAGTCCCCCGATTTCAGGTGCTAGAGTCCAGCTATCGTCTACGTCAAGGACGTGAACCGGTGGAGCAGGTGGGGGCTCCGTACCTTCAGGAGTAGGGGCAATGCAAATTGCCTCCATGATGCATTCCTCAGGGTTGCTACCATTCGGACGGAACCGGAACCAGATAGCGAGGGGCCCAAAGGAAGCGCATGGCATGAGGTTGGGGAACAGGTTGAAATAGATATTGCCAGTCAACTCCGTATCACTCACGGTGTCCATGACGTCCCCTAGCATTGGACGCATAGCCTCGCGCATATCGGAAGCAGCCCGTGCCCTTAATTCAGCAGTAGCTCTTACACGTTCATCGCGAGTTTGGGGTTGCGAGACTGCTTGGGCCTCATCATCGTCAATTTGGCCGTATAGCTCAGAACCATCAGGAATTGCGCCGTTTTCCTGGTCGTCCGTAGCTATTCCGACCAAGCGTTCCGCAATGTCATTTGTAGAGGAACCATTACCCGACGATTCCTCCTCCGCGGGTGGTGGCATCAGGCCGCCTGCTACTTGTGGGCCTGCGACCCACTGACATAGGTGAAGATCGGCATGGCCCAAATCTCCGTCCACCCACACTGCTTCCTGGGTAAAGACTCCTTTAGTGCCATTGGGCATCGTAACGTCAACATTTCCATCAGGGCGACGCTCATAGATAGCACCAGTAAAGGCATGGCGTTCACGGGGAACACCATCAGGTGAGGGAGGAAGCGGTGTCCATTCAATACCCTCAAGGTGAGGGCTAGGAGCACCAGAGGGGTTGTGTTGACGTGAGTAGTTTTTGAATGCGTCGAATTGAGCATTGCAATCGCCAAAGCCCCATACCACTTGGGGATGAGTCGAAAAAACGTGCCAAGACTCAGCGAATGCATCCTGGGCAACTTTCCAATTAGCACGGAGAACTTTGCGGACTTCAGCTACCTTATGGCGTTTCTCGTAGGGAAGCAGCTCGAAATTTGAGGGGAAGTCATCAAGGAAATCCTCAAAACTCTCGCAATTGGGATCGGGATTTATGAAGATAAAACGTCCCCACCGCCCAACCGGTACTTCTGGAAGATCCTGGTCATCCTTATTTATTCCGGGAAAGTCCCACTCGCACGGTATTTCTTTGATAGAGCCATCAAGGTTCCAAGCCCAGGCATGAAAAGGACACCGTATCTCATGAAGCTTCTTCCCGGGCCGCTCCTTGAGCCGACGGCCCCGGTGAAGGCAAGCATTGCGATAAGCCTTGAACTCATCAGGCCCGGTCCGAACAATCAGGAAACTAAGTTCTCCGATGTCGTATGGCATATGGTCACCAACGTTGGACAGGTCGTCCTCATGGCAGGCCATCTGCCAGACATGCATCCAAAGTTGTTCCATCTCTTTTGCAAAAAATTCTCTGGAGTAATACACCTCAGCAGGAACGAGAGTAGGCCCCTGGGGCATTGGGGATTCTCGCCTGAGGTATTCCGGGACAGGGTGGGTGTCGTACGCCATGAGTTCCTGAACAGAGAGACCCGCAGACCTATTCGTTCCAGTTAGTGTTTCGACCATTAAATGCCACCGGTACTTTTTGAAATTTCGTGGAGATTTTATCTTATTGGGTCGAATACCTTTACTGGAAGTCCCTCGGAGCAGCAGTCGGAGCTAAGATTCCTGTGGGCCCGTAGCTCAGTTGGAAGAGCAGTGGACTTTTAATCCATTGGTCGGGAGTTCGAGTCTCCCCGGGCCTACATGCGGATTTCTGTCGCAAGGGAGAACAGATTCTCTATAATCGGCTCCCCAACCAGGAGAACATAAATGACTACCATCAACGCAGCAGTGAGTCTAGAACTTGACCCCGGTGATCCAGTTGCTGGAATCACCGACGAGGTAATTAAGCGATTCGAACAAGATGGAGTAATGATGCTGCGAGGAGCACTTGAGCCTGATTGGCTGATGCTTCTCGAGATGGGTTTCAACAAGGTACTCGCTGATTCCGGAATGGCTAAGGCCAAGTTCTATGAGGGGACTAGCGGAGAATTTCAAGAAACAGTTCGCAATTTTGATTATTCCTTTGAAATTAGGCGCCTCTTATATGACTCCCCCATTAAGAAAATCTTGGGGCGGTTAATGCGGTCGGATAATGTTTGGTATTACTCGGATGAGTTTTTTATCAAAAATGCAGGAGGGGCGGAACGGACCCCCTGGCATCAGGACACTCCCTACTATCCAGCTGAGGGCACCCAATTTTCTTCGATGTGGATCTCCCTCGACACCATTTCGAAGGAAGAGTGCTTGGAATATGTTGTCGGGAGCCACTTAGGCACCATGTATGACGGCTTTAATCCATCGAAACCTGATGATCCCTCCAGTGGGTTCTATGGAGAGGGGCTTCCAATCCTGCCTGATATCCAGGCGGACCGTGAAAGCTATGAGATAGCCTCCTGGGACGTCACCCCAGGGGATGTCATCGTTTCCAACCCAAGCATCATCCATGGCGGGGGGCCAACGATGATCGCTGGTAAGCGCCGGGCTTTGGCCGTGAGGTTATTTGGTGATGATGTTGTATATGCGACGAGACCCCCCTCCAGGCCAACCGTGCCCATGACCCCAGGCCTGGGCATTCACCTTCAACCAGGAGATCCTCTACGAAGTCCGTGGTACCCCCAGCTTGAGCCTGCCCCAACCGCAGAACGCTATGGGTAGTGGAATACGCTGAAAGCTGAGCCTCATGTCTCTTAAGGAAACTATTAGGTCCGCTATAGCACCTCTCTATATCCGCTCGAAACTTCTACAAGAACGGATTCAATCAGGAGTAGCTTGGTATCCATTGGATCCTGGGTTTATCGCTGACCCTTACCCCACTTACCAACGCCTTCTGGAGCGTGATCCGCTGCACCGCAGTGCCCTTACTGGGGCATTAGTCGTCACACGGTATCAAGACGTAGATGCGATCCTTCGTGATCAACAGCGCTTCAGAAACGAATTGAGGGCCACTCCTGGCAGGCTTGCGAGCGCCAGGGCGTTACAAGAGCTTACCCCTTCGCTTCTTAACCTGGACCCCCCGGACCACAGTCGATTACGCGGCTTAGTGAATCGTGCCTTTTCACCCCGTCAGATCAACAAGATGGAGGATTCCATACGTGAGACAGCTCATGCTCTTTTGGATGAAGTGGGGGATAGCAACGAATTCGACTTGATTTCTAACTTAGCCACCCTGCTTCCCATGATCGTGATTGCCAAAATGATTGGGGTTCCTACTGAGGATCGCGAACGCTTCAAGAAGTGGTCACACCAATTTGCACGCGTGCTCGAACCCAATCTCACAACAGCGGAAAGTGATCTGGTTTTCAAGACAGCAGATGAGTTCCGAAACTACTTTGCTCCCATTATTGAGAGGCGCCGAGGAAGCCCTTCCGATGACCTTGTTTCGGAACTTGTACGAGCTGAGGAGAATGGCCAGAAACTAACCACAGAGGAAACAGAGGTCACCCTTCGCCTGTTATTGGTTGCCGGCAATGAGACTACGACGAATCTTATCGGAAACGGTCTGCGTGCCCTCTTGCAATTCCCTGAGCAATTGGACTTGCTTAGGAACCAGCCTCAGCTAATTGAAAACGCCATCGAGGAATTACTTCGTTACGATCCCCCGGTGCAGCTTGACGCTCGCTACGTGCCTGAGGAAGTTAAGATCGGTGACAAAGTTGCCAAGGGAAACTCCAGGGTAGTACTGCTTATCGGGGCGGCCAATCGGGATTCCGAACAATTTGATGAACCCAATACCCTCGACATAACCCGGCCGGATTCCGGCAACATCTCTTTTGGGAGGGGCATCCATCACTGTCTGGGAGCGCCCCTGGCACGGTTAGAGGCACGCATAGCATTTGAAGTCCTCCTAGACCGATTTGACCAGATTCAGTTCACTGAGAAAGAGCCTGTCTACAAACCTAACATTGTGCTTCGGGGCCTCCACGAGTTCCCTGTTCGTGTCCACCAACGCAATGGTCGGAGCTATTCCGGATCGCAATCCCTGATAGAGAATGCCCCTGGCAAAAGCAGGGACTAAGGCAAACAGCTTTGGACGATAGCCTCGATCGAATAATCCGGTATTTTCAATCCCCGGTCCCTGCTGATCTCCGACGAATCACTGGCCTCGAAACCCGAAGACAGTGGGATGTGACCGCGGGAATATTAAATAGGGGAGCCCCAGCCGGTAAGGTTGACCGGGGACACGTGATCAGATTTCGCCGTGGTAAAGAGCTAACGGCGGACCTATACCCACCAAATGGTAGCGCACCTTTCCCCGCTATCCTCTTCATCCACGGGGGCGCATGGGTTGGGGGTTCACCACGCACTCACAACAAGTTAGCCCTTCGCCTTGCCGAACGTGGTTACTACGTAATTAGCGTCGAATATGCGCTAGCTCCCGAGGATAGATTCCCTAGAGGATTGGAAGACTGTGTGTTTGCAGCCAAATGGCTTGAGGCGGAAGCGGAAAACTTAGGGATCGACGGCTCAAGATTAGCGGTGATGGGAGATTCTGCTGGCGGCAACCTGGCGGCAGCCACAATTCATAAGCTGTTGGCACAGGACGGAACGACTGCATTCCGAGCGGCAGTGCTCGCCTATGGCGTCTATGACTTCTTGGCCATGCTAGAACTCCCCACAACTTCTCCTTTTGTGAATGGGCATACCTTTGCTTGGCAGGCCGAGGACTATCTGGGGGAAGCTTTTGATGAAGCCCTACTCACCTCCAGTGAAGTGAGTCCCCGGTTTAGCCCCTACCTGGAAGGTTTTCCGCCAACTTTCATGAGCGTAGGAACCAACGATCCAGTTTTACAACAAACACTCGCATTTGCAGAAGCATTAAGAGCAGCCGAAACTCAAGTAGAGGTAAGCATTTACGAGGGGGCTATGCATGCCTTCCTTCAAATAGAAGAGCTACAGGCAGCTGGAGAAGGCTTGGAGGACATCGTACATTTCCTCCAGATCAGCCTTCCTGATTAACTGTTTACTAGATGATGATGTAGCAACCTATTTCTAGATTAATAACACCGGGATAATGGCCCAACTTCCTAGTTGAAAGTTTTCTAGTTGCGCACTCGCGTTTACGCGCGCAGGCTGGGTATCCATGCGAGTGACGGCGCGCCGAACGGTGCGACGACGACTGATGGGTTCTCGCACCATCAGAATCGAGGACGCACGCCCTGTGCGTCCCTTCGGCTCGGGTGGCATGCGCATTCTCGTCGGATTTGGCCTAATTCTGGCTCTTGCAACAGCCCTACTGGCGTTGCCGATCGCGTCCAATGGAGATGGGGCGACTGTGCTAGAAGCTAGCTTTACATCCATTTCTGCAATTTGCGTTACAGGATTAGTGGTAGTCGACACGCAGACTCAATGGAGTACTTTTGGAGAGGTGGTGATCCTGGGGGTCATTCAGTTAGGGGGCCTGGGGTACCTAGCTGGAATGGGGATTGTCCTGTGGGTGTTGGGGCGAAATCTAGGACTACGTGACCGCAATCTGATGCGGATTTACTACGGCGCCCCAACTATGAGTGAGTCACTCTCCTTCGTTCGAACAATCCTTATTTACACCTTTGTCATTGAAGCCTTAGGGATCTTGGCCCTATTCGGAGGCTTTGTGTCTGCAGGAGTACCCATCGGCAGAAGCATTTGGTGGGCTGTGTTTCATGCTATCTCTGCTTTCAATGTAGCTGGGTTTAATGTCACTGGTGAGGATATGCGACCTTTCTCTGACGACCCGACCGTACTCCTCCCGTTAATTGTGCTGTGCCTTGCGGGTTCTTTAGGGGCTGTACCCATCATTCTCGGGATTTTGCGGCTAGATATTCGCAGAATGCCCCTCGATGCCAAGGTAGTGCTCTCAACGGCTGCGGTTGTAATCGCTGGCAGCGCCCTCTTTATCGGCATTAGTGAGTGGGCCAATTCCGGAACATTGGGAACCGTAGCTGAGAGCGATAGGCCGCTTTTGGCTTTTTTTCAGGCTGCAATGTGGGTCTCCGGATTTAGCGGGGTGGAAACAGGTCTACTAAATGACCACACCAAGCTTTTTGAATCAGTGCTCATGTTGATAGGGGGAGCTGCAGGAACACCGGCTGGGGGGCTAAAGCTAGGAACATTAGCAGTCCTAGTTATAGCTACGGTTGCAACTCTGCGAGGTCGTGATGAAGTAATTGTTTTTGGACGACGCCTTCCCCATAACGTTGTTAGGCAGGCCGTTGGGATCACGTTCCTCTTTGCGGCTTTGCACTTTGTTGTCGCAATACTCTTGTTGCGAACAACAGATCATCAATTCATCGATGTTCTTTTCGAGGCGTCATCAGCACTGGGCACCGTTGGGTGGTCCACGGGCATCACAACCAACCTCGGCACAACTGCTACGTTTATTGTGATGGTTACGATGTTGATAGGTCGCTTTTTGCCACTCTTACTGGTTCTGCAAATAGCTCGCCCTCGTAAGCAGCCAGTCGGCAATCAGCTTAGAGACAACGTGCGCCTGGGATAAGGGTTGCGTAGTCGCTTTTAAAAGTGGTTACTCGCTCACCCTGGCTTATTGGCCAAAGGACTGAGGTAGGCGCAGATGTGAAGGATTGAGATCCTCTACGGAAGGACATCCCAGCAACGTAAGCGTTCCTTCGATCCCCCGGCGATAAACCTCGAGTATTTGTCGAACACCCTGTTCACCGCCAGCAGCCAGGGCCCAAATATATGGTCGCCCAACCATTACTGCTTTGGCTCCAAGGGCTAAGGCTTTTACGACGTCGCTACCACGCCGTACCCCGCCATCAAGAAGCACCTCAAGATCGTTACCCACGACATCCACAATTTCAGGTAGTACCCGAATGGTAGCTGGAGAACCATCCAACGAGTTGCCGCCGTGGTTGGAGATGGAAATAGCGTTAACGCCTTCGTCAACTGCTCGGCGAGCATCTTCAGTTGAGGTGATGCCCTTTACAACTAGGGGGCCGTCCCATTGTTTACGAACCCAAGCTATATCGTCCCACGTAGGGGGGTGAGCCATAATGCCTGCCCCTACTTGGCTAGCGGTAAGATTTGCATTACCCGGGGCATTAGGGAAACGAAGATCAACACCACCTCTAAGGAATTCAAGGGCCCACAAAGGCCTTGTAAGCATCTCCGGGGCATATTTGAGTGCTGTTGGTAAATCAACGCGATCAGGAACCCCTGCATGGCCCCGCTGATAATCCTGTGCCCCAGACAGGGCGGCGAAGTCAACGGTGATTATGAGAACACGACACCCTGCTTCCTTTGCTCTCTCAATAGAGACTGCAGAGCCTTCTCGGCCACCCAGCATGTATAGCTGGAACCAGACATCTCTAGCATTGGCGGTAATGGCCTCAATCGGATAACTAGCAAGGATACCAATGCCGACGGCGGTTCCCGCCGCATCGGCTGCCCTAGCTACTCCAAGCTCTCCATCAGGATGTGCGATACGGATGAAACCCGCGGGCGTTGTAATTAATGGCATTGAGATCTCGCGACCAAGCACAGTCGTTGAAAGCTTGCGAGGTTCGTGGGAATCAAGTACACGCGCCTGGAGACCGATCTCCTTAAAGCCATCTCTATTTGCACGAACTGTTCGGCGGAGCTCCGTTCCCGCCTCGGTATACCAGTAAATGGAGCGAGGTAACTTGCGCTTTGCCTCACGCCGCGCTTGCGCAACAGAGGTTAACGGAACAGTTCCTAAACCAAGGATCACCAGGTTCCTCCTGATACTTCCCACGGTCAGCGTGGTAGCAGGGGAGAGACTCGAACTCTCGACCTCACGATTATGAGTCGTGCGCTCTTACCAGCTGAGCTACCCTGCCACGAAGCCTCAAGCGTAAGGATGCCCTAGCAGTCGGGCAATGCGAGGCTTTTACAAAACCATCGCTTGTGAACCACGTTCCGAATCCTTTGTCACTTGGATTCGCTGACTAAAGCTCTCCCGTAGCTCATCAATGTGAGTCACGAGCAATATTAGGCGAAACTCAGAACTGATCTCGTTTATGGCCGCCACCAGCCGGTCGCGGCCATCTTCATCCTGAGTACCGAAGCCCTCATCAATGATAAGCGTCGCAAGGGTTGCTCCAGACCGCAACGCAAGCAAACGCGAAAGCGCAATGCGCAGCGCAAAATCGACGCGAAATTTTTCACCCCCGCTAAACATCTCGTAATCTCGTGTACCGAGGTCATCGCTTATTTGTATATCAAGTGTCTCTACTGTTTTCCCTGATGCGTTCTCCCGTTGAGTACTTAAAGAGACCTGGGTCCGGCCCCGGCCCTCGCTAAGCTGACCGAGCAGCAAATTTGTCATCCGCTCGAGCTGGGGAAGGGACTGTTCAATCAGCATTGCCTGTACCCCGTTGCGACCAAGAGCCTCAGATAGGTCCTCATACAGCTGGACAGCATCACGGGCAGCAGAGTGACGATCTTTTCCTTCCTCAATCCGAACCGTGATCCGCTCCAGAGTTTCCTGACGTTCCTCGAGACGGCCATGGTCTTGGTGGAGAGAGGTAAGTCGATCACGGGATTCAGCAACGGTGTTTTGGACACTCTGAAGTCTGCTGGAAACATCCAGGGCCGCTTCCACACTGCGCTGTGCTTCAGTTAGGGCTGCCCGTGCTTCATTCAGTTCTGTCTCTTCTCGCAAAAGTTCTTCGTTGGCCTCCGCGATTCGATCAGTTAGACCTTGGGCTGCTGCTCTAGCCGTCCCCAGTTGGTTATAGGCCAATTCAGATGGCTCTAGTTCTCCAAGTCGGTCCTTGACGCGCGCATGAACTTCTTGGTCATATTCAAGGGAGGAGAGCTTTTCTGACGCAACAACAAGCTGAGTACGTATATCGGGTAGGAATTCATCTTCCGTAAGGCATTGGCGTAAGGCTCCCAGCTGATCATTTAAATCAGGCAGATCACGTTCAGCAGTTAAAGCTTCGGATTGGCGGCCAGCCAATGACTGTTCGCCCGAACGAATCCGGTCATCCAGTGTGATCCGTTCCTTCTCAAGCTCTGCAACTCGATCCTGTTTTGTGCGAATAGTTGCTTCTGTTTGTGCAAGGGTGGCCTGAACCAACTTGTACTGTTCCCCAAGGCCGCGTCGTTCAGAGCGATATTGCTCAATTGTGTTATGCAACTCTTCGGGAGCGAGAGGTTTTCGGCAGACGGGACATAGCGCCTCCCCCTCCGCATTTGAGAGCGTTTCCTCTCGTTCTTTTAGCTCCTGGGCTCTCGCTCGATATCCACCTGCCTCATTCGCATGTTGGGACTGTTTTTGTAGCGCATCAGTAGCGCTTTCCCGCACTCCTTGCATTTCTTCATCGAGCTGGCTAAGGCATAAACGGTCTTGCTTTAGAGCTGCTTCCTCTTCACGTAAAGAGGGAAGCTTTTCCACCAGAAGGAGCATCCGCTCTCTCTGTTCCTCAAGCCCAGAGATACGCGTCTCAAGACCTTGGCGCTCCATAGCAATTTCGGCCAGGGCGCCTTTAATCAGGTCCTCCGAGTCCCTCGCTAGAGTGGCAAGCACCGCAAATTTGCGCTCATCCGCACGAGCAGCACGAAGCTCCTCGTAATCCTTTTCGATAGCGTCGGCACCTGCAAGGGTCTGCTGGGCAGCAAGGCGATCTGCTTCCAGTTTCGAAACCATCTGTTCTCTTCGCGACAACGCTGCCTCCCGGGACTCCAAAAGCTTTGTCGCCTCCCTGGCACTTTGTACCTGGCGGTCATACTCAGCTGCAGCAATTTTGAGTTCTGCCAGCTCCTTCTCTTCATTTTCGAGCTGTAATGCTGCCGCACTCCGTTCACTTGAAACCCTTGCCAGTGCCCTCTCAACATCAGGCGCATCTTCTAATTGCTCCTGATCAACCTCAATCTGCCTAATCTCGGCTTCAGCATCGGCTGCAGCAACACGCCGACGTTCATGAGCTTGGCGGGATAACTCCTCGTAACGTTCTAGGCCAAGGACCTTACGCAGCACCTCCTTACGCTTGGAAGGGGTCTGCATGGTGAATTCGTTCGAGCGGCCCTGGACAAGAAGAATGCTATTGATAAAGGTCTGATGATCCATATGGACACGGCGGTTAAGTTCTGACTGGGTTTCGCGGTTGGTACCACCGGTAATAGGGCGCATTTCACCTTTACTATCGAGCTGGAAGAAATCTAATGCTCCAGAACGTCCACGAGTTCGCTTGCGGATAACCTTGTATCGCTCGCGGTCAACCTCAAATTCAAGTTCGACCCGCATTTCTGTTGCTCCGTGACGAATACGATCATCTTCAACACGGCCACGCGCCTCTCCCCAAAGAGACCAAGTTATCGCATCAAGGAGAGCTGACTTCCCGTCTCCATTACGCCCTGCAAGAGTGGCCACATGCAATCCTGAAAAGTCGACTTCACAGTCGCGGTAGGAAAGAAAATTACGTATACGCAACCGGCGTGGAATCACGGGTTGGTCCCCGAGAGCATGAGAGTGTGGGGGTGCCAATGCACTCCTGAGGCCCCCATCTCCACAACAACAGCAACGCCATAGCCAATATCACCTAAGGATGCAGGGGAGCCGGAGTAGACCACGAGTGCACCAGCAGTACTAACGTCTGTATGGACATCCCAGTGCCCCAAAGCTACATAATCCCATTGAGCACTTTCTGCAAGATGCGTAGGGGTGATACGAAGGGAACGTTCTAACTGCGCTTCTTCATCAACCGAGTGTCCATGTCCTATGGCAATGTTCCATGTTCTTTCCTTCAGTCGAGGAGGCGGTGAAGCTAATGGCTGCTCAGTGACGTCGACAGTGATCGCACGTCCCCAAATAGCAAGGTCTAGCTCAGGGAAGTCCACGAACTCACCTGTTGGTTCCTGAATGAGCATCAGACGAGGAGCCTTCTCTTGCAGGCTATGCCGCTCGTATGGGCCCAGCGGCCCAATCGGATCGTGATTACCAGGAAGAATCACAGTCGTACCCGGAAACCTATTGATCTGCTCGACTGCAAAGGCCACTACATCAGGAGTGATCCGAGCATGGTCGAAAAAGTCCCCTGCGATTAAAAGCAGATCGGCACTGGTATCCACTGCCAAGTCAACGACAGCCTCGAAACCTGCTTCGAGACGACGCCCACGAGGCTCTTCCCTTCCTCGTGGGCTCGACGAATATGCACCCAAATGAACATCAGAAGTGTGCACGAAGCGAAGGAGTCGCGAATTAGTTACCAACGTCCTCGGTCTCCTCGATGATTTCCTCAGCAACTGCTATTAGTTGCTTACGTCGCTCCTCGGGCACCTGTCTAGCTTTCAAAAACGTTTCAAGTGTATCGATGGGAGCCGAGGCATCTGGCTGAACATTAGATGGCAGAGGGGAGCGGTTTTCCTCAGGCATGATCGTTCGTATAGAAGCAATTGTATGGGCCTTAGCAAGAGCTTTCCTCACTCCTGAAAGACTGAGGAGCGCCTCCTGGTCACGATTAATATGAAGTTCAAGCTTGACTATGGCATCGGTCACATCCTCCTTTGCAATTGAGGCAAGGATCTCCTCATCGGGAGAAGCAGCGATCGGCTTAACTATAATTTTGATGAAGGGCCGACTAGGGACATGATGGAATCGCATCGCATCAGCAGAGGAAAGCCTTGCCCCTCGAACCTTCGTCATATCAAGGTCAAGCGTGATAAACCCTTTTGCGGCGTGTGCATCGCCAAAGTCGACCTCCTGAAGAGAACCGGAGTACCAACAAGGAGGCTCGGTGTTTAGCTGCATAGCATTGTGATGGTGGCCTAACGCAACATAATCAAACTGGTCGAGATGCAGTGCACTAAGAGGAACCCTGGGCACACTACCGCTCTGCATCCAAAGTTCGCTCCCACTATTTTCGGAAACTAGCTTCTCACTAAGAGGTAGGTGGCAAGTAAGTACCGCGGGCAATTGGGGGTCGAGGTGCTGGGCTTGCGCAACCACAAGTTCTGCAATGGCGACCTCAATTCGTTTGTAGAGCTGCTCAATGGTTTCTCCTGCTGCAGCTTCGCTATTAGCTAGTAAGTTGGAGATTTGGGGCCAGGGGACGAATGCGACCTGCAAGGGGCCAGAACGTGTTTCAAGAATTTGAGGAACATGCCCTTCTCTTTGAAACCAACCAGAATCGCCAACTGCAACATTGGGAACATCGAGAGTGCGGAAGATCTCTAGAGCATGAGCTCGAGATTCCGCGTTAGGAAGATCATGGTTGCCAACAAGTAGGAAGGTGGCGATTCCACCTTCACTAAGGCGGCGGATACGCTTTGCGAACTCTCGTTGATGAGTCTGGCTGGGCTCGCGCGCCTTATACGCGTCTCCAGCAAAAATAACTGCATCAACCTCCTCATTAATCGCATGATCAATAAGGAAGTCGAAGGCTTTTAAAAAGTCTTCTGTACGGGAAGACCACGGTTTCCCTGGTAGGGGCCTCCCGTAGAGTTCGACACCGATGTGCAGATCGGCGAAGTGGAGCAGGCGCATCGGCACGCCTATGGTAAGGCCGGAAACGCCGCTGCTGGGTCTCTAATGGCGCCTTCTAGACGAAAAGCGCGCCAGAATCACAAAGACTTTATCTTTTCTTCATCAGGAGGCTCCCGTGCTAGAAGCGTTGCGCCTAGAAGGCCCCCCAAGACGGGTAGCTATTGTCACCGGCGGAAGTCGAGGACTAGGCCGGGAAATGGCACGTTCACTGATGTTGGCAGGTGCAGAAGTATGTATCGCCGCACGGACCCAAGACCAACTAGAACGGACCGCAACATTCCTCACTGAGATTAGCGGCCGTGAGCCGCTAACAGTAGCGACCGATATCACCTCTAGCTCAGAGTGCAACCAGTTGGTAGAGCAAACCATTGAGCACTTTGGCCATCTGGATATTCTCGTAAACAACGCCGGCATCGGAGACGGCCCAGGCCGGGGTAAAGCTGTCTGGGAGCTCGCTGATGAGGATTGGCTCAACGGAATTGCAGTGAATTTGAATG
Source organism: Dehalococcoidia bacterium UBA2991 (assembly GCA_002346645.1). Classification (GTDB taxonomy): domain Bacteria; phylum Chloroflexota; class Dehalococcoidia; order Tepidiformales; family Tepidiformaceae; genus UBA2991. The sequence goes on from DEAD01000012.1 coordinate 102,245, forward strand.
GCACCTTTTTCTGCACCCGGGCAGCCCTCAAGCACATGCGCTCTCAAAAGAGTGGTGTAATCCTTAACATCGCAAGTGGAATGGGCATGCGTGCGACTCCCCAGAGCCCAACATATGCAGCAGCCAAGGCTGGTGTCATTAATTTCACCCAGACGGTGGCAAGCGCTGTAGTACGAGATGGAATTCGCGTTAACTGCATCACCCCGGGCTTAGTCGAACAGCAGCCAGCTGCAACTGAGGAAGAAGCTGAGGCGATCCGCAAGCGGGGAAGCTATATAACGGCAAGACGATTGGGACAGGCATGGGAACTAGGGCCACTGGCCCTTTTCCTCTGCAGCGATGCCTCAAGCTACGTTACCGGAGCAAACTACCCGATTGACGGTGGGGGCCTAGCAGGCGGAATTGCGCCAACAGGTCATGCTCCGGATGAGGTGGAGGAAGCTTCCAATGGCTGACTGGGAACGACTTGAGGGCTACGACCTAACCGGCAAACGCGCGTTGGTTGTTGGGTTCGCAAACCCTGCAGGTCACGCGATTACTGAGGCATTAGCAGAGTCAGGAGCCAATGTGGCGGTAGCTTCGGCAACGATGGACGGTGACGAAGTCATGGCAGCAAAGCGCGCAGCCCGTACCGTTTCTAGCCTAGGGCGAGAGACCTTTAGTCAAGGTTGGGACGTAACGCTACCAACCAATGTGCGTGTTGGTCTGAGACAACTGGTGAAGGAATTCGGAGTCCCGTCAGTACTGGTGTACAACGCGGACCTTCCATTATCAAAACCCATTGAAAAAACAGGTGACGCTGAATTTGCAAATATTCAGGCAGTAAACCTAAACGGAGCGTTCTACGCAGCCCGAGCGTGGGTAAGAGAACTTCAGGAAGGTCAAACTGGGCGACTGATATTCGTCTCAAGCATTTTGGGCGAACGGGGAGTAAAAAACTTGAGTGCCTACGCGGCAGCAAAAGCTGGAGTATTGGGACTAGCCGCATCACTTAGCCAGGAATTGGCTCCAGCAATTACCGTTAACAGCATTGCTACGGGCTGGATGGATTGGACTCTCGGACGCGGCAAAGACGATCCCTCCCAAAACTTATTGCTTCGGTTCATCCCAATGCGCAGCTTCGGTGGAGCAGAAAACCTTGGACCCCTGACAGTTCTACTAGCCTCTGACGCTGCCGGCTTTCTTAGCGGACAGGTTTTTCATATTGATGGAGGCGTCTCCAACCACTTGTAAGAGAACACATAAGGGGAAACAGAGCTCTTCCATTTTTGGCGAAGCCACACATGATGCTTATCTGATAACAGTGGCCAATTAGGAACGGACTGCAAGAAAGGCATCTTCAGTCCTGAATAGGCCACAGGGCATTCAAAAGGTAGCCTCGCGCACTGAGGCTACGCTCCTTACCATTTCGCGCGATGGAGAGTATTTCCGCGCCCTTGGCAGGGCTTCGTGTTGTAGAACAGGCTAGCTGGGCGGGGGCCTTCGCTGGTCGACTGCTAGCCGATGGTGGTGCGGATGTAGTGCGAGTTAACCCTCTAGAGGGAGATGCATTAGAAAAGGAACCTCCTTTCTTCGGTAACAGTGATGTCTCAGTTCAGGCAACTTGGTACAACGCTGGCAAGCGAGTTGTATCTCTAAACCTCCAAAGCGATGAGGGACTCAAATTACTCTCTGAAGCAGACCTGCTTATCGAGGATTGGGCAGGAGACAACATGCCCTTTGAAGGCGAGCCTCTTCAGGAACTTTTCCCTGAGCTAGTGCGCCTTTCAGTGACACCCATGGGGCATGAGGGTCCTTGGGCAGATTTAAAAATCAACGATCTGGTCGCGACGGCGCTCTCTGGAGCAGCATCAATTACAGGAGCGCCAGAAACCTCTCCCCTAGTGGGGTATGGCAACCAGACGGCACATACCGTCGGCTTATACGCCGCTTGCAGTGCACTTGCTGGAATACGTCTGCGGGATGCAAGGGGCAAGGGTTGTCATATAGACCTCTCTGGTCACGAGACTCTCATTGCCAACACTGAACAGATGCTTATGCAGTGGTTCTTTCCCGATGGAGGACGCTGGACAACCCCGATTGCGCAACGGATGGGTAGCTTGCACTGGAGCGGGAGTTATGAGGTATACCCCGATCGGGATGGCAATGGATTAATGGTCACCCCATCTTTGGGTCTTATGGAGGAATTGATTCCCTGGCTAGAGGAAACCAAGTCGGCCGGCGACCTTAGTGACCCTGAGAAGTTCCCAAACCTAATCGCACTCATTAAGGAAATGCCCCACGTAATGGACATCCTTCGGGACTGGACTGCAGGCAACGAGGCCGATGAGCTTTTCCTAGAAGCACAGCGCCGCCGGTTACCATTCGGCCCCGTCTGGCCCGTTAGCAAAGCCGTCGCAACCCCGCAGATCAAAAGCCGGGAATATTTCACAGAACGCAATGTTGTCGGATTTGGAAGCGTTCCTTTCCCATCCCGCCTTCTAACAACTGATGCTGACGGGCCTTCTCCAGGACCACCTTCAAAGGGAACGACTGCCACTTGGAATTCCCGTCCGAAACTGGAAGATGTTTCTGGCCAACCTTCTCCGGAAGCACCTCTAGCCGGATTACGTATCTTGGACTTCACGCATGTATTGGCAGGCCCATTCGGGACCCGGGTCCTCGCAGATTTAGGTGCGGATGTAATCAAAGTAGGTACTGCTGCCCGCAACGCAGGAGCAAACACCCTCAATCACCCCTATTACCTTTGCTGGAACCGAAATAAGCGAAATATCTGTCTGGACATGAGGCGTGAAGAAGCACGCGAGTTAGCCCGAGAGTTAGCCGGCCAATGTGATGCCGTGATCGACAACTTTAGCGCAGGTGTTTTAGAGCGTTGGGGACTAGACCGCCAATCCTTATCTCAAGTCAACCCCGGAGTAACGGTCGTTGCAATGGGAGGAATGGGCAATTCTGGACCATGGCGAGACTTTGTTACCTTTGCTCCCACGATTCATGCCCTAACAGGATTGACCTATCTGACAAACGTGCCGGGCCGTCAGGACATAGGTTTTGGATACTCTCTCACCGATCACCTAAGTGGCGTAACTGCAGCACTAGGAATACTAGAGGGTGTTGAACACCGACGTAGAACAGGTCGTGGGTTGGATATCGATGTAGCGCAATACGAGGTAGGACTAGGGCTAATGGGCCCTGCCTACCTTGATCACTTTGCAAACGGAACTGACCCTCAGCCCAATGGAAACCGCCATGCATTCGATGCGTGGGCGCCGCACGGTATCTATCCAACTGCTGGAGAAGATCAATGGATTGCTCTCGCCCTGCGTGGTAACCAAGAGTGGAAGCGGCTCTGTAAAATTATGGGTGAGCCCAAGTTAATTGATGATTCTCGCTTCAACACGCACGAAATGAGAATACTCAACCAGGACGAATTAGATGCTTCAGTTTCGAGCTGGACCATCAATCACGATCGATACGAGTTAATGGAGGCTTGCCAGGCACAAGGAATAGCGGCAGGGGCAGTACAAGATGGAGCGGATATTGCGACCAACGATCCCCACCTAAAAGCCCGCTCCTTTTTAGGCTCAATTCCTACTGAAGAGGGTGGGCTACAAAACGCCGAGTGCTTCCCCGCATATATAGACGGAGAACGTCCTAATACCTCTTTTGGCGCACGTTCTCTAGGCGCTGACACATTTGACGTGTTCACCGAGCTACTCGAGATGTCACCTGAGACGATCGCCACACTGGTGGCGGACGGCGTTCTAAGCTAGCAGCTCCGAGATGTTGGCTCTGGTAATCTTCGTGGTTCAAAGGACGATCGGGGGCAGCTCGTGACCCTTCACCTCTACTCTTCACTGGAACGCAAAAAACGGGAGTTTATCCCCCTCGTTCCTGGCGAAGCACGAATTTATGTCTGTGGAGTCACGCCATACGACGTCACCCATCTAGGACATGCCTTTTCCTACGTAAACTTCGATGTCCTCAGGCGTTATCTCATGTGGAAGGGATTAAAGGTTCGATACGTACAGAACGTCACGGACATTGATGACGACATGATCATGGTCTCTAAGCGAGAGGGTGGACGCCCAATTGCCCAAATAAGAGATGAGAATGACGCCATCTTTCGTGCTGACCTGGACCGCCTCAATGTATTACGACCTACTGTCTACCCCTTCGCAACGGACCACATAGACGCAATCATAGAAACTACCAAAAGGCTACTCGCCTTAGGAGCTGCCTACGAGGTGGACGGCGATGTCTTTTTCGAAGCACAGCGGTTTTCCGACTATGGCCGGCTTAATGGAATCTCTATCCAAGAGCTAGCGAAGCTTGATAACCCCGAATCGAAGCGCGAAGAGAAGAAGCGAGGACCGCTCGACTTCCTCCTATGGCAGCGCTGCGCTCCCGACGAACCAAGCTGGCCAAGTCCCTGGTGTGACGGTCGTCCCGGATGGAGCATAGAGTGCACTGCCATGTCCCAAAGCCACCTGGGAGATCAGATCGATATACATGGCGGTGGAAGCGATCTCATTTTTCCACATCATGAAAACGAAATTGCCCAGGCAGAAAGCGCAACTGGTCAATCACCCTTCTGCGGATATTGGATGCACAACGGAATGCTCAAGCTAGATGGCGTAAAGATGAGTAAATCCCTTGGAAACCTTGTTTTAGCGCGTAATTTGATGGAGCGCTTCGAACCCGACCACCTCCGGCTCTATCTCTTAAGCGAGCATTACCGTAGCGATGCCGATTACCGAGAGGGGTCAATCGAAGGCCTATCGTCCCGTTATGCCCGTTTAACCAAGGTTTGCGAGGAAGCAGAAGAAGATACTGAAGACTCCGCCCTGTGGAGAGTATTTGAGGAAGCTATGGACGATGATCTTGATGCGCCAAGAGCACTTGATTTGCTAGACCAAGCTGCCGGCAAAGTACTCAATGGTGGGATCGGAGCAGCAACTTTGCGGCAAGCATTGGCTGTCCTCGGCTTCGCATTCGCAGATGCACGTGGACCAGCCAGGGGAAGCCTCGAGCCCTAACCGAAGCGGTAATTCCTAGGAGGCATCCCTCTCCTGCCGGTGAATGCTTAGTCCCAATTCCAGTTCCTCTATCGTAATTTGAGCAAGTTCCAGGGTTTCTTCCGACGGCAGTGCTCCAAGCCACGCACGATGGGCAACCTCCTGAACACGAGCAGCTCCCAGGGTTCGCTCAGCCTCTGCCAACTCCTCAGTTACTGCTGATTGCCGTTGAATGAGACGCTCACGCACGATATGCCGGATAAGGTCCGAAGCTCTTTCACGAGCCTCTGCAGCTGATAGTTGAGGTTCACGGCGGGAGCGCAGTTGCTCCAGGCGAATTGCCACGGGATCCTCTTCCTGGTCTGAGGATGTATCTAGTTCGTCGTGGATCCAGCGCTGGAGGATTTCTCTCGCGAGGGCATCAGGAAAGAGGTCTACCGGCAGATGACGAAGGTCTGCTCGCAGAATTGGATTTTGCAGAAGGGTTGCAAGTAGCGCTTCCTCTACAGGTGCACGGACAGGAGCAACATCAGCTTCTCGTTGACCTTGTGGGCTCCTATTATCGCTGCGTAGTCGGTCAGCGATGGAACGCTCTGCAATACCAAGACGACGAGCAATACTTTGAATGTGGCCAGACCGCTCGACAGGATTACGAACAGCTAGCAACACTGGACGAAGACGATCGACAATACGACTGGCCTCCAATGGTGAGTCGATGTTGCTACTGGCAATAAGCCGCTCGACAAGAAATCTTGCAAAGGGTGCCGCATTCTCAACAGCGTTAGCCCATGCATCTGGGGATTCTCGGGCAAGGTCATCGGGGTCCTTTTCCGCAGGGAGCGGTGCTACGCGAAGATCCAAATCCACATTTGAAGTGATCTCTTCCGCGCTTCGCTGAGCTGCTCCCATTGACTCAGGCGAATCGAAATTCAATAGAAGGGAGCCTGCACGCTCCGCAGCAGCCATACCTGCGCTATCAGGATCCATAGCCAATACAACACGGGAAGCGAAACGGGTGAGCTTGGCAGCATGTCGCTCAGTGAGCGAAGTACCCATGGTTGCGACTAAATTACGGAACCCTGCCTGCCAAGGACCAATTACATCTAAATACCCCTCAACAACCACAACCGTTTGACTCTCACGTGCCTTAGGCGCAGCAACATCGAGGCCATACAGTGTGCGACCTTTATCGAAGATCTCAGTTTGGGGCGAGTTAAGATACTTTGGTTCACCATTCCCAAGGATCCGCCCACCAAGCCCCACATAGGCACCTCGATCATCGGCGATCGGAATTATGATCCTCCCACGAAAGCGATCGTACGGTGCCCCTCCTGAGTCGCTCTCATGTAGCACTCCAGCAGCAAGAGCATCATCATCGCTGTAGCCACGGCTAAGCAGATAGTCCCGTAGGAGCCTCCACTCATCGGGGGCCCAGCCCAGTCGAAAAGAACTGATGGTTTCCTGATTTAGACCACGAGTTTCTGCCAGATATGACCGAGCATCTGCCCCATCCTCGCTGGCCAGTTGCTGCTCGTAGAAGTCAACAGCAGCGGAAACGATTCCACTTAGGCGCTCCGAACGAGTCCGCTGTTCAGCGGCACGTGCTGAAAGCTCTACGCCTGCTTCATCTGCAAGAAGGCGTAGAGCCTCTCGAAAGTCAACGTTTTCCCGCTTCTGGACAAAAGCGAATACATCCCCTCCTTCACCACAACTTCCAAAGCACCGCCAAGTTCCACGATCAGTAAAAAGGTAAAAGGAAGGGGTCTTTTCAGTATGAAAAGGACAAAGCGCACGAAAGTTCCGCCCGGCTTTCTGCAGCTTAACGGAGCGACCGATGTACTCGGCCGGATCAATGCGCCGCTTAATCTCCGTGACGGCGTCCACACTGAAATCCTACTACCCCTGTGGCTCCTCTGGCTCGTCCGGCTCTATGGGACCATTGTTGGTAGGTGGATTATTGCCTGATGTCTGCCCATCGGGAGGTACATCAGCAACATTAGGATTGGGAACAGTTGCGGTGGCTACATTGGCCCCATCTATAAAGAGGGTGACCCTAATCGCCTCACCTGTACGTGGAGCAACTATCCCATCAATCGTGGTTGACTCTCCCTGTGAGATGGAAAGTGGCGAGATTACACGTTCCAGAGTTTCTCCTGGAACACTCACTATTAGACGTGCGTCATTAGTTGTAAGAGTCGCCCCATCATTCTGAATAGTGATAGACAGTACGCCTTCATTTGCACCTGCCGAGAGCGACAGGATCGCTCCCTCCGGCGGAGGAACTATTATGAATTCAGTAACGTTGTTGTCTTCGTTTGACTCAGCAATAGCGTCATCAGGGTCGATCGTCACCGTGACAACCGTCTGCTCTCCAATAGGCGGATCTATCGCAAAGTTAACAGCAGCAGAGCCATTCGGTTCGACAGCGATATCTAGGATCTGTTCCGAGGGGTTGGCTGGCACCTGCTCTACACGAACAACTATCACTCCTTCGAAGGGGCTGGTGGAAGCGTTTGTCAAAGTAATGCGGAGTATCGAACCACCCTCAAGTGACACAGCGTTAGTGGCTATGAAGTCAGGTGCATTCGGAACTGGTGCAGGAGTTGGAGATGGTGTTGGAGATGGTGTCACCGTGGCATCAGGGTTACCGGTTGGCGGAGAAGTCGGTGTGCTGTCAGGAAGCGGAGGAGGTTCGACTATTGGCACATCAGCGAGTGCCTCTGGTGCAATATCGACGGCGCTGAAACGAACCCACAGGCCACCGCCATTAGCAATCTGAAGCCATTGTTGATCCCCTGTGCGCCCAATTACTGTGACCACTTGCCCTGGCTCCAGAGTGCCAGCCTGATTGTGACCTTCATCAGGACCAAGACGCATGCTAGCCACAGCCACAATTGAAGCGACCACATCAGGTTCTGGAGTTGCCACGGTAGGTGGCACTACAACGATCTGAATGGCATCTGAAATGACTTGCTGACCCGAAGCAGTGTAGGCCCGCACAACAAGATCATAGGCACCTGCCGCATCAAAGCTCGCAGTAAGCACAGAAGCATAGGTGTGCTTCCCAGTCTTTCGAACGGTGAATTCCTGGTCCGTAATTATTCCAGTTACGAAGAGTTCAAACCGAACAATATCCTCACCCGCCACAACACTGACGATGACAGTTAACTCCTCGTTCTGGGTGATTCGCGCACCTGGAGTGGGCGATTCAATGCGGGCCACCGCTTCGACAGCAGGGGGCAAGGGTTCTGCGGGATTATCGCCACCCTCATTAAGCACTTGAAAGAGAAGGAAAATAAGAATGCCGCCAATTACAAGAGTTGCGAGCGTAAAGAAGTAGATGGCTGCTGTACGACCGGCGGGGCGCTGCGTTGCACCGTAGTAGCCAGCTCCAGGACCATCGCGGCCATATGTACGCAGATCACGCGTGTCGCGGCGTAAGTGCTGTAACTCCCAGGGATCTACCGCCCGGCGGGATGTCTCCGGTGGAACACCAATCACGGCCCCTCTGGCATCTCGGCCTGGATCTGACGGTGCATCCCCTGGCAAGGGGGACGACGGAGTTGCACCCCCAATGAGGGGCTCTTCTTCAGGAGGACCCGGATGGTCCTGTTCACTCACAAGAGATGCGCCTTCGCCACCACAACCTCAGTATCCCATTCCGTTCGCAGAAGGCAATCCGGTTAGTCATTAAAACTGCCATTCTTTGGCTTCCTTACAACCAAGTGCCGCAGCTAAACGAATCGCGTAACGATCTGTCATCCCACTCACAAAGTCTGCAGCGCGACGTGGCAAGGCATCACTAGCAAGGGAATAGCCCGACGAGATGGAATCGGGGTTATTAACCGCATTTGCAAAAAGGAAGTGCACGATGGCCTTAGCGTTTTCTACTTCAACTCTGCGTTCGGCAAGCAGATAAACCTGTTGAAACATAAATTCTCGTAATTCATTGACGGCCTCATGGACCTTGGCACTCAACGTAATCCCCGGTTGAGAACCGTCATTCTGATGAACCTGTCCAGTTACAGCCCAACTTGACTCAACCACATCGGTAACAAGTACCTCAAGCCTTTCGCTGTGGGAGGCCCCAAGTACACGGCGGGCGACCAAGGGCAAATCGTTCTCTCCAATAATGTCGGCTCGAATTGCATCCTGTACATCGTGATTAAGGTAGGCAAGAGCATCAGCAATCTTAACTACCTGGCCTTCAAGCGTCTCAGGAACACCCCATCCTTCTGCCAAAACATCCTCACGTACCTTGCTGGACTTGCGCACCCCATCAAGCACAGCATGCGTCAGGTTAAGACCACGCCCGTCATTCTCCAGTTTGTCCAGGACACGTTCTGACTGATAGTTGTGACGGAAGCCTTCAGGCAGACACTCAGCAATTGCTTCCTCTCCTGCATGACCAAACGGCCCATGCCCAATGTCGTGCCCCAGTGCAATAGCTTCAGCAAGATCCTCATTGAGGCGTAACGCGCGAGTGATAGTGCGGCCAACTTGAGCCACTTCAAAGGTATGTGTAAGACGCGTAACAAAATGGTCCTGTTGAGGAGCAATGAAAACCTGCGTCTTATGCTTAAGACGACGGAATGCCTTGGTATGGATAATTCGGTCCCGGTCTCGCTGAAAAGCGGCCCGAACGGAAGATGGCTCTTCTTCGCGGGAACGAACGGCTTTTGATGATCGCGCAGCAAACGGACTTAATCTCTCTTCATCCTCTTCAATACGTTGCCGCACAAGGTGAAGGTTCACATTCCCCTCCTTGGCCAAGCGCCCTAATTAACTTCCCTCAAAAAGGGCAGCTTGCGCGGCAGCTAGGCGAGCGGCAAGCACGCGATAGGGGGAACAAGACACATAATCCAGACCTACATCGTGACCAAAGGCAATCGAAGAGGGATCGCCCCCATGCTCACCACAGATTCCGAGCTTCAGATCAGGCTTTACGCTACGCCCTCGGTCAATACCAAGACGCATTAGCTCTCCAACACCTTCGCGATCGAGCTCAACAAAGGGATCTTTCTCCAATACTTTCTGAGTGATGTAGTCGGGAAGAAAACGTCCAGCATCATCCCGGGATAACCCAAAGGTGGTCTGCGTTAGATCATTTGTACCGAAGGAGAAAAAGTCAGCATGTGCTGCAATTTCTGCGGCTGTCATGCATGCTCGCGGCAGTTCAATCATTGTACCAATCGTGTATTCAAGCTCACTCCCATGCTCGCTAATTACACGCTGTGCCACTGTTGCAACCCGCTCCCGCAGACGTGCTAATTCTTGGGCGGTTCCCACCAATGGAATCATTATCTCTGGTCTTACATCAACGCCTCGTGCACCAAGATTGCAGGCAGCTTCAACAAGAGCCTGTGTCTGAACCTCATATATCTCGGGGTAAGTGATAGCCAACCGAACTCCACGGTGACCAAGCATGGGATTGAATTCTTGAAGGGCCTGTACTCGTTGAGAAACGCGCCCTGGCTCGACATCCAGGCTCTTGGCCACCCGTTCAATCTCCTCATTACCGTGAGGGAGGAATTCGTGTAATGGTGGATCAAGGAGGCGAATTGTGACTGGCAAGCCCTCCATTGCCTGAAGAATGCCTTCAAAGTCTTGTCGCTGCATCGGGAGGATGCGCTTTAATGCCTCCCGGCGACCGGTCTCATTCTCAGCCAGGATCATCTGCCGTACAGCGAGAATTCGATCCTCTCCAAAGAACATATGCTCGGTGCGACAAAGCCCAATTCCCTCAGCACCAAATTCTCGAGCCTTCGAGGCATCCTCGGGTGTGTCAGCATTAGCGCGAACTCCAAGGCGGCGAGCACCGTCAGCCCAAGTCATCAGGAGAGTGAGGTCTTCGGGCAGCTCTGGATCAGCAAGAGCTACCGCTCCGAGCATGACTTCACCAGTGGTACCATTTAGCGAAATGGTCTCGCCACGATGGACAGTGCGGACCCCACTTTCAGTCTCAATCCGAAAGACACCACTCGCGTAATCAATCTCTAGATCACCACAACCAGCAACACAACATTTACCCCATCCGCGGGCAACAACAGCGGCATGCGAAGTCATCCCGCCACGAGCCGTAAGAATACCTTGGGCAGCTAGCATGCCTTGAATATCCTCGGGACTAGTCTCCACGCGCACGAGGATGACATCCTCACCTGTCTCAGCCTGTTCAGCTGCCTCCTCCGCTGAAAAAACCACCTTGCCCACAGCTGCTCCAGGGGAGGCAGGCAGACCCGTGGTGATTACATCCTTAGCGGCACCCTCAGCAAAGACGCTATGAAGTAATTCGGAGATCTGTTCAGGGTCCTGGCGACGGAGTGCTTCTTCTCGGTCGATAAGACCTTGTTCCACAAGGTCCACAGCCACCCTGACCATAGCAGGGCCAGTGCGCTTTCCGTTGCGCGTCTGGAGAACCCAAAGTTTTCCCCGCTGAACCGTAAACTCAATATCTTGCATATCTTGGAAATGGTTCTCAAGAAGCTGAGCGGCAGTGACAAGTTCACCGTAAACAGCCGGCTGAACTTCCTCCATTGAGGGTGGTCCATCGTCAGCACGCTCAACTGCTCGGATGGGTTGAGGAGTCCGCACTCCCGCTACCACATCCTCACCCTGCGCATTGATTAGAAACTCACCGAAGAGCCCGCTTGCTCCGGTCTTGGGGTTGCGAGTGAATGCGACCCCCGTAGCGCAATCATCACCTAGATTGCCAAAGACCATCGCCTGCACATTGACAGCAGTACCCCACTCGCTTGGATAGCCGTTGAGGTCTCGATAGATAATGGCTCTGGGACTCTCCCATGACTCGAAGACTGCTCCGATAGCAGCCCAGAGCTGTTCCCAGGGGTCATCTGGGAACTCAATGCCAAGCTTGCCCAGAATTTCAGCCTTGTACTCAGCCACAACTTCACGAAGGGCGTCAGCAGAAAGGTCAGTATCCTCCTGTACTCCAAAAGCCTCTTTCTTCCGCTCAAGAATAGCCTCAAACGGATCCTCATCCAGGTCTGACTCCCGTTTCAAACCGAGGACGACATCACCGTACATAGCAACAAAGCGCCGGTAGGAGTCATAGGCGAACCGCTCATCGCCCGAGCTGTCGGCTAGACCTTGAACTGTTTCATCATTGAGGCCGAGGTTAAGGACAGTGTCCATCATGCCAGGCATCGATACGCGAGCCCCAGAGCGAACAGAGACAAGGAGAGGATTGGAAGCATCCCCAAACCGGGCACCTACTATCGACTCCACATGGGAGATCCCAGCTCGAACCTGCTCTTCTAAAAGATCGGGATAACGCCTTCCATTTGCATAGAAGGCGCTGCAAACCTCTGTAGTGATCGTGAGACCAGGTGGAACAGGAATACCTAGGCTGCTCATTTCGGAGAGCCCAGCTCCTTTTCCTCCTAGTAGCTCCCGCATGCCGGCACCACCCTCAGCACGTCCGTCGCCAAAGAGATATACCAACTTTGTGGAATGTTCAGTGCTCGATTCCGGGCTAGCGCTCAGGCTGGTCATAGGGGGTCCTCCGGATGTGTCCGAACCGCGGATCTATGCGGTACCGGGAGATTATCCCGAAGGGGACACCCAGACCAGAGGAAACTCGACAGAAAGGACCAGATCTCCTTCAACATTACCTTCCAGCAGGCGAGATCTACTCCACAGTTACAGTTTTTGCGAGGTTGCGGGGCTGGTCGATATTGCAACCCCTGGTTTTAGCGGTTGCATAGGCAAGTATCTGCAGGGGCACGATCGCAGCAACCGGCTCGAGCAGAGCAGGTACCGAAGGCACTGTGAGTGCAGCATCAGCGAGGGCGATTAACTCTTCATCCCCCTCTGTAACGATCGCTAAAACCTCTCCCTTACGTGCACGAATCTGTTCAATATTCGAGATAATTTTGCTTCGTAACGCATGCTGCCCAGCAAGCGCAATCGTCGGGAAATTTTGGTCGATAAGGGCGATGGGACCGTGTTTCATCTCACCGGCCGCGTAGCCCTCAGCATGGACATAGGAGAGCTCTTTCATCTTAAGGGCCCCCTCAAGTGCAATTGGAAGAGCAGGGCCACGCCCTAGGAAAAGAATGTGCTCCGTAGTACTAAAACGCTCTGCTGCTTTGGCAACAACGTCAAAAGCATCTAACTGACGACCAACAATTTCAGGCATCGCAACAAGTCCCTGAATATGACTAGCGAACTCTTGCTCGCTGATACGGCCACGGACCTGGGCTGTCTCCAGCGCAAGGGCGAAAAGGGCAGCGAGTGAGGTGGTAAAGGTCTTGGTGCTAGCAACGCCCCGCTCTAGACCTGCATAGGTATGGACTGTGCCATCAGCCAATCGTGTGCTTTGGCTGCCCGGAGTGTTGCATATGGTGATCTGAGGGGAGCCACAAGCGCGAGCTACATTCATCGCTTCCAATACATCAACTGTTTCACCCGACTGACTTACAGATACAACCAATGTCTCGGGCCCGAGTACGGGCTCTCTATAACGAAACTCACTAGCATTATCGATATCCGCTGGAAGGCGAGCTATTTGCTCAAAGTACCAGCGCCCAACCATCGCAGCGTGAAGACTTGTGCCCATGCCAACGAGTAGAACGCGTTCCACTCGCTCTAACCAAGGCCGCACATCCCCAAGATCATCCAGGTAGAGACGTGCGGGTTCTACCGTCATTAGCCCACCAATAGTGTCAGCCAAAGCAACTGGCTGTTCCATGATCTCCTTGAGCATGTAGGTCTCGTAGGTTCCCTTATCTGCAGTGGTGGCATCGAGCAGAATCGTGCTTGGGTTCACCTTGGCTGGCCTTCCATCACGGGTAGCGAAAGTGGCACCGTTGGCGCTTATTCGCACGATTTGACCGTCATCAAGAAAGGCCACCTTGCTGGTATGAGGGAGAAGCGCCGCTAGATCACTAGACAGAAGCATCTCCCCCTCTCCATAACCAACCACAATTCCGCCCGCATTCCCGAGACGTGCCCCTACAACAACACCAGGCTCAGCCTCTGAAAGGGCAACTATCGCCTGCGAGCCAACAAGTTGACCAGAAGCCTCACGCAAAGAGGTTACGAGGTCATGACCAAGTTTTAGATTCTCTTCAATAAGGTGGGCAATGGTTTCCGTATCGGTCTCACTCCCAAATATGTGTCCTCGATCAGTTAGCTCTTTCCGCAATTCCCCGTAGTTCTCGACGATACCGTTGTGTACCACGACCACTTCACCCCCACAGCTTGCATGGGGATGCGCATTCTCATCGCTTGGTACCCCGTGAGTAGCCCAGCGGGTATGACCGAGACCAGTATGCGCAGACGAAATCGATTGGCTACTAATAGCAGCATCAAGTTCGGAAATCTTTCCTCGACGCTTTACTACAGTTAGCTCCCCTCCTGCATCATCAAGAATGGCGACACCAGTCGAATCGTAGCCGCGATATTCAAGGTCACGCAGGCCCGCTAAAAGAACGGGCACAGCCTCCCGCGAGCCTGTGTAAGCAATTATCCCGCACATAGGGCTTCCCTGAGGCACTCGTGGAGACGCAAACGTCTCCGGTCGATGCTCGATGTGCTTGGTGGGGAAGAAGGGCCGCGAGCCCTTTGCACTTGACTAGCCTTTTGTCAGCCGGTTACCCGACCTGGTTTGTTGCCAGCCTTACGACCGTGCCGCCGGGAGGCCACCCGCCGAATGGTTCGATTCTGCCTCCGCCTCGTCATCCGCGCATAGCACGGACCTGGCGCTTGACCGGTCCCACCTTTGGTCTATTTGGTTAGAGTCGCGTCCACCTCCCTAAAATTATTGCCATGAGTGTCAGTGTGAAACGGAATGGCGTCAACGCTTAAGTATAAAAAGGTCAACTAGCCTCCCTGGAAATTCCTGCAATACCCAGGAACTCATCCTCCCAGGCTAAAACAACACCAATCGCTTGCTCATCCGTATTCGAAAGGTTGTGACTCTGACCGCGGAAGGCCGCGACTACCCCTGCAGCAATAACCGGTAACTCCTGACTCTGCAGGCCAATCTCGCGCTCTGTTAGGAGAATAAGTTCAATCAGCTCGCCCGGGACAAACATCCCCTCCTCCTGAACCTGCTCCCAGATCCAGGACGCACACTCCTCAAGTAGTGGTCCCTCTAGCTTCCTCATTTTCCCGGTGCTCACAACCCATCAACCCCCTGCGCCC
>DEAD01000011.1:0-12983 GCA_002346645.1 Dehalococcoidia bacterium UBA2991
GCCTCAGCACTACGAAAAGTACGAATACGAAAAAAAGTACAAGCAGATGCATGTCGCCAAGGTAGTTCGGGCCAACTGGAAGACGAACCAGGAGGCATTCATGGAGGGCTATCACATTATTGCCACCCACCCCCAGCTCATGGTCCATGGTGGCGACGGTGCTAACCACCAATACGATTCCTTTGGAAACTGGTCCCGAGCGGTCACAATTGCTGCCCGCTCCAGTGCTCACCGAAACATCCATCCACCTAGCGATGAGATCTTCGAGACGCGGCACAAGATGGCTAACATGATGCGGGAGACCCTCCGGGAAACTATTGGAGATCGTGTTGACAAGTACTGCGACGCGGAGCTTATCGATGGACAGTACAACAACCTCTTCCCGAACTTTCATCCTTGGGGATCGTTCAGCCGGATCGTCTATCGATTTCGCCCTTACGGTGATGATTCGGACATGAGCATCATGGAAGTGATTTATCTCGCACCCTGGCCGGAGGGCCAGCCGAAACCACCTGCGGCGCCCATACACTGGCTCGGCCCTGATGATCCTTGGACTGATGCTCCTGAGATGGGTGGCCTTGCCCGTGTTCTTAACCAGGACAGCTATAACCTACCTAAGGTCCAAAAGGGCCTTAAGGCTAAGCGTGATCCATATGTGTATTTGGCTGCCTACGAGGAGGGGAAAGTGCGGCATTTCCACCATCTCTACGACCAATGGGTGGCTAATGGCACTGGTTAGGCCGTAGGCCAGGGAAAGATAATGCCTCTACGACGCTGCAAGTTCTGCCCCGCGCCTCCTCTTGAGGAAGTTGCTGTCTCTATTTGGACGGATGACCCGAAAGACGTTCGTAGAGAGACGGTCTCTTTGTGCCGGAAGCACCTTTTGCGTCTTCGGAAGGCTGGTGTAGAGGGTCATGAGCATCGTGGTTTCCGCTACCGGCCCGGCTTCTGGTAGGCTCGCACCCGCGCTCCGCGAGCTTCCGTTAGAGATGCTCGCCTAAGGGAGGCCAGAAAGCCATGGGCGAGTGGCTCGTAGGCGATATCCTCGAGCGTAGTGTCCTTCTCTACGGTGATCGTCCCGCTGTCATTGATGGCGAGGTTCGCCGTAACTATGCTGAGACTTCGGGGCGAATTCGTTCACTTGCTGCGGGCCTTCTCTCCCTCGGTATCCAACCCAGCCAGCATATCGGGATCCTTGCTGGCAACTCGCACCGCTACTTCGAGACCTACTTCGCCGCGCATTACGCGGGCACTCCTCTCGCTCCCTTAAACATCCGCCTTTCGGGACCTGAGTTGGAGTTCATCATTAATGATGGGGACTTGAGGGCCTTGCTTGTTGGGCCTGAGTATCTGGAGCTGCTGGATTCCTTTCGCGACCGTCTTCCGAAGCTTGAGCATGTCATTCTGTTAGCGGACAACGCTCCTGAGGGGATGGCAGCGTATGAGGAGCTGGTCAAGGGGAGCGAACCCCTGGCGGAACCCGCTAGGGACTGGCGAGAGGAGGACATGATCAACCTCTGCTACACAGGGGGTACCACAGGGTTGCCCAAAGGGGTCATGCTCTCCCAGCGTAATGTTGTTGCTAACGCCCAGCATAGTCAGATGACGTTTTCCTTTGAGGAGTCAGATGTCTGGCTCCACGCAGCTCCTATGTTCCATCTTGCCGACGCCTGGGCTTGTTACTCTGTGACAGCCGCTGGTGGAGCGCATGCCTTTGTACCCGGCTTCGCGCCCGAGCCATTTTTGGAAATCGTTCAAGATGCTGGTGTGACCGCCACTATTCTTGTGCCTACGATGATCAATTTTGTAGTTAATCATCCCAAGGTCCCGGACTTTGAACTTTCCTCGCTGCGGGCGCTCCTTTTCGGCGCTTCACCTATGCCCACCGAACGTATTCTTGCAGCCCGGGAAATCTTTGGCCCCATTCTTGCTCAGGCTTATGGCATGACCGAGACAGCCCCGTTGCTTACTGCCCAGAGGCTTGAGTGGCTTGATTACGACACTCCCGAAGGCATCGAGCGGCTAGCCTCCTGTGGGCGCCAGGTGCAGGGGGTAGCCGTTCGTGTAGTCGATGAAGATGGAGGCCCCGTCCCTCCTGGTGGAACCGGTGAGGTGGTGGCTCGTGGTCCGAACGTCATGCTCGGGTATTGGAATCGCCCAGAGGAAACTGCCGCTGTTCTGAAGGACGGCTGGATGCACACAGGCGATGTGGCTCGTATTGATGACCAAGGGTTCATTTACATTGTGGATCGGTCGAAGGACATGATTGTGAGCGGGGGTGAGAACGTTTACACCACTGAGACTGAGGGGGCTCTTTACGAGCATGCTGCTGTTCTCGAGGCAGCAGTCTTTGGGATTCCCGATGACCAATGGGGGGAGGCAGTCCATGCAGCTGTCGTTCTGCATGAGGGCTTGAGCGCGACCGAAACTGATCTTATCAAGCATTGCAGGGCACTCATTGCAGGCTACAAGTGTCCGAAGAGCGTTGAGTTCCACGATACGCCGCTTCCGAAGTCTGGGGCCGGGAAGATTCTGAAAACTGCTCTTCGAGCGTCCTGGTGGGAAGGCTATGAGAGGGGTGTGAACTAGTAAGAGTAAGTTGCTAATTTGAGAGCGGGTTCTCCCCTATCAAGAGATCCTTTACTGCTTGTCCCCCGCTAAGGTCCTCTGCGATCACGCGCTCGAGTTGCTCTGGGCAAAGGCCTCCGTACCAGCGTCCTTCTGGGTAGATCACTGCAACAGGTCCCGTCTCGCAGATTCGGAGACAGCCAACCTTTGTGCGATAGATCGGGAGCGAACCATCTCTTTTGTTCAGCTCTCCCACGCGCCGTTTTAAGTGGAGCCATGCAGTCTCGCCTTCTTCAGGTGTGCAGCAGTCTGGCCCAGTACAGATGAAAATGTGGCGGCTGTAGTCGCCCACACCTCTGCGTTCCGCTTCTGCGCGTGCTCTAAAAAGGTCTGGCCCTTTTTCGTCAGTCATGATTCTTTTTGAGAGGATAGGGTAATCCACGTGGCTGGTCCTGCCGTGGTCTCAAGGAAATGAGAAGCCCCCGCCTTGAAAGCGGGGGCTTCAAGTCCCAAAGGTGGGGCTAGCTATTACAGGCGCAGCTTGCCGTGAGACGGCTGGCGGCGCCGTTGCCGCTGTGGCAGAGCTGCTTCTTCGGCAGCTAGGTCAATAGGCGGTCGTGTAAGCACCTCGTGGACGTAGCCGCACATGATGCAGCTGCCATAGGTGCCGTGCCAGTCTCGCTCCACAATTATGGAGCCACTGCATTTGGGGCATGTCTGGGGTGGGGCCTCTTGCAAGGCAGGCATGGGGAACTTCTCCTGGGTTCCATGAGGAAAGAAAATCAGACCTCGAAGCGAGCATCCTGCTCGCCAGGCCTTCCACGTGCATACGGGGTTAGCTGACGGGTTCGGGCGGAAGGTTGCCCTAGGGACTGGAGATGCCCCATTCACCCCGGAATTTGGTTCCCCCGCTGCGCCATCCAGGCGCACTCTGCAAGTTTTTGCTTATACCGAGCGCTAGCTCCTTGCGGAGCCCCCTGAAATTAGCAGTCCCAAGATCCCGATGTCAAGGACTTTGGGAAGGAAATCACAAATTAAATTGCAATTCACCCTATATTTTTCTGTAGATATCTAGGTACCTACCAATGCAGGTGCAATTACGACACTCCCTGCTCCCACCCATAAGGCAAGCGCCAACCCCGCCTCTCTACCGACGATACTTCTGCCTTTATCCCTGTCCTGTGCTGCCAGTGCAATCCCTGCGATCAGCGTTGCAATTGCACCTCCTGTTGCTACTTCCCAGCCAGCATTTCCCCCGAAGGATTGCCTTGCGATCAGGACCACTCCTACTGGGAGCGCTCCTGCAATTAAGAGTCCTCCCCAGGCCTTGATTTTGACCCAACTTTCCCTGGGTGCTGAAAGGCTGATTACCCCGAGCAGGGCTATAAGGCCTACTAGTGCCCCCAATCCCGTTAGGCCATCTAGTTGTATGGGTGGCAGAGGCGGGAACGGCCAGGGGCCTCCTTGGAACGTTCCTGGGTTTTCCGTGAGGCCGCCCTGCTGAGTGCGCAATTTCATTAGGTGTCTGGCCTCATCCTCTGCTGCCAGCATTAGCTGGGCCACATCTGATTTAGCAAAGTCTTGGCGATCGAGGAGGGCGCGGTAAGTTTCTAGCTCGTATGCCGCTGCTGTCTCTGGGGCAGCCCCTTTGGGAATCACACCAAGATCGGCTGCTAGGTTGATGTATTGAGGTACGTTCTTCTCCGCAATATTTCCAAGTTCCGTTCGGACTGCCAATAACAATGCAGCAACAGAGACAGCTCCCACGAGTACCGTCCAGCCAACCGCCTGCCCCCAACCTGACGCCAGGGCTCGATTAGCTGTCCTGGAGAGGGGCTCTAGCGGTATTGGGACGTGCCCGTCTTCAGGTGGCCGTTCGTCTTTGCGTACCCGCTCGGCCAAGGCGACTGCGTTTGCCGTTCCTGAACCGAACCAACTCACCGCATTACCTGATGGTGCTAGAGAGAGCGCCCCTGCTGCCGCCATTGCTATCCCGTAAAAGGCAGTTGTCGTTGAGCTCACACCAGCGATCTCCACCTGTCGACCTATTACGAAGGCGGCTACTAGTGCAGCCCCGGCTAGCAGGAGGAAGACCAATCCTATGTTCGAATGTTCCTTGCCATGTTTTGTCAGGCTTCGCCCGCTGAGAAATATCAGGGCGCTCATGCACCAACCTGTCAGTGCTGCCCCGGAGAACCACCAACGCCCCTCTTCCAGCAATACGAGTGGTGCAGTGAACGAGAGTGCCGCGGTAAGTAGGGCCGCGATCAAGTAGCCAGCTATGACTGCCTTGCCTGCGTTCCGCAGTGTTCGGGCCCAGAATGGCAATGTGATTGCGGAGATCGTTGTTGCAAGCAGTCCTAGTGCTATCAAGACCAAAGGTGCTATTAGCCAGATGTCCTCAGCGCTGAACTGGGCTATTGGTGCACCCAGCACCATTCCTCCTGCGCTACCTGCAGCAACCAAAGCTAGAGTCTCTGCGCTACCGCCAGTGCTATCTGCGGATTGCCCCGTTTTAGATTGGAGTCCTTGATCGTTGCTTTGGTTGCTTGCTGCCATGAGCCTTGTCGCTAGGGCGGTCAGTGCTGCTCCTGCTCCTACCCCTAGTACTAGGAAGGCCGCCCGCTCGTTTGAGATGTCCACGAAGCGCGTCGCGATTCCGTAGAGCCCTGCAACGGTTACCACCGCCAATACACCCCCTACCAACGCGGGTGCCGCCCCTCCCCAGAGCGTGATGGCTAGAGCCTGACGAAGCGTGCGGTCAGCGGTGGTTGCAGCTCGCACGCTCACTTGTTGGGCTAGTAAGAAACCTATGCCTGCTGCAGCAGCCGCAGCTAAAACTCCAGCTAAGACCGCCAGACCTGCGATAGCGCCTGAACTGATGCTCTCTCGGTAGACCCCAACTATCGCGCCGAATGCAGATCCCGCTGACAGTGCCGCTCCGAAAGCTAGGATGAGCAGTTGGAAAAGGTATGAGCTTGTAAGACCGACTTTTTTGCCTGCAGCAGCAATTACTTCCTTGCTGGGGTTGGTACGAATAAGGACGTCAGCGGCGAACCATATCGCAAAGGAAATGCTAACGACGGCTGCAAGCGGAACCGCAAGCTGAGCCACGATCACCGCTTGCCTCCCTACCGGCCCCCGCGGGGCGCGGCTGGTGGCTACGCTAGATGAATAGTGGTCCGAACACCACTGCTACGATAGACATCAGCTTCAAGAGGATGTTTAGAGATGGACCGGAGGTATCCTTGAAGGGATCCCCGACAGTGTCTCCAACAACGGCAGCCTTGTGAGCTTCAGAACCCTTCCCACCAAAGTTCCCTTCTTCAATGTACTTTTTGGCGTTATCCCAAGCGCCTCCTGCATTGGCCATCATGATGGCGAGCATCGCACCAGCCGCTATCGATCCTATTAGCAAGCCGCCTAGGGATTCTGCGCTAATGACTGCTCCTACGAAGATGGGTACAGCTACAGCCAACAGGCCGGGAATAATCATCTCCCGCAATGCTCCTGTTGTGGAGATGCTTACTGCGCGTTCGTAATCTGGGGTCTCGGTGCCGTCCATGATGCCTGGCTTCTCGCGGAATTGGCGGCGCACCTCCTCTACCATTGCCTGCGCTGCACGGCCCACTGCCCCCATTGAAAGCGCCGAGAACACAAATGGCATTAGGGCTCCAATAAGGATGCCGACCATGACCTCCCAATCAAGGAGGTTGAACATCTCGACCCCAGTCGTGATGGAATAGGTTGCTAATAGCGCTAGAGCGGTAAGCGCTGCCGAACCGATGGCGAAGCCCTTGCCAGTCGCAGCCGTGGTGTTACCAAGCTGGTCGAGGGCGTCTGTGCGTTCCCGCACCTCTGGCTCCAGGCCGGCTTGTTCAGCAATGCCTCCAGCGTTGTCGGCCACTGGTCCATATGCGTCGGTGGCGAGTGTCACACCCAGGGGTGCCAGCATGCCTACCGCGGCCAAAGCGATTCCGTAAAAGCCTGCGAACTCATTTGCGAGAATGATTGCAACGACAATGGTGATGAGTGGGATAGCTGTTGAAAGCATTCCGAGGCTCATTCCACCGATGATGACTGGTCCCGAGCCTGTCTCTGCTTGGGCAGAAAGGTTCACTGTTGGGCTATACCGGAATCGTCCCAGGGAAAAGCCTTCCGAAGAGGTAAACCCTTCTGTAACTGTTCCGATTATCTGTCCCGCGATCAGTCCCACCAAAATTACCCAGAACAGGTCCCAGGGCAGGTCGATCACGGCGATTGCAATTGCGGCTCCTGCCAGTACCAGTCCAGAGGCACCGTACACTCCGGCGCGAAGTGCCCAAAGAAGACGTCCCTGGCTGGCCTGTTCGCCTGTGCGTACTAAGAAGGTAGAAAGCACTGCGGCGAGAATGCCGGTTCCTGCTACCAACAAGGGGAGCATCACGGCATCCCCTTTGAAGGAGTAGGAGCCCTCGTT
Organism: Dehalococcoidia bacterium UBA2991; assembly: GCA_002346645.1. Lineage (GTDB taxonomy): Bacteria > Chloroflexota > Dehalococcoidia > Tepidiformales > Tepidiformaceae > UBA2991. The sequence continues at coordinate 7,028 of DEAD01000011.1, forward strand.
GAAAAGGCCTGTTGCGCCGGTATATTCGACTCCTACTATCGCGACCGCTGCCAGTGCCATTGTTGCTACGATCGAACCCACATATGACTCGAATAGGTCTGCGCCCATTCCGGCCACGTCTCCCACGTTGTCCCCTACGTTGTCGGCGATAGTTGCTGGGTTCCGTGGGTCGTCTTCAGGAATGCCTGCTTCGACCTTTCCGACAAGATCGGCACCGACGTCAGCAGCTTTCGTGTAAATGCCACCTCCGACGCGGGCAAATAAAGCTATCGATGAGGCACCAAAGGCAAATCCTGCAAGCGGGACTGCGCTTTCCCAGATTAGGTAAAGAATTCCAAGTCCCAGGATGCCTAGGCCTACCACTGTCATGCCCATTACGGTGCCCGAGTTGAAGGCCACACGGAGAGCTGGATTAAGTCCTTCTTGTGCTTTTGCGGCGGTGCGCACATTGGCCCGGACTGCGATTGTCATTCCCAGGTAGCCGGCACTTGCCGAGAGGATCGCTCCAATCAGGTAAGACAGCGACATTGCTGGTACATCTTTGTCGAAGTCCCAGAACTGACTCGAAAGTGGTTTCTTGTCCAGTATGTCCAGGTCGATAAACAGCAGTAGAACTACGAACACGATGGCGACAAACACCGCGAGTACTGCGTATTCGCGTTTGAGGAATGCCGCTGCGCCCAGCTGAATGGCTTGGGCGATGTTCTGCATTGTCTCGTTCCCCTCGTCCTCTCGAACCACTGCAATCACGCGAAAGGCGGAGAAGAGAAGGGCGAGAACGCCCGCGATAATGGTGAAGATCAGGATCTCCATAGTGCCCCCAGAGACAGATGCTGAGCAGCGTGGCACAACGTGGGCAAATCCCCACAGGTGTCATTCGCAGCTAAATATGGAACGCAGTTGACTTTAGCGCGCAACCCCACTGCGTTCAATCTTGGTCACGCTTTGCCGATGCATTAGATTTCCCCTTTTGGGTCGGACTCTAGCTCTTAAACGAAGTTCCTCTCCGCTGCACAATCGCCATTGTTAGGTCCCCACGGGTGCGCTCCAGGATGCCCCTAGTCTGATCGGTTGTTCGCCGCAGGCCACCAGTCATTGCATCGGGGAAATCTATGGTTACGAGTAGTGCATAGATATCGTCCATCGCCTCTAGGAGGGCATCGCAGCCTTCAAACTTTCCCTGCCGCAAGCGGTCAAGAATGACACGCCGAAGCTCCCCTGCTGCCTCAGCGATGCCGTTCAACCAAGCTGTCGTGGTTACCTCAAGGTCCTCTGGAGATGGGAGCGGTTTTCCAGAAACTAGCGCTAAGGTGGCTCGAGCCTCTGCGTATTCTTTCTCGGCGTCATGCACGAAGCCGGCGTGTTCTATGTCTGGGTGCTCTTTCAGTGCTTTAAAACCTTCGTTTGCGGTCGCCCGTGCCTCATCCAACCTTGCGCATGCTTCTACTAACTCCCCCCTATGAACCTCGCGGATACTGCGTGCGCATGCTTGGATAAGCGCTCGCGAGGCTTGCAGGGCTTTCTCTCGGGCGGCGTGCTTCTTGTTCAGGTGCAGGGCGATGCGTGGAGCGATATCGGCCAGTGGTGAGGTGTCCGGTAGGGGAGATTCTCCGCCTATGGTCACAGGTTGTTGACCGGATCCGGCAGGTCACCTTCGCGTGCTGCGTCGATCATTTCCCGTGCGCTCTCTGGCATGTCGATTCCGTATTCGTCGAATCGCTTCTCCACCCATGAGCCAATTTGTCTTGGATCGCGCAGGTCCGCCTTGTCGCCATCGACCGCTGGGTCTCCGAATCGCTCCAATACATCCGCTCGCGAATATGTCCTTGCGAAGCTGGAAACTAAGCGTTGTGTCGAATCACTCCCGCAATGTTCACATTCAGTCTTGGCTTTTGGGTCTGGCTTGCGCGAAAAATGGTTAGTGATCCGTCGACAGTCGTCACAGAGGAACTCGTAGATCGGCATAACTTCCCGATCGTAGCATGCCTGATGTTGCTATTCGTCTTTCATCTTTTGGCTTGGGGAGGAGTTGAATTAGGAGGAGGCTTCGGCCTCTTGGAAACCTAGTCTCTGGTGATGTCTAAGAGTTCTAGTTTGCCTTGTGCGAATGGCGCCCAGCTGACCCGGTGGGCTTCGCAGGGTCCCCGTCTATCAATAGCTGTTCGATGATCTGCCGTGTAGTACCCCTTGTTGCGACAGAAGCCATAGCCAGGAAGGCGTTCGCAGAGCTCAGTCATCCATCGATCGCGTGCTACCTTCGCAACGATAGACGCCGCCGCTACTGAGACGCTGTGAACGTCTGCTTTGGGTTCCACCCGCACTCGCGGTAGAGGTAGAGGTAGAGCATCGGAGATGATCGCGTCCGGTCGGCAGGGAAGGGCTTCTATGGCACGTAGGACGGAGAGGCGTCGAGCTTCGAGGATGCCTTTGCTGTCCACCTCTGCACTTGTTGCCCAACCAATCCCTGAGGGGATTGATTCCTGGATCTCGGATGCTAGCTCTTCGCGGGTTGCAGCCTTCAGCATCTTTGAGTCTCGTACCCTCTGGAACCAAGGCTGCGCATCTTCTGGTCCAAGCATCACTGCGGCGGCTGTCACTGGTCCTGCAAGTGGCCCTACACCTACCTCGTCGACTCCTGCGACTGTTGCTGCTCCATCCCGCCAAGCCTCTTGCTCCCACCTAAGGGAAGGGATTGGGCCGCTTGGCTGCTTCTTGCGAGCAGCGATCTTCCGTGCGTTAGGCACGGCTCACCCTCCACCTAACGGTGGCTTTCCTGGGGGGGCTGTCGCCAGTGCGTCGAGCTCAGCAGCGTTTTCCGCAAGCTGTTCGTTAAGAACTTCGATGCGGGCTAATGCTGTCTGCACTTCGGCCAGATCAATCTGTAGATCACCCGATGCCAGAAGGGGATATATGGCCTCTCCGATTGCAGTCTTTTCGCGACGTACACGCGCCTGTAGGCGACTCTCTTTTATTTCGAGTTGTGCTCGGCGGGCGAGCTTGTTGGTCGCCTCAGTCGCCGCCGCTGCGGTTTCCTTCACGGATTCCCTAAAACGATCGAAAAACGTCATGCTTTGGTAAGTATAGGCCTACTGGTTGGCCATGAAGCGTTCAGTTGCGAGTCAGTGACTCCTCGTATACCTGCGCCATGCCCTCCAGCACTGTGTCGGCTAAGGCCAGAATGCTTTCCATTGCCTCCACTGCCCCCTCTGTGCCCTGCTGGGCTTCGGATGCGAGCTGAGCGGCAGTTTCTTCTAGCGAATGTCGCAGGGAGTTAAAGGTCATTATGGCGTCCGTAAGGGTCACACCTGCTGCTACCAGGGTGCGTCCATATTCCCCGCCTATGCTGCGGGCATCGTCGATGAAACGCTCAGGTCGAGTTCGCGAAGAGACAAAGCGCGCGAACAGGTCCACTAGTTGTCGACCGATGAAGCGTAGCCTCTCTCTTGTCGCCTTCTCCAGCCCTGCGAAGGCGTCCATTTCATGGGTCTGACGTCTGCGGCTCAAACGTCGCTTGACTCGCCCGACGGCTAGTTCGCTGATTCGGTCCGTATCGGCTGTTTCCCCCGCTGGGTTGCTCTGCGACATGAACTGACGCACGTCTTCTTCCAGAATGCGTCGATGGCCGCCACTAGTTCGATAAGATCGTACTTCGCCTGCATCTGCCCAACGTCGGACGGTTGAGTGGCTTACCCCGAGGAGCTTGCTTGCTCGCCCCAGAGAGACCCACTCTTGCTGCTGCGAATCCTGTGCCACGAAACCTCCCAAACTTGCTCAAGCATAGGCGAGCCGGTCCTGCCTCGCCACTAATTTTCCAGGGGAATTGTTGGCTTAATCTCTGTGATTGCTGAAGGGGTTGTGCTTTGGCTTTCCGAATTTGCTCTGAACTTATTTTTGTAAGTTTTCTTTTAAAGGGTCAGCTGTTCCTGGGGCCTTCGTCGTTTTGGTCTTTCTTTCCACTGGCGGCGTAGACCCCGTAATGGAGAAAGCTAGTCGTTCTCAGAATTTTCGCGGAGGAATTGCTCGATGTCTCCGACGAGATCTGTGGCCTCCGGTAGCGATCCCTCAGCCTCCTCCTCAGCTAGAGCAGCCTCCAAGCGTTCCAGATATGAACGCAATTGTGGGTCACCAGCAAGTGTGGTTTCGAGCTGATCACGGAAACCATCTGACGCTGCTTCTATTTCATCGAGATCGAAGCTTGTGCCAAGAAGCTGCTGCATGCGTTGGAGGACTGCCAATGTCGCCGGAGGGCACTGCTCGTTCGTGATGTAATGCGGAACTGTTGCCCAAAGGCTTACCGAAGGACGCTTTGCCTCCTGAAGCGCATTGTGGAGGATGCCTAAGATTCCTGTCGGACCCTCGTAGCGGGACCTCTGTAGGTTGAGCTCCCTCGCCAGGCTGGGGTCGGCGGCGCTTCCTGTCACACTAATGGGACGTCTGTGGCTCGCTTCCCCGATAAGTGCTCCCAAGGAAACCACCATCGACACGTCGAGGGTGTTAAAGAGCTCCATGTATTCTTCGGTGAATGTTCGCCAACGCAGGTTAGGTTCAGCGCCTATACCGATTACGTAATCAGGCCCTTGGCTTGGTGTTCGCGCGTAATAGAACTCGTTCCCTGGCCAGGTAAGCTGTCGCTCCCCGCTCGAATCAAGCCGCACGTACGGACGAGTTTCAGTGAAAGTGAAGAACGGTTCTGGTTCGATGGAGGCAAATTTTCTTGCCCCCAGCCTCCGCATTGCAAAGCGGGCTGCGTTGCTTGCCGCACTAGCAGCGTCATTCCAACCGGTGAAGGCCAGAATTACCACCGGGGATTCCAGCTCGGGTTTTTGATCCATCGTCAGGTACCGCATACGGCTCCCTTTGCGTTCGCTCCTGCGGTGGGATTCTAGGCTCTTCGCTTCTTGCTCGTTTGGTGCCCTCTCTAATAGAAGTACTTCTGGGAAAGGTATCCCCAATGTGGGGGCTGGGTCTGGAAACTTATCCGGCGTATTCCCAGCCCAGCTCTTTCTCGGTAAGGATATCGCCGCTTCGCGTGACATCGCCGTCAATTACGCGACCTATCACGAGTGTGTGGTCTCCGGTCTCGATGAATTGCTCAACAGTGCATGAAAACCACCCAAGAGCCTCCTCCAGTACTGGTGTGCCTTCAGATGTGAGATGGTGAGCTAGGCCTTCGAGCTTGTCATGGATGATTGCTGCCGCCGCTTCTGAGCGGCCCTTTATTTTTTTGCCCTCCGCTGGCATCACTACCTTTCGGGCAATCTCGTGGCCATCGCGCTCATGCAGAAGGTTTATTGAGAATGCTTCAGTTTCCCGCATGAATCGCAGGGTGCGTGCATTGTTCTCGATCGAAGCGGCCACTAGTCGTGGCTTGAAAGACACCTGCATCACCCAATCTGCAATCATCAAGTTGCGTTCACCCGCCCTAGTCGCTGACCCTATTACATGTACGCCGTAGCACATCTTCAGGAGAGCCTTTTCTATGGGTTCGAGATTGAGGGGCTCACCGGGGATACTGGGAAACTCGGAACCGGGATATGGCTGCTGTGTCACTTCTTTTGTCCGTTCGTGGCCCTTGCGACGGCCGACCTTTTGGGGACCGGGCTTCCGTCGGGAGCATCAGCTAGAAACACTGTAGCCGAACCCACCCAAACGGGAAGGGATTTTTCCCGAGGGTCTTTCTGAGCTTTTTTCATCAAGTTTGGGTTGAGATAGCTTTTGGTTGCTGGTTTCTGGATGGAACCCTAGTATTGTCGGGCAAAACTCCCATTAATAGGACAATAAACAACCAAGATGACACATTTGAAAGTTTTTTCGAGAAGTCCTCGCCTGCTTCTTGCCTCGTACCTTTTAGTGCTAAGTAGCTTTGTTTTGCTTTCTGCCTGTGGTGGTGACGAAGAAGCTTCTGGTTCCACTGCAACCTCGAAGAGCGCTACAACGGAGGTGGCAACGGAGGTGG
>DEAD01000011.1:13299-22955 GCA_002346645.1 Dehalococcoidia bacterium UBA2991
GGAGGTGGCAACGGAGGTGGCAACTCCCTCCCCGACGCCGCAGTCCGAGCAGGCTATGACGGATCCGCAAGAGCGTTGTGGGGATGCGGAAGTAGCTGATGAAGAATGTGTTAGAGAGCTACAAGAAGAGTTAGCCGCGAGCGAAAATCCGCCTGCGGCTGGGTATCCCCGCATAGTGGTCGATCTCCTAGGTCGTCATGTATGGATCGTTGATAAACCCCAGGCTGTAATTGCTATCAGCCCTACCGCGACTGAGTTGGTCTACGCAGCAGGAGGAACGATCATCGGTCGGAGCCAGAGCGTTGATTATCCACCGGAGGCCGCGGAGGCTCCCTCCGTCGGTAGTGCCTATCAGCCCAACTTTGAGATCATGCTCGCTCTTTCACCGGATCTAATCGTTGCTGATTCCACAATCCACATACAGCCCGCGGTCCGTGATGCACTAGAAGCATTGGATGTGCCTGTTATCTTCGCCGGCGCTGCTAGTGTCGATGAAGTTCTGCGTGGGCTGAGGCTCCTTGGGCACGTGCTGGACAATGTTGAAGGTGCCTCTAGCGTTTCCGCTGCAATCCAGGATGCCCGTGATAGTGCAAGAGAGGCTCTTTCCGCGCAGGAGCTCACCGCTGTCATCCTTATTGGTGATCGAGATCGTAGCCTTTATGCAGCTAAGGCTTCTGCTTACGCTGGCTCCATTTTGGAGATCTTGGAAATAACTAATCCCGCTGATGTGCAGCCCGACTCTGGCCCCTATCCCGGCTTCACACGGGTCGCTCCGGAGGCGATGCTTCAATACAACCCTACCTACATATTTACCGTTACCCCTGCTCCACCCCCTGCACCAAGGCTGAGTGCCATGATTGGGCTCTACCCTGGGTTTAATGGATTGCAGGCGATCGCGAATGGGCGCGTTGTCGAGCTTGATGTCCAGCTTTTCATTCAGGCTCCTGGTCCCCGGGTGATCGAAGCTTTCGCTGCCTTAATCGCGGCGGTTACAGAGCCGCCGGAGCCGGCTGAGCGGTAGCGAGTAGTAATCGGGAGCGAAGATTTATGGGGTCGCTCACGGCTAAGGCGCGGGCTAGTTCGTCGGTCTCCTCTGTTCGTGGCCGTGCCCGGCGCCATTTGTTGGTCGCCCTCTTGGGGTTTCTTACGCTCGCTTTCGTAGGGCTTCTAACAATGATGTTCGGAGCGGTGAACCTCTCCATTGGAGAGGCGATGAGAGGGCTGGTTACTAGTTCTGACTCGTTCTCTGGCCTAGTCGTCGGCCAGGTACGTTTCCCTCGTTTCCTTGACGCAATCATGGTAGGGGGATCGCTAGGTGTTGCTGGTGCAATGCTCCAAGGTGTTACTCGCAATCCGCTGGGAGACCCCACTATTTTTGGGCTTACTGCTGCTGCAGGTCTTGCTAGCGCTACGGCGATTTCCCTTGATCCTCAAATACCCCAGTGGGGCATAGCTCTTGCCTGCATGGTGGGAGGATTAATAGGCGCGGGGATTCTGTTTGTTGTTGCTTATCGAGGGGCCGTCTCTCCTGTGCGGCTCGCTCTTGCAGGGGTTGCCCTGTCCGCTCTCTTTGGAGCCATCACTGTTGCTTTGCTTGCGAGTGTGCGCACCTTCATTCAAACCACTTTGGGGTTCCTCGCCGGTGGCTTATATGGCTCAGATTTTTCTGATCTCCATTCCATTCTTCCGTACGCTCTTCCTGGCCTAGTTGCTGCCTTTGTGCTTTCGGGGCGACTAAACATCCTTTCCCTCGGGGATGAGATAGCTACTGGCCTGGGAGTTCTTGCCGACCGCACTCGGCTGGCAGTCCTCGTCGTGGCAGGCATTCTGACTGCCTCTGCGGTTGCCGTGGCTGGCCTTGTCGGCTTCGTTGGTCTCCTCAGTCCCCATGTCGCCCGCTACCTTGTTGGTTCAGATCATCGGTACCTCATTCCTGCCTCCGCTCTGGTGGGCGCAATTATTGTGGCGTCAGCGGACTTGGTCGCTAAGCTCGTAATAATGCCCTCTGAGATACCCATGGGTGTAATTACTGCTGCCTTGGGGGCCCCCTTCCTCCTCTACCTAGTTAGGTTCAAGGTCTAAGCCGTGCAATTAAGTGCCGAACATCTGAGCTTGCGCTACAACGGTGAGGACATCGTTCACGATATTTCCCTGGACCTTGAGGGAGGGGAGTTGGTTGCGATCGTCGGTCCTAACGGCAGCGGAAAGACCACTCTTCTTCGGGGCCTGGCCCGTTTGCTCAAGCCCACTGGTGGGTATGTGCTTCTGGATGGAAAGGAAATTCGTTCCATCAGCTCCCGCGGTGTGGCTCGGAATCTTGCAGTACTTCCTCAGGAGCACCCTGAGGAAGTAGACATTACTGTTAGCGAGCTGGTTTGGAGAGGGCGAGCTCCTCATCAGGGTGTGTTCCAGCGGGCTACTTCTGCCGATCATGAGGCCGTAGTCTGGGCGTTGGAGGCTGCCGATGTGCGGTACCTTGCGAGCCGCTCGCTAGGGAGTCTTTCTGGAGGGGAGAGACAACGTGCCTGGATCGCTCTTGCTCTCGCTCAGCAGCCCCGCGTTCTTCTTCTCGACGAGCCGACGAGCTTCTTAGATGTGCAGCATCAGGTCGAAGTAATGGCCCTTCTGAGCCGACTCAACACGGAGGGCATGACTATCATTGCAGTCCTGCATGACCTTTCCTTGGCAGGACGGTTCATGAGACGAGTGATTGGTATGAGTGACGGCCGCGTAGCATTTGATGGCATTCCCAGAGAGGTGCTTCGGCCAGAAGCGCTGCAGGCCGTCTTCCGCGTGCCGATGGTCATCCTTGAAGACCCGGAGACTGGTTTGCCTGTGCCCCTGCCCCGTGATCCTGGGGCAATGCTGAAAGACTAGGTCCTAACGAAAAGCGTTATAGAGCGCGTCATTGTCCCCATTGTGACGGTCTGAAGTGAAGCCACCTAAAGCAACGATTGGTTTATCGCTCATAATCGCCATTCCCCCGGTCAAGCACTCAGGTGTCGCACCCAGGCCGGTCTTGTGTTTGTCCTCCGCGCCCTGGTCGAAGAAGAAAGATCCGCTGACCGTAACGGTGGTCTGGTAAAGCTTTAGGGTCCCGCATCCTTTGGCGCCGGAAGTGGGGTTATTGACTGAAACAAGCCGGATATTGGCTGTACCCCCATCTTCAACGGCGATGCTTACCCAGCTGTTGTCACCTTTTGCCCCTCCCTCGGCATGGGCATTGCGAAAGATCAAAGGGAACTTCGCAGTTGTTGAGGCTTTCTCCCAGGGCACCCCATTGGCTGCTGAGTACGAATGTATATCTCCTGAACCTGCAGCTTTGCTTCGAAGGATGACCACAGCTAATGGCAGATCGGCGGTAACAGTTGCCCATCCTATGAAGCCATCTGGAATGTCTTCACTATCGAGTACGCTGTGAGTGATGCCGCTCCCAGCCGGTACTGTGATGTCGAAGGCCAGTTCTACGTTGCGTTCAGCATCCTCAGTAACCTTCCCTAGGTAGGTAATAGTTGCTGAAGCTGTCACGTTCCAAGGGTTTGTGATGGCTAACTCTGTCCAGTAGTCGTTCACCAACTTCTGTGAGAGAGGGATGATCATGCGCTTTGAGATGTCGTCCTGGGTAGATTCGCTCTCCGAGACTACAAACCCGTTGTAAGACCCTAGTTGAGCGCTGTGGTCATCCCCACGAAAGATGTCGGCTACTACTGTCACCGGCTGTGTTGAGTCAATGATTACGCTCATCAGCGAGTTTGTTGTCCAAGGCGAAATGGCAGAAGTCATTTCACTCGATTCCGGGGCTATTGTTAGCTGTCCCGAAACAGCTATCGCAATACCTCCCTCGGGACAGACATCACTGGGTCCTGGGCTATGAATGAAGGTCGTACTTCCGTTCGCTGCCGTCTGACCTCTTCCTGGCACCATCTTGTAGGTGATCGTTACGCACGCTACTTCCAGACCTGCATTTGCGATCGAGAAGCGGGTATTAAGGATTTCCCCCAACTCTCCTTCCATGAGCTGGTTGGCAACGAAAGGTAATGCCACCCGTTCTCCGCTTTCGGCGTAGGCGTTGTGAATTGCGTAAGAACGGATTTCTCCAGGACTCATTACCTCGCGCAGAAGCAAGGCGTTTAGGGGCTGCTCACTGGACAACACGCCCACTCCCCGGAACCCAGGCAACAAACCCTGGTTTAGGGATTGTGTGAAAGTGCGGGTGCTCCAAGCTGCCACATCCGCGTGGATCTGGCTAGCCAGCGGAATTAAGACCCCGGCTGGCGTATAGAAGTCCATAACGATTGTCGTGGACTTTGCGCTGTTGTTTTGGACGATCACGCTGGTGTTTTCCCGACTTTCGGGCGAAAGGACAGCGTTAACCCGAACGGGGAGGCTGGAGACCCCCGTCGACTCACTGGGGGCAACCAGTGCGCTCGTACTCCCTGCTGCCAGTGCCAGCATTCCTAGCACCGCGATAAGCAAGGTCAGCGGGTGACGGCGGATGCGTCGACCCAGCTTTCTCATGAGGCCTCCGCCGCTCGAGTGTCAAGGCCGTTGCCGCTGCGGTCAATGCGAAGCAGTTGGCTAATCCAGCATGCTAAGGATCTGGAACACGATCACGAAGCAGGAAGCTGCTGTGACCATGAGCAGAACCAAATATCCGCCACGCACCCTGCCATTGTGCTTCTAACTCGCGATAGTTGCTCATGAGCCTTGTCCATATTTCCCCAAAGCTACCCACTCTGCTCGCGACTAGCTTTGTTGTCATTGAAGAAGGCTTGAGGATCCCGGAGAACTTTTTCGCGCGGTCTTACCCCTGTGCGCTATCATTCCTGCCCGCCCTCGAGGCGGCTGAGGAGAGCGTAATGCCTGTCGGACCGAATGACCTGGAAACGGCCCGCAAACTCTTTGAAGAGGGTGGTTGGGGCAGTGGTGACCCATTGGGCCCTGACCAGTGGTTTGCTGAGGATGCCGTCATGCGCGACATAGTTGGGCACCCAAATGCTATGCGAGGCAAAGCGGCGATACGTAAGTTTTGGGCTAGCCAAAAGGTGGGGATCACTTTGCGTGTTCCTGTTGAGGAGCTTTACGTGGCCGAGGGGCATCGGGGCGTTGCTGTTCTTTGGATGGCCTATGGGCAGATCACGGACGAAGAAGACGAGAATTATGCTAGGTGGGCTACCTTCGAGGGGATGTCTCGGCTCGAGTTTAATGATGCCGGCGAGGTGACTCTTGAGGTCGACTACCATCATGGTACCCAGGGATTCACCGATAGCTGGGTTGCGCATTGGAATGCGCGACGCGCTCGTCCGTGGAGGGAGCTTGGCGAGATCACGGGAGGCTGAGTGCTTCTATTCTGTTAGAAACACGGGCCCCGGTGGAGCGCTCGTAGCTGCGGCTTGGGCATTGGTCAGCATGTCGCGGATGCGCTCACCCTCTCGCTCTAGTGCTTCTGGTTTGAGCGAGTAGGCGTAACCGGCTATGCCACCTATTTTGTGCTCTCCCCATGCCACAACAAGATCTTCGATCGCGCTCAGAACCGGGCCAGGAACGGCCTTGCGAGGCAGTCGTAGCTCCGCAATGCGCGTCCATGCGGCTGCTAGTGCTTGAGGGGTAGGCTTAGGTCCACCAAGGTCTTCAACTGCGTCCTGCAGGCGCGCGATTGTAGGTTCCAGCTGGCGAGCTGTGTAGGTCACGTCATCGTGATCTCGCAGGATGTCCGGCAAATCCAGGTTAACTGGCATGCTCGCAGTTTAACTGCAAAGAAGGACCTCCGGGAGATCTTCCGCGATACACTCCCATCATGACTGTTACAAATGACATTTTTGAAGTAATGGACACCTGTCGAGCGATGCGTCGGTTAAAGCCCGATCCTGTTGATCGCGAGCTTTTGGAGAAGCTCGTGCACTACGCTACCCGTGCTCCCAGCGCTGGTAACACCCAGCTATGGGGATTCCTCATAGTGGATGAGCCAGAGGGTAAGGAGTTTCTTGGTGACCTAATGCGTGAGCAGTTTGGAGCACAATTTCAGGTACCAGAGGGTAACGATGCTACTGCACGAATGATGCGTGCAGTAGCTGATCTGGTGAATGGCTTCGACCAGGTGCCTGCCATCATTTTTCCCTGTGTTGCGAACGGGTATCCCCCCGGAGGCGAGCCCAACTCTATGTTCATGTGGTCCACTATCTATCCTGCCACCCAGAACCTTCTCCTTGCAGCTCGGGCGCTTGGCCTGGGAGCTGCTATGACAACTTTTCAGATGGCGAACGAGCAACTAATCAAGGACCACTTTGGTGTTCCCAGCGATGTTTCGATTGGGGCTACTATTCCTGTTGGTTACCCCAAGGGTCGATTCGGACCTCTTACGAGAAAGCCTGTGGGTGAGGTCATCCACTGGAATGGTTGGCAGAGCTAGTGAGTGTCAGGTTTCGTCGCGGGGCGGTAGATGGATTGGAGTCCCCACCCACGCACCGATATTCTGACCCGTACGCCCCTCAGGGCCTTCGTGGAGCAGATCGAGTACCAACTTGGCAATCTGGGCCGGCTTGATCCATGTCTCAATCCGATAGGGGAACGGTCGTCCGTGCCAATAAGAGCGAAGCATGGGAGTGTCGGTTTCTCCCATGCATATGGCATTAACTCGAATACCATGCCCATAAAGTGCTCCGGACCAAGATTGGGTCAGCCCTGTTAGTGCGAACTTCGACGCGCTGTAAAGATCGGTGAAGGGTGGCCTTTCCCCCACGATTGCAAGCTCTTCTGGGGTTCGTGGCATCAGCGGTTTGGGTGGGACCACGTAGTAAGTGCTCATGTTGATGATATTGCCGCTACCCTGCTCAATCATGCTGGGCATGACTGCTCGACCGAAGAGGAAGCACCCTCTTAAGTTCGTGCCCATAATTTCTTCATACTCTCGTAAGGCCTTCGACTGAGGATCGTTTACGGTGTGATCAGCCCAGACAGCCGCGTTGTTCACGAGGATGTCTATCCTGCCGAACTGATCTCTCGCAAGATCGATCGTTGCGTATACGTCCTCTGGCTCCGATACATCTGCGACAATTCCCTGAACCTTTCCACCGCCCCTCGAGGTTAGATCGTCGGCGACCTCTTCTATGAGAGGTCTCAGGTCGCAGGTAATTACGTTCGCCCCTTCTGCTGCAAGTGCCTCGACGCAGGCGCGTCCGATTCCCACTGCACCACCTGTGACGATCGCAACCGTATCCTTTAATTGCATAGCGTCCCTCTGACGTTTTCTGCAAGGGTGAGCTTACCGTGATGCTTAGGGTTTTGGTTATAGGTCTTGGGTGTGATCTACACCTGGCTCTCCGGTTTTAACAGCTAGATAAATGCTATCGAAGTAAAAAAGGGAAGTGGGCTGCAAAAGCAGCCCACTTCCTCCAAAAGGGGTCCGCCTTCCGGTGCAGTGGTCCGTTAGGCGGCCGCAATCTTGATCTGCCTAGGCTTCGCTTTTGCCGGCACTGGAATTCGTAGAGTAAGCACGCCGTTCCTGAGTTCTGCGTTGACGTTTGCATCGTGGAGCATGCCTGGTAGGGCAAGGCGCCTACTGAGGGTAGACCACCGGCGTTCTCTGCGATGGTAGCGCTCCTCTTCGTTGGCTTCGCTTGAACGGTGCTCTGCCTTGATGGAGAGCACGCCCTGATGTAGCTCTACATCGATTTCGTCTTCGGAAAAGCCAGGGAGGGATGCCCGTACTACCAGCTCGTTGTCGGTTTCAGAGATGTCTACGCCGAGAGCACCTTCGTCAAATCCGGTCAGCTCTTTCGAGCCAAGTGCGCGGTTGAAGAACCGTTCTACGAGGTCATTGGGTGGGCCGAAGGGGTCATATCGAACGAAGCTTGCCATCTATAACTCCATATCCTTTATAACGATGTTATAAGACTATGGGAAGAATACCCCTAATTAGCACTCTTGTCAATAGAGTGCTAATGACAAAGTTGGGCAATAAGACTGGGATTAAGAGGAAGGTTGTTCTAGGTAATTAAGCCTTTTCGAACTGAATGTGGAGTTCTTCCAGGCCTCGCAGGATATAACTCGTCTGGCGCTTTGGCTCCGGGTAATCTGGGTCTAGACGGAAGTGCTTCATCCTCTTCAGCACTTCCTCAAAAGCTACCCGAATCTCCAAGCGTGCTAAGGCTGCTCCTACGCAGTAGTGAGGGCCTGCGCTGAACGCAAGGTGGCTGCGTGCGTTCTCGCGCTCCACCTCGAAATCTCCAGCGTTCGCGAACTCACATTCATCGCGATTGGCTGCGGCATATATCAACATCAATACGGTCCCCTTTGGAAGGGGGACTCCTCCAAGCGTTACTTCGCGTGTAGTTGTGCGGAACAACGCCCGCACAGGGGTTTCCGTCCGGAGTGCTTCCTCAATCATGTTTCCGATAAGAGAGGGGTCCCTCTGGACCTTTGTGAGCTGGTCCGGATTCTGGATGAAAAGCAGCATAGCGCTTCCGATGAGGTGAGCAGTGGTCTCTTTCCCTGCCACTTGGAGCTGCTCAATGATGCTTAGGATCTCGTCATCGTTCAGGGGTCGCGGCTCGTCGTCCGTTTCCAGTTCGGCCGTTGCCAAAGTTGTCAGGATATCGTCCTTGGGATTCTCTCTCCGTTCCTCCGCCCGCTCCAAAAGCCACTCCTGGAACTCTAGTTTGGCTTGCAATACGTTCCGTTCTTCTTCCGGTGTAACCTGGCGCTCAATTCCGCCGATGGCTAGGTCTGCACGCTTCTTAAATTCCTTCAGCCCGGAACGAGGAACTCCGATCTGGTCAGCGACTACTGACATTGGCAGTTCGTCAGCAAACTCCTTTGTGAAGTCCACTTTGCCGTTGTTAATAAATCCGTCGATCAGGTCTGTCACGATCTCCCGGACGTAGTTCTCCATGCCAGCTACGCGTCGCGCTGAGAGCGCTTTGTTCACCAGCGATCGGTAACGTGCGTGAAAGGGGGGGTCAGCTGCCAGAAGAGTTGGCACTCCTGAGCGGGCGGCTTTCTTTCTCAGTTCAGTTAGCTCTGGGTCTTCGTCTTCGTCGAAAGCACCAGGCAGGTCAACAGGTCCTGTAGCCAAGCCCGAGGAGTAAGTCTTGGGGTCGTGGACCACCTCGCTTAGCAATTCGAAGGTGCTTACGACGGCTATCCCCATCTCAGGAATCAGGTGTACTGGGGCTTCCTCATGCAGGGCCTCGTAGAAGGGGTATGGGCACTCCAGGGTCTGCGGATCCATCAGATTGAAGTCAGTCAGTGCCATTACCTTTTCCTCCGGTACCCAACCCTTTGCGGTTGCGGTCGGGTAACCCTACGGATTTCGGTTCCTTTTCGCATCCTTGGCAAAGCCTCAGTCGATAATTTTACGCAGCGTATGGCTGCCCCTTCCTCTTAGGAAGTCTCGGTTTCCGGTGTGATGGATTGTGTTGAAGGAGATTTAAAGAATCTGGGAGAGGAAGAGCTTAGTGCGCTCCTCCTGCGGATTTTCAAAGAAGTGCTCAGGCGTTCCCTCTTCCACCAAAGAACCTTCGTCAAAAAACAGAAGGCGGTCTGCGACCTCTCGTGCGAAGCCCATCTCATGGGATACCACGATCATGGTCATGCCTGAACGAGCTAGTTCCCGCATCACATCTAGTACTTCCTTGATCATTTCAGGGTCTAAAGCT
>DEAD01000011.1:23258-71331 GCA_002346645.1 Dehalococcoidia bacterium UBA2991
TTCAGGGTCTAAAGCTGAAGTGGGCTCGTCGAAAAGCATGATCTTTGGCTGCATAGCTAGCGCGCGTGCGATGGCTACTCGCTGCTGCTGACCACCAGAGAGCTGGTCGGGGTACTTCTCTGCCTGCTCTGGAATCCCTACACGTTCTAGCAGCTGCATTGCTAGTGCTTCGGCCTCCATCTTTGGCATGTGCCGCACCTTCTGGGGTCCCAATGTGATGTTGCTCAATACGGAAAGGTGGGGGAAAAGGTTGAATTGTTGGAATACCATTCCCACTTCCGAGCGAATGGCGTTTAAGTTACGGATGTCGTCGTTCATTTCGATCCCGTCGATCACTATCCGTCCTGCGTCATGTTCCTCCAACCTATTGAGGCAGCGGATGAATGTTGACTTTCCCGAACCAGAGGGGCCGAGCACAACGACGATCTCATGCTCTTTCACTGTCATTGAGATGTTGTCGAGTGCTTGAAAGTCGCCAAACCATTTATCAACGTTCTCGGCGACGATGATGTCATCAACCGAAGCAGGATTAGCCCTGTTCGCGCCGGGTGTGGATGTTGTCTCACTACTCATCGTGCTGCTCCTTGCAGAATCCTATCGTTGACCGACGCCCAGCGAACGCTCGATGCGCTGCGATACGCGGGACATTACAAATGCCACGATCCAAAACATGACCGCGGCGAAGACGTAGACCTCGATCCGGGCGGTAATAAACTCCCCCTGCGCAATTGCTGAACGTGAGCTGCCCACGAGTTCTCGAAGCGGCAGGATGATGGATATTAGGGCAGTGTCCTTCCAAAGGGCGATCGCCTGTCCCACGATTGGCGGTATAGAGATTCTCAGGGCTTGTGGCAGGATGATTAACTGCATTGTTCGCCAATGCGGGAGCCCTACGGCATGTCCTGCTTCGTATTGGCCTCGGGGCAGGGCCTGCAGGCCTCCACGGATGTACTCGGCCATGTAAGCGCCGGTGAATATGGCTAGCACAACCATGGTTCGGACGATTAGGTCGCCGCCGATGATATCGCTGAGAATAAACAAGGCCACGAACAGCCAGCCAATTAGCGGTGCTCCCCGTACCACCTCGATGTAGGCAGTACAGGTCCAAGAGATGGCCTTTAGCGAAGAAGCCCGTCCTAGAGCTAGGGGAATCCCGACCAAAATCCCACCGGCTATTCCTGCCGGCGCTAGCAGTAAGTTGAGTAGGTAGCCTGAAAGCTCGTTGGCATCGGCGCCTCCTGGGCCGGCCATTAGAAGGGCGAAAACAATTGGTACGGAAAGGGCCAGTAGCAGACCTAGAACTCGGGTTGCAACGCGGCGTGTGGGGCCTTCCTCTCGGGGAACCAAGCGACAGAGGAGGTAGCCTACTGATAGCAAAACAACTGCGACGCCAAACCAAAGTGCTGCCCATGCTTGTGAGGTTTCGTGCAGGATCATGAAAAGCGCGAAGGCAGAGCCAATGACTATGAAGAGGCCATCGCGCAGGCCGAGTTTGGACCACATCCCATAACTGGCACCCGCGAGCGTGAAGACAAAGCAGAGGCCTACCCAGAGCCGCCATTCTGCTCCATGAGGGAAGCTGCCTATTAGTAAAAGGCGCCGGTTGTCAGTCACCACGTTCCAGTTGGCGTAGCTCATTACAAACCAGACGACGAAGGCGATTACGCTACCAAGAATCGCGAAGCTAATTACTGTGAGGAGCGTACGGTCCCAAGAGGCGAACAGGTTGATACGTAGCCAATTAGCTGCCCGCACCTGGTAGGGGCGAGCTGCTCTTTGGCGGTGGGGTGGTAGGACTACTTTCTGGCCATGCCTTTCTGTCGGCGCTGTTGTTGATGTCAGCCTCTCCTCGGATTCTGTCATGAGGTCTCACCCATTGGTACGCGAGAGCGCAGCGCATAAATCAAGCGCTGACGAAGACCTGAGGTCCTGGTCCCGTCCTCCTTATCCCTGGCGGTAATGCGGGAGTTTGCGATGTTCATGACCAGGGAGATAGAGAGGGATAGCACTGTGTAAGTCACTATGATCATGAAGAAAATCTCAACGGCGTGTCCGATTTTGTTTGAGATGATGTTTGCCACGAAGAAAAGGTCAAAGTAGGAAACGCCTAGGGCAATGCTGGAGTTTTTGTTTGCGTTCAAATACTGGTTGGTTATCGATGGGATCATTTGGCGCAGGGCCTGTGGAAGGATAATGAGAGTGAGGCGCTGGTAATTACTTAGACCGATGGCATTGGCTGCTTCTGTTTGGCCCTTTGGTAGAGCCTGAATACTGGCTCGAACAATTTCAGCAATGAAGGCACCTGTGTAGACCGTGAGACCTAGAGTCAGCGCTGCAAACTCGGGGCGTACAGCCATTCCCTCGGCATAGTTCGTCCCTTCTATGATCGGGCGGTCTACGTACACCGGCATGCCTAGTAGGAAGAAGCTAACCACCGCGATTCCTGCAAACATGCCCATTGCTATACGGTTGGGGTACCGCGTCTGGCCTGTAGCTTGCTCTTGGTTTTGGAGCCGCTTTCGTACCTTTAAGGCGACTGCTCCGCCAATCACCAGAACTCCGACCCAGACCCCCACCATCCAATCCGCCCCGCCCCAGAATCCTCCTTGTTCGTGTGGCCAGGGGAGGGCCACTCCGCGGTTAGAGAGGAATAGGAAATTGCCGATGTTAACTACGTTCTGGATGGTGGGGAGCCCGAATAAGCCAATGGCGTACCAGATAACTACTTGCACATACAAAGGCGTGTTGCGGAACAGCTCTACAAATAACATCGCTGTTTTCGAAAGAAGCCAGCTAGGTGAGAGACGGGCGACACCGACGATGACACCTAAAACCGTAGATAAGGCAATAACGACGGCGACCACTCGAACTGTTGACCACACTCCCACGAAGAAAAGAGTTAGCCGAGAGCTTGTAGTGCCATCAAAGTCAACTAGCCACTGATTGCCAATATCGAAACCGGCAGGCTGATTTAGGAACCCGAAACCGTACTCGCGTTCTCCCAAGGCCTGAACAACGTAAAAGATGACGAAGGCCGTAATAGCTAGATAGACGATCTGCACGGCCCAACGGCGAATGCGACGTTGGTAGATCAGCGGCGCACCTGCCGCTAGAGATGTTGGGGGACTGGGGTTTGCAGCCATCAGCGGTGATTCCAAACCTCTGGGCGTTCTCCGTTTTGGTTCCATTGCCTACCGTTGCTAAAGGGGGCAGGCAGGGGTGACCGCTGCGGGGTCCCAAGCCGTTTGCTTGGCTCGCTGGTAATGCTCTCTCTGCAAGATAGCAGAATGCTGTTCCTTATAGCAGGAAAGGGGCCGTCCATTGGACGGCCCCTTTCAATTCTTGGCCGCTGGCCAATGGCTTCTAGCCTAGCGGTAAGGCAGGGCGTAGAGAATGCCACCCTTGCCAGGCGGGCAATCGACGGAAGCATCGATGGCCAATGCGTTAAGGGTGCAAGCTCGGGGGATGTTGTTGCCGATTTCCTGGGTATAGATTTCCCCATAGTTTCCAACAGCAGCGATGGCGCGCTGAAGGAACTGAGGGTCAACCCCAAAGCCAAGGTCAGCTACTGCGCCGCCTTCATAGGCAACGCCCAGGAGCCTTGCGATCGTAGTATTCGGCGGGTTCGAAGCCATCTGGCCAACATTGGCCTTTGTCACGCCAAGCTCTTCGGCGTAAATGAGGCCATGAACGATCCAGTTGACGACATCTTTCCACTCGCTGTCGTAGTCCCTAACACCTGGTGCGAGGGGCTCCTTGGAGATGATTTGCCCTAGAACTCGGAAGTCCGACGGGTTATCGAAGGCCGAAATTCGTGAGGCCAGGTTGCTCTGATCAGCAGTCCACACATCGCAGCGACGCGCTAGGAAGGCATCCTGCGTCTCGGCATCCTCGCCGCCCAGGGGCGTGTAGTCGAAGCCGAGCTCCGTGAAGTGGTCATCTAGATTCTGTTCTGTGGTTGTGCCGGACTGGACGCAGATAGTTGCACCTTCCATGTCCGCGGTGGACTGAATGGCGGAGTCTGCATGCACTGCGAAACCCTGGCCGGTATAGAACGTTGTCTGGGCGAAGTCGACAGCGCGGCCGGCGTCTCGCTCAGCCGTGATAGTCGTCGTACGGATTAGGACATCAATCTCTCCAGACGCCAAAAGTTCAAAGCGCGTGGCGGCGTTGGAGGCGTCCACGAACTCAACTTTGCTGGCGTCGTTCAGGACAGCTGCTGCAAGAGCTTTGCAAAATTCAACATCGAAACCAACTACGCTGCCGTCGGCTTCCTTGAATCCGAACAGCGGCTGAGTCTGCTTGACTCCACATTTCAGTTCGCCGCGGTCTTTAATAGTTTGGATGGTATCGCCGCGGCCTTCCCCGCTGCTGTCACCACTTTCGTCATCGCCGCAAGCAATTGCGACCATTGCTACTACCGCTAGAACCATAGCGGTGAGCAAGCCATATCTCAGAGTTTTCATATAATTCCCCTTCTTCCGCTAAGGAAAGTAGGGGGATACTACGCTGGACACTGGCTCGAAGCTAGGCAAAGTCTTTACGGATGCCAGCTGGTTATTCCTCTGCTCTTCTAAGGGCTTCCGCCGTGCGACGGGTAAAGCCAAGGAATCCGCCCGTGCCGATCGCCACCATGTTTAGTCCGTAGTTTCGTCCCTCGTTGAATACTTTAAGCGTTGCAATATTCGCGCAAGCAGCTTTGAAGTAGTTAAAAATTTCCCAGTAAAGCAATTCGTCTCCACCGATTTCGAATTCCTCAACCTCCTGCAATAGAGCCAGGATCGATTCCGGAGGACCGAACATGCGACCTTTGATATAGGCAAAGAAGGCGACGTCCTCCATCGGATCTCCCAGATTCGACCATTCCCAGTCAACGTGGGCCATGATCTTTCCCTCGTGCAGTATGAAGTTGCCCGCACTGAGATCGCCATGATTGAGGCGCACGGCACGCTTGGGCTCAGGAATATTGCGTCGTAACCAGGCAATTGCTTCTTCCAGCAAGGGTTCTCGCCCGTATCGGTATCTCTCATACCGATCTGTCCACAGTTCTAGTTGCTCCAGTGTGCTCTCTCGGGTGTTCCTTGGGATTCCCAAGGTTTGTAGGCCAAGCTCTTCTGGGGAATAGCGGTGCATCTCACCGATCGAGGTAATGTAGGTACGAAGAACCGTTTGTGCTTTCTCGGGATCTGTGAGGTATCCGAAGCTTCCGTCCCCCTCCACCCTCTCTGTAACCATGAAGGGATAGCCAAACCATTTTGGATCCTCTACTAGCCAGCGTGGTTTTGGCACTGGCACTGGTCCCCCATGTAGAGCCTGAAGCAGCTTGAATTCTGGCTCGCTTGTGGTGCCTAGTACTCCACCTTGCTCTATTCGGAATACGAGCTCAGGCTCGTTTGGCTGGTCCGTCTTCACGACTAAAGTCTCTCGAGATTGTCCTGAAGCTAGCCTTTGCAGCTCCAGGATCTGAACCGGCTTCTTCAACGCATGCGAAAGAAAGGCTGCTGCATCCCTTTTGCGAATTTCTGGCTGATAAGGCAATTTGTTACCTCTTCCGCCCTGCATAGGTGAAGCCAATGGGTTCCCAGAATGTTGCTTGGGCGAGGTTGATCTCCATTAGCGCATCTGTGATTCCGAGCCGGTCAGAAGGAAGGTCGGTGAAGCCATACTCGCCCTGGTCATAAGCGACTTGAATGGCAACCGTGATTGCCTCCCTTAGGTTCTCATTGTGCTTCCGCAGTCCTTCTAAACTCTCCTCCGTTGGTTTCTTTGGTGCTGCGATTGCGGCGGAGCCCAATGCGGTGTTGGCCTTGCCCAGTACTTCCTCAAGCTTGGAGTTCTCTTCGGCAAGGAAGTTGGGTTCCCGCTCTTCGCGTCCTTCCAGATGCTGCAACATGAGGGCCATCTGCGTACCCATAGCTTGGGCCCAATCCGATTGCAGCTCTGGAACGAGCACGTCCTCGAGGACGTTGCGGATGCCCACGATTAACTCATCGGTGGTCGGTCGCACGCCAGATTCCTCCACTCGCCGCTGGCTCGAATGGCCCCTTCGGCAGCGCGCGGATCATACCTGTGCCTCCCCCCTACTGCTCTTTTCTTTGGTTAGCAGGTGACGAAAGCGATGATTAGCTATAGTCTTTTATCAGTTTCCACTGTTCAGGAGGGCTGATTGCCATGAACAAAACCGAGATGGTGGCCGCATTGGCCAGAAGGACAGATATCACACAGGCAAAGGCGGCAGAGGTCGTTGAAGCGATCTTTAGCACCGTGCCTGGTCAGGGGCTTATAGCAGACGAGCTCCAGGGTGGTGGCGAGGTTGCTATAGGCGGCTTCGGCAAGTTCGAAATCCGTGAGCGCGGTGCTCGCACGGGTCGCAACCCAGCTACCGGTGCAACCATTCAGATTGCTGCCAAGCGCGCGCCTGCCTTCAAGGCCGCCAAGAACTTGAAAGACGCCGTCTAGTCTAGGTTCTTTAATGCAGGATGGGCGGCTTCTAGTGGCTCTATGCAGCCGCCCTGCCCTGCTTGCTGCTTGCTGGGACGGGTTTTTCGGCCCACCTAAAATGAGGTCGGTGGTATGGCCGTGCCTATGATGAAACCTATGGCTCCTAGTGGTGCCCGGCGTGTACTTCTTGGCCCACTCTGGCAATGGGCCATTGTCTTGGTCATCGTCATGCCTCTTGCCTTTGCATTTGCGGCCTGGGGAGGAGCCTTCAACGACTCGGCTGAGGCGGTTGCTCGCAATGCCCTAAGGGCTTGGTCCATTGTGTTGTTCAGTTCCTGTGTAGCTTGGCTTACGTTGGTTTTGCCTGGCGTGGTGTTGAGCACTCTTGCTGCGCGTCGTCGGGGAACACCAGGGTTGGTTGGGCAGGGAGCCTCTCTCTTTTGGGCAGGCATGCTCCTTGTTGGTTTGGCTGTAGCAGGTTCGCTTGCAGTTTGGATTGGATTGGGAGGTTGGCCGGGATAGCAGGCTTTGACCGCGCGGCTCAATACCTGCTGAAGAATGGAAATTGGCGGTAGGGTCCTCCTGTTTTTACTGCGACTTTGCCCGTTAAAGGAGCTGTAGAGGTCATTGACCGGCCTTGTGCTGCTCTGTCACGCTACTGGCGCATAGTTGGCACAGCTTAGTGTTGTGTTTCGGAGGTTGGTATGAAAGACGCCCTGATCGAACAGCTGAAGGATGAGATTCGCTACGAATTCTCTCGAGAGGGTCCCCCAGAGGGATTTCCTAAGTTCCCCGACATTCCTGGTGGTCGTTATACCGACTCCGACTTTTTTGACCTTGAAATGCAAGAGCTCTGGCCCCGTACGTGGCTTTTTGCTGGGCGCCAAGAGGAGCTTCCTGAAATTGGAAGCTATTGGCTTTTTGAATCTCTGCCCAATACCCCAATAGTGCTTGTGCGTGATGCTGACATGCGAATACGCGCATTCCGTAATGAAAGTCCCAACCAGGCGCCCCTCGTTCCGTGGCGCGATGACAGTGACCTAAGGACTGAGGTTGAATTTGATGCTCCTGGTCGGCTCTTCCGCCAACAGCACTTCAGCCGAAGGACACTCCCGGAGGGAATGCTGCGATGCCAACGTCGGGGCTGGTGCTATGACACTAATGGGGAGCTGGTCTCCATCCCCTTCGGTGAGGAGCTTGATGCAATTCCCTACGAATACCGCAAGCTCACAGAGTATAGATGTGAGGTCTGGGCTGGCTGGATATTCGTGAATCAGGACCCGGATGCGATGCCTCTTCTTGATTGGCTAGGGCCTATTGCTCGGCAGATGGCACAGTTTCAAGGCGAAAACCTCCGCCTCTTTGAGAAGGACTCTGTCGTTATTAGTTGCAATTGGAAAGTCACTGTGGAGGCCTTCCAGGAGGTATACCACTTCAAGCACATCCATCAAAAGGAAGGAGTCACCATGCTCGACCAGCGTGGGGCCACCATGGGGCTCTTTCCTCACGGCCACTCAAGGATGGTCACTCCAATTACAAAGCGGGCAGCCTCCGTTTCGGGTATGGAAGATCCCCTTGATTGGAAACCTGGTGGGGGCATGATGCGGGGCTTCGGATCCATGGGCCCTATCCCTGAGATAGAGACGGTGGTGCCTATGGTGAACTGCACCAGTACCGCCTTTAGCATCTTTCCTAATCTCATAACCCCCGTGGGGGCCACGGGTATGCCCTTCCTTCTCTGCTGGCCCATTGATGTTGGTCACACCCTTTTCGAGTGGGTTACCTTCATGAATGACTGGGGTAGCGATGACGATCCTGCGATTGTCGAGATGCGGGCAAACCGTCTCCATGAGCGCACGATCGTGATGGAGGAAGACACCCGAAACATGACGCCAATGCAGAAGTCACTCGACTCCCCTGGGCTCATCGGTATTCCTGTTAGCTATCAGGAAAGGCGAATATGGCATTGTGCTGAAACGCTCGATCGCGTTATTGGTCCCGAGCGGATTCCTGAGGACCTACGTCTACCTCAGCTCCTCGAGCCCTATCTTGAGAACTAGCCTGTTCTGGGTTTCTGGGACCTTCTTAATTAGCTACCGCGTGATGTTCTCGTAGACGCGAGTTCGCGCTCGGCGCGCGGCGTAACCAGCGGTAATTGGTCCTGAACATCCATCGGGTAACGATCGGTGAAGCAGCCATTGCAGAGTGAACCCGCTGGCCGGCGGGTTGCTCGGACCAGACCATCCACGCTCAGGTATCCCAGGGAGTCTGCTGCGATATGTTCGCGGATCTCAGCAACTGAGTTGTTTGCTGCGATCAATTCCGTCCGAGTGGCCATGTCCACCCCCAGGTGGCAGGGCGCGATGATTGGTGGGGAGGCAATACGTACGTGCACCTCCTTAGCCCCGGCCCGGAGAAGCAGTTCAATGACCCGCGGCTTTGTTGTTCCGCGCACAATAGAGTCGTCCACAACCACTACTCGGCGCCCCTCCAGCACCTCGCGCATGGCGTTTAATTTCAAAGCCACTCCGGCATCTCGGATGCGCTGGTCTGGCTGGATAAAGGTCCGTCCCACGTAGCGGTTCTTCACTAGTCCGTCTCGATATGGGAGGCCTGCTTCTCGGGCAAACCCTATTGCAGCGGGAATACCTGAGTCAGGGACTCCGATTACGAGGTCTGCGCTCGCTGGTGCCGGCTGCTCCCGGGCTAGCTCTTCTCCCAGTCTCTCCCGTGCCAGGTAGATCAGTTCGCCCGAGAGCCGGCTGTCCGGCCGGGCAAAGTAGACGTATTCAAGAGTGCATCCCGCAGTACGTTGGGACTTTCCGAGCGGGAAGAAACTGTGGATGCCAGTCTTATCGATTTGAACTACCTCACCCGGCTCCACCTCCCGTTCGATGGTTGCCCCCAAATGCTCCAGTGCGCACGTCTCTGAGGCTGCGATCCAGCCCTCCCCAAGTCTTCCTAGGCATAGTGGCCGCACGCCGAGGGGGTCTCGGACTGCGAATAGCGTGTCTGGTGTCATGATTGTTAGGGAGTAGGCCCCACTTATCCTTCGCATTACGTAGTGGAAACGTTCTTTCCAGGTTCCAGATGGAGCGAGGGTTAGCAAGTGAGCAATTAGCTCCGTATCCGCCGTTCCCCTGGGAGTTATCCCCATTGACTCCAAGTCCTCTCGTAGAACGTCGGCGTTAACAAGGTTCCCGTTATGCGCGACTGCGATCTCGGTACCGCTCACCCGATCGTTTACAACGATTGGCTGTGCGTTGCGGGCGAACGACCCTCCAGCTGTGCTGTAGCGAGTGTGGCCGATGGCAAGTTTCCCCTGGAGATGCGCGAGGTCTTGTTCGTCGAACACCTGGGAAACGAGCCCCATGCCTGTCCGAAGCCGTATAGGGCCACCATCGCTTGTAGCGATCCCGGCGCTTTCCTGTCCGCGGTGTTGAAGAGAATAAAGACCGTAGAAGGTAAGCCGAGCGACGTCCTCCCCTGGCCCGTAGACGCCAAAGACGCCACAGGCCTCGCGTGGATGGTCGCCTCCGTCGCTCAAAGGCTTCCCCGCCCTTCGCGCGTGGCTTCGTCGCCTCGCACCTTCAGTATACCCTCCAGTCACTGAGGGGCTATGCACATCTATTTGCTGAACCGAAGAGACCTTCAATGCAAGAAAGAATGGGCGGCTCCGGTAAGGAGAGATGGTGTGGTGCTAGCCCTCCCTAGGGCCTCGTATGGAAACACCATAACTGACGCCATCCAGGCCATTTCCGGCCCGCTTTGATGGTTGTATCTCTTAGTTCTAGAGAGTTGAGACCGGGGAAAGGCGTTAAGTTGTTGTCTCGAAGGGGTCGGTTGGTGGTTTGTCGTAGTCGACGTATGGGGGCCAGAGTGACTCCAGCTCCTGTCGGATGGGGTCACCCTCAGGAAGATATCGGTGGAACTGAGGTTCTACGTCGCGACGCTGCCAGCTGTCTCCGATCGAGTCCTCTTTGATTTTGTCTTGGAGAAGCATCAAACCTGTTAGCAACGATTCAGGACGCGGCGGGCAACCTGGTACGTAAACATCTACTGGTAATAAAACATTGACCCCTGGTGTCACGCTATAGGCATAGGCGAAGGGGCCTCCCATCGTGGCGCAGCCACCCATCGCAATAGCCCACTTCGGCTCCGGCATTTGTAGCCAGACACGCCGTACGGCTGGCGCCATCTTCCAAGTCACTGTGCCCGGCACGATAAGTAGGTCTGCCTGCCGCGGCGAAGCCCGGAAGATCTCTGCCCCGAAACGTGCAATGTCGTAACGCGGCATTGCCGTCGCGATCATTTCCATTGCGCAACATGCCAGGCCAAACATGGCTGGCCATAACGAAGACCGGCGTGCCCAGTTCAATACCTGATCAACACTCGTTACGAGGACGTTCTGCTGCAGTTCCTCTTCCACGCTGGTGAAGTCGTGGAGGGTTAGCGACTCATAGACCTTTGTTGGATGTTCGGGCATCGCGCTCAGCCTAAGGCGGGCTCGGTCCAGACGCTAGCGCCGACCAGAATAATAGGCCCCATCGTTGATCGGCTCGTCGATGAACAGATCGCCGTTCCGAATCTTCATGTTGTAGCCGCAGTCAGGGTTTGTGCAAGCCCACGCTTTCCAGTGAATAGGCGCGCCTTGGCTTCCGAAGTCTGAAAAGGGAACTAGATCACCGTCATCACACCGACGGCAGCGTGGAAATTCGTCCATTCCTCCACCCCAGCCCGTAGTAGTTGCAGAATCCTACCAACCGCTGCTGCCTTCCGGCAATGGTCCCAGCGGATTTAGGCGCTATTTACTGGCTACGGTCGTTTTTCCCGACTCCCTCAGATCCCTAAGAAGTATCTCAAAATCAGTCTCTGGAATTTCGCGTAAGTTGCCTTGGTAGGCAAGGGTCCAGTGCTCCCTTGGCCACTTCTGTGTCCATTGCATTTGGTCGTGATAGGGCTCCGCATCAAGCCAACGCTCCTCATCCAATTCCACCAACGGCTCTGTGTTCACTCGGAAGGGATAGAGCTCCTCTGGCTTCTTTTTGCTCTGCCAGACCCGAGTCCTATCCTCAACTACTGGCGAGATGACTCGCACCGCACCTGCAAGCTGTTTCTTGCCAGTGACATAGAAAATCAGCCCGTCGCCGGGACTGATGCGTTGGACTATTTTGCTACGTGTGCTCTTGAAGGCGTGTCGTGTGAATCCTAGCTCGCGAGTCTTCCCGAAGATCTCTGGCCCGTTCACTACAACCCAGTACTTCGCCACGGTCCCACTCCTTTAGGCCTGATTCCTGTTGGGTTTATTGTGGTTGGGGCGACCAGGCCCCGGTATAGCCTCTTACGAGGATATCCTCTCCCACCATCTCAACGGTGCTCTCCCGCAGTCGTAAGGCGTCCGTTGCTCGTGTCACTCCTTTTCCGCCAACAGCAGCTATCCCACTTCCGCCGATGATACTAGGGGCTAAGAAAGCCCAAACTTCGTCTACATGGTCCCCGTCGAAAAGAGAGCCAAGCACTGTTCCTCCACCCTCAGCCCACACCGAAAGCACTCCCCGTTGAGCAAGAGTGGCCAGGAGTTGGTTGAGGTTCAGTCCCCTGCTGCTTTGCTCGCACTCGACGATTTGTGCGCCCGCTGTCGCTAGTCTTGCCTTCCATACGCTGTTGGCCTCGTAGGAAGTTGCTATCAACGTGCGTCCTGGCTCCTGGAACATCCTTGCTTCTGGGGAAAGTCGTCCTCGTCCATCTAATATCACTCGCAATGGCTGGCGAGCCATGGTCCTTCCATTGGGTCGTGCAGTAAGCGAGGGGTCATCTGCTATTGCCGTTCCACTTCCCACTAATACCGAGTCAACCCAGTTTCGCTGTCTATGCGCCCGCTCGCGGGCAGGTTCGCCGGTGAGCCATTGTGAGTCGCCTTCTGCCGTGGCAATACGTCCGTCTAGTGTTGCCGCGAACTTCGCGATGACATAGGGACTGCCTGTCTCACGATGCTTCAAGTAGGGTCGTAAAAGAGTCTGGGCCTCCGCTGCTCCATCTCCAATCTCAATCTGGACACCTGCTTCGCGTAGAAGGGTAATTCCTCGTCCACGTACTCTTGGATCCGAGTCAAGAAGTGCAATTACGACCCGGTTGATCCCAGCTTCCGTGATTGCCTCTACGCATGGCCGCGTGCGTTTGCCTGGGAATGGGGTGCATGGTTCTAAGGTGACGTAGAGCGTGTCGCCACTTTTAGCACTCGCCAGTGCCTGTGCTTCTGCGTGTTCACCGCCGGCCGGCATGGTTGCGCCTTCTCCAACTATCTGCCCATCGCGCACAACTACTGCTCCCACCCAGGGGTTAGGGCTTGTGAGCCCTCGCTTCAAGTGCGCTGCCTTTAGAGCCTGCTGCATGAAGGGTGAAGCTTGCTGCATGTTCCCAGCTTAGCGGGCTTGTCATGAATAGGGCGCATCTGTGGAGGCGTAGTAAGCTTGGAGGACGCCTCCGTAGCTCAATGGATAGAGCACCTGGCTTCGGACCAGGGGGTTGTGGGTTCGACTCCTGCCGGGGGCGCCATTCTTAACCTCCCGCAACCCCTTTCGCCCCTACAATGAATGGGCATGGATACCGTGCTTGCCGGCGGGGGAGGTGCTGCCCGTTTTCTTCAGGGGCTGGTTCAGGTCGTCGATCCCGGTTCCATCAACGTTATTTCCAACGTGGCCGATGATGTTGAAATGTTTGGTCTGCATGTCTCTCCTGATACAGACATCGTTATCTACTCACTTGCTGGGGTCGTAAATCAGGAGGTTGGATGGGGACTTAAAGGTGACACTTTTGTTGTTGCTGATTCTCTCCATCGCTTCGGTTACGAACGCTGGTTCAACCTTGGCGATCGGGATTTAGCTACGGCTGTCCACCGCACCCGTCTTCTGCGTGAAGGTCGCCCCATGCACGAAGTTGTCTCTGAGCTCGCGGAAGCTTTCGGTATCTTATCTACGATCCTTCCCGCAACGAATGAGCGTGTTGCTACCCATCTACTCACCAATGAAGGGGAGCTTGCCTTCCAGGACTACATGGTGCGGCTTGCTACTGCTCCTGATGTAACAGGGGTGCGTTTTGCTGGGGTTGAGCAAGCGACGCCCGCTCCTGGTGTCCTAGAAGCTATCCGCGATTCGGACCGGATTATCATCGCCCCTAGTAATCCTTTCGTGAGCATCGGGCCCATCTTGGCAGTCCCCGGTGTACTAAAGGCAGTTACTAGCAGCCGTGCCCTTCGCATTGCTTTGAGCCCAATTGTCGGTGGTCAGGCTATCAAGGGACCGGCGGCAAAGATGCTTGCTAGTCTCGGCCATGAGGTCTCGGCCTTAGGTGTCGCCACAATCTATCGTGACTTCATTGATGTAATGGTCATCGACGAAGTTGATCGCCACCTTGCTCCTGAGGTCGAGGCCCTTGGGCTTGCCTGTGCAGTTACCGACACGATGATGACCAGCCCCGAACGCAAAGCCTCTCTTGCGACCTTTCTTACAAGCCTCTAACTAGATTCTTGTTCGGTCTGCTTTGGGCTAGAAAGTAATCGAGGCAGAGTCCCTAATGCCGTTCTTATCCTTGTTTGAGCAAGATTCCTGAATCCTCGAATAACCGTTAGAAAATTGGGTTGACGATGATTGCCTGTTCGCGCTCTGGTCCAACTGATATCAGATCCACAGGGACGCCTAGTAGTGTCTCTACTCGTCGTATGTAGATCTGAGCTTCCGCTGGAAGATCGTCAAAGTTCCGCACGCCGGAGGTGGGCTCCTTCCAACCGGGAAGCTCTTCGTATACCGGTTTTGCCCGGTTTAGAGCAGAGGGGCTTGCTGGCATCGTTTTTACGATGCGCCCATCGATTTCATAGGCTGTGCACAGTTTTAGCTCTGGAAGACCATCGAGTACATCCAGACGTGTTAGGGCAAGGGCTGAGAGTCCGTTAAAGCCGACTGAGTATCGTGCTGCAACCGCATCAAGCCAGCCGATCCTTCGGGGTCGCCCTGTGGTTGTGCCGTATTCGCCCCTACCGAACTCCTTCCCGTGGTCGCGTAGTCGATCGCCGATTTCCCCAAACAATTCTGTTGGCAAAGGCCCGTTGCCTACCCGTGTGCAGTAGCTTTTGAAAACCCCAATTGCCCGTTGCACGTCTGTGGGTCCGATGCCGACTCCTAATGTGGCTCCACCAGCGGTGCTACTAGGTACGCTCGACGTTACGTATTCGTAAGTACCGTGGTCGAGATCCAGAAGGGAACCCTGCGCCCCTTCTAGCAAAACATGTTCTCCTGAGCGCAGCGCCTCCGTAATCAATGCTTGAGTGTCCTGGACAAACGGGCGTAGGCGTTGACCGTACTCTTGGTATTGCGCGAAGCATGCGTCGAAGTCAATGGGTTTTTCACCGTAAACGCCTGTGATCACTGCGTTTTGGTAATCCACAACTGAGCGCATACGAGCTAAAAGGTCTTCAGGTTCCATTAGGTCGACTATGCGGATGCCGCGGCGCGCTACCTTGTCGGTGAAACACGGCCCGATGCCCTTTCCCGTTGTGCCTATGGCATTGGCACCTCGCCTTTCCTCGTCTAGGCGGTCGATCAGTCGGTGCCATGGCATTACGACCTGGGCCCGTTCGCTCACGGCAAGCTTGCTAGTGTCTATTTCCCGTGACGCTAACTGTGAGATTTCACCCAGGAGTACCTCGGGGTCAATAGCGACTCCGTTTCCTATGACGCACGTTTTCTCAGGGTAAAAAATTCCTGCGGGTACGAGGTGGAGTTTGAACTCCCCAAGTTCGTTAACGATCGTGTGTCCGGCGTTGTTACCCGCCGAATACCTTGCGACGACGCGCGCTTTCCTGGCCAGTAGGTCGACGATTCGGCCTTTACCCTCATCGCCCCACTGTCCACCAACAACCACAACAGCTGGCATTGCCGACTCGCTCCGGCCGCCCCCTTCGTGGGAGCCGGCCCGTTCAAAAATTCTACAGTAGCCCGCGTCCTGTGCGAACGGGGTTGAAGGTATTAGTAGTCTCTACCTACTAGTGCCCATCATCATTGCGCTCGCACTTCTAGTAACTACCGGGGTAGAGTGCCGCCGTGGCTGTAATTGAAATCCCCGCTCCGATGTCCGGGTCTGTCTTCGAAGTCTTAGTAAAGGCTGGCGATGCGGTAGAAGCTCGCCAGGACCTGTTGGTCCTCGAGTCCATGAAGATGGAGATTCCCGTTGAATGTCCTGAAGATGGAGTTGTAACCGAGGTATTGGTCTCCCCAGAGCAGACAGTTGAAGAGGGCCAGGTACTTTTGCGTATCGAATCCTAGCCCAGGTTTCTGTCCCCACGGCCTTCAAGAAACTGGCCCCACATCACATCTCTCTTACGTGACCCTCGACGGTAACCTACCTGGCCGCAGATTAGCGGCCCGAAGAGCTGGGCCAGCACGTATCCCCCTCCGATTAGGGCGACAAAAGCGATCCCGAGAGCAAAGCGTTGGCTATCTATGAGGTTGCTTCCCCAAACCACTAGTGCGATGAACACCCCCGCAGCGATAAGTAGGCCAAGCATCGCCCCTCCATATACCCAGCGCTCCTCAGTTTTTTTCTTGGCCTGGTAGATAGCTAACACCTCTCGTGGCACTGATGTCACAGTCGAAAGCTCCTGGCCTTCCGTATGGCAGTACGGGCAACTTTCTATATCCCGTGCCAGGCGTGCATAGCAGAACTGGCAGAAACGTCCTGAGTTTGGGACCTTGCGGTCGAGAATCTCGTCCATACGTTCCTGCAGTCTTTGGACGTACGAATATGGTGAAATGTATCCGGCAAACTCCTCCTGTGAAGCCATAAGTTCCTCCAGGTGGTCAGTCCTCGTGTATCCGCACGGTTCCTGTTAGGCCGTCGACTGTGATGGTTGCTCCGTTTGGGATCTGCTCTGTGCCTGATTCGGTTCCAGTTACGCAGGGAATACCGTACTCACGTGCTTCGATGGCAGCATGTGAAAGCACCCCACCTTGATTTGTGACTATGGCGGAAGCCGTTGTGAAGACTGGCATCCAAGATGGTGCAGTAAATGGGCAGACCAACACCTCCCCCAGTTGTAGCCCTTCTGCCTCCTCCAGGCTAAATACCACCCGTGCCCGCCCAGTCACCACACCGCGGCTTGCTCCCTTACCCTTCAGGAGGAGGGGGTTGCCAGTTTGTTCTGCGCCTTCTCCGAACATGAGCGCCATTGGATTTGGGGGACCATCTGGTGGCGGCGGTGGCGGCGGTCCTAGGGTCATAGGTGGTGCTAACTTGCCCCACGTTTCTAAGTCGGCCTTCCTCTCTTCAATTTCATTTAACATTTTTATAGAGGGCTCTATCGCGAGTTGACCTAGTTCCTCTATACGTAAATGGAATACATCTTCAGGTGAAGCTAGTGCCCCGCAGTCAACCAGTTTTTTTCCTAGCGCCAGGCACATTGGACGGAGGGCACCTACACAGTTCTGCTGCCAATGTGCGCGACCTTCTATTACAAAGACGTAATCTGCAGCTCCTTCCACCAATGCCCGGAATTGCGTTCGGTCTTCGTTTCCTGCAAGGCTGGATTCGCACTTTGCGATGATTTCGGTGCGCTCTGTGGATGATCGTGCATGTGCGGCAATTGGTCCGCGCGAGGGGTTTGACACGTAACCTGCCAGTAGCCGAAGGGCCGCTTCTGGGGCTTCGCGCCATGTAGGTGTTTGCAGCTCCCACCAGGTCTGCGATCCGTATCCGTAATGTTCGAGGTAAGCATCGAAAGCTTGACCAAATACTTGCCCGCCTTCTGCTGCTCGTGCTGCTGTGAGGTTGCCCTGGCGAGCGGCAGCTAGAAGTGTAGGAGAGGCTTGTAGGAGTGGAGCTAGCTCTTCCAGCTTCTGACCCCGCGCGGCCGATTCGTTATCGACCCCCTGAAGGAGAGATGCCACTAGATGGTCAGGATCTTCCAGGTCCTTGAGTTTCTCGCGGCAGAAAACCATGAGCGCGCTTGCTGGGCCAACCACGACATGGAGTGGTTGCATGGTGTATGCGAACGCTCTGGCGGCTTCGGAGAAGTAGCCGGGTATTGCCTGCACTAGCTCCTCCAGAGGCCATGATGAATAGTTCCCCGACCACAACCCTTCACAGATTTCCTGAACGTGTGGCAAGGCATGTTTCTCCCAGGCCTCGCGGGCTTCTGAATAGGGAGAGGGATCCAGCGTGGCGTTGGGAGTCCCACTCCCGCCCCCGAGGTAGGTATAGCCCTTTATGTGTACCGCCCGCCCTCCAAAGGCCAGCATGAAATTTTCGAACATTGCCTGTGCCAAGAATGGCAGGGGACGTAGAGCGTGCGGAATCAGCCGGAGGGGCGTTTCCTCCAGGTCTGAGGGTGGCTTGAATTCATCGACGGGGGCCATGAAGACGCTCCTCGGTCACAGGTATGGGCATTCTAATAGCGAAGGTGTCGTCCTCTGCTTCTTGGTACTTGCCACTAGGCCTCAGGGCGGTTCGCGTGCTGGTGTGCAACTTTCGTACATCTATTTTGGGTTGCGACTAGTCCAGCTTCTAGTGCCTTTGCGATGGCAGCATGGTTAGTGATTCCGATTTGTAGCCATACCGCTTCGGCTCCGATGGTGATGGCATCGTCGACGATCGGACCAGTCTGGTCCGATCTAACAAATACGTTAACGAGGTCGATGTGTTCAGGGATGTCCTGTAGAGAGGAGTAGGCCCGTTCTCCGAGTACCTCTTTGGCAGGTTTTTGAACTGGGACTGGGATGATGCGGTAACCCTGAGACTGCAGATAGGCTGCAACATCGTAGGCTGGACGCGTTTTCCGTGTATCGAGCCCTACGACTGCGATAGTTTTCGCCCGTAGGAGTGCATCGAGGGCAGGGTCGTCACTCACGGGATGGCCCTGCCGCTACCTCGTCTTCTGGTAACTCGACCAGCTCCCAACCCTCTGGCAGTTTCACCTCAACCCCAGTCAGGTTTGCAATGGCAGTTGCTACGGCAAGGGTGCGGTCCATCCCGTCTGTCTGTTTGCCGGCAGGAACAGGTACCTGTGTGAGGGTTAGGCGTTTTCCGGACTGTTTCACTAGTACAAGAGCGAACTGTCGCAGAGTGTCCTGCTCTTCTCGCCATCGGTCGGGGGAGTCTCCTTCGATGGTGATAGCAAGATGGTCAATTTTGGCAAAGGGAACGAGTTCTTTCGTGCCCACCCCCATTCCTAGGTATCCCTGCTGCCAGGTTGCTGCTCCTTTGTTGCCATCGACAACCACATCGGCTCCCATGATGGCTGTGACAAGG
This sequence comes from Dehalococcoidia bacterium UBA2991, assembly GCA_002346645.1. GTDB lineage: Bacteria > Chloroflexota > Dehalococcoidia > Tepidiformales > Tepidiformaceae > UBA2991. The sequence continues at coordinate 41,997 of DEAD01000011.1, forward strand.
GCCATGACGGAAATAGGAAGTACAAGGATTGAAAAGAGCAGTAATCCCACCAGCAAACCGAAGGGTAAGTTGCCCGCTTCGATGGCGATAAGTGCTCCCGCTGCTCCGCCCAGCACCACGCCTAGAGCCGGGAGGATTACTGTGCTTCGCGCGCTCCGGATCTCCACTCTTTCTGTGCCTATCAGGGCGATTGAACGATGCAGGAGAACCTCATGGCGACCGTCCCTGCGTCGGGCTGCCACATGGCTTGAAAAGGTGGTGTTAGCCATTCAGGAAGCCTATCAGGCAGGCGCCCAGGATGCGTCGTCGCTCGCGAGTGATGGGGTGCAGCTGTAATCTAGTTACAGATGAACGAGCTTCTTCGCTCGCGTACCCGCGTTCTTGTGACGGGCCTGGGAGCAGTGACCCCTGCGGGCAAGAGCGTGTCTGAGTTCTGGGACAGCATGCTTGCGGGGCATTCAGGCATCAACCGGATAACCTTTTTCGACACGACTGATTTTCCCTGCAAGCTTGCTGGTGAGATACCCGAGTTCGTTCCTGCGGACTTCATGGATCGAAAAGCCGCACGCCGGATGGGGCGCTTCTCCCAGCTTATGGTTGCTGCTGCCCGCGAGGCCCTCCTCGATTCCGCCCTCGATTTGGAAGGCCAGAACCTAGAAAGAATTGGCGTGCTCGTGGGCAATGGGGGTGGTGGTTATCCTGGTATCCAGGAAGCTGCTCACACCCTTTTCGAGCGTGGGGGTATGCGAATCGATCCGCTTTTCTTCTCCAAGCAGCTTGCCAATATGGCAGGTGCCCAGGTGGCGATGCAATTTGGTCTACGGGGCTATAACGGGACTGTTGTAACTGCCTGTGCCGCTGGAACACAAGCCATTGGAGAAGCCAGTCTCATGATTCGTTCTGGGCGAGTCGATGTTGTTCTTGCTGGTGGTTGCGAGGCAGGAATTAGCGAATTGGGTCTTGCTGGCTTCTGTGTAATGAAGGCGGTAACCAGTTTCGATGGGGACCCCACCAAGGCAAGTCGTCCCTTCGATGCGGATCGCGACGGCTTCGTTCCTTGTGAGGGTGCCGGTGCTCTGCTTTTAGAGAGCGAAGAACATGCTCTTCAGCGGGGTGCGCCCATCTACGGTGAGGTCGCTGGCTTTGGTTGTACTTCCGATGCTTTCCACGTGGTAGCGCCACCTGAAGGTGGCGAAGGTGCTGCCCGTGCAATGCAGGAGGCCTTAGACGACGCGGGGGTGGACAAGGAAGCCGTTGGATATATCAATGCTCATGCCACAAGTACACCCGCTGGCGATACAGCTGAGACCAGTGCTATCAAGACAGTTTTTGGTGAGCGTGCTTACCAAGTTCCTATTAGCGCTACCAAGAGCCTTATCGGCCATGGTCTTGGTGCCAGCGGTGGAATGGAGACTGTTGCTGCTATTAAGACCCTGGAGACTGGGCTGGCTCACCCCACTATCAATCTGGAGACGTCCGACCCTACCTGCGATCTCGACTATATCCCCGAAGGCCAGCGGCGAATCGACCCTCAAGCTGTATTGAAGAACAGCTTTGGTTTTGGCGGTCAGAATAGCTGTCTCGTGCTCGCCCGATACGAACCTTAGGACTAGGGCAACAGGCTTTTCTTTACCCAGATCCGTGCCGCAGCAGATGACCGGGGGTCGCGCCTGTGCAGTTGCTTTCCTCGAACGTTATTTGGCCGTTAACGAGCGTATAGCGGTAGCCCTCGGCTTTGCGCACACGACGCCAGGCCCCTGCTGGGAAGTCCCACGCTTTTTCTACCGGCAGCATCTTTAGATTCTCGTAGTCGTATACAACAATATCTGCGGGAGCTCCTTCGCGGATGCACCCCCGATCGCGGAAACCTGCTGCTAGGGCTGGGTAAGCAGAAAGCCGCCAATGTGCCTGTTCTAGGTCCATGATGCCCGCGTCTCGCACCCAGTGAGTCAGAAACTCCGTTGGATAGGCTCCAAGTGTGATGAACTTTGTGTGTGCCCCCCCATCGGAGACTCCGGGGATGGCGACGGGAGAGTTGGCGACTTCTGCCATTGCCTCAGGGTCTGTGGGACGTGGGGGTGTCACGAATGTTGCTTGCAGGTCATCAGCCAGGGATAAATCTAGGAAGGCATCGATGATATGTTTTCCGTCCTGTTCTGCGATCTCGGTTAGCCCTAGTCCTTCGTACGACTTTAGTTCTGGGTTTTCCACCTCCTCAACTGTCAACTGTGCGATGCCAGAGACGTTTGCTCCTCCACCAGCTGCTTTCATCTGGGATTCGGTGCCGCCACCCGCGATTGGCCCGTGACCGGAGTCGAATTCCTCACGCAATGCCCGGCGCTGCTCCGGGTCTCGCATCTTCGCCATGCGCTCTTCGCGTGTCCCGATAGTTACCTCTCGCCAGACCGGGCTGGAGTCGAATAGGTTCCAGTCTTCGAGGCTAAACTCGAAGCCTACATCTACAGTTAGGGCTTGCCCGAAGATACGGAGGCCTTTGGCATTGGCCTCATCCAGCTTCTCGATCATCAGCCGGTGAGGAGGAGTGTTTTGGCCATGCTGGTCTGTTGCTGGCGCCAGCAAGTTCCAAATGACGGGCCGGCCACTCACCTCCGCCACCTTCTCGGCTGCATCGAATGGACCGCTTATCTGGGCAAAGCCGCGTCCTACCTTCTGCATGACTCCAGCGAAGGCAAGTAGGTCATCCTCTGACATCAAGTCAGTAATCATCGGTGTTCCGTCGTAGTCTCGCTGGACGCTTCCTTCTCCTCCGAGTTGGACCGAGAATCCGCAGGCTCCTGCCAGTAGGGCCTCTTCGAAAAGCCGACACATCTCTTCGCGCTCGGCTTCATTAGCAGGTCTGCTTTTTGCCGCCTCTAGACCCATCACGTAGGCCATCAGTGGATTTAGGCCTACATAGCTCAAGAGGTTGATGCCCTTTGGGGTGCGGTCCAGGCTATCGAGAAACTCAGGATAGGTTTCCCAATCCCAAGCCATCCCTTCCCGCATCGATTCCATGGGTACGGCCTCATTGCGAGCCATGGTTAGCATGGCTCGTTCTTGGTCCCCTGCTCTTACTGGTGCGAATCCGAATCCGCAGTTACCGATTACGACGGAAGTAACACCATGCCATCCTGAGATGCTGCACCACGGATCCCAGTACACCTGTGAGTCGTAGTGTGTATGTAGGTCAACGAACCCAGGTGCGACGATCAGGCCATCTGCGTCAATAATGTGTGCCCCGTCGGTGTTGTGGATGCGACCAATAGAGGCAACTAGCCCCTCTTTAATCCCGATATCGGCTCTAAAGCGTGGTGTGCGTAGCCCATCGATAACAGTGCCGCCACGGATAACTGTGTCAAACATTGTGGGTTGCCTCCGGCTGTTGTCTTGCCCTCTTACGGGCCCCGGTGGGCACAGTATGCCCTGTTGCGAGCCTACCACTGGTGGCTAGGAGCTGTAATGGCTTTCATGTCGAATTTCTGATGGCAACGCATGCCCCAACCATGTAGGTAGTTTCCCTGCGCGCTACTGTGTAGTCCCAGAATCCAATGGGGCTGCTTCGAGATTTTGGCTAAGTGGTTTCCTTAGCAGAGTTGGTTACATAGTCCTGAATGGCGGCATACACACGCCATAGTTCCTGGTCTTTCTCCAGTGGGTAGGCGGGGGGGGCAATGCGGACACCCGGAAACGCATCGATCACTTCCTGGTGATCGTCGATTACGTAGTCCGGTGTGAAGGGCACTCCCAATTCCTCAAGGCGCTCGTGATGGCGATATAGAGGTTTCCAGAAGCAGTCGAGGATGTGCTCGTGCAAGTTGAAACGCCGCACGATCTCCCAGCGCGGCCCATTCCCGCTCCATAGGTAAACATCGTGTCCTTCGTCGCGAAGCTTTTCGAAAACTTCAATCACGCCCGGTCGTAACCGGACGTCCCATGTAATGATGGTGTCATCGACGTCGAAGAATATCCGCATGTCCGCCGATTCTCCCGGATTGTCCAATTAGCTGCCCACTATTGTCCTGCAGCTAAACGCAGAGACGCCTGAAAGATATCGTTTAAGATCTTTGTCCTCACCTCCCCCTGTGCGAAGGCGGGCCGATATAGGTTCTCGATTACGTAGGGTTTGAATCGTATGTTGACTAAGCGGGCATCCCAGAAAGTTGCCTCAAGTAGGAACCCCTGGGTATGCCCTTCCAGTCGTTCCTGATCGTAGATGAAGTTTCCCAAGGCATAGGCGATGAAGGATTCCTCTCCCAGCTCTACCGCCTGCACATGATGGGCTTGGTTCCCAATAACCAGGGTTGCTCCTTCAGCGACTGCTGCCTGAAGTGCCTTGATGCTTCGCGGACTTGGATCGTGTGTGTCTTCTGTGCCCGTCTGTACCTGAACTATGACCACGTCTACTTCCTCTGCGAGCTCACTAATCCGGGCTCGGAAGCGCTCCAGACCAAGCTCTGAAGCTGGTCTGAAGAAGGAAGGTTCTCCTGCTGCGTTCTCCTCTGTGTAGTCGTCGTCCAGCGGTGCTGTTCCAGGCCAGGTAGGCCCTGCTGCTAAGAAGTAAGCTGCGACGTCGTCGAATCCCAAAATGCCGAAGGTCGTTTTTCCTATCGTAAAGATGGCCGGCTTCAGCGCCTCTTCCAAGTTCTCACCACCCCCAACAACTGCGATCCCCGCCTCCTCAAGAAGCTCGATAGTTCGCAAAAATGCGTCCGCTCCGCAGGGAAGGGCGCCGCAGTCGAAAACATGGTTTGTCGCGACGGTGACTTCGTCGAATCCGGAAAGTGTTAGAGCTTCAATCACTTCTGGTGGGGAGCTTAGGTTTACGTGAGGGAAGCAACCGAGTGGTTCTGCGATGTCTTGGATACTGCCGTCGATGGATCCCAGCGTTAGATCTGCCGAGGCGAGATATTCCCCTACTGGTCCCCGTAATGCCGAACCCCAGTCCCCTGTTGCTCGGATTTGGGTGAGTGAGCAGCGCGACTGGAGAATGTCGCCTGTTGCGATCACGGTAACGGGTTTTGGCAGAGGGGCGGAGTGTATGTCCAACAGCTTTTCCGCCTCCCGTCGTCCTTCTTCCGTAAGCGCTAGCAATGTCACCTGATCGACGAATGGCCACTCTTTTGGGTCCCCCCTTCCCCGAACGAGGTCAATGCCATTTACGGAAATCGCTGTCACCATGGGCCCAATCTCGTCAATTGGTAAAAATGCCCATGCGCCGGAGTCGAGAGTCATTGCTTTCAGGAGATTCTCGTAAGTGGTGAAGGTTTGGTCTGGTAGTTTCGGGCCGAAGTTGATTGCCCTCTCGTTTCCATCTTCTTCCTGTGCAAGCGCAAAAGCTCTTACAGGACCTGGGATTCCTCCCACTTCTGCCCAATCAGTAATAGCTCCACTCGCTAAATCTTCCAACTGCTTCCGAGAGAGTGTGTCCACCCCGGTACCGATTGCGGCCACTGGCACGTAGTAGCGGTGGACCAACTGGTACACCCCACCTTCAGCTGTGGAAAAAGCCAAGTCGATTAAGCTCCCGACTTTTCTTAGGTTGATTCCGGGGAGCGCCGCAGGTAGCTCTCCGGAGTAAACCAATCCAGTAGGGATTGGTGTCGTTGTGGGTGTGTTTGATGGGCTGGGTGTTGTCGAAGATGAGGGAGAGGCCTCTGCAGATGCTTCAGTGGAGGCAACGGTGGCGGCAGGGGATTCGGGTTCCGTTTTGAGTTCCTGGTCACTTAGGGAAAGATCCAGCAGTAGTACTAGGAGTGCACCCAAGCATGCTGCCAATATCAGTAGTGAGGTAAAGGAAGCGTACTTGGCGAGCCGGACACGCCTCTCGTGTTTCGCATCTCCATTGTCTGAGCCAAGCGTCTCCATCAGGCCATAATCGTTGCGGGGTGGGGGCAGGGTCAACGAGAGTTGCCGAAGTCAACTCGTTGCGCGATCCCTTTTCGCCCCTCACGATGCATGGATGACTGACTTGCCTCGCCTCATCCTCGCATCTGCTGATCCCGACGAGAGGGACGATCTTCGAGCCCTACTCGCCGACGCCCCCGTCGAGTGTTTCGATCCTGAGATACCCCCGGACTCCCCAAAAGGCGGGGATTACGCTTCCCGTGCCACCCATCGTGCCCGTACCTGTGCGGAGGCAACAGGAGAAATGGCTATCGCCTTATGTGCTGGCCTCGAGGTGTACCCGCTGGACCTCCAGCCTGGACCTTTGACTGAAAATTTCCATGAGGGGGTTTCCGATCAGGAACGTTGTCAGGCGTTGCTCGCTCGCTTAGCTGCTACACCTATCGGTCAGCGCATCACCGTGGGGCGGGCGGCGGCGGCTCTAGCTATCCCTGGTGATCCTAATGTTGCTGTTTCGGCATCAATTATTGAATGCGAAATCCCTATGGAATCCCGCGGTGAAGGCGGCTATGGCCTAGACGCTGTCACCCAAATTCTTAACGGCAAGACCCTGGCCGAACTTGATAAAGGTGATCGAGAACGTCTTGGTCACCGCGGTAAAGCCGTCAAGCCCCTGATTAAGCGTCTCGACCAAGCTTGAGCTCTTCACTCCTGAGCTTCGTACCAGCGGGGGCGAGGAAGTCTTCCTTCGTTGTAGGCCGTGATTGTGTCCGAGATGGCCTCGTTGATCTCGGACAAAAATGCCGCTTTCGTCCCATCGTTGTAGAAGAGGCGGTCTGCAGCGGGCGCCCGTTGGCGCCAGTCCTTCGCTGAGGCTAGTCGCTGGTTGGCCTCCTCCCTGGAGAGCGAGCGTGTCTCCATAAGCCGTGTGATGGCTGTTTCGTCTTCTGTAACGACCAGCCAGGCTGCGTCGGCCCTTGTCATGTAGTTGTTTTCCAGCAGATTTACTGCCTCCAACACGGCGAGCCTGTTTTCTGGAAGCTCCTCTCGCCATCGACTAAGGAGTGTCATGAAGTGTGCTGGAATATCCCCGATCGCTGTGCGAAGTGCCTCCATTCGTTCTGGTTTCCCAAATACCATTGCTCCCAGCACTCGTCTATCGATGACGCCGTCAGTTCCTACGATACTTTCGCCAAATTCCGCCACTACCCGCTCAAATCCCTCTGTATCAGGCTCGTACAGGCGGTGAACCTCTCGGTCTGCGTCAACATGTACAGCTTCAAAGTTCTTTGCGAGATGCGTGCAGAGCAGGCTCTTTCCCGCGGCAATGGAGCCAGTCACGCCTAGTAACAAGGGCACACCGTATTCTAGGGGACTGGACTCTATGGAAGCTTGCGACGCAGCCAACGCTATCCACAGCACCTTTCCGGACCTTGATGAGGTGCCAGTTCGCTCACTGAACCATGACTGGTCACATTGGGTCTTCGCTCATGGTGACCGCGTCTTCTGCTTTCCTCGTAAAGCTGCTGATTCTCGTGTCCATGAAAGGGAGGTGCGCCTGCTCCCCCTTTTAGCTCCCCGCCTCCCCGCTCCTGTACCTTTTCCTCGGTGGATAGGCAAGTGGGATGGTCTCCCCTTCTGGGGCTATTCTGCAATAGAGGGTCATTCTCTCCGAGAAGGGACTCTCTTTGGTCCTGGTGGTGGGGGTATCGCCCGAGATATTGGCAGGTTCCTTACCGTTCTCCACGATTTTCCGGTAGATGAGGCAGCCCGGGCGTTGGATGCGCCCTTTCTAGAAAATCTCCCCAATCCTGGCGAATGGCTTGAAGACATTCGCATGCGTGTCTTTCCTCGGCTCTCAGCAACTCTCCGTGTTGCTGTTGATAGCGGCTTCACCCGGTATGCCCGTGATTATCGTGCCCCTTTGCCCTGCCTGGTTCACAACGATTTCCGTTTTGACCACATGCTTGAACGGTATGGTCGCCTTGCTGGGGTGATTAGTTTTGGGGAATCGGCTCTTTACGATTTTGCTAGCGACTTTGCGGGGATTCTTGCTGATGGTGGGTGGCATGCCGTAGATGATATTGCTCGCTTCTATGATCGCCCTATAGGTGAGGGATTCCAAGAGCGAGTCGAGTTCCATTACTGGACAGCGCCGCTCAAGGAAATAGTTTACGGCGTCGATCATGGTGAGGAGCGCCATGTTGGTTTGGGCCGCTCGGAGCTTGCACAGCGGATGCGGGAAGTTGGCATTCTGCCCTCCTGAATAACTATCCTCGCGTTAGAATGCCCGCCTACCCCGAGGGAGGTTTTGCGTGGCAATTGAGGGGAAAGTAGCAATCGTTACCGGGGCTGGGTTCGGCATCGGACGTGCTACTGCCATTGCCCTCGCTGCTGAGGTCCGCACCGTTAGCAACAGCTAGCGGCGTATCATTTCCGCGAGCCGCATCGCTATGCCGGAACTCCTTGACGATCTCCGTGTAATTGACCTTAGTTCAGGGCCCATCGGTGGGATGGCCACCATGGTGTTGGCCGACTTCGGTGCTGATGTAATCAAAGTTGAACGCCCAGGGGGTGACCCCTGGCGGAACATTGCGAACGCTCCAATGTGGCTGCGAGGAAAGCGCAGCATTGTGCTCGACCTGAAAACCCAGGCCGGTTCTGCATCGATTGCCCAGCTCGTCGAGAACGCTGACGTTGTCCTGACCAGTATGCGACCCGGGAAAGCCGCGGCTCTCGGTGTTGATTACGAGAGTCTAAATGCTGCTAATACTGGTCTTGTTTACTGCGCCATTACTGGCTTTGGTCCTGAAGGCCCCTATGCAGATTATCCTGGCTATGAGGCCGTTGTTGCTGCTCGCATGGGTCGCATGCTCACCTTCAAGGGGCTGGCCGATCGAGAAGGCCCAGCCTATGCCGCTGTCCAAGCCGGTTCCCATGCCACTTCGCAGGCAGCAATCCATGGAATCTTGGCAGCTCTCATTGCTCGCCGGGAAACAGGCCGGGGCCAGCTAGTGGAGACGAGTCTTCTCCAGGGGCTTTCGTCCTACGATCTTGGTGGGCTATTCCGTACGCAGCTCGCAGAACGCTACCCAGAGGTTTTTGCAGATCTAGCAATGTCTGTAATGCCTACCCTTAACTATCACGCTCTGCAGACTAAGGATGGCCGATGGCTCCAATTTGGCAACCTCATGGCTCATCTTTTTGATAATTACCTTGCGGCTGCAGGCCTGGTTGATGTCCTAGCGGATCCTGACTACGAGGGGAGTCCTGCACAGTGGCCTGAAGGGGCTCGCGAGCGTCTTCGTGATCGCATGATTGAACGAACCCTGGAGCACACCGTAGATGAGTGGATGGAGACCTTCATCGAACATGGTGGGGTTGCTGTTACCCCCTTCCAGACTACTCAGCAGGCCCTCAATGATCCCGATCTTGTGCTTAATGGCCACGTCGTTGAGCGTTCGCATCCTACTCTGGGGATGGTGCGCCAACTTGGTCCTCTTGCTCGGCTTACTGCTACTCCGGGAACTCCTGGTGAGGCCGGTCCCGAGCCTGGTGAGCATACCAAAGAGATACTTTCCGAAGGTTCCCGTTCCCCTCGTATCGCGCCAGGAGATGTCCTGTCCCATCCTCCTCTTCAGGGGATAACGATTCTTGAGTTTGCCACTGTTATCGCCGCCCCTCTCGGAGCTGCCCTCCTCGCGGACCTTGGTGCTCGTGTAATAAAGGTTGAGCCTATCGGCGGTGATCCCTTTCGCGGCATGGGTGTCGCCTCCCTTGGCGCTGGTCGATGCAATGGGAGCAAGGAAAGTATTGCCCTCGACCTCAAGACACCTGAGGGCCAGGAGATTGTGCAGTCGCTAGTTCGTGAAACTGACATCCTCATACACAACTATCGGCCTGGTGTCCCTGAGCGATTGGGTATTGGATACGAGGCCCTTAAGGCCATCCGCCCTGAGCTTGTCTATGTTTACGTTAATGGCTACGGGCGTTTAGGCCCCGGCGCTCATCGTCCTTCAACACACCCTATCCCTGGAGCTGGTCTTGGTGGGGCACTCATGCAAATGGGGGAGGATATGGCTCCCGTAGGAACAACCATCGCTGAGTTACGAGAGGTCGCTCGGAAGTTCTTCCGAGCTAACGAGCTCAATCCTGATCCCAATACCTCCGTCGTTGTTGCCTCCGCCTCTCTTCTCGGCCTTTATTCGCGGATTCGCTTTGGCGCTGGACAGGAGGTTTTCGTCGACATGTTTGGTGCCAACGCTTGGGCCAATGCCGACGACTTTATCTCCTACGATGGGAAACCCCCCCGCCCCACCCTCGATTCAAACCTTTACGGCCTTAGCGCCACTTGGCAGCTATATCCGGCTGCAGAAGGGTGGGTCTTCCTTGGTCTCGCTTTTCAGCAGGAATGGGAGGACTTCTGTCAGCTTGCCGGATGTCCGGATCTTGCCACTGACCCCCGCTTTGCTGCCCCTGCCGATCGCGTAACCAACGATGGGACTCTCAAAGGGTTCCTTTCAGATCTTTTCCAGCAGCGGCATGCTGATGAGTGGGAGGCATTGCTTGCCCCTCAGGGTCTCGGATGTGTTCGTGCTGATTCCGCTCCAGTGGGCGAGTTCATCGCCAAGGACGAACACGTGGGTTCCAACGGCATGCGTGTCTTGGTTCATAACACTAACTACGGTGACTACGAACGCTATGGTCCCCTTACCACCTTCAGCGAGAACAAGTTAGACCTCGGCGGGTTCCCTCTTGCTGGTGAGCAGTCAGCAAGCATTCTTGCCGAGCTCGGTTACGACCCAGCTAGTATCGAAGCCCTACGTGAAAAGGGTGTTACCTGGTCTGAGGCTCCCTCTTCCCTATTCGTTGAAACTCCCTGATGTCTGATTCTTATACTGGCCGTCTTATTGTTGCTACCCCCAACATTGAGGACCCTAACTTCTGGCGGGCCGTTGTCCTTCTTTGTGCCCACGACAAAGAGGGGGCTTTTGGCCTTGTTCTCAACCATTCTCTGGATGGGGAGTCTGTTGCTGGTCATCTACCCGATTGGGATGGCTTGGCTGAAGCACCAGCTGTTCTTTTCCGTGGGGGGCCTGTTGCTACTAATTCGGTATTTGCAATAGCGACTAGCGATGATCTTCCAGTTGACCGTTGGGGTCTCCGCATTTCTCCAGGCCTTGGCCTCATAAACCCGAGTAAGGGCCCCGAGCATTTTGAGGGTCGCCTTGGACATCTGCGCTTCTTTGCGGGCTACGCAGGTTGGGGCGCCACGCAACTTGAGACTGAGATCGCAGACCACGGATGGTTCATCGTGGATGCCCTTCCCAATGATCCCTTCGAGAGCAACCCCTCGGACCTTTGGAGGGAGGTGCTTCGCCGACAGGGTGGCGAGCTAGCCCGTTTCGCAACTCATCCTGCTCATCCTGGGGTCAACTAAGCCCTGTTCTTGAATCTAAGTCCTGTCATCGAGAACACTGTTAGCATGGCTATAACCTGACCGATCTATCCAGGAGGAAATAATGGCCGCATATGTGCTTGCGCAGGGTCGAGTAGAAGACCGGGAGAAACTCAACCAGTATCTGGCTGGAGCAGGTGCAACTCTTGCCCCACACAATGCAAAGGTCCTGGCTTTTACAGAGGATCCCGAGGTTGTTGAGGGTGAAGTGCCTAACAACCGCTTTGTGCTTATAGAGTTTCCGGACGTAGAGATGGCTAGGGCTTGGTACAACTCGGACGGGTATGCGGCTGTGCGGGGGTTGCGCATCGAAAGCACGCCAGGAACGCTTGTTATTCTGGAGGGAATGGGCTAGTCCCTATTCTTCTAGCACTACCTTCAGGGCTTTAAATGGCCCTTATGCCCTGGTACTCCTGGGCGAAGACGCATTCCTGTAGCCCAAGTCCGACGTCACTTGGGTCGTCAAGGTTTGTGTAACGTGTGTAGAGCTCAGCGTAGTGTCCACCGGGCTTCTGCTTTACCTCTTTGCCCTCTAGGTCTCGCACAACAACTGGGTGGGAAACGTCCCAGACTTCACCTTCAACTTTCTCGCCCCGGTATACGCCCCGTCCCAGCCCATCGTCCCAGCCTCCCCAATAGCCCCCGCCCTGCATGTACACAGGCTTACTAACTGTCTCCAGCAAGAATCTATCGACTTGGCCGTCCGGACGTGTCAGGTCCAGCCGTGCGGTTTTAAGCCGGGGGAATCCATCCTCGAACTCGGCATTCACTACGTCGATATCTGTGTAGGCCCACCCTTCCTTGCCTGAGTCGTAGGGATAGTCGATGCGGCTGTGCACCGTACCTAGATTTGCAAGGTTTGCGCCGCCTGTTCCTGAGGCCAGAATCGTTCCGTCGTTTTGGTGGCGGAACGAGCAGTACATTGAGCGGTCAGGGAAGCGCACCAGTGCCCACCAGCGTGCTCCAGGTGCACCCCAGACGGAGCGAGGTTGCTCAGGTGGAGCAGCATGCCGATTTGGTTGCTCCCCCTCGCCAGTGTTGGCTTGTCCCCAGGAGTGGTCTTTAGCACCCACCCAACCGTCATCCACCTCGAACTCGTATTTCTTACCTCCCACCTTGATCCATCCTGATAGGTAACCCAACTGCACGAGGTTTGAGCGTTCCCCCACTAGTCGTCCGTCTTGATATGTGCGAATGCCAGGACACTCATCGTATGGGGGAGCAGAGCTTTCCCAGAGAATATCAAAGGAGCAATCGATATCGGTCTCGTTCAGGCCTAAACGCAAGGTCCGCAGGCCTCGGATGATTTCCTGGGAGAACGGACCGACTGTGAGGTCGTCGATGTTTGGCCTTAGCTGGCGAGTAGCCCGCACGTTGTATTGTTTGCCGTCCGCTGTGCTTAGGATCGAGTAAGCGTCGATCACATTCGTATTGTGATATAGCCGTAGGGCGGTGATCAGGTTCACCTCGCCCTCCGGATCTCCGATGCAGTGCCAGTAACCATCGCTCCAGCCCGGGCTGGGGTTTGCAACGATGTCAAATGAATCGATGGTCTGGTGGCGAGGCCACTCATCCAACTCAGTTAGCCCGCGTCCTGATGCCATCTGAAACCTCCGGCGATTCGTTGTCGCAGGATACCCTGTGGCACTTCCATTCGCGCCAACCTCGTACGCTCAACTTAGTTTTCGTACAATCGGCCGCTCGGAGGGTTTTGTTATGCCAGACGATGTGTTTTCGATGGAAGGCAAAGTGGTCATTGTGACGGGAGCGAGTTATGGGCTCGGAGTTACTTGGGCCAGTGCTCTTGCCGATCGTGGTGCTGATATCGTTGCCACCTCTCGTAGTCTCGATCGACTCGGTGATACTGTGGCGCTAGTGGAAGGTAAGGGCCGTCGCTGCCTTCCTGTTGCCTGTGATGTGACTGATTACGACCAGGTTGAGGTCCTCATGAAGGAAGCCTGGGACGAATTTGGGACCGTTGATGTACTGATAAATAATGCTGGTATTTCCGACCTTAGTGCTTGGCGGGCAGAGCATTCTGATAACGACATGTTCCGTCAAATTGTAGAAACTGATCTCACTGGTCTTTGGTATTGCTGTCGTGCTTCTTCCCAGTATTTCCTTCGCCAGGGCCACGGAAACATAATCAACCTAAGTTCTATCTTTGGCATCGGTGGTTTTGAGGGCAGAACCCCTGGCTACTTCGCTGCTAAGGGTGGTGTGACGCGACTGACTGAGTTCCTCGCTGTGGAGTGGGGAGATAGGGGTATTCGAGTTAATGCGCTTGCCCCCACCATCTTCGATACACCTATGACCCACGACGGCCTCATTCAGAGTGGGGTTATGGAGATGCTGGAAGGTCGCACTCCTATGCGTCGTATAGGTGTAACGGAAGATCTGATTGGCCCCATCGTCTTCTTAGCTTCTGATGCTTCCCAGTATGTCACTGGAACAGTCCTGCCTCTCGACGGGGGCCTCACTGCTAGCAGGGGTTACTCTCCTGGGCCTTGGCCTATGGATGAATTCGATCCTGAGGGTCGCGGCAAGCCAATAATGCCTGGGGATTCTTGGGATTAGCTCCATGATGAGGTTGGAATCCCTGGTTCAGGCTATGCACATGCGCCTGGTGATCTCATAGATCATTTGGCAGCTCAAGCGAAAACTGTCGAGCGGTATCCTTTCATTGTGACCGTGAACTGTTCGTGCCAGGTTCGGGGGAGTTAGCGTGCCTGAGAAGCCATAAGCTACGATTCCGTTATTCCGAAATACGCGGCTGTCTGTGAAGCCTGTCGTGACTCCAGGTACTACCACAGCATCCTCTACTAAATCTCGTACTACTGACTCAATTGTTGCGAAGAGCTCAGTGTCGTGTGGGCTCGTCGCTGAGGAGCCTTCAAAAACGCGTTCGACTCTTACTTTGGGGTCGTCGATTACTCGGACCAACTCCTCCTCGAACCAGTTTGCGTCCACTCCTGGAAGAAGCCGGCAGTCAATGGTTGCTTCGGCTCTCCCGGGGATTACGTTGTGCTTAACCCCAGCAGTAGCTGTCGTTGTGCTAATCGTATTTGTTAGGAGTGCCCGAACGCGGAGGTCATCTTCAGCAGTTTTTCGTAGCTCTTCAATTGTTGTGGCTCCATGGTAGATGCCAGCCTTCTGTAGGCGCTCGAAATACTCCTTCAACACGGCTGAGACTTGGAACTCCGATTCCCATTCTTGCAACCGGCCGAGGGCCCGTACTAGACGGTCGAGAGCGTTGTCGCTATGTGGAACCGAACCATGCCCGGCCCGTCCTTCCACAACTAGCTTCAGCCAGAGTGGTCCCTTTTCTGTCGTTGTTACCGTAAAAACATTCCGTTTCACCCCGAAAAGTTCTGTTGAGCCACCACCACCTTCGTTGATGACAAACTCCGCCTCCAGTGCTTCTGGATGCAAGCGCTCGAGCCACTCGATTCCCTGTACTCCTCCCGCTTCCTCATCCGCCACTGCAAGAAAAACTACGTCGCGTGCCAGGGACACCCCTGAGCGCTTGAGAAGCAACAGCGTAAGAAGCTCTGCTATACCCAGGCCCTTCATGTCGAGGGTTCCCCGACCCCAGATCTCCCCGTTACGGATGATTCCTCCGAAAGGTTCCTCGTTCCAATACTCCCGCTCTACAGGTACCACGTCGGTGTGATTTAACAGTATTAGAGGCTGCCGACTGCCATTTCCCTTGAGGACTGCCCTCAGTGATACCCGGTCATTGCCGGGATCAAAGAGCTCGTACTGGATGCCCTCTTGCTCCAAAATGTTCTCCAGGAAGTTGCAAGCTAGGCGCTCCCGTCCTGGCGGGTTTGATGTGTCAATTTGTAGGTACTCTTGCAGGATAGCTAGCGCCTCTTCGAAGGCAATGTCCCAGTCGATTTGGGCCTTGTTTGCTGTCACGTTCCCACTTCCTAGGCTGCCGAAGAGTTGTTTTCTAGGGTAGCTTCCAATTTAGTGGCATGGCCCCGCTTGAGCGCTGTGGCCATATGTTTCTCCATGGCATCCCCCAGCCTAGCGGAGCATCCCTAAACCTGTCGCCGCTTGCATCCGAGAAGAAGGCTGGCCAAGCTGAATGGAATCATGCGTATCGCCTCTCTCCTGCCTAGCGCCACTGAGATCCTCTTCGCACTGGGAGCAGGTAGCGAGATAGTCGGTGTATCTCATGAGTGTGACTACCCACCTGAAGCTAGAGGCCTGCCCGTCCTCACTGGCTCTGCTGTAGAAACGCAAGGCCTCTCTCAGGTTGAGATAGACACCGCGATCACTAGGCTGCTCACCTCCGGAGGATCTACTTATAACATCGACGTTTCACGCCTGAGTGAGCTTCGCCCTGATCTAGTAATCACCCAGGCCCTCTGCGACGTTTGCGCTGTTAGTGAAGGCCAAGTCCACCGCGTCATACATGAGCAACAGCTTGGGGCTCGTGTACTCACCCTGACGCCTCTCGATCTTGAGGGGGTTGTCCGTTCGGTAGAAGAGGTTGCGGTGGCAATTGGCCGTTCCAACAAAGGTGCGCTCCTTGCTGCTGAAATGCGAAAACGCCTCAACTTGCCCGTTTCTAGTGCCTCTTCACCTCCTCGCGTACTTGCGCTCGAGTGGCTTGATCCACCCTATAGGGCAGGCCACTGGGTGCCTGAGCAGGTTCTCTATGCCGGTGGCAAAGACGTCCTTGCTGAACCTGGCGAGAAGTCGGAGCGAGTCACCTGGGAAGCAATAGCAGCCTCAAACCCGGACATAGCCTTGCTCCTCCCCTGTGGCCTCTCTCTGGACGAAGTATTGGCTGAAGCTACAGTTCTAAGGGACCACCCAGAGTGGAGCTCTCTTCCTGCGGTCTCCAATGGAGCTGTCTGGGCACTTGACGCTAGTGCCTGGTTTAGCCGTCCCGGCCCCCGCCTGCTCGAGGGCATTGAGGCCCTCAGTACCATCTTGGCCGATCCCACTGGTGATCACAGTCTTCCTGGTGCGAGGAAAGTTTCCTCCCTATAACCTGCGCCTTTCCTCTTCTCGCGTACGATGTCTGTATGCAGTGTCCGCGTGACTTGGCCACTCTTTTAATCGAGAAACATAACGGCATCGAGGTGGATCGTTGTCCCACTTGTAATGGGCGCTGGCTTGACCATCATGAACTCGACGAGCTGGAAGCTCGGACTGCCCCTGAGGAAAACCAACGACGCGCAACCATTGAATATGCCAAGCGTCCCAGTGATTTGAAATGTCCCGTGTGTGGTAAGCAGATGCGTGCCTTCAACTACCGGGCTTATAACTTGGAGCTCGATACTTGCGAGGATCAGCACGGCTTTTGGGTCGATGCTGGTGAAGAAGGCCGTATTCGCGATGTCATGGAGGAGCGTGTCCGAGGCCTCAATCGTGCTGCATCGGCCGAAGAGGCCTGGGGCGACTTTCTCTCTGGTGCTAGCAGTAAGTCTCTTTGGGACCAGATAAGTGGGATTTTCCGCGGAGGCCGTCGCTAGCTGACCACAACGGAGCCTGTGCTACGCTCGCGCCGGCGCGGCGTCGGGCTCGGCTAAAGTCCGAATCGTCTGCGGCGCAAAAAGAAGTAGTGCGAGCACACATCAACCCATGATGCGTTGGGGTTCCAGCAAAAGGCGCGGCGTCGCCCCCGTTTGGTGGGTGCCTGCGAACCGTGTTCGCTCATCCATCGTTGAGTTCATGCGGCTTGAAGCAGCGAGCGGCATCGTTCTCCTCAGTGCTGCCGTGATTGCCCTTGTCTGGGTTAACGCTCACGGTCACTCCTACCATCAAGTTTGGGATCACCACTTTGAATTTGGAGTGACTCTCTTCGGGGAGGTCTTTGCCGTCGATGAGCACCTAAAGGGCTGGGTTAACGATGCCCTGATGGTCATCTTCTTTTTTGTCGTTGGCATGGAAATTAAGCGTGAACTTGTTGCTGGTGAGCTGCGGGATCCGCGCCGCGCAGCCCTTCCCATAATTGGGGCCGCCGGAGGCATGATAGTTCCAGCAGCCATCTTTGCTCGCATGAATCTTGGTGGCGATGGTATCGATGGTTGGGGTATTCCGGTGGCCACCGACATTGCCTTTGTTGTCGGGGTACTTGCGCTCTTTGGACGTCGCCTTCCCGCCGGCTTGCGGATCTTCCTCCTCACGCTTGCCATTGCCGACGACATCGGTGGCATCGCCATCATTGCGGTCTTCTACACTTCTGACCTTTCGCTTCCCTGGCTAGGTGGAGCGGTTGGGCTGCTTGCTCTCATTGTTGCCGCTCAGCGTTTTGGCGTTCGTCATATTCCTATGTATGTCGTGATTGGGTTTGTGCTTTGGTATGCCACCTTTGAGTCAGGTATTCACGCCACAATTGCTGGTGTTGCGCTTGGCCTTCTCACGCCCGCTAGGCCTTTCCGTAGCCAAGACGTGATGCACAAGCTGGAGCACACACTCCTTCCGTACTCTAGTTTTCTTATCGTCCCTCTCTTCGCTCTTGCTAATGCTGGTGTGGAAGTCACTCCCGATGCACTCGGCGATGCCTTCAGTGAGCGCATCGCATGGGGCGTGATTCTAGGTTTGGTTGTGGGTAAGTTTGTTGGTATCAGCGCTTTTGCCTTGGCCGGCTTGCGTCTCGGTGCCGGTCGTCTCCCCGATGGTGTTACCCCCTCCCATATCTTTGGCGCCTCTTTACTGGCAGGAATCGGATTCACCGTTTCCCTGTTCATAGCTGAGCTTTCCTTTGACGGCAAAGCTACATTACTGCTAGACCAGGCCAAGATCGGAGTCCTCACGGGCTCCCTTGTGGCTGGGGCTTTGGGAGTCCTCTTCCTTCTTGTGGTGTCTCGTGTCTCTCCCACCAGCGCTGAACATGGATCCATCGAGAGCGTCACAGAGCACTAACTCTGGTGTGAAATAGCTGTGGATGAAGACGGCTTTTGCCCTGGTCTGGAAAGGCTGTTTAGCTAGGAGTAGGTCTGTAGCTGTGGGTTTGCCCCTCTTGACCCGCTACCTAACTGCCACCCATCCTCAACTCTATTCCTGCTTTGGAGGCGCACAATGCCGATTTCTCCCACCGAAGATGAGGTTCTGGGATATGTGGAGTCTCTCTCCAACTGGGGGCGCTGGGGCGATGAAGATGAGCTAGGGACTCTTAACTTGATTACCCCCGAGAAACGTCGAGCAGCTGCCTCTCTAGTGCAGGAAGGAATCAGTGTGTCCTGCTCGTGGGAGATAGAGACCCGCCCTCAGCCTGACCATGCTTTCGGTACGCCTCAGCGGTACATGCTTTCTACTGGCCAGGGCCTTAAGGACGAGCACCGTGTTGGCCCCACTAGCTCCCGTAATGCCGGGGCTCTTGAGTTCATTGGCTTCATCTTCCATGGCTATGCCATTACTCATATCGATGGTCTCTGCCACTTCTTTTGGGATGGCAAGATGTATAACGGTAAACCCGCTGAACTTGTCACTTCCGCTCTTGGTGCCACCCACCATGCTATTACTGCTCTAAAAGATGGCATTGTTACGCGTGGGGTTCTCCTCGATGTTGCTGCTGCTCAGGAGCGTCCCTGGCTCGACTCTGGTGAGGGGGTCTACCCTGAGCATCTTGAGGCGGCCGAGGCTCGTCAGGATTTAAGGGTAGAGCCGGGTGATGCTGTCCTCCTTCGTACTGGCTATGGCCGGAAGAAAACCGAAATTGGACGCGATCAGCTCCCTGCCGATGGCTATCCTGGATGGCATGCTGCGAGCCTTCCTTGGCTCCACGAGAGGGGGGTCGCTGTGATTGGTGCTGACACTGCTCAGGATGTGATGCCCTCCGGCTACGGTTCTATGAATCAGCCTGTGCATATCGTTGGACTCACAGCTATGGGGCTTCATCTCATTGACAACTGCAACCTTGAACAGGTGGCCGAAACTTGTGAGCGACTTGGGCGCTGGGAGTTTCAGTTTGTTCTCTCGCCCCTCCGCATGAATGGCGGAACCGGAAGTCCCGCTAATCCCCTGGCGATCTTTTAGGGGCCGCATGAACCTAAACTTGCTGGACCGGTCCTCAGTTCAGAGTTGAAAGACTTGATTAGGTGTTCGTCTACGAGTTGGCTTCGGCTAGGCCTTCTTTTTTGGCGAGTCGGATAGCGGTCTTAATGGCTTCGAACATACTGGTTTCATCAGCCACTCCCGTCCCTGCGATGTCGAATGCCGTGCCGTGGTCCACTGATGTGCGGATGAAGGGCAATCCCAGGTTCACGCTGATGCTCTTTTCGAGGCCATGTACCTTAATCGCGATGTGCCCCTGGTCGTGGTACATGACTACGACTACGTCATAGTGTCCGGCTATCGCTTGTGGAAAGACAGAGTCTGCAGGGATCGGCCCTGTTGCCGTAATTCCCTCTTCACATGCGGCTTCGATGGCTGGTTTGATCTCAGTCAATTCCTCCTCACCTATTAGGCCGCCATCTCCCCCATGGGGATTAAGGGCTGCAACGCCGATGTGAGGGTTTGTAAAACCCCATTCTTTGAAGTGTCGGTCTGTTAGCCGGATAGCTTCTAATACGTTCTCACGGGTTACGTACGCACACGCTTCCGCCAGTGTTTTGTGGGTGGAAAGGTGCATGCAGCGCAAGTTACCTGTCACTAGCATCGTCGCTACCTGCTTAGATCCGGAGAGTCTTTTGAATACTTCCTGATGCCCAGTGTCAGGGCTTCCAGCCATCTGCCAGGATTCCTTGTTTATGGGTGCTGTCACTATGGCATCAACTTGCCCCTCTAGCGCCAGTCGGGCCGCTTCTTCCACCCATATGTGGGATGCTTCTCCCGCCACCACAGAGTGCTCTCCCATGGAAAAGTAATCCTCGCGGAAACCCCCGACTACTAAAACTTCTGTGGTCTCTGCTCCCCCCCGAACATCCGTTACGTGTTGTATTGGTCGTAGCTCGCGCGTCGATCCTACGAGCCGCATTGCTGATGCTGCGCTCGTAGGAGACCCGAGTAGGAAGAGGCGAGCCTCCTTACGTAGTTCGTCTCGTTCCAGTGCTTTTACTGCAACCTCAGGTCCAATGCCGGCGGGATCTCCCAGGGTGATTGCAATCAGAGGCTGTTTGGTCATGAAGAACCTCGCCTGCTCCACGTATCTGCCCGCCCTTCTGCCGGGGAGCCCTCCTTGAAGTCGATCACACTGTAGTGCTTGGAGATGCGGGCCAGAATGGCCCCTGGTTGGGTGTGGTCCGGTGAGGCCATGTACTCCTCGAAGTCCGCCTGGTTTGCGAATGTGCAGGAGATTCCAATATCGCAGCGTTGGCCGATATCCTGAAAATTCCAGCCGCAGTGATAGTCCATCGCCTTAGGGTGTTCGCTGATCGGAGTTAGTTCCTCGAAGAACGCTTCAATATCTTTGGCAGGAGCGTTCTCAAGCAATGTGATGGTGACGATGTGGCGGATCATTTTAGGTCTCCTCTAGGTCTGCCGCGCTTTCGTGGTCAGCGCGTAGAATCGCAGGACAAGACCGACACGGCTAGCACCGAACCTGGAGGCTCCCTATGCAGGAAGCACTTATTGAGCGCCTGAAGCAGGAAATTCGATACGAGTTTGCTCGAGAAGGACCCCCGGAAGGATTTCCTAAGTTTCCCGATATTCCTGCAGGTCGGTACCGGAGTCACGAGTTCTATGACTTGGAGATGAAGCATTTCTGGCCTCGGACTTGGCTCTATGCGACTCGTGAGGAGGAGCTCCCTGAGCCTGGCTTTTACCAGATCTGGGACCACCTTGGGATCCAGGTGGTTCTTGTCCGTGGGGAGGATAGCGCTGTGCATGCCTTCCTCAATTCCTGTGTTCACGGTTCCCCCCTTCTGGATGTTCCCGATGACAGTGACCTCTTTCATTGGAAGGAGTTCGATTCTGCTGGCAACAATCTTCAGTATCAGCAGGAGTTCCCTCGCCGGAAGCTTCCTGATGGGGTTTTTCGCTGTCCTGAGGAGGGCCACCTTTACGATTTCACTACCGGTCGCTTTATCGGAGATAAAGCGGGAATTCCGGATGAGAAGCGCAGTATTAGCGAATTGCGCTGTGAGTCCTGGGACGGCTGGATTTTCATCAATCGGGATCCAGATGCGGAACCCTTGCTCGATTGGCTCCATCCCCTTCCTGAGCAGATGTCCATGTTCCAGGGAGCTAAGCTCCGCATGATCGATAAGCGATGGACCATCATTCCCTGCAACTGGAAAGTCACTGTTGAGGCGTTCCAAGAGGTCTACCACTTTAAGCACATCCATCAGAAGGCTGGTGTTTCTGGGCTTGACCAAAGGGGAGCTACTATGGGAGTTCTACCCAATGGCCACTCCCGCATGATCACGCCACTCTCTAAGCGTGCAGCCGAGATGACGGGCATGGACAATCAGCTTGACTGGCGCGTTGACCTCGATAGGAAGTCGTTTGGTGCCAGTATGGAGGGGATGGCGGAGATCTCGACTGTGAATGGTATGACCCGCTGTACTAGCACTGCCTTCAGCGCGTTCCCCAATCTGATTACTCCTGTGAGTGCCACTGGCATGCCTTTCCTCTTAGCGTGGCCTCTTGATGTAGGTACTACCCGTTTCGAATGGATCACCTTCTGTGTGGATTGGGGTGACGCTCCTTCCCCCGTGACATCTGAGATCTGGCAGCAGCGCCTTAATGGCTTCGATATCGTTATGGAGGAGGACACACGGAATATGGCTCCTATGCAGAAGTCGCTTAATTCTCCGGGTCTGGTGGGAATGCCAGTTAGCTATCAAGAACGCCGTATCTGGAACTGTGCCGAACAACTGGATCGCATGATTGGTCCTGAGCGGCTCCCTGAGGATCTGCGGGTCCCGCAACTGCTCGGGCCGTACGTCGAGCGCTAGGACAGCAGAGTCGATGCCTACCACTGCACGTGTTGTTGTCTTAGAAGGAGATTTCGGGGTTTGTGCAATCCAGGAGCTCGAGCTTCCGGATCCTAGGCCGCACCAGGCGGTTCTTGAGATCTATGCTGCTGGTATTGAGCACGGCCAAATCCATCAGATTGAGGAATCTCAAACCCTCCCTCTGATCCCCGGTCGTGAGGGGACTGCGCGTGTCCTCGCAGTTGGTAGTGAGGTCACTCGTTGCAAGGTGGACGATGTTGTTTTGATTACCCCTTGGGGTACAGATGCCTCCCGGGAGGTTGAGCTCCCCGTAGTCGAGTTCGACGATGGCACAGAAACTGAGGTTAGCCCTGCAGGGGCGTGGGGAACGAACCTTATTCTCGACGAGCAGTTCATCCTGCCCATTCCTAACCTGCTTGATAAAGAGGGTGCCGCTATCCTCGGTAACACCGCACTCTTCGCTTTCAGCGCTGTCCGTACGGCTGGTGTGGGAGAGGGTGACAGTGTTGCTGTTTTTGGTTGTGCAGGTGTAGGTCTCTCAACTATCGCAGCTGCTGTTGCAGCGGGTGCGACTACTGTTATCGCCGTTGCCCGGGAAGATGAGCGTCTCGAGGTTGCTCGCTCTGTTGGCGCTACGGAGACCCTTAGTTTGAGCAGTACTGCCGCTATGGAGCGTATTGCTGAGTTAGTGCCGTTAGGAGTTGACCATCTTTTCGACTGCGTCTACGAGTTTGAGACGAGTTCACGCCCTGGCCAGGAAACTGTGCGTGATGCTGGGACTGCTATGGCAGTCGGAAGTCCCGGGACTGAGGAGCGTCAGGAACAGCTCGATGCAATAGTGGCCTCCTCTGGGTATGTCCTTCCTGACCCGCCGATCGCGGAACGAGATATCCCCATTTTGCTCCAGTGGCTCGAAGACGGTCGCCTGCCTCTCTCTGACATTGTTACCTTTCGTTGCACCATTGAGCAGGTGAATGAAGCCACTCAGATGCTTGAAAGTGGTGATGTGGTTGGCCAGGCGGTCATGGTCGTCGAACCTCTTCGGTAGGTTGGGGTGTTAATCCTCAACGAATAGCTGAGATCCCAGTGGTTCGAGTGCCTCCCGCAGGGACGTCCTTGTGGTGGGTAGCAGCGCTGCGTAGCGCAGCTCCTCCGCTAACAGTGCGCTTCGCGTCTCCTCGGGTTTTCTATCGATAAGTGTCGCCTGGCGCTCATCCTCCCAATCCACCAAGGAAAGTCCAGGGATGCCGTAAGTGAGGCAGGTCCCCTCCACGTCCTGAGTATTGTGTGTTCCCATCACAAGTGAAGCCAATTCGTTTACGTCTGGACTAAACCAAGCCCCCTCAGTGTCGAAACGCTGGTAAGCCCGGCGGTTTAGAAATGTCATCGAGAGTGTCAGCCAAGTGTCTCGGTCTGGTGACGCGACTATGTTCCAGCCTCCCATCGCCCGCAGCAGGAGGAAGGGAACAGCTTCTGGAATGTCGCTAAATACATTGGTCTCGGGCTTGGGGATAGCGATACCTGTTGCTGTCGCGCTTGCTGCCCAGTGTCCCCCTTCGTTCCCGACTCGTCCTTCCACTATCGCCTCAGCTACTGCTAGCGCTCGTGAGGCTGTCTCCCCGACGCTCTCTGTATCTGCTATTTCGATAGCAAGGTCGTAGGCTCCCAGTGTCAGTGCCACTTCAGCCAAGGGTAGTGCGTTTTCTGCACGGAGAGCCTCTGCTGTTTCGATTGTTTGACGTACAGCTGGGTATGCCTCGGGCCAGAAGCGATACAGTGCAATCATCGGATGGAGCCCACAATAGGGGGGCGGCGGTACCCCGCGCTAGTCGCGCGCCTTGGTGACGTTCCAGCGCTCCCAGTTAGTAACTTCGTCCACTGGCTTTCGGTTAGTGGGGCCGAAGTTTGCGTCAGGGAATCCCAGAGGAATGATGGCTGCTGGGGTTGCTTCGTCTGGGATCCCGCAGTGTTCTCGCAGCACCTCGTCGACAGCACCCTGGAAGGTAGTCATTACAGTTCCCAGGCCCAGCGCCCGCGCCGCCAACAACATGTTCTGCACGGCTTGGTAGATAGAGCTGCCTGCCAATAGCGATGTTGGGTCCTGAGTTGGGGATGCGATCTGGTAAATGCACGGAACGATGAACACCGGAGCCTTCGCCAAGTTCTCGAATAGACCTCGTGCGCCCGTCATCATCAGGCGTTCACCCTTTGTTCCGGACTTGATGGCGTTATCAATCATTGATTGCAGACCGGGATTCTCTAACCCCTTGCTCAGCTGTGCAGCGATCGCATCTCGGGTTTCCTGGTCCTTTATTACGACGAAGCGCCAAGGCTGCAGATTGCTTCCCGAGGGAGCTTTCGTCCCAGCCTCAATGACCTTCCAAATCAGTTCGTCGGGGACCTCATCGCTCTTCCAACGGCGGATCGCCCGCTGAGTGTAAATGGTTTCCCAGACGTCGTTAGTGCCGGATTTCAGATCTGCCATTGAGTGCTCCTCGCCTAGCCGGATGACACCGGTTTCTTTGCTGGCCGGATATTTACTGGAATTGCGCTTTGTCGAGCCATGCCTGTGATTGGGTCATAGGCCTCCTCGTTATTCACGAGGCGATTTGTGCTGCCGCCTATGCTTCGTACGTCCTGATCTTTTTCTGGAACGTCGCCCCAAGAATGAGCCATCGAGATGACTCCTGATGGAACATCGTCGCTGAAAGCTGCTACGCCAAGGATCGTTGCTCGACTAGATTCGATTTCGATTATTTCGCCGTCCTCAATGCCGAACTCTGCGCCGTCGCGCGAATTCATGAAAGCAGGATTGGTCCCGCCATCTCGGGCTGTCAGGCCAGAGATGTCGCGCCCCGAAGAGTTGTAGAACTCTCTCATGCGACGGCTGATCAGCCTATGTGAGAAATCTTCTCCTGGCAGATATCCGGCACCGCTCACTATTGGTTGGGCTCGGATCTCGCCGATTTCCTCTACAAGGTCTGCCGGGGCCACATCAAGTCGGACATCAGTGCCTGGAGTCTTCGCATCCACGCGAACGACTTCCCCTGAAAAGATCGCTCCGCCATCCGCTTCCCGAATTTGGTCTAGGGGAATGCGGGATTTTGCTGCGACTACATCCAGCACTTGATCTGTCGTTGGCTTTTTATCCATTGGGAGCGGCCCGCCTGGAAGGTTGAGTTCACTACCTAGTCGGTGAGCGATACCCCAGAAGAACTCCCATTCTTCGATGACATCATCTTCGGCTTCTACCATTGCAGGCGTGTAGTGAGCATATGGCTCTGGGTACCAGGAGTCGGTTAGAACTGTTAGGTCAGGTCGCTCTAGAGAGAGCTTTGGTGCGATTACGTAATCTGCCATCTTGGCGGTCTGAGACATCTTGATGTCGATGCTTACGTTCAAATCAAGATGTTTCATTGCTTCGATCGTTTTCAGCTGGTCCGGCCACGCCCCTACTGGGTTGCCTCCCACGCTGATAAGCGCACGAACTCGTCCTTCGCCTGGAGTGATGATCTCATCGCTTAGGGCGGCCGTTGGCATCTCGCCGAACACTTCCCCCAACCCTCTTACCCGACTTGGCTCACCCTTGCCCCAGGCAGGGTTGGGGGGATTAGCCTGGGCCATAAAGGGACGCTCTGGGCTAACTACGCCTGGGTTTGGCACTACTTCACCTTCCCGCAGGTAGCGCCCGCAGAGGGTGTTCAGGGTGTTGACGAAGTGCTCTGTAAGGTTCGGGTGAGGCGACATGTTCGCCCCGGTTCCACTCGAGGCTACGCCCCTCTGCGCTTCGGCAAACATGCGGGCTGCTCGTTCGACTAACACGGCAGGAACCCCTGTGCGCTCCTCCACGTAGTCTAAAGAGAAGTTGTCCACGGCCTTCTGCAGCTCTTCAACGTGAGCTGCATTCCCAGCGAGGAAGTCGCCGTCCACAAGCCCTTCGTGGAACATCACGCGGATGATTCCTGCAAGTAGTGTGGGGTCTTCACCAGGCTTTACCTGCAAGTAAAGGTCCGCCCGCTTGGCTACATCCGATTCTCGTGGGTCGATCACGATCAACTTAAGGCCACGTTGCTGGGCATCTCGGAGTCGTTTCCATGGATTGAAGGGTGGAATACCTCCAAACATTGATACAACGGGGTTGTTTCCGATAAGCATTGCCACATCGGCCGTTTCGAAATTCTGGCCGCCGCCCATCCATGTTCCATGCCGAGATGCGGCAATGGCTTTTGCTGGCTGGTCTATGGTTACGCTCGTGTAATAAGAGGGTGATTTGATGCCAGCGTGCCATGCTCGTGACACTGAAAGAGTGACCCCGTTACAAAATGCATAGGTCCCGTTATAGCTGGCGACCGCTCTCGGGCCGTGTTCGTCAATGATGCCACGTAGCTTCTCTGCGATCTCATCGAGAGCCTGCTCACTGGAGATCGGTTTAAAGCTACCGTCCGGCATTCGCTTCAGCGAGCTGCGAAGCCGATCAGCATGGTTGTGCTGTTCCGGCAGATGTCGTCCCTTGATGCACGTATATCCACCGTAGATAGGGTCGCTTTTGTCGCCCCGAATCTCGACGACTTTGTTGTCCTCAATATCTACTTCAATGGCGCAGAAAGCGTGGCAAAAGCGACAAAAAGACTTCTTCGTCTCAACCATTGGGTTTCTCCATGGGGCCAGCTTTGGCCGGGAGTCTACCATGCACCATCAATCGCCCGGATGGTGTCTTAGTTAGAAAGAAGGGCGTTAGCGGAAGGGGTTGTCGCTTCCTGGGGGAAGTCGGTCAGCCGTCTCGTCTATCCCAAGCAGCTTAAGTCGGGCTTCGTCGTAAGTTTGTTTGGCACGCGCTTCTCGGTTTAGAAGGCCCTTAAGCCGGTCTGGTGTGAGAGATTGTTCTTCGAGGAGAACATCGTGAACTCGGTCCAGCTGCTTCATCCACCTGTCCCAGGCTTCCCGATATGCTTTGCGGGTCGTCTCATCCACCATCTCGATGCCTATAGGGGCCTACTCTCCCCCTCGGGCAATTGGCCCGGAGCCGAGACTATGCCGCCTCGTACCGGTTCTCACAAGGTGTTCCACCTTGGATCCTAGAATCTAGGGGGAGAGAGGCTTTGCCTACAGACCTGGCAGAAATTAACAGCACTAACTAAAGGGGTTTGCTTAAGCCCCATGCTTTTTTGGCTAGATCTTGAATCTAGTGGGGTCTACTTCTACGGCGATAGAAAATCTGGACTGGCTTGCTGGCACTGGCTATGCGACTCTTGCTATCCCGAAACTGCCCCTGGGCACGGCACGAGGTTGGAATAGAGTGCTCGCGCTCATCGAAATCAGACGCCGCAAGTTGCAGTTTGGCTTTGTTACTGGGGTTGTTGGCCTCATCGCGTACCTAATCATCATGGTTACCGGGTTAGGACTGGGCCTCAATGAGGCCGCAGGATCTGCCCTCTTAGACCTTAATGGCGACTATCTTGCTTACGCTTCTAACTCCAACCTCTCCGTTATCCGCTCTAAATTAACTGAACGTGATGTAGCTGAGGTGCAATCCCTCAGTGGTGCTGAAGAGGCAACTCCTATTGGATATGTGGCGGCGGTAATAGAGTTTGCTCCCGAAGAAAGTGATTCCGCCGCCATAATTGGTGTAGTTCCTGGTTCCTTCGCCGAACCGGAAATAGTGGAAGGGAGCACAATTGGTGGTCCGAACGATATTCTTGTAGACCGCGCTTGGGTTCGAGTTGCAGGTACTCGCGTTGGTGATGAGCTTGCCTTACCCGTTGGTTTCGCTACTCGGCAATTCACCGTAGTTGGCATCGTCGATCAGGGGTATTTCTTCTTCCAGTCCACCATGTATGTGGACATTTCTTCCTGGAAGGAGCTCAATTTCCCTGGTGATGTTGGGCAACGACCGGCCGCAAGCCTTGTGCTTCTTAGTGGGAACGATCTGGAGGGGATGAGGGGCGAAGGGTGGCGAATCGTAACCAAACAGGATGGCTTCAATAACATTGAAGGTGTTCAGGGCCAGCAGTCCACAGTAGATGCCCTCCGTTACATGGGTCTGCTTATTGGCGCGATGGTTATCGGTGTCTTTTTCCACGTTATTACCCTCCAGAAGGTCGCCCTTCTTGGGATTCTTAAAGCAATCGGAGCTCCCGGTAGCTATCTGGTCTTTCAAGGCTTGCTTCAGGTCCTGATTATTTGTGTTATTGGTTCCCTGCTTGCTGTTGGTCTGGCCCTTCTTACTGAGGCTACTGTTCTTTCCTCGGACACTATCCCAATTAACTTCACAAACAGTGCAATGACAACGACCTCAATTTCGGTCGTTATCGCTGGCACAATTGGCTCCCTCCTCGCTGCTCGGCAGGTCGCATCGGTCGATCCCATCATTGCGATGCAGCAGCAGTAGGGTCTGAGTATGGCTGTTCTCCAGCTTCGCGATGTTTCCAAGTCATATGGCCAGGGGAGTCGGCGCGTCGATGCAGTTCGCGATGTCTCCCTCGATGTTGATCACGGCGAAGTGGTGGCGCTGGAAGGGCCTTCTGGTTCCGGCAAGACCACGTTGCTTGCGCTTGCTGGTGCCCTGCTATCCCCCACTTCAGGTGAGATTTTTCTCGATGGTGACAACGTAACTAGATATGGAGCCAGGGCTCGTACCCGATACCGACGAGATCGTGTTGGTTTTGTCTTTCAAGGCAGCAACATGGTGCCCTTTCTCACAGCTCGAGAAAACTTGCTTGTAGTTGGTTCTTTTGGCGGCTCTGATCGTTCTGCTATTCGCCACCGCGCTGACGAACTTCTCGAACAGCTTGACCTAGGTGCGGTTAGAGATCAGATCGCCACGAGGCTTTCTGGCGGGGAGCGCCAGCGAGTGGCCATTGCCCGTGCGCTAATGCGTGACCCTTCCTTACTTCTCGTTGATGAGCCCACTGCTAGTCTTAACTTTGAACTTGGAACCCGTGTGGTTGATGCCCTTCTAAGTGAGGTACACAGGCGCCAAAAGGCCTGCATTATGGTGACTCATGACGACCGCATGGCTCGACTTTCCGATCGCATTGTTGAGATTCGCGATGGGCGAATACTTTCTGAAAGGCCCTTGAGTTAGTCCTGCTCAACTTTGGAGCGTGCCAAAGTGCGCGCAAATCATTCCTGGGATTCCGGCACTGTTATCTGGTGGGCGATACTGGATTCGAAC
>DEAD01000011.1:71626-197600 GCA_002346645.1 Dehalococcoidia bacterium UBA2991
GTGGGCGATACTGGATTCGAACCAGTGACCTCTGCGATGTCAACGCAGCGCTCTAACCATCTGAGCTAACCGCCCATCGGCCATTCAGCCTATAGCTTTTTCTCTTCAACCGCCTGTGGGTTCGGAGTTTAGGCTGGGTTGCCTCGATGGACCTTGTTTGTATAGGTCCCGTTGTTAATACGACTCTGATGAGATTGGGATTTATGGAGACTGCCCCTCGACCCCTCCGCGCTGCTGGCTATACTCCAAAGTAGACAATCACAGAAGAAAAGGCGAAGACCGGGACGAGTAGCTGCTACCCAGAGAGCCGCGTCAAGGCTGTGAGCGTGGCAACAGGCAGTAAACACCACCCGCGAGCCTGCGCCCGAAGCCGTTAGCGGATAGGAGCGCACGGTTGGCCCCGTTAACGGCTCTGAAAGAGCCTGCGTCCGAATATCGCGCGGGGAATCAGGGTGGAACCACGGGCCGCGTGCCGTCCCTGAAAAGACGCGAGAACGTTCGAGGGAATCCGGAATATGCCAGAGCCTATCGAATCCCAAGTTGATCTTGCAGACCTCCCGCAGGAGGAACGCCTATCTCGCATGCGCCATTCTGCTGCACATTTGCTAGCCGAGGCCATGGTGGAGCTAATACCCGAGGCCGAACTTGGCATTGGGCCCCCTACCGCCACTGGTTTCTACTATGACTTCCGTCTACCGCGGCCTCTCACCCAGGAGGACCTCAAGTGGCTTCGTAGACGGATGCGAAAATCGATTGGGCGGCGGCTTCCCTTTGAGATGGCCTCTATTTCCCGACCGGAGGCTGAGGAGCGCTGGCAGGGTCAGCCTTTTAAGCTCGATCTACTTGCTGATCTTGAGGATGGAGCCATCACCCAATGTACCCATGGGCAATTCACGGACCTATGCCGGGGGGGGCACGTGAACCACACTGGGGAGATCTCTGCATTCAAACTCATGAGTATTGCCGGCGCTTACTGGCGTGGTGATGAGGCCAATCCACAGCTTCAGCGCATATATGGGGCGCTTTTCGAGACCGAAGAGGAGCTCGAAGAGTATGAGCACCAGCTTGAGGAGGCTCGTAAGCGTGATCATCGTCGGATTGGTCGCGAGCTTGGCCTATTCACCTTTTCGGATGTGGTCGGGCAGGGTGTCCCTCTTTTCCTACCGAAGGGAGAGACTGTCCGTCACCTCATGGAGAACTACGTACGGGAAATGCAGGAGCGCACCGGCCATCAGCACGTTTGGACCGGGCATATTGTGAAGGGAGCCCTCTATGAGCGTTCTGGGCACCGAGAGCATTATGCGGATGCAATGTTTCCTCCGATGGTGGATGGTGAAACAGAGTTTCTTCTAAAGCCCATGAACTGCCCTTCACACATGACTCTCTTCAATGCAGAGGCTCACAGTTATCGGGAACTGCCTCTCCGGTACGCTGAGTTTGCGACTCTTTACCGCTACGAAAAGTCTGGCGAGCTTAGTGGCCTAACGCGCGTTAGATCTCTTACTCAAGATGATGCCCATGTTTTCTGCACCCCTGATCAGATTCAGGCTGAATTTGCCCTCGCTCTCGCTCTGGTTAAGGAAGCACTCGAGACTTACGGGTTCAGTGATTATCGCGTAGCTCTTTCACTACCTGGCAGTGATGACAGCACAAAATTTGTAGATGCTCCTGAGAAGTGGATCCAGGC
Source organism: Dehalococcoidia bacterium UBA2991 (assembly GCA_002346645.1). Classification (GTDB taxonomy): domain Bacteria; phylum Chloroflexota; class Dehalococcoidia; order Tepidiformales; family Tepidiformaceae; genus UBA2991. The sequence continues at coordinate 73,314 of DEAD01000011.1, forward strand.
AGTGACGGCCTTGCGCTCTGCGATGGAGGCCTCGGGGTTGGAGTTCAGTGAAGAAGAGGGGGAGGCAGCCTTCTATGGTCCCAAGGCTGACTTCCTAGCGAAGGATGTTCTGGGGAGAGAGTGGCAGCTATCAACAATCCAAGTCGACTTCATCCAGCCAGGCCGTATGGGTTGCGTCTATACGGGAGAGGATGGGAAGGAGCACACTCCCGTGATGCTTCATCGTGCTGTTACCGGTTCAACTGAACGTTTCTTGGGTGTTCTAATCGAGCATTTTGGTGGTGCTTTTCCACTCTGGCTAGCTCCTGTGCAGGCCATGGTTATCCCTATTGCTGATCGCCACCATTCGTATGCTGACGAGGTTGCTGCAACCCTGCGGCAGGCGGGGTTTCGGGTCGAAGTAGATGCCCGTGGGGAGCGCATGAATGCTAAGATTCGCCACGCCCAACTACAAAAAATCCCTTACATGCTTGTTGCTGGTGATCGCGAGGCAGAGGCCGGAACGGTTGCTGTGAGGGTCCGCACAGGAGAGGACTTAGGTGCCGTCTCCCTAACAGACTTTATTGACCGTATTAAAGAGGAACGTGAAACGAAGTCCTTGCTTCCCTAGCCTAGGGTGGCCTTTAGTTTCTCTGCTGACTCTTGGACTGCTCTGGTTGCGTCGTCTAGCACGCCATGCATGCCATAGAAGGCGTGAATTTGCCCTGCATAGCGTGTATGAGTTGTCGCCACGCCTGCCTCTTGTAGGCGTTTGGCATAAGCCTCGCCCTCGTCCCGGAGAGGGTCGTACTCAGCAGTTATTACGTGGGCAGGAGGAAGGCCTGAAAGGTCTCCTGCTCGCAGTGGAGAGGCATAGGGATGAGAGCCATCGCCGTTAGGGCCTAGGTAGTGGTTCCAGAACCAGGCCATTCCGTCGCGTGTAAGCAGGTAACCCTCAGCGTTATCCCGGTATGAGTCAGTTTCGAAGCTGTGGTCTGTAACCGGGTATACAAGCAGTTGGAAGCCGATAGCAGGTCCCTCTTCGTCCCGGGCTCTTAGCGAGACCACTGCGGCCAGGTTGCCCCCTGCTGAATCTCCACCCACGGCCAGCCTGTTCGCGTCGGCTCCCAGGGTGCTTGCGTTTTCCGCAGCCCAAACTGTTGCTGCATAGCAGTCTTCCTGTGCTGCTGGATAGCGGTTCTCCGGTGCTAGCCGGTAGTCGACTGACATAACGACAGAGCTGCTCCGTGCCGCTAGTTCACGGCAAGTAATGTCTGCCCCATCGAGGTCGCCAATTACCCAGCCGCCTCCGTGGTACCAGACAAGTAGGGAGTGGTCTTTTTCTTCGGTGGGACGGTAGATACGTACGGCGATATCTCCCTTGGGTCCGGGTATGTTGCGGTCCTCTACGTGGGACATTGTTGGGCCAGGAATTGCTGGGGGCAGACGATTTGCCTCTCGTACTGCCTCTGGTTCCTGTTCATGTAGGGGTGGGGCCCCGAGGGCTGCCATTTGTTCGAGTACCAATTTGGCCTGCGGATTAAGTGCCATTTGTATCCTCCTCGGGTGTGCGAACCGTAGGATCGGTCATGAAAGCCGTCAACTGGTATGTGTCCCAAGCACCTTTAGGAACTCGTGTGCTGTAACGAATTCTACGGAGCCATAACCTCGAGCAAGCAGGATTTCCTTGTCGGCGGTGATGAGATAGCTCGCCCGTCCGCTTTTAGCTGCCTCGGTTAGTCGGCGATCGCCCGCGTCCTTGAGGGTGAGGTTTTCCAGAACAGGTGCTGTGACGAGTACTGAACGCTGACGTAGTTCCTTCAATAACCTATCTCGTGCTATAGGGTTGGCGATCCGGGTCACCCAACGTGCTCCTACTACTTGCTGAGCCTCGTGTAACGTCGCTTCTGAAGCGACATGCTCGAAGTCTCCAGCTCGCCAGTGGGCAAGGACTCGCCCCGTCGTGCCCCCTGGGTTCACTAACGCCGCAACCAACAGGTTGGTATCAATGACTGCCCTCAGCAGTTTGCGGTCGTTCGTCAATGTGCGACTGCATTCCCCCCACAAACGTTGATGGATTGTCCTGTGATCCAGGACCCTTGATCGCTGCATAGGTAAACCGCTGCCCATCCAATATCTTCACCAAGGCCAGCTCGCCCAATAGGGATGCTTGCAGCGCGGGCGTCGAAGTCCGGGTCATCGAATACGTCTGCCATGCGGGAGGTGTCGACAAGACCGGGGCAGATGGCGTTTACACGGACGCCGTGGCGTCCTATCTCTCGTGCCATGGAGCCTGTCATCCCTTGGAGACCGGCTTTGCTGGCCACATAGGCCGCCATGTTCGGCCCCAGCACTTTTCCTGCGATTGAAGAGATGTTGATGATGACCCCCCCATTCCCGGCGTCGATGAGATGCTGACCGAAGATTTTTGACATCAGGAATGGCCCCCGCAGGTTAACTCTGATAACCGTGTCCCAGGCGTCGATAGGCATGTCGACTACGGGCACACGATCGGGTCCGCGGGATGCTCCAGCATTATTCACGATGAAATCTACGCGGCCGAACTCAGAGACTGTGCGATCGAGTAACTCCTGAACGGAGTTCTCGTTAGCTGCGTCGCTCACAAGCGGCAGTGCACGCTGTCCAGTAGCCTCGATCTCTTCGGCCACGGAGGCGATATCCTGCCAACCAGCTGCCTTTTCATCTTCCGGATAGCGCTCCGGAGGACGGCCAGTGCCCGTGATGACCACATCGGCTCCGGCTTTTGCAAGCTCTACAGCAATGCTACGCCCGATGCTTTTCATGCGGCCGGCACCTGTCACCACGGCTACCTTGTTCTCGATCCCAGTTAGGTTCAGTCCTGCCATCACGTTCCCCCTTGGGCTCCTGGCCCAGAGGCGCGACTATGCCTCCTTGGAACCGTTCTCACAAGGTGTTCCCGCCTTGGCTCTGTGAAGGATGGGGCTAGAGTGAGCAAATGCACATGCGACCCTCGATGCGAATGCTCTTCCCATTGGGGTTGGCCCTGTTGCTAGGAGTCATGGCCGCAATCGTCTTTCTTTTGGATGACGGTGCTTCCTCTCGCGAAGCCCAAACCCAGGTTGCTACTCCATCTCCCGATGCTTCAGAAACTAGCACTACCACACCTTCGGCCCCTCTCACTCCTTCACCAACCACTACGCCGGTTTCTCCCACTCAGATAACGCCTACTAAAACTCCTGTCCCAAGCCCGACACCCACAAATGCTCCGACCACGGCTGTCACTCCTACGGTTACTCAGGCTGATGCGGAATCTGTTGACGGCCGTCCAGCTCGCTGTAGGAGCGCTGCGGGGCGTAGCGCTGAGATGGTCGCAAATATTGAGGAAGTGATGACTGACTATGAGGGGGTGTGGGGTTTAGCACTGATTGACCTAGATTGTGGTTCTTCGGTAGTCGTTCGACCCCAGCACGCCCAGTACCCCGCCTCGGCTGGAAAGATAGTAATTCTCACAGCTAGCCTCAGAGCGGTACAGGACGGTTTGTTGGAGTTTGAGTCTATCGAGGAGGATGTCCAAACAGTCCTGCACTACTCGCTAGATAAGAATACTGATGAGATCGCTTCCCTCATTACCCCTGAACAGGTAGGGGTAGTGATGGCCCGAGCGGGAGTCTCTCAGGACTCCTACCTACATTGGCACTGGCGGGATGCACGGTTTACCCCTCACGATCTTGCGTTGGTCTGGGCCTCAATTCTCCGTGGGGAGCAGTTGGACAAATACTGGACGGGCTATCTCCTCCAACTTGCCTCTGAAGTTGTTCTGCCTGAAAACGTCGAAACGTTCCCAGCAGATTTTGGTATCGAGGGCTACCAGTACGGCCAGAAAGCAGGCTATTGGACGCCTGAAAATGATTCCCATCACCTCGTGGCGGCTGGTTACATCAGGCCTGAGGACGGAATCAGCACTGGATTCACCTTCGCCTTCCTCATTCAGACGTGGGAAGAAGACCTCTTTGAACCTCAAAGGCGCGCGGTATTTCCTCTTGTACGTGACTTCGTTGTGATGGAGGTGGAGCGCAACCGCTAAGGTAGGCGCTCCTCAAGGTTGGCGACTGTGAACGCACCTGGCCCCTGACCCGATACTGCTACTTCTGTGGCCACCTTCTGTAAAAGTGCGTTCACTGGGGTTGGCACTCCGTGTAGCCGGCCTAGAAGGGCCACCTCGCCATTCAGATAGGCAGCCTCGATTGTCGTTGCTCCCCGCGCCAGGCTTTGCCATGAAGAATTACCAGAGCGTGCCGCAGAGCTGTCTGAGACAATTCGGTTAAGCGCCTGGAAACGCTGGTTGAACAGCTGGTCGTCCACAACCTCTACTCCTGCTGCCTTGAAACAAGAGATTGCCTCTTCGCGAGCCAGAGCTATTAGTGTCTCAGCCTTCTGTTCTAGCCCGAGGATAGCCTGTAATGAATTTGCAAGGTTGCGAAGGAGCTTCCCGTATTTCCAGGGCATGATGTCTTGCCGTGCAACTGAACTGAATTGGGCCTCAGTCAAGTCACGGGCGATGGTTTCTGCCCTTTCGTCGCTTCCGCTCGGATAGCGTCCTAGGTCCAGTATGCCGTGCACTGGGCTTGCACTTGCGATGACCGTGCCCGGCTCCAGATGTGTGCCTGGCAGGATGACAAGCTGGCCGTAAACGTTTGGGAAACGCCGCAATGCCATGCGCTCATTTACGACCCCGTTTTGTGCACAAACGACCGTAATTGTCGGTGGGGCTGCTGCGAACAATGTGTCAATCGCCGGTACTGTGTCCTGCGACTTCATAGCGAGGAAAACAACGTCCTCTGGTGTCAGCTCGAGTTCTGCAGGAGATCCTACTGATGGTATGGCCAGCGATTGTGTGCCCTCTCCGCTTATAAATGTGAGCCCGTTCTCTTGTAGCGCCTTGAGATGTGCCCCTCGGGCGATCAGGGTGACCTCCTGGCCACTGAGGTGCAGTAATGCTCCAATTACTCCACCGATTGCTCCGGCGCCGTAGATGATGTAGCGCAAGGCTCGGCCCTCCCGTTGGTGTTCGTCAGTGATGTTCGCTGTAGTGTCGCTTCAGTAGGTCCTCTCCGAAGTCGCCCTCAGGGTCGCGCCAGACCGCGTGGATGTGGTTGGCGTTGTTCTGTGTACAGTCGTACTCGACGAGGAAGCGTGGCGCCTGAAGCCGGTAGTAGTGAGGTTCTCCTTTACTGAGTCCGCCAGCCCAGGCGAAGTGCATATCAGCCAGTCTGGCTCTCCCTAATTGCTCGCGCTGCCCAGTGGCCAGCTCCGCAGGCAGCCGATCGATGTAAAGATCCACCAGCGCCTCCAGCAACTCTCCCTGTGAACTGCTTAGCCTGCTAGCGGCCAGTCCACTGGGCTTTGCTGAATAGCGCACCGCCGCTTCGTGTTCGGGCTTGAAGCCCAGGCCGGCTTTCTCGACTCGCCCGCGCTCTATCCAGGTCGAGTCGCTTGGAATACCCATTAGTCTTGCTGTGGGGAAGGGAAGAGCGCCCTCTTCCACCTGAGATCGATTCGACTGCACGATGTCTGGTGGAGCTGCTGTTGAGATTACGGCCTCCTCTCGCTGCCCCTCGTCCAGTAGCCCTATCAATTCCCGGGCGAGGTCTTCCTCATCTGCAAGGGGACGGAGATGGCCACTTCCGCCAAATGGTGCTTCAGCAGGATTTGCTCCTAGGAAAGTCGGATTTGGAGCGACGACTGTTTCTCCTTGGATGGTGTAGTGAATGGAAACGTGGTGACCCTCAAAGCGCCAACCCCAAGTGTCATCTTCGGGTTCCCCAAAAATTGTTACGAAGTAAAGCTGGGGATCTCGCCAACGCTCTGATCCGGTATCTACCCCGAGTCCTCCCCCGCCCCACTTCTCTGCCGCGTCGAGGACATTCTCTAGCCCCATGATGATTGCTGCTGTCACATAACCGGAATAGCTCAATCCACTGGCGGCAAGTCGATTGGTAGCTTGTTGCTGGAGGGGTGTCATGGCGAGAAGTGGCAAACCATTACGTTTCATGGGTGCGTAGTTCCAGTGACGCCGCTCTTTGTCTCCAGACAAGGGGTGCAATATGTGCTCAAGTTGCCGCGGTTCCAGCAAGCTGAGCAATCCCCGTGCGGCAGCTGCCATACGCCTGGCGGTCTCTGGTGCTTTTGTGGACGGCATGGTGGTAAGGATACGCCTCAGGGAGGGGGCACTCCGGTGGTTTTTGGGGGAAGGGAGGAAAAGAGCGCAATCGACACTCATTACTCATCTCTGTTGCTGCTGCCTACTTTTGAGTGGCTGGCTCCGGCAGAAGATTGGCCTTCACCAAATTCGTGGTAGCAACAGCGGCGTTCTTTTCGTATAAGCCAGGTATTTAGGATCCTGCCCCCATCGATTGTTTGCGGCCGCTTCCAGAATGGGAATCCCCGAGATCTTGGTTAAAAGAATCCAAACGAATACTGGTGAAGCCAAGGTGGCGAGCTGCCACCCTGCTAATGAAGGAAGCACTGTGATTGCTAAGCCACTCCAAAGAAGAATTTCCCCAAAATAGTTCGGATGCCGTGTCCTTCCCCACAGGCCAGTGGAGATGAACGAGGTCTTGGAAGGCTGTGCTAAGCGAAATCTTCTCTTTTGTTCGTCTGCCACGATCTCAATTAAGAAGCCCACCATCCACACCGATAGTCCAAAACCCTCGATGGGCCCAATTTGTTGTGCGCGTCCATCGCCCACTACTGAAAGAACGGCTCCAGAAGTACCTACGACCCAAACTGCCTGAAGGGTCCAAGTCATTAGGAACCAAGGCATTTGCCACTTTATTACCTGGAACCGCTTGTCCTCACCAACTGAACGGATTCTGAGATATAAGAAAGTACCTAGTCTTAGGGCCCAAAGAATTACTGCTGTGCCACAGGCAAGGTCAAGCCAGCCAAGGTTATGCCGAGAACCCCCGATAGCGATTGCAATAACCATTACGAAGGTCATGGATCCGATCAGGTCAAAGAAGCGCTCAGAGTGCCTACGCCAAGCAAAGTAAAACGCGGCCCATTGGACTATTAATGCGCTAGACACACAGATAACTATTGGTGGCAGGCTGAACCGGTCCCACATGCCACTACTGCCTGCGGTGCCTACTGCGACAATCAATGTGACACCAATCAGGATTGCCGTCAGAGATTTTCTGAGAGTCATGGGTGCTGTCCAGAATTAGGGCTTTGACGAAGTCCGGATGATGGTCCTGGGTTGGTCGTATATGAATTCAACCTCCGTCCACAGATCATTTTGGGAACAAGCTTCCATATTGATGACCTTGAACCATTACCCACAGCATCATTTTCCTCACGACTGCCCTCGGTTTGACTTTACCTCGCTAGAATACCGGCGCTCCCGCTCATGGAGGTTAGCAATGACAGCAAACCAACTTGGAACTAATTCGGATCGCGAAGTTGCGATCGATGATCTGCTTACTAAGCAGGAAATCCGGGATGCGCTCATGCGATATTCTCGAGGAATTGACCTGCTTGATAGCGACCTTGTGAAGTCGGCTTACCACCCCGATGCCTACGATGACCATGGAACTTTTAAAGGTAATGCCTATGAGTTCGCAGATCACGTGATGATGGGGCTTTCAAACCTGGAATGCACGGAGCATTTCCTGGGTAATTCCCATATAGAAATTGAGGGCGACCGTGCCTATTCAGAGACCTATCACGTTGCCTACCATCGCATCCCCGCCGGTGAGGATGGCGTTTCTAAGGACTTCACCTGGGGGGGGCGATACGTGGATGTGTTCGAGCGGCGTGATGGCGGACCTTGGCTCATTCTTCACCGTACAGTGGTCCACTCATGGAGTCGCATCGATCCAGTGCTTGATTCGAATGCTGCAATGAAAGCTAATTTCACTCAGGTTGGGAGGGGAGATCGTAGTGATCTTATCTACCGGCTACGAGAGGTTGTGGGGTAACCATGCCCTGTTCGGGAAGGTATTATGGAGAAGGATGAGAGTACATAGTGCTTTCGCACTAAAGGAGTCCGGCGGTGATTGCAGAAGCGACGACGGACAGAACCTTTTGTAGGCATCCCTCTTCCCAAGAATTTGCCGTTTAGCAAAAATCACATGTCGTGGGGTCCCACTCACGGCAAACAATGCCAATGGAGGATTACATGTCCGTCACCGAGCGTTCCTTCTATCGTCAGCTCAATCCTGGAGACCGCCGCCGAGATCCCCCTCTTAGATGGCTCCCTGTAGGAGACCGGGAGAATTGGCGCGAGAATGGCATTGATCTGGCCTCCATACTCCTCCGGGACCCGCAAAAGATGTCTACCAAGGTGCTCCTTCATGCAATGTATAACGGTGAGATTAGTGGCAGTGAGACTTTTGCTCGCCGATATGTGATGGCTACTAGGGAAGGGGTTGATCAGCTTCCTTGGGAACTCGCGTTAGTCAATGCGCGTCTTGCTTGGGATGAATGTCGCCACACCGAAATTGTCCTTGAAAAAATGCCCGAGCATGGTGTCACGCTAGGTGACTTTGCGGATGGCTATCGCAACGACGATGGCGTTACGCATAGCAGTGGTGAGCAGAACATGATCAACTCTATGGCGGCGGTGCATCGAGGGGGGGAGGGCATGGCGATGAATCTGTTTACTTCACTGATCGACATGGGCCGTGATATCGGCGATAAGGAGTGGGAGACTGCCTTCGACTTCAACCACGCTGATGAGATTATGCATGTCGAAGTTGGTAATTACTGGGTCCCCCGGCTAACCGAAGGGAATGACAGTAAGCGTAGGGAGGCTATGCAGGCTCAGCAGGAATTTGAGGAGTTAGTAATGGCACTTAACACTGGCGATGAGGTTCTTCCGCCCGAAGACTTTGCTCTTTAGGGGCGAACTGTAGGGGTAAAACAATGGCCAAACGTTGGCGCCCGCCCTTCAACTTCAAGCGCTACTGTGGCGATAAACAGAGGATGGTTATTCATGACCTGGTTTGTGAAAAGCCTGATTGTTCCGTATCTACTCTCGAAGATGCTCAGATCACGATGTGGGATTCTGAGGAAGAGATTGCAACTGCTCTTGCGGGCGGCGAATGGAAGCGTCATGAGCCTTGTGAATCAGGAGCGCTCTACTTCACTCCCCGTGAAGATTTGAAATAGAAAAGACCCCAGGCCTCTAGGCCAGGGAGGGAGTCACGCATGGTCGAACTTTGGGTGCCTCAGCGAAAGCTGGGAGGAGCCTTCTCTGTTGACGAATGTGCGCGTCGGCTGATGCACTATCGCTATGCCGAAGTTGAGATGATGCGCGCCCTCCTTCAGTGGATAGCAACACAGCCTCAGGTCCACCATAAGGTGGAATTCGGCCCTATGGCCTATCACTGCGCTCAGCATGCCGACATGCTTGGAAAGCGTCTGCCAGAGCTCCGTGTTACGGAGGGTGCGGAGGGGCCATACCCGCTCATGATTTCCCCCAAGATGGATCCCCCCAATGATGAGTTCCGTGTTTTTATGGAGGCCCTTCAGGACCAGGAAGACTCAGTTTTACGTGTTGTTGGTGTTTTTGGTGTCCTTAAGCCACACCTGGCTACTCACTACCTCTACCACATGCGAGCTACCGATCAGGTAGTTGACTCGCCTACTGTTCGCATATTGAAGTCCATTCTCGTCGACGAAGAGGAGCACATTCAGTGGGGGAGGGCTCAGATCGAAGAGCTCGCCGATACTCCGAAGAAACGAAGGCTCGCAAACGAGTGGCGCATGCATCTTGAGGAGCTTCTGACGGGAGCAGGTGGTGTCATTGGCGTTCATGGGAGCGATGACGACGAGTGACATATGTCATTGACAAGGGGCTCTGTATCAACTGCGGCTATTGCCGCCGTGTCTGTCCCACGGAAACAATTCATTATTTTGATACCGATGACTTCATGCACACCATCTACCCTGAGGAGTGCATCGACTGCAATGCCTGCGTTCCTGTCTGTCCTGTCGACTGTATAGATCATGACGATGCAAACCTTCTCAGTGGCGAAGCCCTTGAACAGGCTCTTGAAAAAGCCCGCGCTTGGGCCCGCAAGCGTAATCAGGACGAACTTCTGAAGGAGCTCGCACCTCGAGGAAAGTTTCGCCCCTCGATCATGCCAGAGAAGGCCCGTCGTGGTTTCCGTAAAAGTTAGGCCTCTATGGCTCTGAAGATTATTAGCGGCTGCATAAACTGCGGTAACTGCCGCCACGTCTGTCCCACCGACACGATCCATTACTACGACACTCCCGATCTCCAGCACACCATTGATCCCATTGGATGTATAGATTGTCAGCTCTGCGTTGATGCCTGCCCTGTTGAAGTAATAGAGCCTGATAGCTCCTACGTACATGACCCAGCGGAGCTTGCTGCTGCCAAGGAGCTAGCAGCGGAGGTCTGGAAAGAGCGCGGCCCCACGATCCAGACTGTCCTTAAGGTGATGCGTCAACGTAACGCTCGCTGGGCTCGGGAGCGGGAAGACCGTCGTGATGCCCCTGATCGGTACCGTACTGGGAAGCGGCAGCCTTAGCTGCTCGTTCGTAGACCGGTGAAAGCTTCCAGGGCGCTATACTTCGAGGTAGGGTAGGCGCGTTCGTCTAGAGGCCTAGGACACCGCCCTTTCAAGGCGGAGATCGCGGGTTCGAATCCCGCACGCGCTACCAGATCATGGCCAATGGGGACTGGGTGGGCGGTGTAATCGGCACTGCGACCAGGTATGGGCGACTAATCCAAGCCGGCTTGGATTAGTCGCAATCTCTTCTCAAGCGCGACCCAATTCATTATCCAAAGTGAAAGCGCTGGGATGGTAGTGCTGCGATGAGGTTCTCAACTAACCAGAGAGATTTGGTCTCGTTGTCTCTGGCGACATCCCTGTATCCAGGCCAGTCGGGTAGAAAAGGATCCACCTGATGGAATGGATGACACACCCTAAGGGAGTAGAGCCCTCATCATTCTGCGTCGGGTCTTTCGGAATTCACGGTGTCCTCGAGGTCAAAGACTTGTCGGACTAAGCGGGCAAGGGAAGCTGACTCCTCAAGGCCTGCTGTCTCCCGTAATCGTCGCGTGGGCGTGTGCAAGAGCTTGTTCACTAGCCTAGCTGAGAAACGTTCAATTACCGCTCGTTCATCTGGTGATAGGCCAGTTAGCTTGGGCATAGCCCAAGCTAACTCACTTTGCCGAATTGCGTTGGCCCGTTCTTTGAGGAGGCGAATGCTTTCTGAGGCACTCCTCGCACCGTCCCAGTCTTGAAAGGATGCTAGCTGTTCTTGGATTATCAATTCTGCTGGATCCACTTGCTGTGCCCGCTTGCTGAGTGAGGAATCGACAACGGTTCGGGCATCATCGATGTTTCCCAAGCAGACTCCCGGGATTTTGTCTACGTTAGGGTCGATATCTCTCGGAACCGCAAGGTCCATCAGGTGCATCAACTTTCCAGAAGATAAATGCTGTGCTGCCTCTTCGATTGTCTCCTGATTTAGGAGAAAGCTGGGTGAACTAGTACAGCTAATAATCGCATCGAATTGCGCGAGTCGTTGACCCGTGACCGGCCATTTTAGCGTGTCGGCTCCTGTTTTCAGGGCAATCTCATTGGCCCGCTGTTGGGTTCGGCTGGAGATGGCAAGGTCACCTATGTTCATCCCTTGCAAACAGCGGGCCACACTGAGTGCCATCTCTCCAGCACCGATGATCAAGATCGACAAATTTTCCAGGTTTTTCCATCCTCCTCTTTCTAGGAGGATAGACACAGCTGCGCTACTAACGGATACGGGTGAACGGCCGATCTCTGTTTCTGTACGGACTCTTTTCCCAACGGCAAGGGCATCCTGAAACATACGAGTCAGTAGCGGTCCCGCTGAACTATTTTCTTGAGCATCAGCGAGCGCGCGGCGCACCTGGCCAAGGATCTCATGCTCTCCGACCACTGCTGAGTCAAGTCCGCTGGCTACCCTAAAGAGGTGGTTAACTGCGGCTTCATTCCTCAGGGTATAGCTGTAATTTTCTGCGTAGTCGCGGGGGATTTGGAGTGTTTCGATGAAGGCGGCTTCGGCCAATCGGACCTCGTCAGCGATGGAGTACAGCTCGGTGCGGTTGCAGGTGCTGAGCCAGACAGACTCTTCGGTGTATTCGTCGATCAGTACGCATGGGCTTGCATTGGTTAACGCAAACTTCTCGCGAATTTCTACTGGGCAGGTGTGGTGGCTCACACCTATCACTGAGGTGATTGACAAGGTTTTAAGCCCTCATTCTTACGGCCGCGGTGAACCGTAAACCGACTCGATCGATTCTCCTGCATCAAAGCGGTCCTGGATGGAACCCATTGTCGCGATAGCTTCCTCTGTGCCTACTACCGTTCCGAAGAGACGCTGCTCGTTTGTCAGTGCTTCTGTAAGACCTAGATCGTCATTGTCGATAAGGATCTGCTTAAGTGTAGCTAGTGCTTTCGCTGGGCGATCGGCTAAGCGGCTTGCCCAATCGAGGGCTACCTCGATAGACGTACCGTCAGGCACTACTCGGTTTACCCCCCCAAGATCATAAATTCGTTGGGCGGTCATTGGCGTTCCGTCTAGAACCATCTCTGCGGTGGCTGTGCGTCCGATGATGCGCGCTAGCCGACTTGTGCCTCCTATGCCTGTCGTGAGGGCAATCTGGACCTCGGGCTGCCCAAAGCGTGCGTTTTCCTCCGCAATACGCAGGTCGCAAGCCCATCCCAACTCAGCTCCTCCTCCTGAGCAGTCTCCTGAGATTGCTGCGATTGTCACGACTGTCGTTTTGGCCAGCTCATCTAAACAGGTTCCCCAGCCTCCACCCGTTCCTGTTGTTGGTTCCCCGATCACAGTATTGCGGAGGTCACGTAGCCAGGCATGCTCGTACCAGTGTCCCGGGGTGTCGGAGGCTAGCACTGAAACTCGTGCTCCTTGCTCGCGTGCTTCTGCCAGAGCTTCGCCTAATTGCCCAACCCCTGCCCAAGAGCCGTGATTGTTGATGTCTGGGTTCGACATGGTTATTAGGGCTACGCCTTCCCTCGGTCGTTCTAACGTGACGATGTCGGCCATGACAGACATTTCCTTTTGAAATTTGAAATTTGAAAGCTGAATTTGGTGAAGGCAGGGCTTAGCTGCGCCCCTTGTGGGATCCCCACGTATCAAAGTGAACTACTTGTTCGACGGGCATTCGTCGTGGCTGAGAGAACCTTCCCTTCACTGGATAACCTAATGGGATGATGGCCATTGAGGCTGCGCCCTCTGGCAGGTCCAATAACTTGTCGAGTTCTGGTCCTGTGCCGAATGTAGTTAGGGGAGCGCCAATGCCGTAAGCGCGTGCCGCTAAAGCTAGGTTCTGGATCGCTCCGAAGATAAAGCCTCCGTATACCAACCCTCGTCGAGTCGACTCGTTTTGGTCCACCACATCTCTCAGCACAGGCACGATTAGTACCGGCGCCTCTCCAATGTGGTTCGCTAGGTATGTCACTGATCGCAGCCCTGATGCGTCCAGGCCAGTTTCGCCCTCTACTACCTTGTCAAAGGCGCCTGTCTGCACGCGACCACCTTGCTCCAACGCACTCGGGTCTGCTTTTCCGTAGGTAGCTTCAAAGATGCTTTTCCACCAATTCGCGATGGTTGCCTTCTTTTCTTCATCGCGAATTACTACCCAGCCCCAGCTTTGAGAGTTTCCTCCGGTTGGGCCTCGGATGGCCGCGTCTAGCAGCTCCCAGAGGATTTCGTCCGGAATTGGATCGGACCCGAGGTAGCGTCGTGCAGGGGTTGAATGAATTGCTTCCAGCACGTCGAGTGGTTCTCGGTCTACCATCGGTAGCTCCTTGTTGTTTTAGTGCTCACGCCTAGGCGCGGCGCAGCTCCATGTAGTTTGGAGCAGGATCTTCTCCTAGGAATGTCTTTCCTATGTCCTCGTAGTGTCGCCAGGAAATGAGGGCGTGTGTCGCTGACTGCTGAGCGTCCCTCAGGTGGCGTTCAAGGGGGCTCTCCATTCGACTGCCGGTTGTCCCAGCTGTGTTGTTAATGATTCCAACTACGTGTCGAACGGCTTGAGCCGAGTGTGCACAGGCAAGATAAGCGGGCCAGAAGAGATCCCACTCCGGCTCCATTCGGCCCCCTTCCGAGGGTTTCGGCCCGAGGTGAGCCTCTAGTGCATCCTGGGTTTCTAACACGAACGTGCGGGCCGCGAGGTAGGTGGCTTGTGCCTCGCCGAGGCGGTAGTGCACCTGCGGCGTGTCTTTCAGGGCTGTTGCCATACCCCAAGGGGTCTTCTCCATTGCCAGATCGGCAAAGGATTGGAGTGCACCCTTGCAAACCCCCAGGGCTACTGCCGATTTGTTGTAGACAGCGTGGCAAGGGTTTCGGAACGTGGGGTTGTCCCATTGTTCGCTCGGAGCTAGAGGACGTGCTGGCAAAAGGTGTTCAGGTGGCACATAGGTGCCGTCCATTCGTACATCGTGACTGCCGCTCCCCCGCATTCCCGCTGTATCCCACGTATCGACGATTTCGAATTCGCCCCGTGGAACCATGAAAGAGTTCTCGGCTCCTTCTCCTGTTTCCTCATTTACTACTACTGGCGACATGACGAAGTTCCAAGTTGCGTTGTGGCAGCCACTTGCGAACGATCCCTGGTACTGCAGTCGCCAGCCATCACCTTCTCGACGAGCGGTACGACCCGGGTTAGGACCATTGGGTGGACCCAGTCCAGAACACACAAGTGCGTCCCAGTCGTCAAAGACTTTGTCACATAGGGCCCTGTCCATGCGTCGCACGATGAGCCCGTTAATTTCTGAGTTAATGTGTGTGCACCAACCGACTGAGCCGTCAATCGATGCCACTGCTTCTACGTTCTCAATCTGCTCCCGCGCGGTTACGTCCTCACCGCCAAGCTCTTTTGGCAGGGCGAACCGGTAGAAACCGTTGGCGGCCATTTCCTTGGCTGCCCAGGCCGGCAGATGGCGAAGCTCTTGGGCCTCGTCGCCGGCAGCTCGCAACATTTCACGCATGCCTTCGATGCGTTCCAGCATTGGGGTCTGTTTGATTTTGTTTTGTTTTTCGATGATCTCAGCGCGCACCATTTTCGCAACCTCTGGTTTTTGATTGAGGGAGTGCGATGATACCGGAACTCTGGGGAGGTAGTTGGGTTAATCAGAGCCTATTTGAGCTCCTCGAAATTCGATCCCGGGTTCCCCTAAGAATCGTGTCCGCATTACAGACACTGCCTCCTCCGAGCGATCTACTAAAAGGAATCGCCGCCCTAGAGAGAGTGCTGCTTCGCCGGTCGTGCCGCTACCAGCGACTAGGTCCACGACTAGTCCCCCCGGCGGAGAAGAGGCACTTACGATGCGCTTCAGAACACCCAACGGTTTTTGCGTTGGGTACCCTAGTTTTTCCTTACCTGTTGGGCTAACAATGGTATGCCACCAGGTGTCGGTTGGAAGCTTCCCTCGAGCTGCTTTTTCCGGTCCCACCAAGCCGGGCGCCATATAGGGAATACGCTCCACTTCGTCAGTGTTAAAAATATTTTGTGCGGGGTCTTTTCCGTAGAAGAAGATGGTGTCGTGCTTTGCAGGCCAGCGGTTCTTAGGCCGGCCCCCGAAGTCGTACGCCCAGATGATTTCGTTGAGGAAGCATTCCCTTCCGAAGATTTGGTCCAACAGTACCTTTGCGTAATGCGCCTCTCGGTAGTCCAGGTGGAGGTAAAGGGAGCCGCTTGGCTTCAATAGTCGCTGCGATTGCACTAGAAATGGCTCAAGAAAGTTTAGGTAGTTGCTAAAAGTATCTCCGAAAGATCGTGACCCAAGTCGTTCTGTCTTGTACGCCTTCCCCCCGAAACCTTTCCGGTCTCCGCTACCTTCAGTTGTTCGTGTTGTCCTAAGGGTTTCCCGTTCCTGTCGCCTACCGGTATTGAATGGGGGGTCTAGGTAGACCAGGTCTACCGATTCGCTGGACAGACTTTCCGCTACCTCCACCCCGTCTGCGCAATAAACGAGGCCACGTGGCTTTCCGAGATTGCTCATACCCCGATCGTATCCGACCGAAGCACTTCAATGAGGTGGAGGCAATTAGTATTCGCCAATTCCCTGCTGGCCACAGTTGAGTGAGACCAATTCGTCCAAGTCCTTTGAGAGTGCATCTTCCATCTCCCAGCAAAGGCGTTGTAGTTCTGCTGAGGCGGACAAGGCTTCGAGTTCCTCTCCTACGCCGACAAACGCATTGAAAAACCGTTCGGCGTCTCGCTCATCTTCTATAGGCAGAAGTTCCGTCATAAGAAACTCTATCTCTTCGAAGCGAAAGCTATCAATTAAATCCCTGTATGCAGCGAGTAAATCGTTGTGAAGTTGTGCAAGATGGGAAGGTGGTTCAAGTGAGGATATTGTCGCGTGTTGTTCATCTGAAAAGGTGATGAATATCTCCATAAGTAATTCAAGATATTCAACGACCAGCAAGGAGAGCCTAGATAGCTCTTTTAGATTTTCTTCAGACCAGTCTTCGTAGCCGCCTATCATTTCGAATATCAACTCTTGCCAGGCTTCTATCGGATAGTCGTTGGCCTCTTCGAATTGCTGGAGGCGGGCTTCTCCCTCCGTTTCCAATCTCTCTTGAAGAGTTGTATCGCTGGCAAGGAAAAGATCTCGGTATGCGCGTGCTTCGAGCGGTTTTGAATCTCCGCCGTCGCCGCAGGCAAAAAGGCCAACGAGTACCAACACCGAAAGCACTGGCAGCGCTATCCCTTTGGTAAGTCTTTTCCTCATGTTCATTCCGCTTCTCCAGAATTGGCTGTACCAGTTGATGTTCTTCATCAGTTCGCCGGCTTATTGGAATTTATTCACTCGTGCCTGGAACAAGGCTTCCTTTCCGGATCACGAAATTCCGAGAGGCACAGGTGTCTAGCCAGTGACTCCCGGTGGAATAGCGTTTTCCCCGCTTGTACGTGGGGGAGCTACGCTAACCTCCAGCAGCTCTGCGATATCAAATGCTTGGATTGAGCGATTTTCCTCGTCGGCTTGCACGGCGGGAATGCCATCCTCAAACATCTGGATACAGAATGGGCAGGCGGTTGCCACGATGTTGGCGCCGGTGTTGGCTGCCTCCGCTGTCCGAAGGTGATTCACTCGTGTGCCCTGCTCCTCAAGCCACATATTGCCGCCTCCAGCACCGCAGCAGAGTCCCTTCTCGCGGTTGCGGGGCATCTCAACCAGGTCGGCCCCAGGAATGCTACTCAGCACTTCCCGTGGCGCATCCATGATGCCATTGCCTCTACCGAGGTAGCAGGAGTCGTGGAAAGTGATGGTCTGCCCGTCCATCTCCTTTGGCTGCAACTTTCCTTGGGCCAGAAGCAGTTGGAGAAACTCCGCGTGATGTGTGATCTCCCACTGCCCGTCGAAGTCAGGGTATTCATTCTTGAAAGAGTTAAAGCAATGAGGGCAGGCTGTGATTACTCGTCGCACACCGATCTCGTTCATCGAGGCGACGTTCGTTTCAGCCAGGGTCGCAAAGAGGAACTCACTTCCCAGACGACGCGCGGGGTCGCCCGTGCAGGTTTCCTGCTGGCCCAGGACGCCAAAGCTCACCCCTGCTTCAATTAGCAGTCGTACCACCGACTTCGTGATTGGCATATTGCGCTCTACGAGTGCCCCAGAGCAGCCGACCCAATACAGGTATTCCTGTGAGCCATCGAAGATTGGTACTTCTACGCCTTCATCGCGGAGCTGCTCGAGCCATGTTTCCCGCGTGAGCTGGGTTCCCCTCCAGGGGTGGCCTCGCTGCTCGATGTTCTCGAGGGTTTCTTGCGCTGTGCCGGGGATACGTGCTTGTTCCATTACTAAGTAGCGACGCATGTCTACGATCGTCGGAACGTGCTCGATCAATACAGGACACTCTTGCACGCAGGCCATGCAGGTGCGGCAGGCCCAAAGAGATTCATCCTTTACGTAGTCCCCGACCAACTCTCCGTTGACCTCTTCCGAGGCATCCTTACCTGCGATTAGCAATGGCCCAGCGTGATTCATGTAAGACTTCAGATCTTGGATTATCGCCATAGGAGATAGCGGTTGCCCTGCGGTGTATGCGGGGCACACCTCCGTGCAACGCCCGCAGCGCACGCACGTGTCGGCGTCGAAGAGCTGCTTCCACGAGAAGTCCTGGATCTTGCCAGCGCCAAGGCTGGCCCCTTCTTCGATCAACTGCTCAAAATCGCCCATAGGTGCCAGGTACGAGGGCACTGCAGGGCGCTTCAAGAATGCATTAACTGGTGCGAAAACGATGTGCCGAAACTTTGTCAGCGCCATCAGCGTTAGTAGGCCGAAAGCCCCTATCACATGAATCCACCAGAACACCTGATGGGTGGTTAGGAGTGCCCCATTACTTGCCCCGGCGACCATCTTTGCTATGACCCAACCGCCCGGAGACCAGTAGGACCAATTCTCGTGACCAAGTGGGATTTCGTGGGCCCCGATTCGTAACCCTTCCACCAGGAATCCTGTGAATAGAACGAATCCCAGTAGGCCTACTACGATCGCATCCTCGGATTGCCGACGGTCCCAGGTCAGCTTTGCCGGTGCTGGTCCAAAGCGTCGGAAAACCGCCATGCCTATTCCCACGAGACCGATCAGTCCAAATACATCTCCAACCAGGCTGTAGGCAAGATAGATGCCTCCCTCTAGGAAGGCATGCTCTCCCCCGACTTGGAAAATCAGGTCGAAGTAATCGTCAACTGCAAGAAGGATCGTAACTAGGGTCAGCACTGCAAAGCTCGAATAAATGCACCAGTGCATCACACCTGCATAGCGGTCGTTGGTAACGCGGCCTGTTCCAGCCCCCAGCGTGAGAGCGTTTGTAATACGTGCGCCGAGATCGGTGAAGACCCCATGTCTGCGCCCCAGTCGCCAGACCCTTAGGCGTTGAATGAACGCCCCCAAAATCACCGACACGGAGATACCAAATACGAAGTACATCACTGCGAAGCCCTGGATGTTGAAAAAGACTTCGCGGCTTGCCCGTTCCGTCTGGGCTGTCTCCAGCGACCCGATGGCTGCGATCACTGCTACAGGTACGGCAATCCCAAGGATGCTCACATTGAAGCGTTTGCCCTTCGGCTGCTGCTCCGTATTGGCACTCGGTCTCTGGCCCTGCGTGGTCGAATTTACGCTCATATGTTGTCGTTCGTGGGTGCGCCGTAAAGCTTACGGAGGTCGTTCTTCAACACCTTGCCCATGGCGTTTCGTGGCAGTTCGTCAATCACTGCTATGTATTGGGGGGCCTTGAACGAGGCTATTCGGCTTTTGCAGTATGCGTTCACTTCCTCTTGTGTGAGGGTTGCTCCTGGCTTCGGTACGAGGATCGCCTTAACAACTTCCCCCCAATCAACATCGGAAACACCGATAACCGCTGCCTCATCGATTCCTTCGTGGTCCTCTAGGCAGTTCTCCACCTCACCGCATGAGATGTTCTCTCCTCCCCGAATAATGAGGTCTTTCTTCCGTCCGGTAATGAACAGATAGCCACCGTCGTCAACGCGTCCTACATCTCCGGTGTGCAGCCAGCCGTCGATGATTGCTGTGCTGGTGGCGTCCTCTTGTTCGTAGTAACCCTTCATTACGCGGTCCGAGCGGACACAGATTTCACCTTCCTGTCCTGTCTCCAAGAGGTTGTTACGCTCGTCCATGATGCCGATCTCGACGTCGTCCATAGGCTTGCCTACGGAGCGGAGCCGGGTCTCGCGAAGGTTTGTTTCGACGCTGAGATCGTGGTCATCTGGACCCAGGTAGGTCAGTGTGGAGGTTGATTCAGTCTGTCCATAGGCGTTCATCAGCCCTACCCCTTGAGGAGGGAAGATATCGCAGGCCTTTCGCACTACCTCGTAGGGCATTGGGGCAGCTCCATAGGTGATTAACTGGAGCGTCTCAAGGCTCGTCTTTTCAAGATCTTCGTTCTCCATGATGCGTTTCAGCATCGTGGGCACGACCATAGAATGTGTTGCTCCCTCATCACCTACAGCTGACAACCATCCTTCAGGTGTGAATTGGGGCAGTACTAGCATTGTTCGCCCACCCCAGATTGAAGAAAGCATGGCCGTTGCCCCTGCGATATGGAAGAAGGGCACTGAAATAAGAGTCTTGTCGTGTAAATCCGGATCTGCCGGATTCATGGTGTTAGTTACATAGGCAGTCATATCGAGGTACGTGATCATCACGCCCTTCGGAAGCGCGGTTGTGCCGCTTGTGAAAATCAGGACCGTGGGCTGCTCGTCGTCAACTTCAACCCAGATGTCTGCTGGCTGGGCCCCTGCGACAAGGTCTGCAAATGCAATGAAGCCCTCGGCTGGGCCGTCATAGCTGACGAACGTTTTCGTATGCTCTAGCCCGGGCCGGATTCGGTTCACCAACTCTAGGTAGCGCTCTGAGGCAAATAAAACCTCAGCTTTGCTCACATTGAGCATGTGTGTCAGCTCTTCGTCCTTGGACCGGTAGTTCAGAGGAACTAGGGTCACCCCTAGCATCGCGCAGGCGTAGTACGTTAGGACGAACGCAGCACTGTTCTGTGCCATGACGGCTACTTTGTCGCCCTGCCCTACGCCCAGGTCTTGGATAGCGTTTGCCAGGCGAGTCACCTGTTCCTGCATTTCGGCGTAGGTAAGGCGGCGTCCGCCGCCGCCCACTTCTACTAAAGCCTCCCGCTCAGGAACAACGGCGGCTGAGATTTGAAGGAATTCGATTGTGTTCATGCTCCCTCCGAGGAGCGGGTTTGCGCTTAGGTGCGGCGAAACGAGATTCTACCGGCGCCCCCTTTGGCGCGCTAATCGTAGGGCACTGTGATGTCAAAGCAGAGGGGCAGACAGGAAGGGGTTATAGCAAAGGCGGTAAGGCCAATCGCCGTTTCTATTGAAGATTGAGTTTCTTTAAATCGGGGTCTCCTTCTAGTACCCGCCCTAACTCCTCCTCGATGGCCTTGTCGAGATCTTTTTCTGAGACAACGCGGTTGATTAATCCCCAGCGAAGCGCTTCCTCTGTTCCAACTGGTTCACCCGTCAATATTAGGTCTGAGGCTGCACCGGGGGGAATTGTGCGGGGAAGGGTTTGCGTGCCTCCTGCGCTTGGAATATAGCCTAGTGCTACCTCCGGAAGCGCGAACTGAGTGCCACTGGCCGCTATTCGCACATCACAACAGAGCGGTAACTCCAACCCGGCCCCGAAGCAGAAGCCATGCATTCGAGCTACAAGAGGCATTGGGAGCGAAAGCATGAGTCCCCAAACATCGCGTTCGTGGCGTGCCTGTCGTGATTCCCACAGGCTTGGGGCTGTTCCAAATTCAGAGATATCAGCCCCGGCGCTGAAGGCACGGCCCTCACCCCTGAAGCAAACTGCACGCACGTCTGGGTGGTCGCGACAAGCTTGCAGGTATTCCCACAGCAGGTCGCGCATCATCATGTTGATTGCGTTCAGCCTCTCTGGTCGGTTGAGGGTGATCGTTGCAATTCCTCGATCATCGATTGCAAACAGGACGGGATCGGCCATCTGGCCAGTTTACGGTGCCTATAGCAAAAAGCGGGGATTTTAGGAGAGGGTCGCTCTTAGGGATGAGTCGTCTATGTCTCGGGAAGGAATACCCTGAAAAACGAATCAGAGTGACTCAGCTTGCAGCTGGACCCTGCCTGGCCACCTTCCCGAGGATCAGGGCCGAAAATATGGCTACACCTTTCAAACAGTGACAAAAGACCGCTCC
The DNA here is from genome assembly GCA_002346645.1 of Dehalococcoidia bacterium UBA2991. Classification (GTDB taxonomy): domain Bacteria; phylum Chloroflexota; class Dehalococcoidia; order Tepidiformales; family Tepidiformaceae; genus UBA2991. The sequence continues at coordinate 95,022 of DEAD01000011.1, forward strand.
CTCGGAGGCGGTCTTTTGTCAGGATTAATACAAGCCGTTGGGTGAGGCCGGAACAGGAAAATGCAACGGCCTGATGTGGTGATCTAACTTCGCCAGTCGGGCCTCTGTATGGCGCTCTTCTCCCGCCTCGAAAGGTTCTTCTCCAGATCCTCGTTCGCCTTGCGCACAAGATCATCGAGCTCGTCGCTCCCAAGCTTCATCTCCGAGGATCGCCAACGCTTCAACATGGCTCTGTCCTTGGCACTAAGCTCGGCTTCTTCTGCCATGCGATTTACTAGTTCGACTAGCATCTCGTTGATTTCGTCATCGCCGTATGTAACCTGGACCATTGTTATCTCCGTACCGTTTCGTAGCGGCCCTTGCTCTTGACGCGGCGCATGAGCTTGGCGTCGATCGCACTGTTCAATCGATCATTGAGTTCTTCCGTTAGGTTTTCCAGTTCAGGAGAACCCTCTTGGTGGTCCGACCTCCAACGGCGGAGTGCCTCTTTCCCTTCGAAGGATATGTCGGCATTGTCTATTGCAATCGCGCTGACAAGCATCATCAGCGACCATGCCTCTTGTTCTTCAAGTAAGACGATCATGAGTTATTCCCCAATAAACTTTGGCGGGCGCTTCTCAAGGAATGCTCGCACGCCTTCCTGCCGATCTTTGGTCGCTTGTAGGAGCAAGGTCAAATCGGTTTCGAATCGCAGTGCCTGTTCTAGTGGCTGATTTAGCCCTCTCCAAAGTGCTTCTTTTGCTAGCCGAGTTGCGATTGGGCCCCTGGTTGCTATCACCTCAGCGACCTCTTTTGCCAGCTCCCTTGCGCTACCTTTAGGGCCCACCCGTGAGACTAATCCGTCCTCTAAAGCTTGTGCTCCTGTCAGTTTTGCAGGGATTGATTCCACGGTTTCCAGCTGAAGTAGAGTGCACGCTCGTGCTGCTGTGAGTTTGTCCATGGTCCCGCCATTCAGTTGGATAGCGGCCCCCTCATCGCAAATCCGTATGTCACAGCCCAATGCGAGTGCTGCTTCTTCGCCTATCAATTGTTTGTCGAAAGCAAATATCACTGGCAGTGGGTAATCTTGCCATAACCAGCGAACCAACTCTCCAGGCCATGCCCCGAAGTCCTGGGTGGCACCTGCTTCGATAACTACAACCCGTGCTTTCCCGTCTGTGAAACCTTCTAGCTCTTGTACAACGTCTTCTGCATGAACGCCCGGTGCCAGTTTCAGCTGCTTGACGGTGCTCATGGCGCAAGCCTACTGGTTGGCGGATTCCCCGTCTGGCTCTTTGTCGCGTACCTGTCCATTTCCCAAAACTATTTAGTGGTCCGCTTGCTCTACTCTGGTGGGCCCTCCATGATCTCCCACGATGGCTGACTTTACTGCTGCTAGGCCCGTTGAGGCCGAGAAGAGCGTTGTTGTTCATGATCGCCAAGCTCGGCCTGAGGGTCCCTCTGATCGCCAAGACCTCGGCCATATGCTTCTACTTGTAGTAATTGGGGTGATCTTTAGCGCTGCCCTAATAGCCCTTGCTTTTCAGGCCCGCGCAAGTTGGACCGAGGTGCGTGATTGGGTTGTTCCCTTGACTATCCCTGCCTACGCCATTGGAGGGATTTCTTTAGCTTATCTTGTCTCTCGCCGTGCCTGGATGGAGGTTTCAACCGGCCTGACGCTCCTTTTCTTTACTGTGGCGCTAACGGGATTCAACCTCTGGCGCGCCGCTCTTACCACCGGCCCCGATGGTCTTCGTGACAACCTTTCGATAACTACGGGTGTTTTTCTTGGGCTCAGTATTGCTGCACTCGCTGCTGGGATGGTCTGGGTAGAGGCCCGTCGTCCCACGCGCCCCCCTGTTCCTGAACTTTAGCTTAGCTCTGTAGGACTGCTTGCTTCCGCAGGTCGGTCGTCTCCCAATAGGTTCTCCTGCTGTTCTTGAGGCGACTAGAGATCAGCTATGCCATTAGACGAGGCAGTTGTGGTTCCGCCTGTCGTCTCGCATTCAAGTAACCGACCGAATTGTCTTACGAATGCTTCTGCTACCTCTGCCACCGAGATCGCCCTTCCAGCCTCTGCGGACAGGCTCGTCATTTCGGTGTTTTCAAGGCCGCATGGGTTCATCAACGCAATATGCCCCATGTTTGGTGCCACATTGAGAGCCGCTCCGTGCATCGACACGAATCTACGCACATGCAGTCCCACAGACCCCACCTTTTTCTCCCCCACCCAGGCGCCTCGTGCACATTCGTGTCGGTGACCCTCCACCCCCCACTCCTCTAAAACCCCGAACATGGTGTTCTCAAGAGCTTCAACATAGTCAACTACCCCAATCCCCCACTGCCGCAAGTCGATGATCCCATATGCGACCAGCTGTCCTGGACCGTGATAGGTGATGTCACCACCCCGCTCTGTTTGGGCTACCTCTATGCCGGCTGCCTTCACAATCTCGTCGGTCGTACGTAGGTTGGGTTTGGGATGCTTTCTTCCCAGTGTGAAGACAGGTTGATGCTCTGTTAACAGCAGCGTGTCTTCGCCCTCTCCACGCATCCTCTCTGCCTGCAGCTGTTGCTGCAGGTGGTGGGCCTTTTTGTAGTCTGTCAGCCCCAGATCGCGAACTTTGATCGTGCGCTTTCCCAGAGAATCGCTCATGTGTCTAGCGTAGCGAGGGTGGTTCCCTTCGCGATTAGGAGCCGCCTGCTATCTCTGCTCCAATCCCCTCGATCGCATCCCAATCCTCTTCACGAAGGGGCTGTAGCTCCCCTTTCCGATACTGATCGTACAGCCGAAAGAGTGCGTCCTTGTGAGGTCGAACCCTTCCGATAGGGCAATCCTCCCAGTCTTCCACTGACTCATCGCAATATCCTGTGCGCAATTCGCCGCATTTTGGCTGTAAGTAGCTCCCCAACTCTGGGACGGCCTTTGCTACCTCTGCTCGCAGCAGTGCGGCTACGCGGCGAAACTCCCACTGCGCCCGAGTGCACAGTCGCAGATCACAGATATGCAGCAAGCTTTGGAAGTTGACGGTGATCTTAAAGTTCGTTGTAGTCGCGTTGGGTAGCAGGAAGCGGGCGTCCTCTGCTGGTACCCCCGCGTCTACCAGTTCTTCGTATAACGCCCCTGCCTTTCCGAAAAGATCCTCCATTTTCTCCGCCATCCCTGCCTTCTCAACGCTTTTCGGGATGCTGTAGGGGAATTCACCTTTTTTGTATGTCACATATCGTTGGCTCTGCTGTTCGAATGAGATTCCCACGCGGTGCCGCACGAACTGGTGACTAAATGCGCGCGAAACTCCTGCGATGGCGAATTCAAACCAGACCTGTTCCAATGGGCTCGCGTGCCCTGTCTTGAGCCTTTCCACGATGAAGGATTGCATCTTCTCTCGGGGGATGCGTTCATCCTCGATACGTGTTGCTACTTGCTGGGGGGTTAGTTGGCTGTAGCACGTGCGGTACGCCATGTAGAGCGACCGCATCGGATCCTCCGAGTGCCCGAGCAAAGTTACTTCGATAGCCATCGCAAACTCTCCGGCGGGACGGAAGTAGATTCCCGTTACCGAACCATGTTTGGGGCATTCTCGCACAAATGATTAGGTGTCTTCGCGAGTTGACACTGATCTGGAAGATTCCCTTGGAATTATGGAGACCCCCGCCCCTCAGTCGCTATGAAATAGTCTGCGTTCCTCGATGCCGATTTTGATTAGATATCTACCGGTTTCGCAGGCCCGTCCCTTTTGGTGTGAGATCAGTTCACGCACATCTGCAGGGGTATCAAGATCGAGAGCTAAAGCAGGTTCCTTCGCCTGGAGAACTTCCAGTCCTGCTTTCTGTGCCGCTGCCCTGTGCAAGTCGCCGCTACCCCCGCCAAAAGCTAACGAAAATAGTCCTGGTGGACGGAGAAGCATTGCATTGGTTCCCCCATCTTCGGGGATAACGAGTGTGGCTGAAGGGGAGGGGGGTGCTTGGATAATTAGATTGTGTAGGGCTTCCGGGGTTGCCAGTGGAAGATCAGCGTGAAGGATTAATAGTTCTTTGACAGAGAGCGCATCAGAGGCATACTCGAGTTGTTCGTTAAGCCCATGCCGATTTGGATCCTCGGTGAGGATTGTTACCCCGTTCGGAACCATCGCGAAGACGTCCTCGTCCGAAGTCAAAACCACTGCTTTCATGTTTGCGCCCTCGACGGCTGCCAATATCGTCCTCATGAAACGCCGAACCAGCTCTGCCCGCTCTGTCGGCTCCAAAAGTGCTGCTAGGCGACCTTTTGCACGGTCTAGTCTGTTTACCGGTATCAGTACCGTTGGGGGCATGCTGGCGATCGTACCGCGAATTGAGAGTTACCCCGCCCTGAGCACGAGGCGTAACGCGGCTCCTCCTTCCCCCAATTTAGTTTCCTGCTCTATCTGCAATAAAGTTCCTTCTACAGCTGCTCGTAGTTCCCTTGGGGATGGGCTTTGATCCTCGTCATCACTGATTAGCCACCCCTTGGAGCCGCTAACCACTGACAGCATCCAACTGAGCTTGCTAATCCCCTCGGTGGTCAACTCTCCCTGTTGTGGCCACCACACGATTTGCATCGCTGGTTCTGCCACTTGTAACGAACTCACCACCATTGGACGAGGTTCGATGCCACTAGCTTCTGCAAGCACGTAGTCCGGGGGGTCAATGAGCATCGTGCGCATCCCGCTAAGTTCCAGGCCTAGGCCTGTGAGAGTGCTCATATGAATTCTGGTCCGACTAGGCGAGGTTGCCGTGGCACTTTTTGAATTTTTTCCCGCTGCCACAATGGCATGGGTCGTTACGTCCGATCTTCTTAGCTCCGGCTCTTGGCGCTTCCGCTGTTACTGTAGCGCCCTGGCCACCCGCCCTCGCGCCGTTTGTTGAAACTTCTCTGTTGCTTGCGGAGTCTGGCTGCGGTCTTCGAGCTGTAGTGGCGCGGTTCGGAGGTGCTGGGGGGAGATCCTTTGCTCGCATTTTGAAAACTGCTTGCGCTACTTGGCGGCGGATGTTTCCCTGAAGCTGCTGAAACATGTCGTAGCCTTCCCGTTTGAAAGCTACCAGCGGGTCGACCTGCGCATAAGCCTGTAATCCCACGCTCTGGCGTACTTCATCAACCGCTGTCAAATGCTCCCGCCAGTGATAGTCGATTGTTTCGAGCAGGAGCAACTGTTCCAGCTTGCGGGCTACTTCATCGCCTACCGTGTCTTCGATCTCCTCGTAGCGGTCCTCGATCTTGTCTAGTGCTACATCTGCGATGCGTTCTTGCTTCTCCGCAATCTCTTCCAGTGCTGGCAGGATGTCGGGAGGCATGATTTCACCCAGCTCTGCGTGTACTAACTTCGCGTCGAAACCTTCATCGCGGTTTCTTTCGATAATGCCGTCAATCTCATCCGTTACGAATGAGAATACGTTCTCTCGCACGTCCGCTCCCTGAAGCACCTTGTCTCTTTCCGTATACAAAACTGCGCGCTGCTCATTGATGACATCGTCGAATTCCACTAGTCGCTTGCGGATGTCGAAGTTATAGCCCTCCACTTTTTGCTGAGCCTGCTCGATTGCGCGGGTCACCATGCGTGATTCCAGTGGCATGTCCTCCGTCATTCCCATCTTCTCCAGCATTCCTGGTACCCAGTCCGGTGCGAATCGCTGCATGATGTCGTCTCCGAATGACACAAAGAATCGACTTGAGCCTGGATCGCCCTGTCGGCCCGCCCGCCCGCGTAACTGGTTATCGATGCGTCTTGATTCGTGACGTTCTGTCCCGATTACGTGTAGCCCGCCGGCCTTTGCAACCCCTTCTCCCAGCTTGATATCTGTACCGCGCCCTGCCATGTTTGTGGCAATTACTACCGCCGCTGCTTCCCCTGCATTTTCCACAATATTTGCTTCTCGTTCGTGTTGCTTAGCATTAAGCACCTCGTGCTTAATGCCTCGACGAAGAAGCAATTGACCTAGGTATTCGGACTTCTCAATTGAGGTGGTTCCCACTAGCACCGGACGGCCCTGCCCGTGCATTTCGATGATCTCTTCCACTACCGCCGCAAATTTGGCCTTCTCGTTGATGTAGACCATGTCCTCTCGATCCCCACGAACCATTGGCATGTTCGTAGGGATAGCTACTACATCGAGGTTGTAGATCCTCGCGAACTCCTCTGCTTCAGTCTCTGCCGTTCCCGTCATCCCCGCTAGCTTGGCGTACAGCCGGAAGTAGTTCTGGAAGGTGATTGTGGCGTGGGTCAGCGATTCCCGTTGGATGGGGACAGCTTCCTTCGCTTCTACTGCCTGGTGGATTCCGTGGCTCCAGCGTCGACCGGGCATCATGCGCCCTGTGAATTCGTCGACGATGATGATTTCTCGATCTCGTACCACGTAATCACGATCAGGACGCTTTAGGTATTCCGCATCCAGTGCTGCTTCCAGGTGGCGTGCAAGTCGAGGGTCTCCCCCAAACAGGTTGTCTACTCTCAGCGCTCGCTCGATCTTTGCGATACCCGTTTCTGTCAATGCCACATGTTTGGCCTTCTGGTCGAGTGCATAGTCCAGGTCTGCATGGAGGCCACGTACGGCTCGCGCGAACATCTGGTAGGTGCCGCTAGCTTCTTCTGCCTGTCCGCTGATGATGAGTGGCGTCCGTGCCTCGTCAATAAGGATGTTGTCGACCTCGTCGACGATTGCAAAGAAGAGTGGCCGCTGCGTTTTTAGCTCGCTTTCCCGCACCATATTGTCGCGAAGGTAGTCGAAACCGAACTCGTTGTTCGTGCCATACGTTACGTCGGTCCGGTAGACGTCTCGGCGCTCGCAGGGTCGTAGGTCCTCCAAGCCTCCCTCTCCGTCCTCGCCTGGGCGATAGCCTGGCTCGTACAGGTACTGGATGTGATCGTTTTGGATTACGCCTAGGCTCATCCCAAGTGCGTGAAAAATAGGCCCGTACCAAGCTGCATCTCGACGTGCGAGGTAGTCGTTAACCGTTACCAGGTGTGCGCCTTTTCCAGCCAATGCGTTTAGGTACAGGGGGCCGATTGCAGTTAGGGTCTTGCCCTCCCCCGTCTTCATCTCTGCGATCTTTCCTTGGTGTAGTACCAAGCCGCCCATCATCTGCACTGGGTAGGGACGTTGTCCCATCTGTCGCCAGGCCACCTCTCGAACCGTCGCGAAAGCCTCTGGTACGAGGTCCTCGAGTGTCTCTCCTGCGGCTAGCCGTTCGCGGAATTCGCCTGTTAATTCCCGCAGCTTTTCATCTGGGAATGCCGCGAACTTGTCGTTCAATTCCTCGATCGCGGTAACCGAGGATTCAAGGCGGTTAACCTCGCGCTCGTTAGAGTCGCCCACGATGCGGCCGATAAAGCCAAGCTTTGGCATGCGTCCAGTGTATCGCGCAGCGTCCTTGGCGAGGAGCTCCGTTCGGTTTTAGTAACTAGTCGACTAGCGCGGCGATGACATCCTCTAGGATTGCATCGGCTTTTTTTCGCATCTCCTCGTCATTGGCATCCTGGATTGGATGGGGAACGAACAGGCGGCGCACCTCAGGCAGGCCGAGGGACTCAGATTGTGCTGCTGCGGCCTCAATAAACTCGTCTGAGGCAATAAAAACAGAGGGTATCCCGTTGATTTCGAGCCAGGTCGTATCGTGCACACTGCACGTCGTGCAGGATCCTCAGTCCGCAAGTCCCTCGATAACGAAGTCAGCCTCTTTCGCTAACTTCTGCCGCAGCGCCTCTGGTGCTGGTTTAGTGAAAGTAGGTTTACTGAATCGGAGGATGTCCACATCTGGAAGCCGTTCGCGTAAGCGGATCTCTAACTGGTTCAATAGCACGTCGCCTCGGGGTTTTGAGATATCTAGCAGTGCAACAGTTCCGCTAATGGCCTCTGGTCGCTTCGTTAGTGAGCGCCGTACTGGAACACGTTCGTCTGTCGGGTCCAGAATCGTCGTCATAGGTCCCGCCTCCCTGGAGTCTGACCGTACTTCAATTATAGCCTCCCCTTCGAATTCTCCAGGGCGCTACACTTGCTTCGTGAAGGCAGCTATATAGACCCAGGCAAGGAGGTGTCCCTATGGCTGAACCCGCAATGTTGATTTCAATTGAGTACTGTGTCCCCTGAAACTACACCGCAAGGGCCGCGTGGACGGCCCAGGAACTCTTGTCTACTTTCGCCGACCAAACCGGCTCTCTCGCCCTCATCCCTGGTGCCGGGGGTGCCTTTGAAGTGAAAGTGGATGGTGATCTGGTCTTTTCTAAGAAAGAAAAGGGCCGTTACCCCGAGATCAAGGAGCTGCAGGAAGCAATCGCAGCCCGTCTATAGTTTCATCGACAGTCATTAATCAATAACCCCACCGGAGGTCGCAATGCCTTTTATGCTCGTTCGGCTCGAGTGCAAATACGGAAAGACACAGGAGTTTCAGGAGGTAATGTCGCACCTCGTGCCTGTGCTTGAAGCGAAGGGCTGGCGATTGCATGGCGCCTACCAGAACAGCATTGGTCGTCTCAACCGATGCTACGATCTGTGGGAGATGCCAGATGCTAACCATGTCGGATCCGTGCTTGCCCTAGCTGGCCAGGAGCCTGAATTTCGCGAGTGGGCTGATCGTCTCGGCGATTGCCTTGAGCAAGAGGAGCTCGAATTCATGAGTGAGCTCCCCTACTCCATTGAAGCTCGCCAGCGGCGTGTTGCTGGGGACTGACGCACTAGCCATTCTGTGATTCTGCACCCCTACCTAAAAGTTATGGGCTGGAGTGCCTTTACACTCGGCCTGTATGTCTGATTTAGCGGGAGTGTCCAGAGCAGCTGACCAAATGGAGGGCGAGCAGGCCTCCGCTCCTTGGCGTCCGCAACCGCTTGCAGCCTCTGGTTGGCCCGAAGTGTGGGACCTCCCCGCTGGTGTTGTTCCCCGCCAGACTCTTCGAGAGGCAGAACGGCTAGGCATCATCACCACATCTGCTGTCGAGGTACCCGAGAGCGGATTCCAGCCAGCCAGTCTCGATCTCCTTCTCGGACCCACTGCCTACCGCATTGGTTCCAGTTTCCTCCCCGGGGACCAGACCGTGAAGGATCGCCTGGGAGATTTGCAGATCGATAAAGGTATCGATATTCGCTCCGGTGGGATCCTCGAACCCAATCGTCCCTACCTCATTCCACTCATGGAGGGACTTCGGCTTCCGGCTAATGTGCGCGCCGTTACCAACCCCAAGAGTTCTACGGGGCGGGTGGATATCTTTACTCGTGTGGTGACCGATCACTCTCACCGCTTCGACGACATTGCTGCTGGGTACGAAGGGGCCCTTTGGCTAGAGGTTTTCTCCCGCTCATTTCTTGTGAAGGTGCACGCCGGCATGGCCCTTAACCAGTTGCGGTTCATCGTTGAAGACTCTTCTGGCGGCCAGGTTCCTCTCTCGCTACCTTCTTCTGCTCCTGAGACAGTCCGAATCCAACTACGGCCTTCCGCCGAGGAGCCTGAAATGGAGGAGGAACAGGTGGGGCCTCTGCCAGTAGGGTTCAAAGCGAAACGCAACACCAGTGCTCTCCTTGACCTGGACCGGAGGGACCACGATCCGCGGGAGTTCTGGGAGCCTATCTGGCCTACCAGCCAGCTTGTCTTAAAGCCGGAGGAGTTTTACCTGCTTCGTTCTCGTGAGCAGATTTCTATCCCTGCCGAACTTGCTGCTGAAATGGTTCCGTTTGACCCCACTAGTGGAGAGCTACGAACTCACTACGCTGGCTTTTTCGATCCCGGTTTTGGGGCCAGCGTACCCGCAGGTCTTCCCGCTGTCCTCGAGGTGCGTGCTCATGACGTGCCCTTCATGCTCGAGGATGGCCAAGAGGTTGCTAGCTTTCGTTACCAGAAGCTGGCTGGCCCCCCTGACCTCTTATATGGGCAAGAAGCTGGCTCCCACTATGGGGATGAGCGTCAGTGGCGTTTTCTTAGTAAGCACTTCCGTTCATGGGGGCAGCTACCTCTCCGATTCTGAAATTAGTTCGGTAGGCGATGCCGCTCACTCCCGATAGAGATAGACTGAGGGTTCACGTTTTCGGAGCGAATCATGTCCAAGATTGGTCGTCTGCTTACCGCTATGGTTACCCCTTATACCGCAGAGGGTGAGGTCAATTACCCTCTCGCTCGTCGTCTTGCCGCTTCACTTGTTCGTGCTGGAAACGAGGGGGTTGTGGTGACCGGTACTACGGGGGAGGCGCCCCTCCTAAGTGATGACGAGAAAGCTCGTTTATGGGAGGAGATCAAGCAGGAGCTTGGAGATGAGGGCACCGTTATTGCTGGTGCAGGAACAAATGACACTCGCCACTCGGTTGCCCTCGCTAAGCGTGCCGAGGCTGTCGGGGTTGATGCGATCCTTGCTGTGACACCCTATTACCTGCGGCCCCCACAGGAAGGCATCATTGAGCATTTCCGCTGTATTGCCGAGAGCATCGATACTCCAGTAATTGTCTACAACGTTCCTAGTCGCACAGGTGTAAACCTCACAGGCGATACGCTTCTACGCCTTTCCGAGATCCCCAATATTGTCGGTAATAAAGAAGCTAACGGAGATCTCCATGCCGCTGCTCAGTTGCTTGAGGCCCGACCAGATTTCCGTATCTGGAGTGGTAACGACAATGACAATTTCCATCTTTGGTGCATGGGTGCCTACGGAGCCATCAGTGTGACCGCTCATATCGTCGCTGGGCGTCAGCGGGCCATGCTCGAACATGTGCTTGCTGGTGACCTTGCTGCTGCTGCTGCCATCCACCGTCCACTCGTTCCTCTTACCAATGCCTGTTTTCTCAATGGTAGTCCTAGCACCATTCGTTATGTGCTGCGGGAACTTGGCGTTGAAATAGGCTCTCCCCGTTTGCCAGTTGTTGAGCCCACTGATGCCGTTGGTGCTCAGGTGATGGCCGAAGTTAGGCGCCATCACCTCGACTCCTTCTCCCTAGCTTGAATTGGAACCTACCTGCGTAATGGTGAGCGACCGATTCCTGGTTGGCTCCCTTGCGGCAGAGTGTTACCGTCCTCTTCTTGGAGTGAGGCAATGAGTGGCCTCGGCATCGGTGAGCGACTGATCGGGGCTCGCGAGGAGCGTGGCCTTACCCTCGAAGATGCCGAGCGCGATACGCGAATTTCCCGGCGTTATCTCCAGGCTTTAGAAGATGAACGCTTCGATATCATTCCTGCTCCCGTTTATGCGCGGGGCTTTCTCAGGTCTTACTCCCAATACTTAGGCCTGGAAACTGCTGGGCTCCTCGCTCGTTTTCCTCAGGACTCTCCCCCTGTGGTTTCGCCTTCTTCCAACTTTGAAAGGCAAGAGGGGCGTTCCAGTAGAGGGCCTTCAACTCTTTTCGGCTCCCGTGTGCCAGATGACCCAATGATTGGTGTTGACATCGGTGTGACTATTGCCGCCCGCCGCAGAAGAACGGTCCCTCTGCCCTTTGCCCGGGCTGGTGTAATCGCATCAGTTGCCATTGCTGTAACTGCGATTGCCATCGTGCTGGCTGTTGCTATCGCTGACTCTGGCAACGGAAACGATTCCTTGGAAGATGGGGTTGTAGGGTCCGCTGCATCGAATCCGGTTGCTACCCAGTCGTCTCAGGATAAAGCGGTTCCCACTAGCAGTGGCCTGGAGGTGGAGTATGGGGTTGTTCCCGATGTAGTAGGTCATCCCGAGGACATTGCCCGGCTTGCTGTCCAGGAAGCCGGTTTTGAAGTCGCTGTCGTTACTGATCGGAACGAACAGTACCCTCGTGGCACTGTTTTTGAACAAGCCCCTTCAGCAGGTGTTGAGCAGGATCCGGGGCGTGGAGTCTTCATCGCGGTAAGTCAAGGCCCGTAGAAGCCTGCTCGCTCTCGTAGCAGATTCAGCGGTTAAGATTGGGCCATGACAGAGATTCCAACCCTTGATCCTCCACGTCGTGTCCTAATGGGTCCTGGACCCAGTGGCGCTGATACAAGCGTCCTCGCTGCTATGGGCCTTCCGCTAGTTGGCCATTTAGATCCTGAATTCATCCGCATCATGGATGAGTGTCAGGAGATGATGCGGCAGGTCTATCGAACTGGGAACGAGGTAACTCTTGCCACTCCGGGAACGGGAACAAGCGGAATGGAAGCCGCTGTAATGAACCTCCTGCAACCTGGTGAGCGAGCCATTATTGGCATCTGCGGTTACTTTGGGGAACGTATCTCTCAGATGGCCTCGCGGACGGGGGCCGAGGTCACCATTGTGACTGCACCGTGGGGTTCCCCCGTTCCTCCCGAGGCTATCGAACGTGAGCTTCGCGCTGGTCCCACAAAGCTTGTTGCAATAGTCCATGCAGAGACCTCAACTGGTGTCCTCCAGCCTGTCGAAACTATTTCTGCTCTATGCAAGGAACATGGGGCGTTATTACTTCTCGATTGCGTTACCTCCCTTGGTGGCATTCCGGTTGAGATAGATGCCTGGGGAGTTGATGCTGCCTACTCAGGTACCCAGAAGTGTCTTTCTGCACCTCCAGGGGCGTCTCCGCTCACACTCTCTCCTGCTGCCTGGAGCGCAATCCAAGCTCGAGAGGCCCCTTCTAATAGCTGGTACCTCGACCTAGGTCTTTTAGAGGCCTATTGGGATAGCCGCCGTGCCTACCATCACACATCTCCTATTTCTATGACGTATGCACTCCATCGTGCGCTTGCCCTGGTGCTGGAGGAGGGCTTAGAGGCGCGTTGGCAGCGCCACGAGAACAACGGTCGCGCCCTTCAGAATGGGCTCGAGGCAATGGGTCTGGTTCTTCATGCTGATGTAGAGCATCGGCTCCCTGTCCTTACGACTGTGAGGATTCCGGAAGGTATCGACGACGGAACTGTGCGTGGTGCTCTCCTTAATCGTTTCGGTATTGAGGTTGGTGGTGGCATTGGAGAGCTTCGCGGCAATGTTTGGCGCGTTGGGCTTATGGGTGAGTCATCCACCGCTGGCAACGTGCTCCTCTTTCTTTCTTCCCTGGGACGCCTTCTGCGCGAGCATGGCTTTGAAGCTGATGTAGGTGCTGCGCTGGATGTGGCTGCCCAGGGGCTCGCTTCATGATCCTAGGCTTGCGGCATCCCTTGGTGGTTGCTGCTGGCCTCTTTTTCTGCGGCCTCTCCTTTGCCTGTGGCGATTCAGGCGATGGTGCATCTCGTCAAGCTGAAGTTGTTACTGCATCGCCAGCTTCACACACTGAGGAGGTACTTGCCCCTGCGCTTGTTCTGGAACCTGCCTTTCCGGGTCTTCCCGAGCTTGAGCGCCCAATGGCTCTGATTGATGTCCCAGGGCACGACCTTTTTCTGATTGTTCTCCAGGAAGGTCGCATTCTGGCTATTCCAAGAGATGGGCCCTATGACAATCCCCGCACCGTTCACGATCAGCGGGCCACTACTGTCTGTTGTGGTACCGAGGAGGGCTTGCTCTCAGTCGCTCTCGATCCTGACTTTGGGAGTAACGGATACGTTTATGCCTATTACAGCCCTCTCACACAGCTGCCCTCGACTCGTATCGCGCGGTTTGAGACCACTGGGGCTAATGAGACTTGGGCTTTTGCTCCGACTAGCCAGTTTGACATTCTCCAAGTTGAACAGCCCTACCGTAACCACAATGGAGGCACTCTCCTTTTTGGTCCCGACGGAATGCTCTACTTGGGCTACGGTGATGGCGGCAGCGCAAACGATCCCCATGGCCATGGGCAAAACCTCTCCACCTTGCTAAGCACTGTTATCCGTATCGATGTGCGGAATGCCTCCTACGACGAGCCATACGCTATCCCCACTGACAACCCCTTTCTTGAAGGGGACGGCGTTCGTCCTGAGATTTGGGCATATGGAGTGCGCAATCCCTGGCGCATGAGCTTCGACCATAAAACTGGCCTCCTGTGGGCCGGAGATGTGGGGCAGCACCGTCTGGAGGAGATTAGCGTAATCCGATCTGGTGGGAACTATGGTTGGAGGACCATGGAGGGATCGCGCTGTTTCTCTCCTGAGACCGGCTGTGATCGCGCTGGTTTGACCCTCCCCGTTTGGGAGTACGGCCACTCTGAGGAGCTGAATCCCCATATGTGGGGGTGCTCCGTTACGGGAGGTTACGTCTACCGGGGCAAAACGGTCCCCGGCCTTTACGGCTGGTACCTCTTCACTGACTTCTGTACTGGCCGCATCTGGGCTATCGATGCTCAAACGGCAGCAGGTGGAGGATACGTTGAGCCGGTCCTGCTCTGGAAAGAAGGTCCTGCTCGTATAGTCTCCTTCGCAGAGGATGCCAACGGGGAACTGTACGTAATCAGCCTTAGCGACGAACGTATCTACCGCATTGCCCCGCCGTAATGACTCTGTAGCAAAATCATTCGCTCTGCCGCATTGGCTGAAAGATCGCGGGCTGCATCTTGAACAAAGATGCAGCGTTCCCAAGCCCTAAACAGAGGCGCTGCTAAACTCGCAGCAGTGAACGCTGAAGCGCTGCCGTATACCTTGCTCATCATCCTTATAGAGCTAGCCATTGGGAGTCTCTGGGTTACGCTTGCTTCCGACCTGCGCGGTGGGGTTACTCGTGGATTTGTGCTGACTATGACCGCCGCTGCCGCCATTGTGGCTGGGCTCGGCTACTGGCTCTCTGTTTCCCTAGATATAGGCTCTGATGTGGATGGTTATCTCATCGATCCCAGTTCGTTTGCGCCAATGCAAAACCTTTTGCTTGTCGTTGTAGGCACGTCAGGGTTCTATGCCGTGATGGTCTTCATGGGTTGGGATCCTGTCGGAAGGATTGTCGCCATTGGTGGATCTGTGGTCGGCGTGGTGTGCGTTGCATTTCTTGCAGGTTTGCTGTCGCCTCCTGCGTGGGGATATGCAGGCGTTCTGTTTGCGCTCTTAGCCGGTACTCTGTCAATGGGTGCCGTCACTACCTCCATGACTTGGGGCCATTGGTATCTCACGGAGGGCTCTCTCCCTGGCAAGCCGATGCGGGAGCTCTCGTGGATTTTGATCTTCGCCATCCTGCTGCAGGTAGCCCTGCTTGTCATAAACGCGGCTGTTCCTGAGCGCATAACTCCTACTCCGGCAAACCCTGTCGATGGGGGCTTGCTGGCTAATCCCCTCTTTTGGTTCCGCATTGGTGTTGGCTTAGTCTTCGCATTCGTTCTCGCTGTGCTTGCTCTCCGTACTGCTCAGATTCGCTCCATGCAAAGTGCTACTGGTTTGCTCTATATCTGTATGGGCGCCGTCTTTACTGGTGAGGTCCTAGCTCGAGGGGTCCAGTTCCTTACCGCCCACCCTATCTAGCCCTGCTTCCCCTACTGCGGATGGTAGGATTGCGCCGCCGGTGGAGGGCAATATGCAGCGCGATCGCGCTTGGGAAATTATTTCTGAGTTCGCGCAAGAAGAGCGCACGCTTAGACATGGAATTGCTGTTGAAGCTGTTATGCAGGCCTACGCACGAAAGCTTGGTCAGGATGAGGAGAAGTGGGGGATCGTTGGACTGCTCCATGATTTTGATTGGGAGATCCATCCTACTGAGGAGCTGCATCCTAGGGAGGGCTCCAAGCTTCTAGAAGCCCGCGGTGTCCCTGAGGACATCCGTTATGCCATCCTCTGCCATGCTCCCTTCCTTGGGCTTGAGTACACGCAGGATATGGACCGCGCTATCTATGCCGCAGATGAGATGGCCGGGTTCGTGATTGCCTGCACCTTGGTTCGTCCCGACAAGTCACTTTCTACGCTCAAGGCTTCCTCTGTAAAGAAAAAGATGAAGGACAAGGCTTTTGCCCGTAGCGTTAGCCGCGATGATCTCCGCAATGGCGCTGCCGACTTCGGAGTTGAACTCGATCAACACATCTTGTTTGTTGCTGACGCGCTTAAGCCTGTGTCCAATCAGTTAGGGGTAAATACGTGACAAATGTTCCTACCGATCGCAACATTTCCATGGAACTGGCTCGTGCTACCGAGGCCGCAGCCTTAGGGGCGGTTCCTTGGACTGGCCGTGGAGATAAAAACGGCGCTGACGGCGGTGCTGTTGATGCTATGCGTGCAATGCTCAACACCATTGATATCGATGGCTTCATCGTTATTGGCGAAGGAGAGAAGGACGAGGCTCCGATGCTTTTCAACGGTGAGAAAGTAGGTACCGGTGCTGGTCCCAAGGTAGATATTGCTGTGGATCCCATCGATGGAACGACCCTTCTCTCTCTTGGTCGAGCCAATGCTGTCAGTGTGATTGCTGCTGCTCCCAGTGGGTCTATGTACAACCCGCATGACATTTTCTACATGGAGAAGATTGTGGTGGGCCCAGAGGCGAAAGGAAAGATTGACCTCTCAGCTCCTGTTCGTTGGAACTTAGAGCAGGTAGCTGAGGCCCGCGGAATCCCTGTGTCCGAGGTCACCGTTACCCTTCTTGATCGTCCCCGCAACGATGAAATCGTTTCAGAGATACGAGCTGCTGGTGCGCGGATCATCTCTATAACTGACGGTGACGTTGCCGGTGCTGTTATGGCCGGTATGGATGGCACGGGTGTGGATATTCTTCTGGGCATTGGAGGATCTCCTGAGGGGGTATCTGCAGCCTGTGCTATCAAGGCTCTCGATGGCGATATGCAATGCCGCCTGTGGCCACGTAATGACGATGACCGTTCCCTTGCCGCCGATCGGGGGCTTGATTTGAGTCAGGTCCTTAGGCTTGATGACCTAGTAAGTGGTGATGACTGCTTCTTCGCGCTGACCGGTATTACTACTGGTTACCTCC
Source organism: Dehalococcoidia bacterium UBA2991 (assembly GCA_002346645.1). Taxonomy (GTDB): domain Bacteria; phylum Chloroflexota; class Dehalococcoidia; order Tepidiformales; family Tepidiformaceae; genus UBA2991. The sequence continues at coordinate 111,716 of DEAD01000011.1, forward strand.
TCCGGGGCGTTGAGGTAACGCGCTCTGGAGCCCGCACTCACTCTCTAGTTATGCGTAGTCGTTCCCGCACAGTTCGAACGATTGAAGCTGAGCACCACACTCACAAAGTGGAGCAGTTTCTTGCTATTTGACGGATCTTTCGACAAGAGAGCCAGCGATGACAACTAAAGCTGAACTGGCGACCTGGGTACGGGAGTATAGCGACCATTTCGGGCACTCCTTCCATGCAAAAGATCCCTCCATGATGCGCCCCTATTGCCATGTTCCCTCTCTTAGCATCGGCGGAGGGAAGGTAAGATTAATTGCTACTGTCGAGGAGTCGGATGCCCGTTGGGCTTCTGCCCATGCCGGGCTACCTGATGACTACGACCATAGTGTTCTACATACCGTCGATGTCAGCTTCACCAGCCCTGTATCGGCCTTCGTGACGGTGGATTGTGGTCGCTACCGCAAGACCGGTGAGGAGTACGTTCGCTTCAAAGCTTCCTACTTAGTGGCTCAGGTTGAGGAAGGCTGGCGTATCACCGCTTGGATTGGTCACTAATAAAGAAGACAGCGTGGCTCACTCTGGCTTTGTGACAGAGAGGATGCGTTCTCGCCCTGATGATGGCAGAAGCTCAAGCCGGACCCCAAGATCGCTGTTGATGTATGAAACCCCTAGTACCCGCTTGCCGTCCTCGTCGACGGTCGCCATTTCAAGCTCTGCACCCTCTGCTGTTAGCCGGCTAATCTCTTCATCAAGGTCATCTACGAATGCTCCCAAGTGGTGAATACGGGAGCCTTTTCCTGCCTCCCACACGGTGCCAGGAACGGCTTCTATCAGCTCGATATAAGGCGGGCCCTCTGCCGTGTAAGCGAATCGTGAGGAAAGGACCTGAACCCCGGCTTTCGTGCGAACGCGCACGTTTGCTGCTCCTGGTGGTCGGGGCCAGCTTGCTCCGAAACGCTTCGATATTTCCGCCATCCCCGACTCAATTTCGGGCACGATGATGCCGATGTGGAAAACGTCGTCGTAGTTGATCACCGTTACGCGCCCTCGCCTCGGAGGTTTGCGAGCATCCCGTCTCTCAGGTGCCCAGGCAGCAGTTCCTGCCGAACTCCTAGTGGACCATTGAGATACGAAACTGCCATCACCCCTCCTCCTACATCCAGTGTTGCTTCCAGCTCCACACCTTCTGCTGTTAGTCGCGCAACCTCATCATCGAGGTCGTCTACGAATGCCCCTAAGTGGTGGATGCGAGAGCCTTCGCCAGCTTCCCAGGGTGTTCCTGGAATCGCTCGGATCACTTCTAGATATGGTGGCCCCTCGGCAGAGTAGACGCCGATCACTTCTGCTTGCATCTCCCCAGCAGATGTTTTTACGAGCACATCCGCTCCTTGGGTTGGGGGTGGATCCGGGAACGTCACTCCGAAACGTTTTGCGATCTCTGCTAGGCCCGACTCAAGGTCTGGCACGATGATTCCCACGTGAAACATGTCTTCGTATTTCATGGGAGTGACCGTACGCCTCTGATCCCCGCCCCCGCAAGCATGTATCTTGCACGGGGGCCCGCATGGATGGACCGCTCTCTGGCGTTCGCGTCCTCGATCTCTCCCGTGAGGTCGCTGGTTCCTATGCGACTAAACTGCTCGCCGATTACGGCGCCGATGTGCTCAAACTAGAAGCTCCTGGGGGCGACCCATTAAGGTCATTCGGTCCTTTTCCTGGTGATGAGCCCCACCCCGAGCGATCGGGCCTTTTCCTCCACCTCAACACAAACAAAAGGTCACGTATTCTGGATGTGACCGATCCCGCTAACGCTGCGGAGGTTTGCGCCCTTGCTCGAGATGCAGATGTGCTTGTGGAGGATTTTGCTCCCGGCGATCCCATGTCTTGGGGATGGGGTTGGGACAAGCTTTCAGCTACCCGTGAAGACCTTGTCTTCCTTTCGATAACACCTTTTGGTCAGACTGGGCCTTATCGCCGGTACCGTGCTTCGGAGGTCACTCTCCAGGGGTTCGGTGGGCCCATGCATCTGACTGGTCACGCTAGCCTAGGCCCGCTGAAGCATGCTGGTCACTTTGCGGGGTACCACGCTGGCATTGTTGCTGCCTACGCGACCCTTCTGGTGCGCCTTCGGGTAGAAGGCGGGGGTCCGGGAGATTGGATAGATATCTCTATTGCAGAGTGCCAAGCCAGCTCCCGTGATCGTCGCAGTGCGACTCTCCTAGCGGCCTCTTATGCCGGTGTGGGCGGGGGCCGGACCGCTTCTGTCCTTCGCGTAGCTGCCGGGGTACGCCCCTGTGCCGACGGCTATGTGAGCATCATGGGCATGGGCCCCCGCCTTCCTTCCTTCCTTCGACTTATCGGGCGAGACGATCTTCTTGAGCACCCCGATGTTGCCGCACCCCACGGTCTTATGCCCCCGGCATTAGGTGAAGAGATTGAGGGGGCCTATCGGGCCTGGCTTTCTGAGCATACAAAGCGTGAAATCATTCCTCTTGCGCAGGAACAGAACCTTCCCTGCGGTGCTCTACAAACAACAAAGGACCTCCTCGAAGACCCACATTTTCTCTCCCGTGAGGTGTGGGAACCCATTAGCCATCCTGAGGTAGGGCGCTTGCACTACCCAGGGCGTCCTTTTGTAATGTCTGCTTCCCCCCGGCCGTCTGCTCGTCCTGCTCCCCTTCTTGGGGAACATACGGAGCAGGAACCCTTTGCTCCTCGCCTGAACCACCTGGCTCAGCTGCCTTCTTCCTCTCCGGCTCCGCGTCTACCCCTTGAGGGGATTCGTGTTGCTGAGGTCACAGTCGTTTGGGCGGGTACTCATGTGAGTCAGCTCCTTGCCGACTGGGGTGCGGAAGTAATCAGAGTGGAGCCCGTTAACCGTATCCAGCCAGCCACGCGTGGTGCGGAGGTAATCCTCAATAGTGAACAAGCGCGCAGAGTTGCGGAACAGGGACAGACGCTTTCCACATATCCCGAGTTTGAACCGAGAGAGGATCCTTGGAACCGTAATCCTGGTTTCAATGTGGGCGCTCGTAACAAGCTCTCCATGACCTGCGACATCATGGCGCCCGAGGGCCGCGAGACGATTCGGCGCCTGATCTCTCGTTGCGATGTTTTCATCGAAAACAATGTTCCAGAGACAATGGATAAGGCAGGCATCAGCTACGAGGCCTTCCGTGAGATTAACCCGGGCCTTGTCATGTTGCGTATGCCGGCCTTCGGTCTCAGTGGTCCCTACCGTGACTACCGAGGCTTTGGAATGCATGCAGAGGCAACGATTGGTCACACTCTTCTGCGTGGCTACCCAGAAGGAGAGCCTGAGCTCACCGGGGAAGCTCTAGCTGCTGATGCTATCGCAGGTTTGCACGGTGCTCTTGCGGTCGCCATTGCGCTCCGTCACCGTCAGCAAACTGGTGAGGGTCAGCAGATCGAGATGGCTCTCGCAGAGTCCTTCCTTCCGATCTTGGGCCAATTCGTGTTGGACTACAGCATGAATGGGCGCGTCGTCAGCGCCCTAGGCAATACGCACCCCTGGAACGTTCCCCACGATGCCTACCCCGCGCTCGGCGAAGACCAGTGGATCGCTATCGATGTAGCAGCTGATGATGAGTTTGTCGCCCTTTGTCGTGTGCTCGGCAATGAGGGTCTCGGAACTGACAGTCGCTTTTCCACAGCTCGGGCTCGTCGCGAAAATCGGGAAACTCTCGACGAGGCTATTGCTTCCCTTACCTCTACGCGTGATAAGCACGAGCTCTTCCATGCTCTCCAGGCCCGTGATATCTGCGCAGCCCCCCTCCTCGATGCCATCGACGCTCAGGCGGACCCCCACTTCAATGCAAGGGGTTTCTTTGAAGATGTCTACCAGCCCAAAGTGGGTACCCATCGCTATCCGGGAATGCCCTTTAAGCTTGCGAACACGCCGAATGGGATTCGCCTCCCAGCACCTGCTCTTGGTGAGCACAATGACTGGGCCTATCTGGACCTTCTCGACTACACCCGGTCTGAGCTAGATGCCATCATTGCCAAGGGTCAGGTGGGAACTCGCTATGCTGATTCGGTCCTCCCAGACCACCAGGGTTAACAAGCAGCTTGGGCCCTATGTAGCTTTGATCCGGAACAGATGCCGCGTTGGCCAGCGTTCACACCTAGGCCTACAGTGGAATGGATGCTGTCCCTCTCGCGGCTGTGGCTTCTGGCTAAGTACTCTGTTCTAGGGTTCCTTGACGACAATTGTGCACAGATGGCGGCTGCCATTTCTTATTACGTCCTCTTCTCGCTCTTTCCACTGGTCATCTTTTCGATAGGTGTGCTTGGGCTCGTGCTCCAGGACAATGAATTTGAGCGCATACTGATAGACGAGCTCATTGGTCTGCTCCCAGTTGATGCAGGCGGTGCCCAGGACATTGAAAACGCTGTACGGGAACTCACTGGGCCCTCGAGTGGTGCGCTAGGCGTACTTGGCCTCGTTGGTATGGCCTGGGTTGCCAGCGCCATGTTTGCTGTCATTCGGCGCTCCCTCGAAATCGCCTTCGACCTCTCAGGAAGGCGCCCATTCGTCCGCCAAAAACTGGTCGACTTTGGAATGATGGCCATGCTCGGCCTCATCTTTTTGGCATCTCTCGGAGGAACGACTACCCTCCGTGTCGCTCGTGAAGTTATCGAGGACACCCAGGTGCTTGGGTTGCTGGCCGGGAATCTCGGAGCAGGGTGGTCGGTGGCAGCCTTTCTAGTGCTTTCGGCATTCTCCTTTGTGGCCTTCGCTCTCCTCTACTGGCTTGTTCCTGCAACCCACGTTCGTTTGAGTCATGTCTGGCCCGGCGCCCTCCTCGCCGCGGTGGTTTTTGAGGGTATGAAGCTCGCCTTCGGTATATATCTCGAGCACTTCGGCCGTTACGATCTTATCTTCGGCTCTTTGGGAGCTGTTATCGCTTTCCTATTTCTCGTTTTCCTGAGCGCGAACACTCTTCTGTTGGGCGCTGAGATCTCAGCTGCCTACCCTCGAGTGGCGCAGGGCCAATACGATGGCTTACCGGGCTTCCCGCAAAAGAAGTTTAGGGAGGTGGCGCTACGAGCCCTGAGGGGGTTGTTCTTCCACCATGATGAACAATCCAGGGCTGAGTCCTCTCGCGACGAGGCTGTCAATTAAGCAAAGGATGCTCTTGTTGCGTACGTTTGGCTTCGCGTCATTCCGGCGGTGATGGCACGATAGAACGTCAGTGAGGAAAGGGATGGCTGAGAGTGGATACAGGCGCCTGATACAGCGGTATGGCGGATATGCCGTGCTGGGCGTCTCGGGGTTGGCGGTTATTTTGGTGGTCTTGTCGATTTTCGTATTTATTGGAAACGATGACGAATCTGGCTTTGAGGCTGTTAACCTTTCGAACCCGGTAACGTTGGGTGTAGTAGGCCGTGAGATTGGGGTTATCGATGACCACCGGCCCCTCATGGGGCGGTCGGTTCCCGACTTTGCCCTTGCGAATGCCCGTGATCCCAAACGAGTGGTGCGCCTATCTGACTTCCTTGGCACTCCTGTTGTCCTGAACTGGTATGCAAGTTGGTGTGGACCCTGTCGAATGGAGATACCGGACTTCCAGAAGGCCTACGAGGCCCTTGATGGCAAGGTCGTGTTTGTCGGAGTAAACCTGAATGAAGATTCCAATCAGGCTATTGGCCTCCTTGATGTCTTCGTAGCCAAATATCCCGCCCTTCTTGATTCCGACGGTGCAATCGCGTTCCACTATCGGATAACTGGTATGCCGACCACCTTCTTTATCGATGCTGATGGCATCCTGCGCTCCTACGTTGTAGGGCTCATCGTGGAGGAAGTACTTGTTCAGGAGCTGGCCACGATTGGCATCGCCTACAATCCAAAATAGAGCGCTACAGATGGGCAACCTGTGGCGCGATCTCGGAGGCGAAGTACTCCGGCCCCTCGTCTGAGTCGAAGTCGATGTGTTGGAGGACAATCTCTTCTAAACCTAGGTCTGCAAGCTTTCCGAGCTTTTCGACAACCTCGTCGGTTGTGCCGCTGAGGACGCCTCTTCCCTCCATGCGCTCAATCATGACACTCGGTGACGTTTCAAGGTCGAGGCCGAAGTGAGCCATAGTTTTGGCCGAGATTGCTTTCAACGTGCGCACATTGGGTGCGGCAATGGGGAAAACCATCATCGAGCGAAAGATTGTCGTGGGATCACGTCCTAAGTCTTCGCAGTGCTGCTCCAGAACATCCAGCTTGTGTGCGTACCCCTCAGGCTCTGTGACAGTTACACAGTTCCACTCGTCGGCGTGTGCGGCTGCGATACGCAGTGTGCGTTTCTCTCCTGCTCCACCGATGAGGATGGGGGGTCTTCCCGTGGTAGGCTGCGGTTGATAGCCAGCCTCCTCTAGTTGGTAGAAACGTCCATTAAAGGAGGCTGGGCTTTCCCTCCACAATGTGCGCATAAGGCGCGTTGCCTCATCAAGTCGGTCGAAGCGCTCCTTTATTGGCGGGAAGGGGATACCGTAGGCTCTGTGTTCGGCCTCGTTCCAGCCAGCGCCGAGTCCCATGACAAAGCGTCCACCGCTCAGTAGGTCGATCTGTGCGGCCATGCGCGCGTCGTTCACCGGTCTTCGGAATGTAATAGGTGTGACCAACGCCCCGAATCGGAAGGAGTGTGGCTCCCGCGAGATCGCTGCGAATGAGAGCCACGCCTCCAGCGACTGCATCTCCCGGTTTCCGGTGAAGTAGTGATCAGAGCGGAATAGCGATGCGAATCCCAGTCGATCTGTGAGATTTGCTATGTGCAGCCAGCGTTCCCAAGTGAGATCGTTTTGCCCCTCGATCATTAGTCCCACACGCATAACCGCTCCTTCTCAGACTTGATCGTCTGAAGTCTGTTCATCTTGCCAGCGCCAGCCGACCACTCGTTTGAGGTTGAGGCGGATGAGCGGCAAGGATTCCAGGGTCATCTCTTGGTAGCGGGGATAGCGCTGTCGCAGCGCGTCCAACGCTGTCGGCCATTCCCTGCCCCGGTTTAGAACGACTGCTCTGCACTCGAGTCTCAGCCAGGCTAGTTGTTCCCAGCGTTCCTCATAGTGGTCGATGAGCAGAGTAACTCGTGGGTCGCGCTCCATGTTTACGACGCGGGCGAGCTTTCCACCGCGCTTGGGCTTTTCGTCTATGGCGATGGCGACATCTCCTTCGATAAAGGCGAAGCACACTGGCACGAGTTGCGGGATCCCGTTGCGCCCAATCGTGCCAAGCACTCCTGAACGTTCGTCCTCCAGCAGTTGTGTTTGCCATGCTTCCATTGGACGCAGGGTGCAGGGGAGTGCTTGGCCTGTCCAGCCAAAGCCCCTCCTGGCGTACAGTGCCGGTATGGCGCGGATCGTGATTGCAGGGGATTTTGGCGGGACGAATCTGCGTGCCGCTCTCGTGACTGAAACCGGTGAGATTCTGGTTCGTCACGAGGTTAGCACTACTCCAGATGCTTCTCCGGATGGGGCCCTTGAAGGTATTGGTGATCTCCTGATGAAGGTCCGGGATTACGGCTCGGAACTTCCCGTGGCTGCCTCCCTGGCTGTGGCTGGCCTAATTGATGGAGAAAACGGTAGGGTCCTGGCTTCTCCAAATATCCCAGCGTTTCGTAATCTTGGCCTGACGCTTCCCCTTTCCGAGCGGCTTGGCATTCCTGTTTTAATTGCAAATGACGCTTCTGCCGCCGCGCTCGGTGAGTTCCGATTCGGTGCCGGGCAGGGCACTCGGCACCTTCTTCACGCTACCCTTGGGACTGGAATAGGTGGCGGCATTGTCATCGACGGACGCCTTTACAAGGGAACGCAGGGGCTGGCTGGAGAACTGGGTCATATCGTGTTGGATACAGACGGACCGCCCTGTGGGTGTGGATCCAGGGGCTGCCTGGAGGCAATGGCCGGTGGGATTGCCTTGGGAAGGCGGGCCCAGCGCCTCGTCGAATCCGGTGGTGCCCCCATTCTTGCGGAGATCGCGTCTGGTCGTTCTGCGACAGCTGGTGACCTCGCAGAGGCCGCCCGGCGTGGTGAAGTGGCCGCTATTGCTGAGATTCGAGAGGGTGGCCACATCATCGGTATAGGGCTGGGCAGCATTATCAACGTCCTTAATCCCGATGTCGTCACACTCTCCGGCGGCCTTCTCGGCATGGGCGACTTTCTGCTCGACCCTCTCCGAGCTGGTTTGGCCTCTCTCGCCTTTGGTCCTGCGGCAAACACCCCTGTCCGTATCAGTACCCTCGGTGCGGATGCGGGCCTGCTGGGCGCGGCAGCGGTTGCCCTGGCTAAGTAAGGTCATATCGTTCCATGGTGCTGGAGTGGTAGATGTTTTAGAAGGGGAGATTTCTCCAAAAGGTGGAGGAAATTGAGGGACGAGAGCTTGGACGGTCCCTAAGGTTGGTAATGTCACCCTTCAACTACTTGTCTGAGCCCTCCAAGAAATCCTGCCTTTTCCGCTGTCGAGTCCCCGCTCGACCCGGGCTAAGATACGGAGGAAGCCTTCGTAGCTCAGTTGGAAGAGCGACGCATTCGTAATGCGTAGGTCGTCGGTTCGAATCCGACCGAAGGCTCCACTTTGCTGTAGCCCCTCGTCCCCCTAGCGGGGTAGGATCCCTTTCCCAGCAAGGAGAGAGCGTGATGAAGGTTGGTAATACTTATCGCGCGGGATGGCTCGGGGAGGCTGGCCCCTCAGCGAGAAAGCTCGAAGAGCTTGGTTATGACTACGCTGGTACAGGCGAGATGGCGCATGACCCCATGGTGCTGGCAACTGCTGCAGCACTAGCAACGGAGAGGGTTGAGATCGGCACTCTTGCTATTGCCTTCGCCCGCGCCCCTATGGTGCTCGCAATGGGGGCCTGGGATTTGCAGCAAGCAACAGGTGGCCGCTTCGCCCTCAGTCTTGGTAGCCAAGTAAAGGGACATATACAGCGGCGATTTGGTATGCCATGGAGTGCTCCTGCCCCCCGCATGCGTGACTACATCCGTACTCTGCATGCTATCTGGAGTTCTTTCGATTCGGGTGATAGGCCGGATTACGTTGGTGAGACATACCAATTCACCCTAATGAATCCGCTCTTCCACCCCGGTCCTAATGGTTTCCTTCGCCCCAAGGTTTTTCTCGCCGCTGTTGGTGAGGGTATGACTCGTGTGGCTGGAGAGGTAGCTGATGGTGTTCTCCCCCATGGATTCACTACTGATAAGTACATGCGAGAGGTCTTCCTTCCGAATGTAGCCAAGGGTCTTGAACGTGGGGGGCGCACATGGGATGACATTGAGGTAACGGGGGGTGGGTTCGCAGTCTTTGGGGAGGACGAGTCTCAGATCGAACAGAAGCTAGACTCGCTCCGTCAGCCGATCTCCTTCTACGGCTCAACCCGCAGTTACCACGATGTTTGGCGTGTACATGGCTGGGAAGATTTGGGAATGCAGCTACATTCCATGTCGCTGCAGGGGAAGTGGGAAGAAATGAAGACAATTATTCCCGAGGACGTCTTGCGTGAGTTTGCGCAGACATCCACCTATGATCGCCTACCTCAGTTCGTGGCTGAGCACCGAGAGTACTCAAGTCGCATGAACTTGGAGATGCCTGTGGAGACCCACTCTCAGCGTGAGCGCTTCCAGCATGTCTTGCGCGAGGTTCAGAAGGTTGAAACGCCTCGCATCCCCCGTGGGCTTTCTGGTCTGGATCCGGTGTAATTCTGGGGTCATAGCTGAGTGAGGCGTGTACCAAAGTATGGATACCGTAGCAGTAGTCGGCGCTGGCGCTGTGGGCTCTTACTACGGTGCTCGTCTTTCACAGGCCGGTCACGATGTTCACTTCCTTCTACGTCGCGACTATGAAGCTGTAGCCAAACAGGGTCTTCGCATCGAGTCCCACCACGGTGATTTTTATATAGAGTCGCCCACTATTTCCCGCGACTCCTCGGCTATTGGTCCTGTGGATTGGGTGCTATGCGCCCTTAAGGCAACGTCCTTAGGTGAGGCTTCTGCTCTCGTTCGCCCATGTCTTGGGCCCGAGACAAGGGTGCTCGCCATTGTGAACGGGCTGGGAATTGAGGAGGAGCTTGCGAGAGTTCTGGATAGAGAAAACATCTTTGGGGGTCTCGCGTTCACATGTATCAATCGGGGTGAGCCAGGGGTCATCCACCATTACGACTATGGGCAGGTAGTCATCGGTCATCTTGGGGATGACCCCGTCGAGCTCGAGCGTGCCCTCGCTCTTTGGCAGGGAGCTACGGTTGAAGTCTCTAGGGCTCCCTCACTTCTCCGTGCCCGCTGGGAGAAGCTCTGCTGGAATGTTCCTTTTAATGGGCTCACTGTTGCCGAGGGAGGCATCACAACCGAGTTGATTGTCACTGACTCCACTCTTCGCAAAGAGGCGTGTGCTCTTATGGAGGAGGTGGTCAAGGCTGGAAACGCGGACCTTGCTGCCCGAGATAACCCGGAGCGTATCGATGGCGAGGAGGTCATTACCCGTATGTTCACTCTCACCGATGCGATGGGACCTTACCGTCCCAGCACGCTAATCGACTTTCTTGAGGGACGTCGCATCGAAGTCGATGCTATCTTCGGCGAGCCTGTTCGCCGCGCCCGTGCCCTTGGTGTGGAAACTCCCCGTCTAGAGAGGCTTGCTGCTCTTCTATCTACTCTTAACCCTGAGGCCTAGTTACTAGGCCCATGGCGCCTTCGATAAAGGTAATTGGCCTTGGATTGATGAAACTGTCTAGGACGGTTTGTTTTTCGGCACCCTTGTCGGACCTATTTTCAACCCCCTGACCCGCCCCGCTCGCGTATCCTTTTCTGCGGACGGAGAGACATATGCAGCTTCCCTGGCGGCTCAAGTTTGGCCTCTTCATGGCTCCTTACCACCCTGTTAACGACAGTATGACCCTTACCATCCGTCGGGATATCCGCACAATCCAGTGGCTCGATGAGCTTGGTTACGACGAGGTTTTTATAGGTGAGCACCACTCTGGGGGCTGGGAACCTATTTCTAGCCCGGAGGTGTTTATTGCTCATGTGGCCCAGGAAACGGAGTCAATCAAGCTAGGTACAGGGGTTGTTTCTATGGGCTACCACAGCCCGTATATGTTGGCGGAACGCATTCTTCTTCTTGACCACCTCACGCGAGGTCGCGTCATGCTTGGTGTCGGACCGGGGGCAACTGCGCCTGATAATGCTCAGTTTGGCTTCGACGCGACTGAACTTCGCCCTCGCCTTGATGAGGGCCTTGGAGTCGTACTGCGCCTTCTGCGTGGCGAGGAGGTCACACACACCAGTCCCGGCTGGTTTACTCTCAAGAACGCCTCTTGTCAGCTCCAGCCTTACCACGAAGAAGGCATCCCGGTATTTCTGGCCACGACCTCCTCGCCAGGGGGCGCTGTCATTGCTGGAAAACATGGTGTTGGAATTCTCTCAGGTGGTTCTTTCCAACCACTAGGTCCCGGTCTCAAGAGCACTTGGGATACCGCTGTGGATTCTGCGGCCCAGAATGGTAAGACTTTAAGTCGGCGTGACTACCGCGTCATGACTCGCATCTACGTTGCTGAGAGTCGTGAACAGGCTTGTAAAGACATGACGAGAGGTCTTTATCAGTTCGACCGGGACTACATTTCCGGCACTCTTGGGCGTCCGTTCACGTATGAAGGTCCTCCTGAGGACTATGCGAAATGGTGCGTAGAGAATGGTAGTGCCCTCTTTGGTTCGCCCGAAGAGGTTACGGCTAGTCTTGAACGCCTATGGGAGTCGAGCAATGGTGGTATTGGGGGCATTCTTCTCATGGGTAACGAGTTTGCTTCTCCTGAGCGAATGCGGAATCACTATGAGCTTCTTGCCCGCTACGTGATGCCTCACTTTCAGGGCTCGTTTGAAAGGCCCATGCGTTCCCATTCTCGAGCAGTGACAGAGCGCGTTGTAAACAACCAGAACGAGGCTAATGCAACTGCGGCAGCTATTCGTGCCGCTGGCGGTGAGGTTCCCCCAACCATCCTGGGTACCTCCGTGGAACAATAAACCCAGTCCCGGAAAACTTGAGGTGAGGGTAGACTCCGCTCGCTAGAGTGCTGGAGGCCCAACCATGCCCCTCGACCACGTCTTCCGCCCCATTGCTGTTAACAAGACTGAATTTCGTAACCGCGTAGTGCGCTCCGCTCACGGAACTGGTCTTGGCCGGGGAGAGGTAAACGACGACCTCATTGCCTATCACGAAGCGCGTGCCCGGGGGGGGGTGGCGATGAGCATTCTCGAAGCCTCTTCTGTCCATCCCATTTCGGGCCTTGGAGGAGTTGCTGCGTATTCAGATGCAATGATTCCTGGCTACAAGCGACTTGCTGAGGCCACTCATCGCCACGGAATGGTGATGATGCAGCAACTCATTCACACTGGAGCACACGCCGTTCCTGCCGATGGCAGCCCCCCTTGGGCTCCGTCTGCCATCCCTAGTGTCCGGCATCTACGTATGTCTGAGGGACAAGGGGATGTTCCTATTGAGATGACCCAGGCAATGATCGACGAAACGATCGCTGCCTATGCGGCCGCTGCCCGAAGAGCTCAGGAAGGCGGACTTGACGGTGTTGAGATGCACTATGGTCATAGTTTCCTCATCATGCAGTTTCTTTCGCCGACGACGAATCGGCGTACCGACAAGTACGGGGGCAGCCCAGAGAATCGCTGGCGCTTTGGTAAGGAGATTGCTGCTGCAATCAGAGAAGCTACTGGTCCAGACTTCATAATTGGGGCCAGACTAAGTGGTCGAGAAGGCGTGCCTGGTGGGCTTGAGCCCCAGGATTGCAGAGAAATAGCACTTGATCTTGAGGCTACTGGTCTAGTCGACCTCTTTAGTATCTCGACTGCCGGCTACCTTGACTTCGACCGCCTTATCGGTGGGATGCATGAGAAACATGAGTATGAGCTTCCCTGGAGTGCTCCCGCCAGCCGTGCCCTTACTAAGCCAACATTCGTCGTAGGCCGAATACTCACCCTTGCTGAGGCTGATGCACTTATTGCTAGAGGCGATGCTGACATGGTCTCCATGATTCGCGCTACCATCGCCGATCCAGAGATCGTGCGGAAAACCCAGGAGGGTCGTGTCGATGACGTACGGCCCTGCCTTGGCTGTAACCAAGGTTGTATTGGTGGTTCAACGGGACCTCTGATGCAGTTCGGCTGTGTAGTCAACGTGGGTGCCGGTCAGGAGCTTCGTTACGGTGACGACAAGATTTCCATGGTTGGCGAGGGCAAGAGGGTCCTTGTGGCGGGGGGTGGCCCTGCGGGCTTGGAGGCAGCCCGCGTAGCGGCACTTCGTGGGCACCACGTTACCCTTTGCGAGGCCAGTGACGGCCTTGGCGGTCAGGTGAAGCTTGCCCGCAAGGCGCCTACTCGGGATGAATTCGGTAAAGATGTCGACTGGTGCGAGGCTCAGCTGCGCAAGCTTGAGGTTGATATTCGCCTCGAGACGCGCGTTGACCGAGAGCTTATTGATATTGAAATGCCTGATGCTGTCATTGTCGCGACAGGGTCCATCCCTCGCCGGGATGGTTTCCAGGCTGCTCGTCCCGGCAGTCCTGTTGAAGGCATGGATCTTGACAATGTTTTCACCAGCTGGGAGGTAATGAGTGACGAGGCTGACCCTGGTGAAACCGCTTTGGTTTTCGACGATGTTGGGCACTTCGAGGCGATTGCGGTAGCTGAGTACCTTTTGGAAAAAGGGGTCGCTGTCATCTTTGCGACTGCCTATACCAGTGTTGGGCCACAAACTGCTGGGGCATTGATGCGGGACCCGGCTCTCCGCCGTCTCACTGACCATCGCAGTGGTTTCACGCTGGTTCCCCGTATGCAGCTGGAAAAGGTGTCTGATAGGACAGTAACTCTGCGTAGCCTCGACTCGGGTCAAGATCATGAGTACGAAGCAGATAGTGTCGTGGTTCTTTCCGGGAATGTCGCTAATCGTGGCCTTGCCGATGCCCTTGATGGTTACGAAGGGGAAGTTGTTGTCATTGGAGATGCCTTAGCGCCGCGGCGGATCGAGAGAGCCGTGCATGATGGCCACTACGCTGGCTTAGGTGTCGGCAGCGAGGAGGCCGGGACCAGTTGGTCAGGGCGCGCAGTTACTCCTCCCCCCAACCCTCTTTCAGGGGGTGGTTAGCCGGTCTAGGGGTGGGTTTGGCCAGCTCCAGCGTTAGCTGTTCCTGAAAACTATAGAAGAGGTTATTCCGGGCCTGTCCCTAGCTCGCGGTTGTTCCACTCCTCCCAGAGCTTTACCACTTCGGCTACGGAGGCTGATCCTCCCAAGAGTTGTTCGGCGTCGCGCCAAAGGTTGCGTGTACTAGTCAGAATCGGAGTCTCCATACTCAGGGCCTCGGAAACCCCTGCCGCGATGCCAACGTCTTTCGCCATTAATCCCACAGTGAATCCGACATTGAAGCTCCGATTAAGAATGTCTTGGGCAACCTGGCCCTCTGTGTTCGCATTTCGTCCTGACGAGGAGTTCAACACATCGATCATTTGTGCCGGATCTAAGCCCATTCTGTCGCCGACAATTAGCGCCTCGCAGGCCGCTGACAGGCCTACTGCGGAGCAGTAGTTATTAAGCGCCTTCATGGTATGCCCCGTTCCTGATGCACCCATCTCGTAAATTGCTCGTCCTAGCTGCTCAAGCACTGGGCGGCAGCGGGCAACTTGGTCCGCTTCACCTCCCGCCATAATGGATAGAGAGCCCTTTTGGGCGCCCACTACCCCACCGGAAACTGGCGCATCGACTAGGGAAATATTGTGATCTTGTAGGTCCTTCCCGAGTTGGCGTGTGCCCAATGGGGCTGAGCTACTCATATCTATGAGGACGCTTCCCGCTTTCATTCCACCTATCAGACCGTCCCTGCTTCCCAGGGTTACTTCGCGCACTATGTCCCCGTTTGGGAGCATCGTTATCACCGCATCGCTATGCTCCCCTATTTCCCGAAGACTGGTTGTTGCAGTGGCTCGGTGCTCTGCTGCGAACGAAGCCGCCAGCTCTGTCTGGGCATCGTGAACTTTTAGCGTGTAGTTAGTATCGAGTAAGTGGGCCATCGGCCACCCCATGTTCCCCAGCCCCACGAAGCCAATGCGGGTGATTTCTTCTCTTGACTCATTCATTGTTTTCAAACTCCGCAAAAATTTCCCGCGCAACGCGGAAGCCATCAAGTGCTGCTGGAGCACCGCAGTAGACTGCTGATTGGAGAAGTGCCTCACGGATTTCCTCGCGGGTCAGGCCATTGTTGAGTGCCCCACGGATGTGCAATCGAAGTTCGTGGGGGCGGTTGAGGGCCGTCAACATTCCTAGGTTTAGCAAGCTACGGTCTCGGCGTGATAGTCCTGGTCGTCCCCAGATTGCTCCCCAAGCGTGTTCCGTAACCAATTCCTGTAGTGGCATGGTGAATTCATCGGCCTGAGCGAGTGAGTTATCGACGTATTCGTGGCCAAGCACCTCTCGCCGGATTGCTAGGCCCTTTTCAAACATTTCTGAAGTCATGCCCTCTCCTTCCCCTGCGTTGGAATGCGGACAGCTGGAGCCTACCCCTAAGCTCTCTCAATTGGTACGCGCGGTAGGGCCTGGCTTTAGCTTCGGGTAGTGCGTAGGTTGCGGACTAGGGAAAGGCCTTATGTGGTTGGTGCGTGTTGCGTCCAGCTTGCCATTGGGTACAAGGTTCTCCTGGCTATGCGCCATCCCCGCTCCGTTCTGATCGTGCGGTCCACGTAGGTTAGGAGTACCACGAGCACATCTCCTGTGGGTTGGAGGTGTGAGGCATGCATATAAGTTGACATGTCGGCGCTTTCGCCGTCTTCGCTGGGGACGATATTGACGCTGCCGAGCAAGTGCTGCGTAGCCACGTGCCCTGCTCCTCGAAAGGTGTCCTCCACGAACCCTA
This sequence comes from Dehalococcoidia bacterium UBA2991, assembly GCA_002346645.1. Classification (GTDB taxonomy): domain Bacteria; phylum Chloroflexota; class Dehalococcoidia; order Tepidiformales; family Tepidiformaceae; genus UBA2991. Next base: position 127,613 of record DEAD01000011.1, read on the forward strand.
CCCATTCGTCGGGCCCTGTGCGCTGCGTCTCGGGGTTGCCTGCAATCGAGATTTTGGCATCTGATGTGAATGTCTCGTGGTAAAGCGCCCGCCCTGTTTCAGGCTCATCTCGTCCTATGGCATCCGTTCCTAGCGCATAGTTCACTGCAAGTTGTCGGATGGAACTCTCCATGGCAGGCCAGTTGGGTTGATCACTGCCGCCTGCTGTCTGTAGAACGCGCGGTGTTTGGTTGCCCATGCTGCGAGTATACGGAGAGCTCAACAGCCTTGGGGCCTACTTTCCTATAGCCCCTTCACCAAGAGCTTTGTGAGTGTTTGCGTCCTTGAAACCGAGAGTGGGTAGGAGACGGCTCAGCCAGCCCGGTAACCACCAGTTGGCATCGCTCATGAGCTGCATGGCTGCTGGCACGAGCACTAGGCGGATGACCGTAGCGTCCAGGAAGATAGCTACAGCTAGTCCGATTCCAAACTCCTTTATTACTCGCTGTTCGCTCAGCGCGAAAGCTAAGAAGACTGCCACCATGATTGCTGCAGCTGCTGAGATCACTCGGCTTGTAGCGGCAAGCCCACGGGCCACTGCTTCGGCGTTGTCACCCGTCGCCAAATATTCCTCCCGCACTCGGCTCACTAGGAATACTTCGTAATCCATAGAGAGTCCAAACAGAACGGCGAACATCATCATTGGCAAGAACGACTCTATGGGTCCCGTCCCTTCAAGTCCGAGAAGATCGGCACCCCACCCCCACTGAAAAATAGCTACGAGGATGCCGTAGGCCGAACCTGCTGCCAGAACGTTCATCAGGGCTGCCTTGATGGGAACCAAAATTGATCGGAAAACCACCATCAGAAGCAAGAAACTGGCTCCGATAACGGCGGCTAGGAAGATAGGCATCCGATCACGAACTCGTTCCCCGATATCGATAAAAATCGCTGTCGGCCCGCCCACTAGCGCTTCAACACTCGTTCCACTCAAAAGTGAGGGAAGATGGTCGCGGAGGTGATGTACGAGGTCGTCTGTAGCCTCGTCCTGTGGGGAACTGGCTGGAATGATGAGCAGCGTTCCTGCTGATCGGTCCTCATTTAGGGTAGGTGGGGTTATGGCCACGATGTTGTCTTCTCCCCCAAGTTGGATAGGGAGTGCCTCGAAGGCCTCTGCTTCTTCTTCGTTGTTGAAGGAGGCGCCGATCAGGATCGGTCCGTTGAAGCCGACACCAAAGCCTTCGGCAAGTAGGTCATAGGAACGTCGCGATGTTAGTGAGGTGGGATTGCTTCCTGCATCGCTCGAACCGAGCCGTACATCGAGTGCCGGAAAGGCGAGTAGCAACAGCCCAGCTGTCGCTACTATGAGCCAGAGCCAGGGTGCCTTCTGGATCATTCGGGCCAGCCGGTAGCCCATGCCGCTATCGTTCTGTATCGCAGAAACGCGCAATCCAGGCACCTTAAGGCGATTCACCCGGTGTCCAACTAGCCCCAAAATTGCTGGTAGTACGAAAAGGGCTACCAGCGCCGCTAGTGCTACAGCTATTGCTGGCCCCATAGCTGTTATTGAGAGTAGGGGTACACCCATGGACCAGAGGCCCATAAGAGCAATGACAACGCTGACACCTGCAAACATCACTGAATGGCCCGCTGTCGAAGCTGCTTCCGCCACTGCATCGGGGACGGACAAACCCCGTTCAAGAGCTTCTCTGAAGCGGGTTACGACCAAAAGAGCGTAGTCAATTCCCACGCCGATGCCGATCATCGCGGCGAATTGCGGGGTGAATTCTGCGAAGTTCACGAACGAGGCACCGATTCCAATGAGGAAAAATGCCGGGAGTAAGGCCAGCAGTGCTGTGAGAATGGGAAGTCCTGCTGCCGTTACTGAACCGAATGCGATCAACAGGATCACGGCTGCCGCTGCTAACCCCACGAGTTCTGCGTTTCCAGGGGCCTCTTGTTCCCCAGCCGAAGCGATAATCCCGCCCAATTCCACCTGGATGTCGTTTTTGGAAACCTGTTCTCGCCAATCGAATAATGCTGCAATGCTTCTATCGTCGACTTGGTCGGCACCTGTCTCGTACTGTGCGGTGATTCTCGCGATAGTCCCATCCAGTGAGATGCGTCCTGGTTCCTCATAGGGTGAGATCACAGTTACTACTTGTGGCAGCTCCTTCACCTGAGCTAGCAGGTCATTGACGTGCGAGCGCACTCTCTCTGATTCCAGTCCGCCGGGTGCGCGGATGACGATTTCAGCAGTATCCCCCGCCACTCTAGGAAAGCGTTCACTGAGTAGGTCGTATAGCTTTTGGGATTCAGCTCCGGGGAGGGTGAATCCGCCGGTCCCATATTCACCTCGCATCGTTGCCCAAAGCACTCCACAGGTCAGCACTATCGACAAGACGGCACTGAGGATTATCCACGGGTGCCTGACTGCGAATCTTGGGTAGCGATCGAAAAGAAATGAGGGCTTCTCAGCGGGCATGGTTGGTGCTACGGAAGGATGCTTTGTGGGAACGCTTGAGGTTGCCAAAGGCCTACGCGATGGCTCTGTTCTTGGTTGGTTGCCAGTTGTTCCAGGTGAGGGGCTTCTCTGAGCTAGTGCACGTACACCCATCCACACCGCCCCGCCAATCAGGGCAAGGCCCACTAATCCTGCCATGAATCGCCCGAAGCGATTCACGAGCTGGTTTTCCCGCTGTCCGCCGACAAGGGACTAGTGGCCTCTGATTGGCGCAATGAACTGAGGAACAAAAATTTTGTAGTCATCGGACGAAGCTTGTGTAGTTGGCATCGGATACCGTAGCAGGACAAACGGTTATCGCCACCCCCTTCATTGCTTACTTCATCGCACCCCCTAACGGAGTGCTCGGAGTGAGTGCTTCTCCTACCAGTGCAGACCAATGCGATACCTGCTTAGTGGAGATCGCATTGCTTCCATAATCTGCCGATTCTGTCTTTGGAATCTAAGGTTACTTACCAGTGATCCCAGTGGAGCGTCGTTTCCACTGGTAGGCGGGTCACCGGGCCAAAATTCCCCATGGGGTATCCAATTGGGACTAAGCAGTAGGCCTCTACCGTCTCCGGTAGGTGGAGTATTTCCTTCACTCTGTCACGGTCGCGCAGGCCCAGTGTCGTTGGGGTGGCGCCTAGGCCCAGGGCACGTGCTGCTAGCAGCACGTTCTGCACTGCAGGCCACACGTAGCCTCCTCCTCCTGCACGCGCAGGTTCAGTCTGGGGTTCCGAAAACTCTAGGCAAGCGATGACCAGCGCTGGGATGTCGTGCATATGCTCCATCTGCCAGACGACTGCTTCTCGCATGCGATCACGCTTCTCTTTGGAGTGGTGCGGGAGCTCCTCTACTCTGTCTGCTGCCATGTAGGCAGTGATGTGGCGGCGGTTCTCTTCTGCCAGCAAACGTTTTTGTTCAGGGTTGCGCACGATAACCCAGCGCACGTTCTGGACGTTCGATCCGGTAGGCGCGTGATTGCCCGCATCGATCAGCTTTATGAGAAGCTCTTCTGGAACTGGGTCCGGTTTGATCCGCCGCATTGCTCGGCAATTGAAAATAACTTCGAAGATGTCGGTCTCTTCACTCATGGAGTTCTCCATATCACCTAATCCAGTGTGTACGTGCGAGACTACGCGCCCTAGCACTGGAGGCCACCTATGCCCGACCTGCTTTACGAAAAGCGTGATGGGTTCGCTATCTTCACCATGAATCGGCCTAAGCGGCTCAATGCTCTCGGTGGCACGATGTCGGAGGATCTTGTGGAAGCGCTTGCTGACTTCCACGCCGATCCTGAGATGCGCTCTGGAGTCCTGACCGGTGCAGGCCGTGCCTTTAGCGCTGGGGCGGATCTCAAGGAGATGAACCGACGTAACATTGATAGGGCTGAGCAGGCTGCTCCTCGGCGTACGTTTGATCCGGCTAGCAGCCTTCCCTTTTCCCGCTCGCCCAAACCCTTTATCGCGGCGATCAATGGGCTTTGTATCGCCGGTGGCCTCGAGCGTGCCTTGGACTGTGACATTCGTGTTTGTTCAACCGAGGCTTGGTTCGGCTTATTTGAGGTGAAGCGAGGCATTCTTGCTGGTTACGCAATTCATAATTTGGCTCGCCTCATACCCTTTAGTCATGCCATGTATATCCTCCTAACCGGTGAGCGTGTTGAGGCCCCTGATGCCCTCCGAATGGGGCTCGTTAGCGAAATGCTCGAACCGGATGAACTCATGTCCCGAGCTGAGGAAATCGCTGGTGCGATTGCGAAGAATGCGCCTCTCTCTGTGGAGGGCAGCAAATTCATGGCCCAGCAATGGCGGCAGCTGATGATCGACGAGTCATACAGAACTGGTGAATGGGTTAGCCGTGCTGTCCTTAACTCCGAAGATGCGAAGGAAGGCCCGCGAGCCTTCGCCGAAAAGCGGGATCCCCGCTGGCAAGGCCGCTAGCTCAAAGGAGCACAGATGACTTCAAAAGAAACGCCCCTCCGTGTTGGCCTTATTGGTGCCGGTGGAAACATGAAGCTTCGTCACATCCCTGGTTTCCGCGAAGGCGGGAATGTTGATCTCGTATCTGTTTGTAACCGCAGTGAGGCTAGTAGCCGTGCCGTAGCTGAGGAGTTCGGTATTCCTCGCATCGAACCTGATGTGGAAACCCTGCTTAGCTCCACAGACATCGACGCTGTCTGCATTGGTACTTGGCCCTATATGCATAGTGCTCTCACCATTGCCGCCCTTGAGGCTGGTAAGCACGTTCTATGCGAAGCCCGAATGGCGATGGATGCTTCCCAGGCACGTGAGATGCTGGCCGCTTCCGAGGCCCGGCCGGACCTAGTCGCACAGTTAGTTCCTGCACCGTTCGATTTTAAGAGTTGGAGAACCGTTCGCCGCTTGCTGGAGGATGGCTCCATCGGAGACGTTCGAGAAGTGCACGTGACTGTCCTTGGGGGTGGGGCTCTAGATGCCAAGGCCCCGCTGCATTGGCGGGATCGCACTGACCTTTCCGGGATGAATGTAATGGCCTACGGCATCTACGCTGAGATTGTTTCTCGCTGGTTTGGTCCAACTCGGTCCGTTCTTTCACACGGAGAGACGTTCGTTCGCTCACGCACTAACGCTGAGACAGGGGAACAAACTGCTATTGAGGTCCCCGATAGTCTGGGGGTATTTGCTGAGTTGGAGCGGGGTGGACGTGTGACTTATCGCGTCTCGACCGTACTCCACGCGGTTCCTTCAGAGGCGAACGGGATCTCTGTTTATGGGTCCGCTGGAACCCTCCACTGGTTTCCTGGTGACACTATGGCCTTCGCTTCTCTCGGAGAGGAGCTGGCCCCTCTTGAGCCCGATCCTGGCACTGCCGGGCAGTGGCGTGTAGAGCAGGACTTTGTCGATTCCGTACGTAGTGGTGTTCCTGTCATCCTTACTAGCTTTGCTGATGGCCTCCACTACATGCGGGTAATCGAAGCTACCTATCTGAGTCGCACCGAAGGCCGAGCCGTCCTCCTCTCTGAGGTGTAGAACTTCTATTCAGAATGGAGTTAACCCATATGACGCAAGCGGAACCTTTCACCGTCAATATTCCAGATGAAGACATAGCCGATCTCCATCGCCGAATCGACCACACTCGTTTTCCCGCCGACTTTGCAAATGAAGATTGGCGTTTCGGGATGAACCGCGAATATTTGGAGTCTTTTCTGCACTCTTGGAGGCACGAATTTGACTGGCGGGAAACTGAAGCCCGAATAAATGCTTACAACAACTACCAGGTGGACTTCGAGGGAGTGCCCCTCCATTTTATTCATGAGCGAGGAAAGGGCCCGAACCCCATTCCTTTGGTCCTCACCCACGGCTGGCCCTGGACATTTTGGGATTTCGAACAGGTGATTAAGCCTCTTACCGACCCTGCTGCATATGGCGGCGATCCTGCCGATGCCTTTGATGTTGTGGTGCCCTCGCTTCCTGGCTTTGGCTTCTCAACCCCTCTTCGGATTGACGGTCTCCAGACCAACAAGGCTGTAGACCTATGGGCCCGGCTGATGACTGATGTCCTGGGCTATGACCGGTTCGCAGCCGGAGGCGGAGACTTTGGGGCGATGCTCTCTAGCGCTCTCGGCTTTCGTTATCCGGAACGGGTTCTTGGGGTCTACCTAACCCTGCCTTCCTTGCCGCCTACTGCAACGCCTGACAACTTGCCCGAGCCGGGTAGTGCGCGCCAATTAATTGGCACCCTTATGGGACCTGCGATGCGGACAAACAGGGATGACTTTGCGCCGGAGGAGCGCCACCGATATGACCTCATGGAGGAACGCTGGACTACAGCCCTGGCTCATATTGCTGTTCATACCACCGATCCCCAGACCCTTTCCTTCGCTCTTCACGACTCGCCTGCTGGATTGGCCTCGTGGCTGGTAGAACGCCGTCGAAATTGGAGTGACAATGAAGGCGACGTCGAGCAGTCTTTCTCGCGCCAGTTTCTTCTCGACACGGTCAGCATTTACTGGTTCACAGAAAGTTTTGTAACAACCTCGCGCTGGTACTGGCACACCTTCCGGACACCTCCCCAGCCCTTGCCCGACCCTGAAGCCGCTCGCAAGGTGCCCCTTGGCCTGCCCGTCTATCCCAAGGAGATGGTGTTTGTGCCCCGGGCTGCCGCAGAGGCGGCTGGCAATGTGGTTCACTGGACGGAGCAACCCCGTGGCGGCCACTTTGCTCCCGCAGAGGTGCCCAGCCTTTTTGTGGATGACATAAGAGATTTCTATAGAGAGTTACGCTAGGCCCGTTGCTCGTTTTTGGGATGTTTGTTGTCTTCAGGGCAACAGCTGGGGCTTAGGCCCTTTTCTCTAAAGGCGTAGGCTGCGCGCATTGATGTAATAGCTTCAAAGACTAGAAGGAGAAAATCATGCCGGGAGAGCTCGAAGGTAAAGTTTCCATTATCACAGGTGGTGGGTCGGGAATGGGTCGCTCTACAGCCCTTATGTTTGCGCGCGAGGGTGCGTCCGTCGCTATCGCTGATGTTAACGATGAAGGGGGTGAGGCCACGGCAGCCCAGATCGAGGATCTTGGAGGAAATGCGACATTCGTCCACACCGATACCTCCAGCGAGCAAGATGTAGTCAATCTTGTGTCTACGACGGTGGATCAGTTTGGGCGGCTTGATTCTATGGTTACGGCGGCTGGTATCTCCTATGCGGACTACGTCGAGGGGGATGAGGCTACTGACCCCTTCCTTCACCCAGACGCTGCAACCATCCTTAATAAACCCACTGAGCGTTGGCAGAAGGTGCTGGACGTGAACCTCACTGGCGTCATGCTCTGTGCTCGGGAGTCTGCTCGCCAAATGATGGCGGAGGGCCACGGTGGCACTATCGTTAACTTCGCATCCATCGCTGCTTACGCTCCTTCGCCGGGGATAATGGACTACTGTGTTTCGAAGGTCGGCGTGATCATGCTTACCCGTTGCTTCGCTGTTGAGTTTGGTCCTCATGGAATACGTGTCAATGCGGTGGCCCCTGGACCTATCGAAACTCCGATGACCGAGTCGTTACGTAGCACAGGTTCTCTTCAGTCCCAAGGGGGAGGGCTACCCCTGCGGCGTATGGCGAAGCCAGAAGAGGTTTCCGAAGCGGTGCTCTTTTTCACCAGCGATCGATCGAGCTACGTTACTGGGAAGACGCTTGGGGTCGACGGTGGAACCAACACTGTCTAGCGTGGGTTGGTGTTCCTAGGGATCGCTTGGTGGACGTAACGGTGATGGCCCATGTCCAACGATATCTTCTAGCGCCAGTAGTGCCTCGAGGGTGTCCTGTACCCGGAGGGGTACAGCGAATTCCCGAGGAATTAGGGGTCGGTTAATCGCAGCGAAGAAAAACTCCCGTGCGTACTTCGGAACATCAGACTCTGCTAGAAGCTGCACTCCGTAGTTGGCTTGACGCACGAGTCGTTCCGCCACCTGCTCGTGTGAGGGTCCTAATGGCTGAGGGGAACCGTCATCCAGGCCCAGAGCGATTGGGCGTGTGCTCTCATGGAATGGCCCCTCTCCCTCATATGCGACGCGCATGTAGGTGATCACGTGCCCATCGGCACTCTCCTCAGTGCACAAACCCCCGAGGCGTTCGAACCGTCCTCGCATGGCAGCCTCCTCGGACTCTGCTCGCTCGCCGATAGTTACAGGTTTTAGTGGGGGCATGGCAACCCCCTTACCCTTCTTGGCCTGATGGGCTGTCCTATTCCCATCCCTCTGGAGCGCGTTCCCTCCTCCGTGCTAGGCTCCTCAGTGGAGTTGGGGACTCGTCTAATGGTAGGACAGCGGATTCTGGTTCCGTATGTGGGGGTTCGACTCCTCCGTCCCCAGCCAACTCCCCTTCGTGGCCTACCTTCTAATCTACTGTTACGTTTTCAGGGTCCACACCTAGCTTCACAAGTATGGAATCAAGATCCCTCTCAGTCCGAATGTTTCGTACTAGGGACATGAATAGGGCAAGATGTTTCGTTTCTTCCCATACCCGCTCGACCTTCGGCCCTATTGGATCTGAGGACTGAGGCAGGTTTGCGTATGACCCGTAGAAAGCGAAGTACGCTTGGTTGATTTTGCGGATGTTGATTCCGTGGGAGGCAAACTGTTGTCGCTGCTTTTCCATCAATGTCTCGGCTTCGGCCACGAGACCCTGCTCTAGGAGTTTGTCGACGTCTAGTCGTAGCTGCCGCATCGTGCCAGGGAAGTCAGGAAGGGAATGTTTGTGCGGTGGTGCCCGCCCATCAGCTGCTGTCTCTAATGCGATGGGGTTCAGCTCCCTTGCGAGGCGTGCGATCTCCTGCTCAGCAACATGCGCTACAGTCTCGTTGAGCTTGGTCCCCTCCCCCTGTCCCCATGCTTCTCCTAGCGGGTAGAACGCGAGGTAATGGTGGACCCACTCGTGTGCAGCCAGGCGAAGAACTGAACCGTATGAGCGGTTTTCGAGCACAATTGCTGGGTATGCCGCCAGCCCTCCAATCGAGACCACTAGTGAGACGATGTTCTCGTTGTCGGTTTGGGCCTCGATCTTTTCGATAGCGGTCAGGCCTAAGTCTGGGCTCAGAAGAGTGTCGCCTGCCCGACGGATCTCCTTCCGTGGTGAACGCACTAGTAGTTGAGGAGGGTTGGTTAATTCGATGTCAACGGGAGGCCAAAGTACTGCGATTCCGCTGAAAAGGGGAAGTGGGCGTCGTAGTCCTGCATGGAGGACCGCGTTAGTCACGTAGCCCTCAATGATTCTTTCTACATCGTTCTCGAAGAGAGAGCGCTCTTTTGTGAGTTCTTCCAGCAGTATCTGGTCTGGCTCATCAGCCTGGAGTTCTGCCCGAATCGCACTAGTTAGGCGGAAGTAGCTCGCCAGACGCTCCGTTTCTTCTGCTGCATCTAGTTCTTTTCCTACACCTAGTAGGGTGAAAATAGAGGATGGCAGCTGGCTCGCTTCCCATTGCCAGAGAGAGAATGTGTGTTCGCTATGCTCCCCTCGGCTCAAGAAGGCGCTGAGGGCAAGTATCAATGCTAGTGCTAGCGTTGCTGCAACTGTAGTGGAGAGGATAAGAAGTGATGGTCGCCAAGGGATAAGCTCAACGCGTGTGGAGTAGACCCCGGCAAGGCGGATGTTGTTCACTCCTCCAGTCTATGGTTTCTGCTTGACGCTATCTCCTCAAACCAGTTCTCCGCTCATGTCCTTTCCGGCGATACAATAGAACCGCTCATGACAGCAGGGTCTGCGGTAGCCTCAAGAGCGGCGTTCAGTCACCCTTCGGCACGTCGTCTGCGTTACGCGTCCTTTGAGATGCGCTTTGCTGCCGTTGCCATAGATGCTCTTGTCCTCTTTTTCGTAGCCGGAGTTCTTATCATTGCTGGATCGGTCAACCTGCTCCTTTCCTCTGATTTCGATCGAGTGAATGCTTCTGGGGGCGCCATAAACCTCTTTTGGGCTCTCGTTGGGGCAGTTCCCCTCGCGGTTTTCCTCTACTTCTTCCTTGGCTTTGCCTTCTGGGGCAAGACAGCTGGGGCGGCGATCATGCGTATTAGTGTGGTTCGTTCTGATGGCGCTGCCCTTGGTGTTTTTGGTGCCCTTGCTCGGGTAATGGGGATGCTTAGCTACGTTCTGCTTTTGGCGATCGGTGCAGTTCTTGCTTTTGTATTGCGGAGTACTCCTGCTGCTGCAGGTGCTTTTGTTGGTCTTAGTCTTCTCGTTTGTGTGGCAGGCTTTCTTTGGGCCGTTTTTGATCCCTACCGTAGGGCTCTCCACGATCGCATTGCCGGAACTATTGTGGTTCAGGGCGTGTAGGGTGAATGGGTGCTGAGTCGGCGTTCTAGCTTTCCCCAGCGTGGCCCTGTTAGCGAGCGTGTCTTTGGGCGGGCCTATGCTGAAGCTGAGCATGGCGGTAGATCGCTTGCCGCAGGGCTCTTCGCAATCGCCCTCTTTCTCTTCATTGTGTCTCTTAGCGTCTTCGAGATGACCCAACCCAATAGGGCCCAGACCCTCCTGGCTGCTGGCCTCGCCTCCCTCACGGATATTGATCAGTTTCTCGAGGAGAATATTCCTTCCCTACAGGAGGAAGCGCGCTCCTCCGATGAGTCTAATCTGGAAGTTCCCGACTACCCCCTACCCGTAACCCTTAGTCGGTTGGAAGTTCTTACTGCTGATACAGAAACCATTCGAGCTTTGGTGCTCCATCGCTCGGCCAAAGTGGTTTATGCGACTGGACTTGATGCTTTTGACGAGACTGGAGAGCAGGCCGCTGAGATTCTTTCCGTTTCCAACGTCATCCGCGAACTCGTAGGCTTCCTTACGGGGGATATCCATGGTCAGGCTCGCTGGGTGGTGTTAGCCAGTCTCATCGCTGCTACTGTTATGGGGGCAGCTACACTCCAGCTCAACCGAGGTTTTTCGCGATTCACTTCGTTTGGTCTCGCCGTCCTTCTCGCTTCTGCGCCGGGCTACCTATTTGCTCGCGGAGGGAGCTATCTTGTTGATCGGTTTGGCTCGGAAGATGCTTTTGTTGTCGATCTGCAGACAGTCGCTCAGGCAATGCTTGCTGTACCTGAGCGTAACTTTCTAATTGCGGGCTCGATTGGGCTCACTGTCGCGGTGGCTGGGCGAGTTCTGGGTTTGGTTAGCGACTATTTCTTTTCCGATCAGCCATTGGACCCAATGGCTTATGACACCGGCCCTGCGGTCCCCTTTCCAGCTGTTCCAGGTCCGACCCAGGAGTTCGTTGACCAGCGGAGAGTTGCCCTTTTCTTGTCCGAAGGCACTGGTCTTCGCCAGCGATTGTTCTTGAAGTTGCGAGGTATTCGGGCCAATAGGTTCACGAAGAGCGAGTCAGTGAAACTCGAGGCTAATGGAATACGCGAAGACGATTCCTAACTCGTTGATTCTGCTTGTGGAAAGCTGCTCGGACATTCCTCTTCCAGCGGGCATGCTTGGCAGTTCGGTGCGCGGGCACTGCAAGTTCGACGCCCATGCTTGATTAGTAACATGTGGAAACGGAAGTATTCCCTTGGTGCAACAAGCTCCTCAAGATATTGATGTGCTTGTTCTGGAGTTGTCTTCGGTGGGAGGAGCGCTAGGCGTTTTGCCACCCTTTCTACGTGCGTGTCGACCGGCAGCGCTGGTTGACCCAGCGCAAACAAAAGTACGCAAGCTGCAGTCTTCGGCCCTACGCCTGGAAGTCCTCGTAGCCAGGCTCGTGACTGTTCTATTGGCTCTTCTTCTAGGAACGCAAGGCTCCAGTCCGGTGCCCGCTCCTGTACAGCCTTTAGGATTCGCTTGATGCGTGGTGCCTTTTGTTGTGCCAGGCCCCCTGTCTTGATTGTCGCTATCAACTCTTCTAGCGGTGCTTCTGCGATGCTCTCCCAACTGGGGTAATTTCGCATTAGCTGCACGAAGGCGCGGCCACTGTTCTTGTCCGATGTGTTCTGAGAGAGGACCGTTAAAACCAGTTCGGCCACTGGGTCGCCGTGAGGCCGAGATATGGGCTCCCCGTATAGCTTTCCTAGTGTCTTCATGATGCTGCCCGGCTCGAGTGTCACCGGGGCATTTTGGCATGCCTTGATCCCGGAGTGCTTCCTTCCGCTACGATCTCTCTGTGACTGCGCAAGAAATTCGGCTAACGGATTTGACGGGTTGCGGGGGCTGAGCGTCTAAGGCAGGGCCCCAGGCCCTGGCGCAGGTGCTGTCGCCGCTGACCGTAGACTTTGATCCGATGCAACATCCAGACCTTCTGGCTGGGCTGGGGGCGCCTGATGATGCTGCCGTCTACCGAATCAATAATCGAACTGCCGTAATCGCTACCGTCGACTTTTTCGCCCCGCTGGTTGATGACCCTTGGCAATACGGCGCAATCGCTGCTGCTAATGCTATGTCTGATGTTTACGCGATGGGGGGGGAGGTGGTCCTTGCCCTCAACATTGCCGCATTTCCTGAGGACCTGCCCTCGGAAGTCGCTGCAGAAATTATCAGGGGTGGTGCTGACAAGGTTGCTGAGGCCGGAGGAGTTGTCGCGGGTGGTCACACAATTTGGGACGATGAGCCTAAGTTTGGCTTGAGTGTCCTTGGCATTGCGACCCCTTCGCGTCTCCTTCGTAAGGCCGCGCTTCGTCCTGGCGACTTTCTATATCTCACAAAATCGCTGGGTACAGGAGTGATCCTCTCTAACGATAGAGGCCAGGAAGAGCATTCTGCTTGGCTGAATACTGCTATCGCTTCGATGCTCCATCTCAACCGCCATGCGGCCCATCTAGCTATCAGTCATCGCTTACGGGCAGCAACCGACATTACTGGCTTTGGTCTTGTTGGCCATCTCTGGGAGATGGTTGAGAGCTCTGGCGTTTCCGTTACTGTGGAAGCCGCGGCCCTACCGCTTCTTCCTGGTGCACGGGAATCTGCTGAAAGCGGTATCCAGACTGGAGGGGAGGTTCGTAACCGAGACTGGGTCGGAGACAATTTCACGGTTGCTAACGGTGTGCCTCCTGCTCTCGCCTCTATAGCTTTTGATCCACAAACTTCCGGAGGCCTTCTGCTTGCGTGCTCGCCTCGCAAGGCCAGAGTCCTTGAAGCAGCTTTCGCTGCCGACAACGAATCCCTGCATCTCATTGGTCGTGTGGCTAAAGGCGCCCCCCATATTCAGCTCTTCTAGCGCTACCTCTCCAGCGTTTCCTGGTTCAGGTGCGTAAGATCTGCTCTATCAGTAAGCCCTGGATATGTTTTCTGGTGTATGCAGACTTTTTCAAAGCTTACGCTCGTGGAATTCACTAGCTCAGGCGGGTGGTGCGCTATCTCCACGCCTTCCTCGTTCTTATTCTCCAAATGCCCGTATGTAGGAGGCCCTCCGTGACCGATGCAGCCATCCAGTTTGAGACCGTCATAGGTCTTGAAGTGCACTGCCAGCCCATTACCCGGAGCAAGATGTTCTGTGGTTGCAACGCAGAATATTCCGGGGCCGAACCCAATACCCATGTCTGTCCTGTCTGTCTCGGACTTCCCGGAGTGCTTCCAGTGATAAACGAGGAGGCCATCCGGCTCATTGTTAAGACAGGGCTTGCCCTAAACTGCGAGATCTCAGAATTCTCCAAGTTCGACCGCAAGAACTACCCCTATCCCGATCTGATGAAGGGCTATCAGGTTAGCCAATACGATCTGCCCATCTGTGCTGGTGGATGGCTTGATGTTGAGGTAGAGGGGGAGCGTACCCGGGTGGGAATTACTCGAGTGCATATGGAAGAGGATACTGCCCGTCTTCTCCACCGGACCGATCCCATAAGTGGTGAGGGATACAGCCTGATAGACATCAATCGTTCAGGCACCCCTCTAATGGAGATCGTGAGCGAACCAGACATCCGCTCACCTGAGGAAGCACGCGCCTATTTGATCAGCCTGCGTTCTATTCTGCGCGCTATTGGAGCCAGCCGAGCCAATATGGAAGAAGGAAACTTCCGCTGCGATGCCAATATCAGCCTTCGGCCACGAGGCCAGGAGGCATTGGGCTCAAAGGTTGAGATAAAAAACATGAATAGTTTTCGCGCTGTGTATGAGGCTCTTGTCTTCGAGATGTCCCGTCAGGCGGAGGTTCTTAGTGAAGGGGGAGCCATTTCTCAGGAGACTCGCGGCTGGGACCAAGATGGCCAAGGGACTGTTTCCCAGCGTTCCAAAGAAGAGGCTAACGACTACCGGTACTTTCCTGAGCCCGACTTGCCACCGTTGGCCCTCAGCCGCCAATTCGTGGAGGAAGTGCGCAGCGAGCTTCCCGAGCTCCCTGCTGCCCGTCGAGGGCGCTATATCGGCTTAGGGCTTTCTGAATTTGAGGCTTCAACCTTGGCGGAGGCACGCGACCGTTCCGACTTTGCTGACGCTGTAGCTTCAGCTCTCCCCTTTGAGCCTGCTCGCTCTGCGAAGCTCTCAGCTAACTGGGTCTTAGGTGAGGTGGGTCGCTGGGCAAACGACCATGATGCAGATGTAGAACACTTTCCGCTCACTCCAGAGGCGCTTGCTGAGCTGATCGAGATGGTTGAAGGCGAGATCGTTACTGGTCAGGTCGGTAAGCAAGTGTTTGATGAAATGGTCGTGAGTGGTAGGAGTTCTGGTGACATCGTCAAGGAGGATGGTCTTGCCCAGGTCCGTGAAAGTGACGAACTTGTTGAGATTGTGCGCAAGGTGATTGCGGAGAATGAGAAGGCCGTAGCAGACTATCGTGGTGGCAAAGGTACCGCCATAAAGAGGCTTCTTGGTGGAGTCATGCGCGAGACACGGGGACGGGCTAATCCCCAGGTGGCCCAGGAGTTAATTTCCAGGGAACTCGACCAATAGCCCCTATCCTCACCTGAGGAATTTCCCCCTCCTTTTTGCAGGGTCTTCGGGGCAGGCGCTTACGCTGGTAGACTCTCAGAACGTAATGCCACGCAGGATGCGGAATCACAGCCTGTTTACCTGGCTTTATCCAGGGATGCATATCAAGCGTTGGCTTTTTCTACTCGTTGTGGGGATGACCCTCTTAAGTCTGGGGGCCGCATACCTGCTGCGTGAGGCTTATCTACTGTATGACTTTCCTGGGGTTGCCCACTACCTCACCCTCCAGTTCATCCCTCGTTGGGGTCGTGGGATCATCTTTGTCTGCGTTGCAGTTGGTAGTGTAAGCATCGCTTTCTGGAGACTGAACGCTTCCCTTCTTTACGCTGTGGTGCGACCGGGTTCCCAGAATGGCAGTATGGCCGAGTCGCTTTACACGAAGCGTGTGCTTAGTCGGGGCCCTCACGTTGTAGCTATCGGCGGAGGAACTGGTCTCTCAGTGCTGCTTCGCGGCCTTAAAGATCACACCAGCAACCTCACCGCAATTGTCACCGTTGCTGACGATGGTGGTTCCTCTGGGCGGTTACGCCAAGACTTTGGTGTAGTTGCCCCGGGCGATCTCCGTCAGTGCCTTTCTGCTTTGGCTGAGGCTGAGCCGCTAATGTCTCGACTCTTTCAATACCGTTTCCGTGCTGGGGAAGGGCTAGAGGGGCACTCTTTCGGCAACCTCTTTATCGTCGCCATGGCCCATGTAACTGGGAATTTTGAGACTGCCATTCATGAGGCTAGCCGCGTTCTCAACGTGCGGGGCAATATTCTCCCATCAACCCTTGTTGACGTGACTCTCTCTGCCCGCACTCAAGATGACGAATTTGTCCATGGTGAACACAAGATCACAGAGCATGGTGCCAGCATCCACGAGCTCTTTCTCAATCCCTCTAATGCAGAAGCCCATCCCGATGCAGTGCGCGCCGTCCTTGATGCTGATCTCATTGTCATCGGTCCTGGAAGCCTATACACCAGCGTTATGCCAAATCTGCTTGTAGAGGACTTGCGCAAGGCGCTGCTCTCAACCAGTGCCCAGAGAATTTTTGTGTGCAACGTCGCCACACAGCATGGAGAGACCGATGATTTTGGTGTTGCCGACCACATCGAAGCTCTCGAGCGACATACCGCTCCAGGTATCGTTGAGACGGTGATTGCAAACAACAATCTGGGGGTTTTGCCTGACGAACTGCATTCCACTCCTGTCGCGCTGAATCACCCCGATGCGCGAGTCTTTGAGCATGTTCGAGTGATTCAAGCTGATGTTGTGGCTTCCGAAAATCGCTATCGTCATGACTTCCAAAAGCTCGCCGCTGCCATTCTTGACGTGTACCATGGGCGAGAGAGCGGCATGCCGGGGGCTGAGCACAGACCTTCGGAAGAAGCCGTATTTGTTACCCGCTGATGTTGAACACAATCCAGATCATCGTCTCCGTCCTGCTTATAGTGGCGGTCCTGCTGCAGGTTAAGGGCTCAGGTTTTGGGGCCGCCCTCGGTGGTATGTCCGGAGGCTCCGTCTATCGAACCAAGCGCGGTCTAGAAAAGACCCTCTTTCAGGCGACGATTATTCTCGTAGTCGTGTTCCTGTTTGTGTCTTTCCTGAGCGTCCAATTCCAGTAGCCTTCTCCCATGCTTAATGGGGTGGCAGGCTCGCGGCTAGGTCTAGTTGCGGTAGCTCTTCTTGGGGCTGGTGCTGTTGCCGCGGTCATTCTTGGCGTTTTGCTCTTTCTGTCGGACCGGGATCGGTCGTATTCCCCTCTCGCTAGCACTGGGCCAAAGCAAGCCGTCTATGTAGAGGGGATAGTTGGGACCTGGCAGCGGATTAATCCCTTATTTTCCGATGGAAATCCTGTTGACGAGGACCTTTCCCGGTTGGTGTTTGCCGGACTTCTTCGGGTTGGCGAAGACGGTCGTCTTTTGCCAGATCTGGCTCCCCTTCCTGAAGTTGGTGAGGATGGTCGCACCTACACCTTTCGTCTTCACCGTGATCTTCGTTGGCATGATGGCATCCCTGTACGCTCCCTCGATGTTGCCTTCACCATCGACCAGATCCTAGCGGCTGACTTTCAGGGAGATCCTCGTTTGAAGGCAGCCTGGACCGGTGTTGAGGTACAGACGCCTGATTTGCGCACCATCATCATCCGCCTGCCGGCAACTAATGCTACTTTTCTTGCGCGGTTCGCCACTGTCGGCATCCTTCCTCAGCACCTGCTGCAGGGCCTCGATGGAACTGCTCTCTTTGATTCACCTTTCAATACAAAGCCTGTCGGAGCCGGTCCCTATCGACTCGATTCGATAACCTCGATAGAAGCCAATCTGAGCGCAAACCCGCGCTATCACCTTGGCCGTCCCCAGATAGATCTCATCACCATGCGGTTCTTGCCGGACCTTTCAGAAGTGAGACAAGCCCTTCAGGTGGGTGAGATTGATGGGATCTTCCTCCGACAGAACCTTAGCCAAGATCAAATCGACGAACTTGCTGTAATAGATGGGTTCGTTTCTGAGGATCTTCAGCGTGCGGTCTCGCTTGTTTTGTACCTTAACAACAACCAGGCTGCCTACTTCCGTGATTCCCGGGTACGTACGGCAGTCTCGCTTGCACTTGATCGGGAAACACTGGTGGTGAACGCTCTCGGTGGGTTGGCAGTACCCTCGTCGTCTCTCATTGCACCTGGCACTTGGGCCTATGAGCCGTCCCTCGATAGTCCGCCAAGTGATGTCGAGATGGCGCTAGCTTTGCTTGCAGAAGTTGGCTGGCGTCCTAGTCCCACGACAGGTGTACTTATTCGCCAGGGCTCTGAGTTTCGATTAACTATCCGCACTGACAATGACGCTAAGAACCTTGCCCTTGCACGGGAAATCGCTCGTCAACTTGAGCCGATTGGTATACGGGCCACAGTTGCGAGCACGAGCTTTGCTGTTCTCAATCGGGACTTTCTATCTCCTCGTACCTACGATGCTGCCCTGGCTGGCTGGGACCAGGGGGCTGATCCAGATCCCTACTTTGCTTGGCACAGCTCCCAACTAGTGGACCCCGGGGCAAATATTGCGAACTATGGAAGCATAGTTTTTGATGCTCTTCTCGAGCGGGGTCGGACCACCTCTAACATGCTCGTTCGTCTCGATGCCTACCGGCAGATTCAGGAACTTTGGCCGAGAGAGACCCCAAGCGTCATTCTTGCTTACCCCAGTCTTCGGTATATCCGTGCAACCTCGGTGATGTCGCCTGCCTTTGGTGTGCTTTTCAGCCCAACCGATCGCTTTTTAAATGTGCATCTGTGGAATATCCAATGACTGCATCCACCCCAATCTTTCTATTGACTGATTTTGGAAATCAGGACACCTATGTGGGTCAGGTGAAGGCTGTGTTGAGCACTCGGGCTCCTGGTGTCCCTCTCTTCTCTCTTACCCACGAGGTCTCCCCCTTTGCGATTGATGAGGGGGCTTGGCTTCTAGAGACTGCTCTTCCCTTCCTTCCTGTCCCTGCGGTGGTTCTAGCTGTAGTTGATCCTGGTGTTGGCAGTGAGCGCCTTCCTATTGCTGTGCGGGCTCCGGTCTCTGCTGATCCCACTGCAGTACGCTATTTTGTAGGGCCCGACAACGGCCTTCTGTCTTCGGTAGTTGGGTCCTTGGCCCGCCCCTCCAAGTCTGAAGTCAGCCCTGTGCCGCCAGCAATTGATGTTCGTGAAATACAGAAGGAGCGCGTAGGGGTGGCTCTCGAGTCAATAAGTGCAACCTTTGAGGGGCGTGATGTATTTGCCCCGGCTGCCGCTAGTATCGCGGTGGGAAACGACTTCAAAACTCTTGGACCTCGTTGTAAGGAGCTCACTCTCCTCCCTCCTTTTGCTGGCACTTACGAGGGAGGCTCACTGAGCGGCTCAGTGGTCCACATTGATCGCTATGGCAACCTCATAACGACCATTCGAAGGGAGCAGCTCCCAATCGACTTTAGGATCGAAATTAGAGATCACTGTATTGAGCGCATGGTTCGGACTTTTAGTGACGTTGCCATTGGTGCACTCGCCTGCCATGTTGATTCAAGTGGCTTTCTCGCGATCGCAGTGCGTGAAGGCAATGCGGCTGCTCGCACGGGAGGGGTCAGGGGAGATGCCGTGCTACTTACTCCACTATGAAGTCCTCTGAGGTGCGCACACTTTTTATGGGCTCCTCCGAGTTCGCCATACCTTCCCTTCGTGCTCTTGTCTCGGAAGGCTACGATCTTCGTTGCGCTGTAATGCAGCCTGACCGTCGGGCAGGACGTGGCGCCCGCATGCGTTCTCCTGCTGCCAAGGTTGAGGCTGAACGCTTAGGGGTTCCGGTTTTTCAGCCGGATTCCTTTCGTGATCCAGAGTCTCTTGCCGTCCTGACAGCTTTAGAGCCCGATCTCATTGTGGTCGCATCCTACGGGCGCCTCCTTCCCCTGGATGTTCTTGACCTCCCCCGCTATCACGTCGTTAATGTTCATCCCTCCCTCCTCCCTCGCTGGCGCGGACCATCCCCTGTCGCAGCCGCTATCCTTGCGGGGGATGAAACGACTGGGGTCTCCATCATGGAGCTAATCCCCCAGATGGATGCAGGTCCTCTCCTAGCTTCGCGTCCGTTTCCAGTCTCTTCCACGGACACCGCTGGCACCCTCGAGACGAGTCTTGCAGCGAAGGGTGCTGACCTTCTCATTGAGACGCTACCTGGATGGATCGATGGCGATCTGGAGTCTATTCCCCAGGATGAATCGTTAGTAACTACCTGTCCGCTTCTTGCAAAGAGCAATGGGCATCTGGCTGCAAACATGACTGCAATCGAAGCCGAGAGAGCAGTTCGTGCTTACGATCCTTGGCCTGGCTCGTTTGTCATCTACAAGGGGCACCGACTTGCAGTGTGGCGGGCGCATGTAGGCGACCTGGACGAGGGGCTAAGTCCCGGTGATCTCAAAATCAGCGAGGGGCAGCCAGGTATCGTCTTTAGGGGTGGTGTACTCGTTCTGGACGAACTCCAGCGAAGTGGATCCCGGCGTGTCTCCGGTGAAGACTTCCTCAATGGCGAGCGTGGGCTTCTCCCAAGCTCGGTTGGTCTTACATGACTAGCCTGCTGCGGTTTCCTCCCAACGAGCTCGAAGAACTTCTTGTTTCACTCGAAGCACCCCGCTACCGCGCAGACCAGGTTCTGAGGGCCCTGTATCAAGGTGGATGTGATTCCATTGATGCTCTTATCCAACTCCCTCGAGATCTTCGTGAACGGATGAAAACAGCTGGTTTAACGGTCCAGCTCCCGGTCATTCTGCGCGAGGTAGTAAGCGATGATGGAGACACTACGAAGGCCTTGCTCTCTCTGCCCAGCGGCCCAACGGTTGAGACCGTCCTAATGCAGTATCCCCGATCGGGTCGTGGCCCTCGGTCGACCGTATGTGTATCTACCCAGGCAGGTTGCGCTATGGGTTGCGTCTTCTGTGCCACTGGCCAGATGGGTTTCGAACGCAATATTCCAGCGGAGGATGTCGTCGCGCAGGTTTTGCATTTTCAGCGGTTGCTCGCTTTGCGCGGAGAGCACGTGACTAATGTTGTCTTCATGGGAATGGGTGAGCCTTTGGCCAACTATGAAGAGACGCTACGTGCGGTCCGCCAGTTAACCGACCCTCGAGCTTTTGATCTTGCCCAGCGTGCCATTACTGTATCTACAGTCGGGATTCCGCGAGCCATCGATCGGCTTGCAACCGAGAATCTTCAGGTCGGCCTCGCCATCTCCCTTCATGCGCCAGATGACGCACTGAGGCGCCGCCTGGTTCCTACTGCTCGACCAAACTCCATTGCTGAGTTACTAGACTCTGGACGCCGCTATTTTCGTACTTCTGGTCGGCGGGTCTCCATCGAGTATGCCCTTGTTGGTGGCGTAAATGATGCGCCTCGTCACGCGCAGGAGTTGGGTAAATTACTTCGTGGTAGCGGCATGCATGTCAACCTAATTCCCCTTAATCCGACTGCAGGCCCTTTTGTTGCACCCTCCCGTCGTGGGGTGCGCGAGTTTCGTCGTATCTTGACCGAGGCGGGAGTCAATGCCACGGTCCGAATTGAAAAGGGTTCGGAGATTGCAGCTGCCTGTGGCCAACTCCGTACAGATGTCGATGCTGCTAGCGGAAGAGGCTCCGCAGCATTCCCTTCCCCAAGCTGAGAGCAAAGCTGCCGACGGCTAGTCCTAGGCCTACCGCGAATGCTGTTCGTAGATCGAACCATGTGTGTACATCGCCTCTCACAACAGGAGCGGCGAGCACACCCACATATGTTCCATCACATGCTGCTGACTTGGTTGCAAGGACTGCTGCTGCACTGTCTCGCATCGTCGTTCGCTCCGCGCGTATTGCAGCGATTGCACTTTGTTCTACACTCACTGACTTTGCTTCGAGTTGCACCACCACCCCTTGCTCAATTGAGACCTCTTCCGCCTGCACGGCCTGTGCGTAGTCCCGTCTTATACCGGCGAAGCGCGCTTGTGTACCGGGTCCACTGAACTCTGCCACCTAATGCCTCCAGCTCGCGTACGCTAGACCGCGGTTCAAGAAAGGGCAATGCTGCTCGTGTGCGTACCTCGGACTTTGATTATGACCTGCCCCCTTCCCTAATCGCTCAGCAGCCGGTTGAGCCCCGAGATGCGGCACGTCTGCTTGTGGTGTCTCGTGGGAGCGGACTGCTTGCTCATCACCATGTTCGTGATCTTCCGGATCTACTGAACCGGGGTGACCTCCTTGTACTTAACGACACCCGCGTCATGGCTGGACGTCTGCGAGGTTTTCGTGCCGATACCGGTGGACAGGTTGAGTTCCTTCTGCTTTTCGAACATGACAATGGATCCTGGTCCGCTCTTGTCCGCCCTGCGCGTGGCGCGATTCCGGGTCGACAATACCGATTGGAAGGAAGCGATGGTCCCCTTACAGGCACGGTTCTCCACCGTGAAGATGAGATAGCGACGGTGGCTTTTGATCGACCGATCGATCCGGCCTCAGTCGGCACGGTACCCCTTCCTCCCTACATTCGGGATTTCGTGGGAGATCCCGAGCGTTATCAAACTGTCTACGCTCGGGAGGCTAGGAGTGCTGCTGCTCCGACAGCTGGGCTCCATTTCAGCGAAGAATTATTTTCCCGGTTAACCACTGTGGGAGTTGACCATACTTTCCTTACTCTTGAAGTAGGTGCTGGAACTTTCCGTCCTGTTCGCGCGGAGGATCCCGCAGAGCATGTGCTTGGCCCGGAGCGGTTCAGCCTCCCTTCTGGCGCGGCCAAGGCCATTCGATCTGCTCGTGCTGATGGCCGCCGAGTGATTGCCATCGGTACGACTGTTGTCCGCACCCTTGAGCATGCTTTTGCCGATCAGGATGCAGTGCTAGAAGGTGAGACCGATCTCTTTATCCGACCCGGTTACACCTTTTCTACTGTCGATGCATTGCTAACCAACTTTCATTTGCCCCGTTCAACTCTGTTAATGTTGGTGTCTGCCTTCGGTGGATATGATCTGATTCGTAGCGCTTACGCTGAGGCTATCCGCGAAAGTTACCGTTTCTACAGCTTTGGGGATGCCATGCTCCTGCTGCCCTAGAGGTCTTCTGCCAACCCCCAGTGTTCTTTCCGAAACGTGACGATTCCGTCTCCAGCGAGAGCCTCTAGGTATCGCCCGCAATTTTCTTGATGCTCCTCTGGTAGCTGGGCTGCAATTGAAGAAGCGGGCAGTGGTGAATCCTTTGCCAGGATCGCTACGATCTGTCCCCGTGCGAATCGTGCTGTTGACTTGAAAGGTGCAGCGGTCACTTTTCCATTAGGGGTGGGATCTGCTTCTGGTTGCCCGGCTGCGAGCCATGTGCAGTCACTCTTGAGAGGACAGATTTCGCATGCTGGCGAAGATGCTTTACAGACAGTCGCACCCAGATCCATCGCTGCTAACTGGTGTGCTCGCGTTCCCCGCTTTGGAAGCCAGGCCTTTGCTGCCTCTTTCAGTTTCTGCTTGTGCGGCACTCGTGCGGTGGCCTCTCCAAGCAGTGTGCGTGCCACTACTCGTGCGATGTTCGTGTCGAGTGCAACGGTTCTTTTGTCTCCAGCGAAGCAAGCTACGGCTGCTGCTGTGTAGGGCCCCACTCCGGGAAGCGTTAAAAGTTTTGCTTCCTCTGTTGGAATACCTCCGAACTTCTCTAACGCTTCTCTTGCTGCTCTCTGGAGGTTCACTGCTCTTCGGTTATAACCCAGCCCAGCCCACTCTCGGATAACCGTTCCTGTCGTTGCTTCCGCTAAGCTTTCTGCCGTAGGCCACCGCTTGAGCCAAGTCTCATAACGTGGGTGTACCCGGGAAACTTGTGTCTGTTGCAGCATTACTTCAGATACAAGTACTGCGTATGGGTCGCGAGTCGTTCTCCAGGGCAGGTCGTGACGGCCATTAACCCGATACCATCGTCCCAGTGTCCGCCGGAGTCGGGAGAGTTCGACGGTTGCCATTGGACTAGTCGTCGTCTTCGAACTCTTCCTGTTCGCCACTGGAACCTGCCGGGGGTACTATCGCGAATCCGCCCTCGATCCGGCGATTAGTGTTTCGTGCTGGGACCGCTTCAAGGTGTTCGATGAGGTCAGAGAATTCGTCGGAGGAGGTTCCTTCTGTTGGGATAATTCCACCTGCTCCGGTCTCCCGCAGTGCTGCGAGTTCGGAACTCGAGATGCTTGGTGTAACAGTCACAATCAGAGCTACTCCGCACAAGGCTGCAATGCGACCAAGGGAAATGCGTCGTGCCACTGTGAAGTTTGTAACTGGGGAGCGTACTAAAACCGCGTCGAGAGAAAGGGTTGCTAAAGCGCGAAGTGGGGCGTCCTCCCATGCCTCGTCTACCTCCAGGACCAGACCAAGTTCGCTTTCAACGATGCTGGCAGCAGCCGCCTCTGCATTAACAATGGCGAAGTCGGCTCCTGCCTCTTCGAGAGCCGTAACATCCTCCTCGGTAAGTGATGCTATTTGGACACCTAGCAGCCCATCTAGTCCGTCCAGCGCGGCGATGGCTGATTCAGCATCGTCTGCGGCTACAGCCACAAAGTCTGCTCCCGCCTCCAGTGCCTCTGCTCCTGATTCCCCGCCTGCCCCGATCAGTAGGGCACGGTCTTTCTCTGCTGCTTGCGCTCCGAAACCCATCACCCGGGCGCTTTCGCCCCGTCTCTTTTTTTGGAGCGCTTCGCTCAGTTTGCTCAAATCATTCCTCCAGTGGTGCTTACTGCTTTCCCGTTCCGGAATACTCTTGCGATTGTCTCCGGCTGGGCCAAACAGCGGACATTGCTTAAGGGGTCCTCGTTCAGGCTCACGATATCGGCAGCCAACCCCACGTGCAGCCTACCTGTTTCTTCACTAATGCTTAGCAGGTCAGCGGCCCAGGCAGTTGATGCAAGTAATGCTGCTTCAGGTGAAAGGCCAAAGTCGGCCATGCGGACTGTTTCCTGTGCGTTTTCTCCCGGACGGTTGAGTGGTGTTCCCTGGTCTGTTCCCATGGCGATGCGTACGCCTGCTTGGATTGCCTGCTCGTAACTTTTGATGTGATCCTCCAGTACTTCTCTTCCCTTCTCTACTGCGTATGTGGGGATGCCATTATCTGCGCCATGAGCAATGTGGAAGGGTGCTGTGAGCGTGGGCACGAGATATGTGCCCAGCTCAATCATCATTGCGAGTGCTTCTTCGTCCATCCACACGCCATGTTCAATTGATGTGACACCCGCTGCTACGGCATTCTTGATACCCGCAGTTGATTGAGCGTGGGCAGCTACCGTGCGGAAAGCCTTGGTTGCCTCTTCCACCCCAGCGGTGAGCTCTTCGCGTGTAAATGCAGGTGAGCGCGGGTTCACCCCCGGTGTGAGTACGCCCCCGCTCGCAAAAAGCTTAATCGCGGTGGCTCCCTCCCGGATCTCCTCCCGGACAGCCTTTCGTACTTCATCAGCACCGTCTGCTTCGCGTGCTATGAAGCCGTGCCCATGTCCTCCCGACATGGTGACGCCCATCCCGGCAGCAATAATTCGTGGGCCCTCCAGATCACCTGCTTCGATCGCTCTAGATAACTCCACGTTAAGCCGGTCTGCGGCCCCGAGGTCCCGCACAGTCGTAACTCCCGCCTGGAGCGTCGAGTATGCATGTTTGGCCGCGTGCCAAGCCCGTCGGGCCAGGGGCAGGCGCTGTCCTGATGTCAGTTCTGCAGGGTCGCCGGAGGAGCTGATGTGAACGTGGCAGTCGATTAGCCCCGGAATGAGGAATTGCCCTGAACAATCGACAATCAATGTGCCCTCTGGCGCCTCCATGTCTCCCAGTGCTGAGATGATCCCATTTTTGCAAAACACGTCACCGCGAACGAAGGTACGGGCTTCGCTTTCGAAAAACGATCCCCCTTGCAGGAGTAACGGCCGGTTGTTAATAGTTGACAATGTTCAGCATTCTCCCTGGCAGTCCATATCAGCGGCAAGCAAGAGGTATGCGAGCTATCCTCCGCAGACATAGGAGGTTTCCCGATGGCAAAGATGATTTTGGTTGGGCTGGTCGAACCACCCAGCTCCGAAGCTGAAGAGCAGTTCCGTGAGCGGTACCTTGGGAACCATATTGAGGATATAGCCAACTGCCCGGGTTTTCTTTCTGGGACGGTCTATGAGCTGGCTCATCCCCACGATGATTTTCCCGTTATTTCCCGATTCCTAACCATCTATGAGCTTGAAGCTGAAACCTGGGAGGAGGCTGATGCGAATTTGAAGAATTGGATCTCCGATCCTAATGCCTATCCTGGTCGGCTCTCTGGTGAGGGTGCGTTGTCCATCGTTGGCTCTGGCTGGTATCAGTTTCAGCGTGCCTACCACACGCGAGGCTGAGAAGACGGACACGATTCCGATGGGCTATTTCACAGAGAGCCCTTATTCAAGATCTGGGTTCTACTTCGGCAGGAACAAGTGGGCGGAATATCGTCCGTTTCCACTCAAGAAATGCCGTTTGGGGCCTTAGTGTGAGTGTTGAGCTTGGCCATGTATGGAGAGGTATTAGCGCAAGAGAGGCTTGGGTTAGCCAAGGTTATTCGCCTCCCATAGCCGGTGTACGCCCTGTGGGGCGTTCCTCTGGTAGATCGGGGGTATTGTCGAAGCCTGCCGTTAACGGAGTGTCTATGCGCTGTCCCGTTTGCCCGCTTGGACCGTAGCCTTCGATGATTCTCTTTAGCTGTTCTCGGTCGTGCTCTCTTGAAACATCCTGCTCTGGAGAAGGCATGGATGCCACATGCAGAGTTTGGGTAGGGAAGGCGAATTCAACCCCCAGATCTTCTGCCAATCTCATGATGTCCAGGTTAAGGATGTGCCGTGTGCGCAGTTCGTCGTTCCAGTTCGGTGCGTTGATAAAGCAGTAGACAAGAATATCCAGCGAAGCAGCCCCGAATCCATGGAATTCAACTATGTAGTAGTCCTTCCTCATCCCTGGATTCGATCGAATTAGTGCACGCACTCCCTCAACGAACGCTTGTACTTGACTGGGCGTTGAGTGATAAGCAATTGCCAGGGTGGTTTTATATCGCCTCCACTCCCGTAGCCCCATGTTATCGACGTGGGTGTCAACTATGCGTGCGTTTGGTACGGACACTACGGAGTTATAGAAGGTGCGTATGCGCGATGAGCGGAAACCAACGTGCTCCACTGTTCCCTCGATTTCGTCCACTACTACCCAGTCCCCTACCTGGAACGGGCGGTCAGCGAAGATCGTGACGCCTCCAAGTAAATTCCGGATTGTGTCCTGCGCAGCAAGTGCAACTGCCAGTCCGCCTAGACCCAGGCCTGCTAACAGAGAGGTAACGTTCACTCCCAGGTTTCCTAGAACGAAGAGTGCTCCGAGGAGCACAACCAGGCCTTTCAGGGTGGTGTTGACGAGAGGAACGAGCTGGTCGTCGATGCGACTTACTGTCTTTTCTGCCCGTCGTTGCAGCACATCAGTGAGGATGTCGATGCCGCGAAAACCCAGGACTACTAGGGCGACTGCTCCGCTTAGGCTGGCAACTTGTATTACTACCTTCTCGATGCTGGAGTCAAAGGTCAGGGTGGGGAAGCCTACGATCACGGTTATGGCGGTGATTAAGGCAAGCAAAGCACGACTCAGTCGTGCTCGCTCCCTATCCCAGAACTTCCGGTCTTCCTGGGCTAGTCGTGCTCGTAAATAAAGCCGTAGCACGAGTGCGACAAACAGGTGGGCTGCCGCAGCCACTAGCACCAGTGCACCAATTCCGATGAACTGCTCGACCTCGATACCGATGTATGTGTTTTTGAACCAGTGCGGCACGAGGAAGAGGGACAAAGTGTCCTCCAGTGTCCCTTAGCCTATCATTTGCTAAGCCGCTTTAGCACCTTTCTATTTCCAGCATTACTTTCAGGAGCTCGCCAATGCCCCATCGCCCTTTCGTCCAGCTTGCATACCATGTCCCCGATATTTTTGAAGCCGCCGAACGCTGGGCTGCGGAGCGTGGCGCTGGCCCGTTCTATATCAATGAGAACATTCCTGTGGAGCGGGCTCTTTACCGGGGTAATCCTAGCGAGTTCGACCATTCCTCTGCTTATGGCCAGCTGGGTGACGTCATGGTCGAACTCGTCCAGCAAAATAATGACGGGCCTTCCGGAATACGTGACATGTTTGGGCCCCATGAGCAGGGGCTCCATCACTGCGCCACTATCGTCCCTGAATTTGAGGAGGAACTCCTTCGATACGAAGCCCTTGGCTTCACTGTTGCCAATCGCTTTTGGCTTTCTGGTGGTTTCGAGTTTGCTTTTGTTGATACCGTCTCGGTCTATGGGCACATGGTGGAGGTGTATGAAGGCCAGCAGCACTTGCTGGACTTCTACTCCTTTATTGCTACTGCCTCAGAGGGATGGGACGGTTCGGAACCTGTCCGCCGCGTTGGCGATTGAATGAGGTTTTGTCTACGGTGCTGCCCCAGGCATAGTCCAAGTTGAAGGGGCCCCTGTCTCGAAGCGTAGGCCCTCACGTTCCGGGTCCAGGTTGTTGATGGTAAGGGCAAATGACTGCAGGTAGTCGGCCTTGTCATCAATAACCCGGAAGGGTTGGTCATGGCCAGGGTAAATAATGCTGGCAGTGCCTAGTGCCTTCGCTACGCTTTCGCGCGCTTGGGATAGAGATCCGAAAACGAGTGGTGGCTGGCCTGATTCCAGAACCCAACTGGAATGAATAGCATCGCCTGCAACGCAGGCAGTCCCATCTTCAGTTTCCACAAGCAGACCGATGCTTCCTACTGAATGTCCCGGAAGATCGATTACACGTACCCCTGCAGCAAGCTCATCCCCCTCCACTACCTCTTGTAGCTGGTGCGTCTCTAGTGCGATGCCTGTCCATGGTGGAGTAGCCCAGTCGTTCTTGTGGGGCGAATTTGCATAGCGGCGCTCTCTTGTATGGAGTAGCACTGGTGCTGCACTAAAGCGGTCAAAGTTCTGTGCGTGATCCCAGTGGGCATGAGTTAAAACCACTGCATCGATACTGGACTCCGTAAGTCCTCGCTGCTGAAGTGCACTGCTCAACTCCCGCCGCCGGCCCACGTGAGCTGGGTCGACCAGGATGAGAAAGCCCTTCGACTCGACCAGCGTTACTGAGCAGAACGCTGGTCGGCCCTCGTTTGTAGAAAACGAGAACCCATTAAGTAAGACGTCAATAGTGGCCATGTGGGGAGCTTACGCAGGTGCACTCGCCTCTGCGTACAATCAGGCTAATGCGTTGTTCTGCTGCAGGAGGTCGTCTATGAGTCGCGAAGAGCTGCTGGCCATGACTCGGCGTGAGGTCGAAAACCTTGCTGCCGATCGTATAGACCTGGCTAATGAGGTCTACGAGATCCCCACCAGTCTTTATTACGATCCAGATCGCTGGAAGCTTGAGGTTGACCGTGTCTTCAAGCGCCTACCTCTGGCGTTGGGTTTCTCTTGCGAGTTGCGTGAACCGGGCGACTACCGCGCTCTGGAAATCGTCGGGGTTCCTGTTCTCATGGTGAGAGATGTCGACGGTGAGGTTCGAGCCTTCGTCAATATGTGCAGCCACAGGGGTGCCATCATTGTTGATGAGGGTGCTGGAAGCTCACGCGGGTTTCGGTGCCCCTACCATGCATGGAGCTATGACCTTCAGGGGAACCTCATCTCCATCTTCGATTCCGGAAATTTCGGCGATATTGATAAGTCTTGCTACGGGCTTACTTCCCTGCCAACAGCGGAGCGCGCTGGGCTTATATGGGTCACTCTAAACCCTGAGTCTGAGGTCAACATTGACCTATTCCTTGCTGGCTACGACAAGATGCTTGATCACCTTGGGTTTGCGGACTCCCATGTCATCGGTCGTCAGAACCTGGAAGGACCTAATTGGAAGGTAGCCTACGACGGGTACCGCGACCTCTATCACATACCGATTCTGCACAGGAACAGTTTTGGCCCAGACTCTGCATACCAGCCTGACTACTATGCTTGGGGATCGCATGTGCGAATGGTTTCCCCAACTCGCTTTGCTAGGGCGGCAGATCTTCCCGAGGACCAATGGCAGTTGGAAGACATGACTCCCGGTATTTGGACTATTTTTCCCAACATTTCCATAGCCGGTGGGCGCGGCTCTGCGGCCTATGACGGCCAGGGGGCATCTCCTTACATGGTTTCCCAAATGTTCCCCGGGGAAACCCCTGAGTCATCCTTCACTATCCAGAACTTCCTCCTACCCGAAGAGCCTCATTCTGAGGATGAAGAACGGCACGCGGACACAATGAAGATGTACCGCGATGTTGTCGCTGATGAGGACTATTACACTGGCTTTAGGGTGCAGCGTGCCCTTAAGACAGGTGCCAAGGCACATTCCCTTTTTGGGCGTAATGAGGGAGGTGGCCAAATGTTTCATCGCTGGGTGCAGGCCCTTGTTGACACCGAAGATGCAGATTTGAATGCACTCCTCGAGCGGGGTGTCGACTTCTAGCCTTGGCCGGCTTAAGCCGAGGATTACGCTTGCGCGGAGGAATGGGCATGAAAGGTTCCGAGATCATTACTAGCCAGGCATTCGGTGGTGGCTCGCCCCAGTGACGGGTCCGTTCAACCCACCCTTACGAATTCCTTTAGCCTCCCGGTTTTTGCCTTCCCGTTACTACTACGGATGGTACGTCGTGGTGGGGGTTGCCTTAGTCATGCTCTGTGGTATCGGCGTTGGGTACTACGGATTGGCAGTCTTTTTGAAGCCTCTGCAGCAAGCTCATGGTTGGTCGAATGCCAGCGTAAGTGGTGCCACAGGGCTTTACTTCGTCATCTCTGGAATCTCCGCTGCCATGGTGGGGCCAGCTATAGACCGAAGAGGTCCTATGCCATTCCTCACCGTTGGTGTTCTGCTAACGGCCGTCATGGTTGGTTGCATTGGTTTCGTCCAAGAACTTTGGCAGCTGTACACCGTTTATGCTGTTTTGGCTGCCGCCTTTGGTATGGCCGGCAGTGTTTCAACGAACGTGATCATGGCGCGCTGGTTCATCCGTCGCCGCGCTCGTGCCATGAGTATTTCTGCTACGGGGGTCTCCTCTGCAGGTGTCATCCTCCCTCCCTTAGTCGCTTGGCTGATTGGCTCTGGCGGCCTCGATCTGACTACTCCTGTTATTGCAGTCTTCACTCTCGTAGTGGGCTTGCCTGTGGTCTTCCTGGTGCTCGCATGGGATCCGGGCCAGATGGGTCTGTCTCCTGACGGACCTGTTTCCCCCTCAGAACTTCCCCTCTCCTCATCTCTGAGGGAGGAGGTTCAGACCCGGCGCTGGACTCTGTATCAGGCTATGGGCACTCTCTCCTTTTGGGCCTTGGTGTCTGCCTTCGTATTAGTTCTGCTTTCTCAGACGGGCTTCCTCATTCATCAGATAGCTTTTCTGGAAGAACGCACCGGATCACGGACGGCTGCCTCCCTCGCGCTTAGCCTCGGAGCTATTGGCAGTATTGTGGCGCGGCTCATCATTGGTGGTTTTGCCGATGCCCTGAACAAGCGACATCTAACCGCAGGACTGTTTGCCTTCCAAGCTGTTTCCGTGTTCCTGATCGTCAATATCGATGCGGTTGTTACTAACTACATCTTTGCGTTCACATTTGGCCTCACTATCGGCAACATTTATATGATGCAGTCTTTGCTCACGAGCGAAATTTTCGGCTATGTCTCGTTCGGGGCTGTCTTTGGCATGATCTCTCTGGCAACCCAAGTTAGCAGCGGAGCTGGCCCCCTTTTGGTTGGCCTGCTGGAAGAGCCTATGGGGGGTTATGAGACACCTTTTCTCATTACCGGTGGCATTACTCTTGTTGCTGCCTTGGTCGTGCTTTTTGCTCGGCCTATTCGTCCCCCGCAGGGTGATTCCTCTTAGAACTAAGTATCTGAGTAAAGGCTGTGTTCGCGGATATAGGCCACCACTTCTGCCGGAAGGCTATTGCTTTCCTGCCCTGCCCTGATGAGGGACCGCTCCTCACTTGAGGCGATTGCCCGGTGTTGTTTGTCAAGTTCTATTGTGACGATGTGCTTGGCATATTGCGGTGCCTGGTCCGTTAACCACTCCTCCATTTCCCCTATCGTTACTTCTCCCCGGCTTGCAGCGAAAACACGGTGTATTTGGAAGAAGGGGTCCAAAAGTTCTTCCATGGGCCCTTCGTAATAACGTTCGTCAAAAAGTCTAATGAGGGTGTCATGACCCAGTACGAAGTCGAAGGTGGCCTCGGGCCATTTTTCTTTTAGAACCATAGCTTGATCGACAATGCGTGCCTGGTTAGCTGCTAGTACTGCTATGCCTGGGTGAGACTTTCTTGTTGCCAATAGCATTCTGATACGGTGCTCCAAACCAGCCCCCTCAACACCCTTTGCTACGTTCCTTGTCGTTAGTAATGCTGCTGCGCCCTCAATCCCCCCTGTGCTCTTGGCTCGATGGAGCAAGTTCAAGTGCGCGAGAGTTGGTGGGTTGAATGCAGATGGGAGAATCGCCCATCTGCCATGTAGGCCCCTTGCTGAGTCGAACCGCGCTGCTGTGGGTGTATGCAGCTTTGTGAGCTCTTCAAGCTGTGCGCGCAGAGTTGCTTGCATATCTTGATTCTAGGCGCTTATGAGACTTGCACCCTTTGAGGAAGCTTGCTTCCCAGCCTTGTGGCCCCGTAGCGTGGGAATGGTGTCGGTTGCTCGGACGCCGATGGCGGTGCTTTTTGTCGGTGTCCTTGGCGTCTCTTGGGCTGCAATCTTTGTTCGCCTGGCAGATGAGGCTCCAGCTCTTACGATTGCTGCATATCGGCTGCTCTTTGCTGCCGGGCTGCTTTTGTTCTTTGGAAGCATCGCCTTGGCCCGCGGGAACCTTTCCTTACCTTCTCGTTCAAGTTTGCCCCTGCTCGTGTTGTCGGGTCTTTTCCTAGCAGGCCACTTTTGGAGTTGGTTTGCCTCGCTGGAGCGCACCTCTGTAGCTTCGAGTGTGGTGATCGTGGGTCTGCAACCACTATTAGGTGCACTAATTGCCTTCATCATGCTGCGTGAGAGGCCTGAACCCCGAGAGCTTAGTGGTCTTGCAATTGCAATTGCGGGTCTCATCTGTATAGGTGCTACTGACCTGGCCCGGGGGATTGAATTCTTTATTGGCGATCTCCTCGCCCTGCTGGCTGCCCTCTTTGTCGCCGTCTCCCAAACCATCCGGCGTAAAACGCGCTTCCAGACAGGTGCCGTGTCCTACTCCGCCTTTGTCTACACAGTGGCAACATGCACTCTCTGGCTAGCCGTTTTAATTGTCCGGCCTTCTATAAGTGGATTTACCACTGATGTCTGGGCTTTCATCTTGCTGCTTGCCCTTATTCCACAACTTATCGGGCACACTGCCATCAACTACGCCCTCGGCCACCTTCGAGTTGTCACAGTAGGCCTTGCAATTCTCGGTGAACCGCTCCTGGCTAGCCTTTATGCCCTGGCTCTTTTGAATGAGTCCCCACCAATCGGAGTTCTGGTGGGCGGCCCATTGATCTTAGGTGGGGTGATCGTTGGCCTTAGCGGTTCTGGGCGACGCGGGCCTGCCGTGTCGCCAGTGTGAGCATCGTCACGTCAGGATTGGTCTCGATTGCCAACCGGATGGAGGCTTCGTGTTCCTTATCGTGTTCGGCCCATGAGGCCAGGTAGGTTCGGAGGGGGAATGGATGCGGCTCGCCCCAGGGAGTAAGTATTCCTGCGACATGAATTTTTTGGTCTAGCACTGTTTGAGGCAGAACCAATAGTGCTTCCACTACTGCTTCGCGCGCGGCTTGCATAGCCTGCACTAACCTTTGGATACCTTGATGGGCTAATCCATCCATCAATTCAAGTCGTTTTGATTCGAGCTCTAGCGCGTCCTGTGTGTTCCCTAGCCACAGAATTTCTTGTGGCTTTTGAGCTGCAGTCGCAAGCTCAACGATCATTCTGTCAACAGTTGCAACGTGCCTAAGGTGGTCCACCGCGGTCCAGCTGTCATTGAAGGCTCGTCGTTCCCAGTAATCATCTGGTATGCAGGCGATCAGCCCCTCTAAAACATGCCGTCTGCCGGCGGCGCGTGCCACCAGTGTATGCATCTCTGGAACCTCGACCATCTTTGGACTTTGCCAGAGATTTGGTGTTCTTGCGACCTGTCCGTGTCATTGTCCCGGTCTAAACTGCTCAAGGTGCGAATCCTTCTTTTCGACATTGACGGGACTCTAATCGCTAGCGGTGGCGCTGGTCGTGACGCTATTGCTGATGTTTTCACGGATGAGTTTGGACTGTCTGGTCTCGATGGTATTGCTATTGATGGCCGCACAGATACTGGGATCTTTGAGGAAGCGCTTGCACTCGCGGGCGTCGACCCCACCGCAGATGTAGTGGAGCGGGTGATGTCCGCCTACCTTTCCCGCCTTCCAGAGGCCCTCAGCAGCCATGATGGCCATGTCCTTGAAGGGGTGGTGGAACTACTGGATGCTCTGGAGAACACGGAAGCTATTGTCGGCTTAGCTACTGGCAATATTGTTAGAGGCGCAGAGCTCAAATTGCGTTACTACGGTATTTGGGAACGCTTTGTCGCAGGCGGCTTTGGAGATGTCTCTGCCGATCGCACCGAGGTTGTAGTTGCTGGCATTGAGGAGCTCGCTCGGGTTGGCGGCAGTGAGCTTGCTGCTGCTGACCCCATTGTAATAGGGGACACCCCCCGCGACGTTACCGCGGGGCATGCTGCTGGAGCTCGCGTTCTTGGTGTTGCAACCGGTAACTACGACGAGAACATTCTTCGGGAAAGCGGCGCCGACTATGTACTTCCTGACTTGAGGAATACTGAAGCTGCGCTGGGTTTTCTCCTTGGCTAGCTCCCAAGGGTTCTGATTCGCTCCCTCAGCCCCACAGCCCGAGTTTCCGCTTGAGTGAGCCGGTTCCGCTCCTCCTGAACTACCGTTGCAGGGGCTCGTTCCAAGAACCGCTCATTAGATAGCTGCTTTTCAAGTCGTGCGATCTGTCCATCAGCTTCGATCAGTTCTTGTTCCAGTCGTTCGCGCTCAGCTGAAAGATCGACCTCGGGTAGTGCAAGGGCTACTTCTGTGTCTCCTACTCGAGCGAAGGCATACTCACCTGCGGGAAGCTGAGTGTCAGAGGTGGTCACCTCTGGCTTGATTCGGGAGGTAAATGCGGTAGCTTGCTTGGTCTCCTGAAGCGTCTCTGCTTGCTCGTCAGTGCGTAAGAAAACCTTGGGCCGTGCTCCTGCCTCAACGCCCTTCTCCGCTCTTAAGTTACGGATAGCCCGGTTTACCTCGATAACATGACTCATAGCTGCTTCTGCAGTCTCA
The DNA here is from genome assembly GCA_002346645.1 of Dehalococcoidia bacterium UBA2991. GTDB lineage: Bacteria > Chloroflexota > Dehalococcoidia > Tepidiformales > Tepidiformaceae > UBA2991. The sequence continues at coordinate 162,252 of DEAD01000011.1, forward strand.
TCTCGCCACATGTTTGAGCTCTTCGGGTAACTGGCCACAATTAGTGCGGAGGCCAAGTCGTCATCGAGGTGTTCTTGCAGTTTGCCCCAGAGTTCCTCCGTAATGAATGGCATGATGGGATGCAGCAGTCGCAGCCCGTGATCAAGCACGTGTGCCAGCACCGAAAGAGGGCGTTCATCTCCTTCGCGAATGCGCACCTTGCTCATCTCTAAGTACCAGTCTGCTAGTTCGCCCCATATAAAGTCCTGTATCCGTCGCGCAGCTTCCCCTACCTGGAAGGCCTTCAATAAAGAGTCCACCTCCTCCTCTAGCCTCTCCAGTCTAGATAGCAGCCATCGGTCCTCCAGAGCCAGAATCTCCTGGTCGTCTGCTTGAGGACGCTTCAGGCGTTTACCCTCCAGCTGAATTAGAACGAAGCGTGAGGTGTTCCACAGTTTGTTTGCGAAGTTGCGGGCCGCAACCATGCGGTCCTCGCTGTACTTCATGTCCTGCCCGAGTGCTCCCATAGTGAGTAAAGCGAAGCGGAAGGCGTCCGCGCCATACTGCTCAGCCACTACTAGCGGGTTGACAACATTTCCCCGGGACTTTGTCATCTTAGTGCCGGTGGCGTCCCGGATAAGGCCATGGAACACGATCGTGCGGAAGGGTAAATCACCCTCGGGCCCGTACTCTCGCATGTTGTAAAGCCCGAACATCACCATTCTGGCGCACCAGAAAAACATGATGTCATAGCCCATTTGCATGTCTGTGGTGGGGTAGAAGTAGCGGAGGTCCTCGGTAGCTTCAGGCCAACCCAAGTCTGCGTGTGGTGCCAGTGCTGAGGAGAACCACGTGTCCAAAACGTCCTCGTCTTGTCTCAACTCGGTGCTTCCACACGACTCGCATGCTGAGGGGTTTTCGATGGCTACTGTCATACCTCCACAGTCGCAGTACCAAACTGGAATCTGATGGCCCCACCAGAGTTGCCTGCTGATGCACCAGTCCCGAAGGTTGTCGGTCCAGTTGAGAAAGGTGCTTGCCATTCGTGGTGGAACAACCCGAATGCGTTCATTTCGGATGGCAGCGCTTGCCCCGCTCGCCAATGAGAGGCCCGGGGCATACTCCTTATTTACTGCTACCCACCACTGCTCGCTTGGCAGTGGTTCTATAACTGAGTCGCAGCGCTCGCATCGTCCCACGTTGTGTAGGTAGGGCTCTGTTTTTTCTAGGAAGCCCCCATCTTCAAGGTCACGAACAATTTCTGCCCGTGCTTCTTCGACAGTCATTCCCTCATAGGGGCCGGCCTCGTCGTTCATCCGGCCGTTCTTGTCTATCGCTACCACAACATCTAGGTCGTGGCGTTGGCCGATCTCCCAGTCGAGGGGGTCATGTCCTGGGGTCACCTTCAGTGCACCCGTACCGAACTGCGGCTGAATTGAGAGGTCTGCCACTACGGGGAGTTCGCGACCCATGATCGGCAATAGAACGGTCCTTCCGATGCGGTCTTCAAACCGCTCATCCTCGGGATGAACTGCTAGGCCTGTATCAGCCACCATCGTTTCTGGTCGCACAGTTGCAATTGAAATTGCATCGGGTAGTGCCATTCCTCCCTCACCTACCACTGGATAGCGAATGTAGTAGAGGTGTGCTTCTTCCTCGGCGTATTCCACCTCTAGGTCGCTTAGGGCAGTGCTGCAACGCGGGCACCAATTGATCATCCGTAATCCCCGGTAGATGAGCCCATCCTTGTAGAGGTTCACAAAGGTTGTGCGCACTGCTCTCACGATGTTGGGGTCTAGGGTGAAGGTGTCGCGGCGCCAGTCGGCACTTGCTCCGAGCTTTCGATGTTGCTCATAGATACGTGGCCGGAGCTCCCGCACCCACTTCCAGACCCGATCCTCAAATTGCTTTCGCCCGAGGTCATGGCGCGTTAGGCCTTCCTTGAGTAGCTCTCGCTCCATCACGTTCTGTGTAGCTATGCCGGCATGGTCTTCGCCGGGAAGCCAAAGCGTGGCTTCGCCTTGCATCCGATGCCACCTCACGAGTGTGTCAGTGAGTGCATCCTCTAAGCCGTGGCCAAGGTGTAGTTCTCCGGTTACGTTGGGGGGTGGCATCACAATGCTGTATGGCTGTTTACCGGGAACTATGTCAGCGTTGAAAAATCCGCCTTCCTCCCAGAAGGCGTAGATTCGGTCCTCCACCAAGCTTGGCTCGTAGGCAGAGGCTAGCCGCGTGCTGGATGGCGCGTCGGTCATGGCGTTTTCCTCATCCGTATGGGAACGCTGCCCTCGGGGAGCGTCTTAAGAGTTTAGCAGCCGCTCCAGAAGGGGCTTCTTACAGGCTCTTTAGCCGGAAAGCTGCTTCGTCAAGTGTCTCGTCCGATTTTGAGAAGGTGAACCGCACGAACTGAGACCCAGCATGTGCGTCGTGATAGAAACTCGAACCGGGAACTGGTGCTATTCCAACTCGTTCAATTAAGTTTAGTGCGAAGTCAGTGTCGTCTCCTTCGAAGGGTAAAGCGCTGAAATCCGCCATCACGTAATAGGCACCCTCGGGCTCGTTACAAATGAATCCTGATTCTCGTAATGCGGTGAGGAGGCGATCGCGCTTCCTCTGATACATAGAGCGAAGCTGCGGGTAGTAACCATCCCCTTCCTCTAGTGCGACCGCAGCTGCCTGTTGAAGCGGCGCTGGCGCGCCCACGGTCAAGAAGTCGTGCACCTTTCGTACTGCTTGGCTCAGTCCTGGTGGGCCTACCACATACCCTAACCGCCAGCCCGTCACGCTAAAGGTCTTTGAAAGGCCACTAATTGTGATGGTGCGGTCATACATTCCTGGAAGTGTTGCCATTGGCAGGTGCTTGTGTTCATCGAAGATGATGTGTTCGTAGATCTCGTCTGTTAAGCAGAGGCAATCGAACTCCTGGCAGAGTGCAGCAATTTGGCTGAGCTCTTCTCGGTCGAATACTTTGCCGCTTGGGTTATTGGGCGAGTTCACAATGATTGCCTTTGTGCGTGGGCCAAAAGCAGTTCGTAACTCTTCAGGGTCGAAAACGAAGTTCGGTCCTCGCAATGTGACGAATTTGAGTGTCGCTCCGCTCATGGCGGCGTCAGGAACGTAGTTTTCGTAGAAGGGCTCGAACACAATTACTTCGTCGCCCGGCTGAACAAAGGCCAGCATTGTTGCCATCATCGCCTCTGTCGCCCCGCAGGTGACTGTCACCTCAAGCTCAGGATCGATGTCGAGTCCGTAGTGGCGTTTTACTTTAGCCGCAATTGCTGTCCGTAGGCGCGGATCTCCCCACGTAATCGCATACTGGTTCACGTCTGCTTCGATTGCTTCAACGGCAGCGCGTTTAATGAACTCGGGTGCAGAGAAATCGGGAAAACCCTGAGCCAGGTTGATAGCCTTGTGACGAAGGGATAAGCGGGTCATTTCTCGGATTACAGATTCGGAGAAAACCGCTGTCCGTGAGGCTATCAGAGGACGTTCGGACATTTTTGTAATTCTACGGACGGCGAGCAAATGCGCTGGACTTTTTTGGGAGCTAGGCGATCTTCCTTAGAGCGACAACTGGAATTTCTCTTTCGGTTCTAGTCTCGTACTCCGCAAATCGCTTGGCTGCCGCCTTGATACGTTGGAAGTGGTGATGTCGTTCCTCTCCAACCAAAGGCTCTGCCCACATCGCCCATTTTCCGTCGCGAGTTTCGACCTGCACCTCAGGGTTTGCAACGAGGTTGTGATACCAGCCTGGGCTCTTTGGTGCGCCTCCCATCGAAGCAACTACTAGTAAGAGGCCGTCATCTTCGAAATAAAGTAACGGAATAGTGCGACGCTTGCCCGACTTTCTCCCGGTGGCAGTCAGTAGCAGGAAGGGCAGGCCATATCCACCTAACAGCCGTCCTCTGGTCAGCCTGTAAACAAGGATGTGAAAGGGGACGAAAATGCTTAAGAACAGTCTCAGGGATGAATGCCTCAACGGTTTGGTCCGCGGTTCGATGGATAAGGTTGCCAGCGGCGCAGACTTGTTTGGGGCAGTACCTCTGGGTTCACTGCGCTCCTCGGCCAACGTCCCTGAAGGGCCGTTGCAATTTCGCGTCCCGTTCGACGCCGCGTTTCTGGCATCATTCGGGCGGTTGCTGAAGCTATATGGGGAGTCACAATGACGTTGTCCATGTGCAGCAATGGGTTCTCAGGGCTTGTAGGCTCGACCTCGAATACATCCAGGGCGGCGCCTGCAATTCCTCCTTCTTCTAAGGCTGTAATTAGGGCAGTTTCATCTACGGTTGGCCCACGTCCATTGTTCACAAAAATTGCAGAGGATTTCATTGCAGCGAAGTGTTCGGCTTTCATAAGGGGGCGGGTCTCAGAATTCAAAGGTGCGTGCATCGAGACATAGTCGGATCGCTCCAGCATTTCCATGAATCCCACTGGCTCAACGTCCTCGGCTGTCATTGTTAACTCGCTTACATAGGGGTCATAGGCGATCACGTGTAGTCCAAAGGGATGACAACGTCGTGCTACTGCCCGAGCTATATTCCCAAAGGAAATCAAACCTACGGTCTGTCCCCAAAAACGTGGCACTTCGCTAAACACGGGGCGAGCCTCTCGCCACTTTCCCTCGCGCATCAACCGGTCCATTAGTTTCAAACGACGTGCAGCGGCGAACATCAAGGCCATAGTGTGGTCTGCTACTTCCTCGACGAAGATGTCGGGCACGTTTGTTACTACGATGCCAGCCTTAGTTGCTGCTTCCACGTCGACTGTGTCCGCGCCGACACTACTGAGACCGATTACGACGCAGCGGTCTAGCTTTTCGATGATTTCGCTCGTGATGCGGCGTCCCGGAGCAATGACGGCATCAGCGCCCTTTGCGGCTTCAGCGAACTCGGCATCCGTCTTTGCCGGAATCTCAAGGATCGTTGCCCCGATTGGGTCGAGTGCTTCCCGCTCGTAGCGGAAGTCACCCATTGGTGAACCCTGACGCGACTGGGCTGCTACCACGTAGGTGCCTGGCTCTTCACTCATCGCCTATCTCCCTCTCCGCTTGGTGGCCGCGATTCTCAGGCCCAGACAAGGGTGTGTCTACGGAGGGGAGGTCGGAAAAAGGGAGGACTAAGCGGGAATGGGGATATTCAAGCGCACTTTTGGGAGGTTTGCCCCGCGGAAGAATCCGACGACGGCACCCCCCTGTAGTAGGCTCGAAACATAGATGGCACCTTCAGGTACTCGGTCGGTAATTGTTACTGGGGCTCGTAGGATTAACTCGCCATCGGTTAGCTCGATCTCATCCTCATTTGCTATACCCAAACGCTCCGCATCCTCTTCACTTACCTGCATATGGTCGTAGCGGTGTAGGCGCTCAGCTTCGGGATGGCGGAGCGCTGCAGCATCGGTTGCTGTGTATTGATCTCGGCCGGTGATTATCCGCAGTCCCTCTCCCTTAGTGGAGATTTCAGCTATGGGAGTTATCGTACCTTGCCCTGATGCTGGGACTTCTAGCTTGATGCCTTCTCCGATTATCAGGTCAGCAGCAGGCTGGTATTCAGGTACCTCGTTGGCGATTGCAAAGAGCGCAGTTTCGGGTTCCGAGGGAACCTCGATGTTTAGTGGTTCGGCCAATGCTGAGAGGGCGGCGAAGCAGGTCACAGCATCACCCTCAGGTGCTATAGCTGGTTCAAGCCTCTGTATGCGGAAGTCCCCTTGTGTATAGGTGCCCTTAGAGGCGTAGGAACGCCCCTCCGCGAGCACCACTGTCGCCTGCTTAGCTGTCTCATGTGCAACGTTGTCAATTACTACAAGGGCATCCAGTCCTTGCAGGGCGGCTGCTGCGCCTGGCAAGCGCATAGTTGGGTCATCGCGGACAACCAATAGGCCGGTTAGGCCTTCGAGGGGGTTGTTGGTTCCCTCTACCGCAATCCCTATGTCCAGCAAGCCGTGTGTGTTGACTTCTGGTGGTGCCACTACTAGGTGGTCTGAAGCCGCCTTGCCGTGTAACGCCACTGAAAGATTGGCCGCTCCCCCAGTCATCGCACTTGCGATTGTTGGGGAAACTGGGTTTGGGGCGCAGACCACGATAGTGCCTTCGGAACCGCGGAGAACTTCTGCTACTGTTGCAACTTCCTCGCTCTGTGCTTTGCCAGAGATTGCGTTAGCGAGGCTAGTGGCTGCCTGGCCCTCTTCGCCTGCTGCCGGCCGGATCCAGTGTGTAGCGAAGTCTACGAGTTCGCTACGCAGAGACCCGATAACTACCAGGGTTGCTTTTTGGTGTGCCACGGCATCCTTTATGCGAACACTCAAAACGTTATGGCTTTCCTCGAGATCGTCCGCGATAACTACTATTGCCTTTGCCTTTGGGAGCCGGGTCATGTCGGTGGCCATGCGCCAGGTGCCGAGCCTAGCTTCGAGTGCTTGCTTTGCTGCCCGCATTACTGGCCCAAGAGGACTGTCGGCCTTTGTTCCAAATGCCCCGTCTGCAATGAGTCGGGCCAGATAAGCTTCCTCATTTGTGACAGTGCCTCCTACGAGCACCCCAACGCGTCCTTTGCTGGCTGCCCCGCGGAGAGCGCTAGCCGCTTCAGTTGCTGCATCTTCGAGAGAAGCGGGCGCCTGGATGACACCTCGCTTCACGAGGTGATGTGAGAGTCGCTCACGTGGCTTAAGTGAGTCGTAGTGGTAACGGCCGCGCACGCAGATCTGGTCGCCAGAGAACTCGTTTCCGGGCCCTGGGCGCACAATCACGCCGCGGCCTTCTCTTGAACCGATCTTGATGCTGCACCCAACGGCACAAGAATCGCAGGTGGTTGTTGTCCATGTATCTGGCTTCGCCACCCACTTGTTGGGGTGTTCCATCAACGCAGCAGTTGGGCAGACGTCGATGCAGGCCCCGCTAAAGTCGCAATTGCTTTCGTGGATAGCACCGCCGGCCCCGAATGTGATTTGTAGGTCGAAACCGCGGCCCCCAAGGGTTATCGCACTCGTATGTCGCTTTTCCTCGCAAACTCGCTGGCAGCGTGTACAAATGATGCACATCTGCGGGTCGAACTCCATGTATGGGTTTGCGCGATCGGCTGGCGGCTGTGGCGCCTGATAAAAGGTTCGCTCCTCCCCAACCCAAGGTTCGAAGCCAGACATCCCTACCATCTCGCAGGTTGCCTGCAGCTCACAACGGTAGTTCTTTGAGCAGGTCAGGCAGCGATGGGTTACCACGTCGTCACGAAGACAAATGTCGCCTGGATGGCAGTGTTCTCGCCTGTGACAGGTGAGGCAACGCTCGCTGTGGTTTGAGATTAGCACTGAGAGCACAGCTCTACGGGCCTCTTGCACCTCATCGGTGTCCGTCCGCACTACCATCCCGTCTTGGACTGCTTTAGTACAAGCAAGCTCGAGCCCTGGTGGCCCTTCGATATCTACCAGGCATGTTCGACAGCCTGCATAGGGCTTCAGGCCGTCCACGTAACAAAGGTTCGACATGTATATGCCGTTGTTCTTTAGTACCTCAACGAGGGGAGCCCCATCAGGCGCATCGATCGTATTACCGTTTGCAGTGATTTTTGCCATCGTCTAGAGCCGGTGGAACTCGCCGTCGGGGTCAGGTGCCTTCACCCCGTTCGGGTAGGTGTTGTCGTTTTGTTTCAGGAATGACTGAGCCATCCGACTAAGTGTGTGCTTGTCGCGGTACATCTCGTCGAAGTTTGTGACCGCATCGTCTAGCGGCCCCCCCGGTTGGATCGCCTCATAGGGACAGGCCTCAGTACAGAGACCGCAATACATGCAGATGCGGAAATCGATTTCGTAGCGATCGATGTTGCGCCTGCCTTCAGCGTCCTGGCTTGTCGCTACTAGGATGCAGCCGTCGGGGCATGCTTGCGCGCAGGTGCTACACCCTGTGCAACGTTCCTCAAACCAAAGTAGGTTTGTGCGAGCATTTACTGGGACCGGTCGTGAAACTTCTGGGTACTCAAGAGTGTTTACAGGCTTGAACAGCTGACGCAGGGTGATCCCCATCCCGCGCGCAATGCCCGTGCCGTAGGCCATCCGGTCCTCCTGGAGAAGCGGCTCGATCGTAGCCTTCCTGCCTCGTGATGACAATCACGAAGTTCTATTCAGGGCGTAGACTTCGCTCGTCAGTCCACCCTAAGGAGGCAAGTCATGCTTTTTGAGCTTCGTCAGTACCGGATCAAGCCGGGGCAGCAGGCTCGTTGGGTTGAGTTCATGGAAAACGTCATCATTCCCTTCCAGCAGTCGAAGGGGATGGTCATCCTTGGCAGTTTTGTCGAGGAGGATGATGAGACTGTCTATATCTGGATCCGCCGTTTCCGCGATGAGGCAGAACGGGAGGCCCAGTATGAGGCGGTCTACCAAAGCAACGAATGGAAAGACAAGATCGGCCCCCAAATTCCTGACATGATGGATCGGGAGGGCGTGGTCGTTCGCCGGCTAAACGCGACTCCGCATTCCCCTTTGCAGTAGGTGGATTAGGCTCTCGTAGCGCTACAACTTCCTGAGCTTTGTGAGGCTTTTCAGTTCCCGGGGTGGGTCGAGAGTTCGGCCTCGGATACTAAAGGAGACCTCCCCTACGTAGATGTCGCCTTGGGAGTCGACCGCTACGCCATGGGGGGCGATAAATTGGCCAGGCTCCTCACCTTCCTGTTCGTCCCCGAAGCGGGCGAGCAGGTCTCCCCCCCTGGTAAGGATGCTCACTCGGTGACCCAGCCCAGGACACCCTTCCATTCCGTCCATCCCGTTTAACTCGCCGATATATACGTTCCCGTCTGGGCCAATCACCATTCCATCCGGACGGTGAATGTTGTTCCACATCTCGAGGAAGTTTCCTTCAGTGTCGAATACCTGCACTCGGTGGCATTCTCGATCTGCCACATAGACTCGCTCCTCCTCATCTATTGCAACGTTATGGGGCCGGATGAATTGTCCCGGGTCTATTCCTGGGCCACCCCAGGACAGCACATGCTCGCCGTCCGCTGAATAGCGATGAACACTCGCATTCCCATAGCCATCTGTGACAAACAGGTCTCCGCTCTTAGGAGAAACGGCTGCGTGGGTTGGTCGATTAAAGGGCTCCCCACTCCAGAGCGGGGAGGGGTCGCCACCAAGTGTTTGTAACAATTCCCCTTCTTGTGACCACTTTGTGATCGAATGCGTCCCGTCGTCCACACACCAGACTGCCTCATCTGCACCTATAAACATCCCATGCGTGCGTGCGTCAAAGACTCCCCGGCCGAAGCTGCGAAGGAAACTCCCTGTTCGGTCAAACACCATCACTGGGTAGTCGGTATTGCGCGTCAATAGGAATACCTCGTCGCGGGCATTTACCGCCACGCCGGGTGTTTCCCTCAACGTGACTCCTTCCGGAAGCTGCTCCCAATTGGGTACTACTTCGTATTGAAAATCGCCGTTTCCTAGGACTACTGCCATAGCTCAACCCCCACAGGTATGACTGGAGCCGATTGACCCCACCCTCAGACCGATCACAGACTGCGAGGGATGGTAACCGCTCAACAGCCTGATGGGGATGATCTCTTTCCCAAGGTCATGGAGCGTCAGCGCTTCACCGTTGACCTTTCCCATCTCCGAAGAATGGTCCGCTGGCCCTCTGTTGGAGCGCTTCTTTTCGCTGCTATTTTTTGCCTATTGCTTGGTGTTGGAACCCTCCTTCTGCTTGTTCCGGCTTCCTCTACCAGTGGCACCACAGTTGCCGATGCCTTCTTTGCGACTGTGTCGGCAGTTACGCTCACAGGTCTTACGACGGTAGAGGTCCAGGAGCACTGGACACTCCTGGGCGAGGGAGTACTGGCTGCTCTCACGCTACTTGGTGGATTCCTCTACCTCGTTGGCGCGACTGTCCTTCTTTGGCTTCTAGGCCGGCGCCTCGGAATGCGTGACTCAGCTATGAAACGCCTCTACAGAGGCGTTCCGGCTTTGGGTGAGGTTTTAGGCGTAGTTCGTACGGTGTTCAAAGTGGCGTTCACGGTGCAGGCGATAGGTGCGATTGCTCTTCTTTTAGCAATGCTTGTTGCCGACGTTCCAACAGCTCGCGCTATCTGGTGGGGTCCGTTCCATGCTGTTAGTGCTTTTAACAACACTGGCTTTGCCCTCTCCGATGGTGGTTACGCTGCCTTTTCGGACGATATTCCTGTTCTGGCGGTCACAGGTATTCTTGCCATGCTAGGCGCTATTGGCCCCCTGCCTCTGGCGCTGTTTGTTTCCCGTGGCTCCTTCCGTCGCCTGACCCTTGATGGCCGGATTGTTCTCCTAGTGATGTTTGCTGTGCTGATTGTTGGGGCTGTTGTGCTGCTTCTGGGAGAATGGACAAACTCGGCCACCATTGGGGCTGAACCTGCCTGGCGGCGCCCGTTTCTCGCCCTCTTTGAGTCGTCTGCTCGAACCACTGGATTTACGACCCTCGATATGGCTTCCGTCCGTGATGAGAGCAAAGTTTTCGCTACCGGCCTCATGCTTATCGGTGGTGCTGCCGGCTCAGTTAGCGGAGGCATAAAGGTGGGAACTATTGCGATACTGGCGACAGGGCTCATTAACGCTTTGGCTGGTAGGGATCGGCTCTCACTCCTCGGGCGACAGTTACCCTCGTTCGCCTTCCGTCACGGTCTCGCCATGGTCACCCTGCTTGGTGCTTTCGCAATCTCTCTTTGCGCGGCCATGTTTGGTTTTTCCGATGCCAATCCGCTCGATGTCCTCTTTGTAAGCGTTTCCGCTATCAGTCTCTCTGGTTGGTCAGTTGCAGGGATTCTTGATGTTGGTTCGGTTGAGCGGGGCCTTCTGATTGCGGCAATGCTTTTCGGGAGGCTTGGGCCACTACTACTTGTGATTCAGATGGCCCGTAATCGCGGGCCATCCAGTACTCGCTATGTTGAGGACAGTATCCGGTTTGGTTAGCCGAATGGCTTGGGGAGGTGTTCCTTCTCCCCAGGAGGGACCGTCCAACCCTTACCTCGCTTAGCTCCAGTCATACCCAGCTGCGCGAAGTTCTGTGTTTAGCGCGGCGTAGTCCCCCTGAAAGTGATGTCCTTGCATACCCGTCGACAAGGCCGCCTCCACGTTCTCTTCAAGATCGTCTATAAAAAAGCAGGCAGTCTCAGGTAGGCCAATACGTTTTGCCGCTAGCCGATAGATGGCCAGGTCTGGTTTGGCAAGCCCTACTAGTCCAGAGATCACTCGGTCGTCCCAGTCGATGTCGACACCAAAGTCCTGAACAAGTCGATGTTCAAGGTCAGGCGCAGCGTTGCTCAGGAGGCCAATCCGGATCCCTGCCGCTTTCAGAGCTCGAGCAAGCTCGATGTTAGAGTCGTGCAGTGTAACGGGACGTGAGTACCACTCCTCGAAGATGCTCTCCGCTTGCTCGCCGCAGTGAATAGCTAGAGATGCAATGGCCGCTTTTCTCCACTGTTTTCGGTCTGCTCGACCGGTCTGGAGCTTCTGCCACTGTTCGGTAGCGAATAGTGCTCTCCTCAGCGCGTGCGGCGGTAGGCCATGCTCCTCTCCGAATTGCTCGTATTTGTCCCAGTCCTGGCGTAGCAGCACTCCACCGAAGTCGAACAGAACTGCTCGCTCTCTGGGCATAGCCTTGTGTTTAGTTCTCGCGTCGGGTCTGGTAGAAGTTGGTCCCCTCGATGGCCGGCCGGAAGATTGCTGGCATACGTTGGAACATATCGTCTACTGTCCACGGTTCCTTACCCTGGATTTGTCGGATGGCCTCGGGCGTGTTGAATAGCGACACCTGGTAACCCGACGCCCCGATGACTTGTCCGTTGATCCAGCTGGATTCTGTGCTTGCTAGATAAACAACAGGAGGAGCCACATTGTCTGGCGACATTTCCCTCTCGCGGTCTTCTGCGGCACGTTGGGCAGCCGCATCTAACTGGCGTCGACGATCAGGGGGAATCGTATCGCCCATTCGGGTCGCCGCCCCCGGGCTGATCGCGTTGCAGGTTACTCCGTAACGCCCCAGTGCGTTTGCGCACGAGTAAGTGAGGCCGACGATTCCCAGTTTTGCTGCCGCGTAGTTGGGCTGCCCTGGCGCTCCTGAAAGGCCAGAGACCGAGGTGAAGTTAATCAGTCGGTAATCACCTTTGCGCTCCTGTCGCCAGTAGATCGAGGCGTACTTAGAGGTGTTGAAAGTGCCCTTAAGATGAACGGCTATAACAGCATCCCACTCCGCCTCGGTCATGTTAAAGATCATGCGATCACGGAGAATTCCTGCCACATTGCACAAGATGTCGAGTTGTCCGTACTCGTTAAGGGCGGTGCGAACGATCTGTTCTGCTGCGTCGTAGTCAGAAACGTCGTCAAAGCTTGCAACAGCCCGTCCTCCTGCGGCTTCGATCTCGCGTACCACTTCCCTTGCGGGTGCGTCGTCAGCACCCTCCCCATCTACGCTGCCACCTAGGTCATTGACTACAACTGCTGCTCCCTCGGATGCCATCAGCTTAGCGACGGAGGCTCCGATTCCTCGTCCTGCGCCCGTAACAATCGCAACGCGATCCTTCAGTCTATCCGCCATTCGGTTCTCCTTTGCCCTGCGCATTCTGGTCTTGGCCACTAGAGGCCGCTGTCGTCACAAAGCTGGTTCATTCTGCCATCAGCCCCCAAAGGCGCGAGTCCCCTCCCCTTGCTCAGCTCCTGCGTGGCAGAATGGCCCTCTAAATGGATGAAAAACATCGCCCTTATGACCGCGAAAGTGTTGATCACGTTCTCACCACTACTCGTTCCGTGCGGCGCAGGCTCGACTTCGAGCGGCAGGTCGAGCCCGAGGTAATCGAGGAGTGCATCAAGATTGCCATTCAAGCTGCTCCTGGCGGCGGTGAGGCACGTCCTTGGCACTTCATGGTGGTTACCGATCCTGCGAAGAAAGACGCCATTGGGGGGCTCTACCGCGAGGGTTTTTACCGTTTCGCGGGGGACCGCCCTATGAGACCTGTTATTGCTTATCTGGCGGACAATCTTCACCGTTGCCCGGTACTAATCATCCCCTGCATCGAAGGAAGAGTAGAGAACGATGGACAGGGCGCACAGGCGAGTCTTTATGGACAGATCCTTCCGGCTGCCTGGTCTCTGCAGATGGCACTTCGCACGCGTGGTCTTGGAACTGCCTGGACTGGTATCCATCTGCAATACGCTAGTGAGGTTGCTGAGCTGCTTGCTATACCTGACAACATCAGTCAGGCCACTCTTTTTCCCGTCGCATACTTCACCGGTGATGACAACTTTAAGCCTGTGGATCGGCCTCCTGTTTCCGAGGTTATCCATTGGGATGCCTGGGGTTCCCGTGATCGTCCCACAGGCTGATCTAAGTTACAGACTCTCTCCAATAATTCTCCTAAGAAATTGATAGCCTCTTGTGCCGCGGCTCCAAAAGGAAATTTCGGTAGTCCAACTTTTGATGTGTGGCGGGGGGTTTGTCGTTGTCGTTGGGCTTAGCTGGCCCCACCTTTGTCCAGTGCTGAAAGTAAGCGGGCCTTGTCTGCCACGAACTTGGGTTCGGTCACGATCTCCGAACGACGTGGCCGCGGATAGTTGATAGAGAGTCGGGCAGATATGCGCCCTGGGCGCGGTGTCATCACATAGACCTCATCCGAGAGGATTAGTGCCTCCTCCACATCGTGGGTTACGAAGAGAACGGTACGCTCGTCGGTTGCCCAGACCTCCTGTAGCCATTGGTGCATCTCCCGGCGTGTGATGGCGTCCAATGCGCCGAAGGGCTCATCCAGCATGAGTACATGTTGAGGCACAAGAAAGGTGCGCAGCAGCGCTAGGCGCTGACGCATCCCCCCGCTGAGTTGCGATGGCCAGCTTTCCTCGAAACCAGTCAGGCCAAAGCGCTCCATTAACGACAGTGCGGCGGCACGGGCTTTGGCTTTAGGTACTCCTGCTATCTCTGCGCCAAGTACTGCGTTACCGATGGCTTTGCGCCAAGGAAGGAGAAGGTCCTTCTGTGGCATATAAGCTGATAATCCTGGTTCCCCCACCGTAGAGCGACCCTCGATCAGCGACTCTCCGGAGTTGGGTGTGATAAGGCCTGCGAGCACTTGTAGCAGAGTGCTTTTTCCGCAACCACTGGGTCCTACAAGGCTTACAAAGGCGCCATGTGGGGCCTCCAGGTCCACCCCGTCTAGCACTTCGACGGGGTGGGGGCCTGGAAACGTATGCCTCAGGCCTTGGATAACGATAGCTGCTTCGTTCACCGCTGCTCCTAGGGGAGGAAGTTGTTCGTGAACGCTTTTTCCACGTCGATGGCTGACTCAGTCAGCCCTGCCTCATGCAGAAAGCTCTCAAAGGCTGTCCATATTTTCAGCTCTTGCCAACCCCATTTATCGGCGTCTGATGTGTATCGGGTGGCAAGGTATGTGGCACTGGCTTCCACAAGCGCTTTATCGAGTTCTGGTGCGGCCTCGAGAAGGATTTGGGCTGCTTCCTGTGGATTTTCCATGGCATAGCGGTATCCCCGTGCTGTTGCAGCCATGAAGCTGCGTACCAGCTTCGGATCGTCCTCTATCAATGACTCGCTTGTGATGATGACTGGTGTGTACCAGTCAGGGATGCAGTCCGTGTGATCAATGAAGCTGATGAAGGAGACTTTCTTGCCTAGCACTTCTGTGTAGCGAATGCCATCCCAGGCATCGAAAATCCAGACGAAGTCGTAGTCGTCTTGTTCCATGCCAACGATGTAGTCGACGTTGCCGATGATGGCGTAATCGACGGCTGAAGGATCTCCCCCATCACATTCCACAAGCCTGGAGATGAGGGCGGTCTCAAGGGCACCACCCCAGCCTCCATAAGTCTTGCCTGCCAGGTCGCCGGGTTCAGCGATATTCTCCTCTTCTAGGGCAATTAGGCTTGAGGTGTTGTGTTCGATTACTGCTGCTATTGAGATAACAGGAATTCCCTGTTGACGGGCAGGAATTACCGACTCGGCCACAGATATGCCGAAGTGTGCCGTTCCGGAAGCGACTGTTTGGTCCACCCCCCCAGCGCCAGGCTCGATGATTTCGACGTCTAGGCCAGCTTCCTCGTACCACCCTTTCGCTTTTGCGACAAAGATTCCGGCGTGGTTCGTGTTTGGTGTCCAGTCCAGCATGAAGGTCACGCTCTGGAGCTCATCTGGTTCTTCATCCCCCGAACATCCAACAACAATGAGGCCAACTGCCACTAGTAGAAGGGGAACAAGTAATGCCTGGTATTTGAGGAATCTCATGAGTGGTTCTCTCCTTTTTCGTTGGCGTATTTCCATGGTGAAGCCAACCTCGCTAACAGGTGAACTGCTACGAAGAGGGCAATACTGAGAAGCGCAATGATTGCGATGGCGACAAAGATTTGGTCGATTCGAAAGGAGGCTTGGGAACGGATGATGAAGATGCCTAGGCCTTCCTTAGCAGCAACCCATTCGGCGATGATTGCTCCTATAACCGAGTAGGCCGCGGCGATCTTCAGCCCTGCGAAGAACCCTGGAAGTGCCGATGGGATAAGTACGTACCGCAGTTGCTCGATTTTAGTCGCACCCATGCTGCGGACGAGCGCTACCATGTCGCGGTCAGCGGAATCCAAACCGTCAACAGTGCTAATGACGATCGGGAAGAACCCTACTAGTGCTACAACAATCACCTTCGACTCCAGGCCGATTCCAACCCATACCATCAGGAGTGGTGCTAACACGTAGGCTGGAATCGTCTGCGAGGTAACAATGATTGGGTATAGCACTCGCTGAGCGAGTGGAATGCTTGAAATCACTATCGCGAGGAGTACGCCACCAATGGCAGCTGCTACAAGGCCGAGGACTGCCTCAATGGCGGTGGCCTGGATGTGATTGGGCAATAGGTGGCCCTTCTCGAGCAAGGCTGCCCAGATGGCTGTCGGTGCGGGCAGAATGTAGGGGCGAGTGTTGAGAACCTGGACGAGTAGCTCCCAGAGTCCAACAAGGCCTATTAGCAACATCAGTGCAGGTGTGTACTGCCAGGCGGCGGCTCTATAGCGACTAATTGGTAGATGAATCATGGCCAGGTCTCAGAGGCGGTGTTTTTCTGATTAGTTTCTATTGGTCCTGCTCGGTTTTGCACCAGTCACCTCCTATGCTGCCGGAGGTTCCTGTCCGGTATGGAGTTGGGAGGAGGGGAAGGCTAGCCCTAGCTCAACCTCTGAGTGTTGAGTCTGTGCTCGTAAGGCATGAACAACTATCTCGCATTTGCGTCCAACTCGTGTGCTCTGCAGAAGTTCTTGCTCTCACGCCACTTCCCTACGCTCGCATTACCGAGATCAGGTTCCTGGGGTAGTCCTTGCGGATCTCAGCCTTACGGCCCCCCCGGCGGCAGATTCCGTTCTGGAAAATGCAGCCTCCACGCTAGGCCGGGGGGGTCCCAACGTCAACTCGGGGATTCCTGACCCTGCCAGCTCATGGCGGTATACTCGCCGAGCTTTAGCTTATTTATCCATAAGAAATGGGGGGGAGATCCCAGTGGTAGTAGCACCAACGACGCTCGAAGGAACTGCACTTGAGCGTGTACATAAATTAACTCAGGTAATTCGTGAAGGTGGCGACGAAGCCCAGAAGTTGCGCCACCTCCCCACCGACATGGTCGATGTCCTAATCGATGAAGGCATTTTCCGCTTCACTCTTCCACCGGAATTGGGTGGCGAGGATGCAAGCTCGATGGAAACGATAGAAGTTCTTGAGGCTATAGCGGCCATTGACGGTTCAGTAGCTTGGAATGTGATGATTGGCTCTGAGATCAATGCCATGGCGGCCGGTGGCATGGACAAGGACCTTGCAAAGGAGGTCTACCTCGATAACCCTCGCGTCATCATGTGTGGTGGTGGTGGGCCGGGTACCATCCCTGGAAAGGCCGTGGAGCAGCCTAACGGCGACTTTAAGATTTGGGGACAGACCACCTTTCAAAGTGGCTGCCACCAGGTTGAATGGGCTTTCATGTCGTGCCCAATCTTCGAGAGCGAAGACTCTGAGGGACCGATAATGGATGAAGCGACTGGCATGCCGAAGATGAAGATGTTTTTTGTCAATCGGTCTAAGTTTGAGGTTGTCGACACTTGGGATGTTGCTGGTCTCCGCGGCTCCGGTAGCCACGATGTAAAAGTGGAGGGAGCTATTATCGAGAAGAAGTGGGTCGATGTTGAGCTCGTGAAGCTTCCAGCCCTCTATCCCAACGCTGTCTTCCGTATTCCTACGCCCCTAAGGCTCTCCTATAACAAGGCAGCGGTGGCACTGGGGGTTGGGCGTGGTGCTCTCGATGTGTTCTCTGACCTCGCACAGAACAAGGTGCCGATGCTTTCCACTGGCACACTGCGGGATCGTTCAGTGGCCCAGTACCGCATGGGCGAGGCTGAGGCCAACGTTCAGGCCGCTCGCGCTTTTGTGATGGAAGCGATGACTGAGGTCGAAGACGAACTGAACGCTGGGGCAGACCATCCAAGCGCGGAGATAACAAAGAAGGCACGTCTTGCCTGTACCTTCGCTGCTAATGCCTGCATGCACGCTGTGGACAGTATTCACAATACTGCTGGAACTACGGGCGCTCGTATGTACAGTCCCTTGGAGCGCAAGCTGCGCGACGCACACATGTGCGCTGCGCACCGCTGGGTTGCCCACCCGCTCTACGAGACTATTGGCAAGCTATACCTTGGTCACGAGCCGGACTTCGAGTTCACGGGGGCCTAGTCGAAATCCGGATTCATGACACTCAAACAAGGGTCCGGGCATATGCCCGGACCCTTGTTGCGTCTCCATCCTGGAAACCCCAAGAAACTCTAGGGAAATAAGTTCCCGTGTCTTTTGAGGTCGGTGTTATACGGGGATTGGTACGCCAGAGAGGATTCGAACCTCTGACCTCTACCTCCGCAGGGTAGCGCTCTATCCACTGAGCTACTGGCGCACTGCTTACCTGGTGCCGAAGGTGAGATTTGAACTCACACGCCCGCAAGGGGCACTACGCCCTGAACGTAGCGCGTCTGCCAGTTCCGCCACTTCGGCTCCGGTGATCATTATCTTCCGGCCTCCCCTCCCCTTCAAACTGTGCGAATCCTTTCGGTGGCGGATGAGTTGAGCCGGGCCTAGACTCACAGGGCTTGGGCGGTTAGCTCAGATGGTTAGAGCGCGTCGTTCACACCGACGAGGCCACTGGTTCGAGTCCAGTATCGCCCACCAATCCAGATACTTTCCTACCACATGGTTTGGTGAAGTCTTTGAAGTTGCTCTATTGCCTTAATGTTTGGATTAAGGACCTACCTATTGCAGCACCTTCCCGTTGCAGTTGTAGGGTCGGCTTTTAGGTCGTCCCTAGATTGGTTGCTGAGCTATTTGAAGAAAAACTCTCTGCCTCGGCCCCTTCTGCTGGTCCTATTAGGCTTATAGCAAGCGAATCTGTAACGGGTTCTCGGTAGACGAAAGACTTTACCCTGAATGCCAACTCGATCGTTTCAGAAGTAAGAACGTCCTCCGGTTTCCCTTCGGTTAGTACGCTTCCGTTGCTGAGCAAAACTAATTGGTCACAGTAGCGGGCGGCTAGGTTCAAGTCGTGGATGGCAGCGATAGCTGTGAGGCCTTCGTCGACGAGGTTTCGCACCAGCCCTAGGATTGTGAGTTGGTGCAAGATATCAAGGTTTGAAGTGGGTTCGTCCAGTAATAGCACTTGAGGTTGCTGTGTAAGCGCTCGTGCCAGGAAAACTCTCTGGCGCTCTCCGCCGGACAGGGTCTCTAGCGTTCTGGATGCGAAGTGTTCGGTCTCGGTCAGATGCATCGCTTCTTTGGCGATACGGTCGTCTGTTTGTCCTTCGATCTCGAACCTGCCCAAATGGGGATATCGGCCCATCAATACTAATTCGAAGGCCGTAAATCCCTGTGTATAAGGCGCGATCTGTGGGACAAGTGCGAGCATAGAGGCGATGTCCCGTGTTGGCATCGAGCTTAACTCCGAGCCCTCCAGCCAAACTGCTCCTTCTTGGTTACGCAACACCCCCGAAATAGCTCGTAGCAGGGTCGACTTTCCTGCTCCATTGGGGCCAATTAATCCAACGAAGCTACCCCGCTCAGCTCGCATATCGATACGGTTTAGAAGCGTTTTGGTCTCGACATTGAAGGATATTTTGCGGGCTTCAACTGCTGCAGAAGAGTCGTTTTGTGTATTCACTCCGTTACCTACTCAGCCAAGCTGAAGGATTCCCTTGGCATTTCAGAGAAGTCATCAGGCCAAAGCATTTGTGCCAGGTCTTCTGCTCCGCGAATGTTCCAGAAAGAAAGCGTTGTGAAATGCTTGCTCTCCACGATGAAGACGGCCCCATTTTTGATTGCTGGGAGTTCGGCTAGTGCTTCATGGCGCAGGAGTCGCTGTCGAAAGTCTTCTGCGCCAAATGCGATTGGCTGGGGAATGATGATGATGTCGGGGGTCATTGCTATCACCCCCTCGAGGCTAGTGGTTTGGTTCCCTGTGACCCCCGCATTCTCGGCCGCGTTCAGGCCACCAGCTGCCTGTATCACACCACCTTCGGTAGACCTTCCTCCCGCGACCCAGAGAGTATCCGAGTACTGCGTGAGGGCGAGTACCCGAGGCTTAGGGTCCTTCTGGCTAGTGATTTCTACCAGAGCCCCGTAGCGTTCCTGTACTTCATTGGCGAATGAGAAGGCGCGTTCTTCCTCGCCATAGATGTACCCCATTAACAAGATCGCGTTGATGTGTCCTTCGATACCCTGTTCCAGTTCAGTTTGAATGACAGGGATACCCACTCGCTGCAAAGCCTGGACCACTTCGACTGGGAAGAATGGGCTGGTCACTACGATGTCGGGTGCAAGCGCGATGATGACTTCAGGATCCCGGGAGACCTCGGCCTTTCCCTGCACGAGGTTTGCGACGTTCGAGTACGTTTTATTTTTAGTAGCTTCACCGACAGCAATTAGTCGTTCATTCGGCACTATAGCCAGCGTCATCTCATCATGTCCCACAGAGGCGGTAATGATCCGTTCTGGCTTTGATGGAATGCTAACTATCCCATTTACTCCTGCGACCTTCCGTGGCCAACTGGTATTTGTGTGATCGACGATCCCCCGCACGCTCCCCAGTGAACGGGCTACGTTGCGATTCGGTATGGGTTTGGAAGTTGCTGTCGGCTCTGGTGTTTCTGTCGCCACTTCTGTTGTTAGCGGCGCAATCTCCTCAGAGGACGTGCAGGCTGCGCTGACAAGTCCTAACAACAGAGCAAGGAGGGTTGTGATAAATAAGCGTTGTATTCCGATGGGCATTAGTTCTCCTCTTGTTAGGCCGACGCTATAGCGCGAAGACCTGACGCTTGTTTTTGATGAGTAATGCGATGAAGAAAGGTGCTCCGACGAAGGCCGTAAGGATGCCAACGCGAAGCTCAGCTGGTTGGATGACCATCCGTGCGATGGCGTCTGCCACCATTACGAAAACTGCCCCACCAAGGGCGCTCAGGGGGATGAGAATTCGGTTGTCTGGCCCCAGCACTAGCCGGAGGACATGTGGTGTTACTAGGCCAACAAAGGCAATGGTCCCGCTCACAGCTACTGCTGCTCCTGTGGCCAGGGCGGCAATCGAGAGTAGAGCAATACGCGTAACCCCGACGTGAAGCCCCATAGAACGTGCTTCGTCGTCGCCCAGCATTAGAAGGTTTAAGTCGCGGGCCATTACCAAGAGTAAGGCTGTGCTTCCCAGTATTAGTGGAGTGGCGATGCGAACGTGTTCCCAGCCCCGTGCATCGAGTCCTCCAGCTAACCAAAACAGGATTTCCCGGAGTGCTTCGTTATCTGGCAGAAAAATGATGATTGCTGAGATTGATGCACCCAGGAATGCGTTCACTGCTATGCCTGCCAAGAGCAGTGTGGCCATAGAGAAGTGCCCGCCTGCCACGGCTATGCCGTATATGAGAAACGTGGCTGTGATAGCGCCTGCGAAGGCAAAAACTGGGAGGGCTAGGAAAAAGATGCTAGTTAATCCTGCGGCAATGGCTACTACTGCCCCTAAAGCTCCTCCTGCAGAAACACCAATGATGCCGGGGTCGGCCATGGGGTTTCGAAAAAGACCTTGCATTGTTGCGCCAGCCACTCCCAATGCCATGCCCACTGATGCGCCAACAATGATTCTTGGTAGGCGGATTTGCTCGATCACGAGTTGTTCGGTCCGATCAAACTCGGGTGTGGCAAAGCCGATGGCCGAAAGCAAGATCCACGTGACGTTACTGATGGAGATGTCGACCGGACCTAGGCTCAAGGAGATCAACCCGATGACGAACACCAGCGTCATCAGAATCACTCCGCCCAGCCCTAGCCGGGTGCCGACACCCAATTGGCGGTAACCACGTAACGTTGCGAGCCCGATCGCCTGCAAAAGAAAACCCCCAACGCTTTGCCGCTGGAGGTACCTTTTCGACCTGTTCGGGATGCTGCCCGGAGACCGAGGGCACCTCTCTAAAGCGGAGAGATGACACCTCTCATTCAGGCAGGTCTCCTGGCTTGCGGGTCGGGAATAATGCTAAATCTCTACTGTCGACTCACCGACAGTGAGCTTTAGCTCCTCTCCCCGCTTACAGTGGCGCTACCGCGGCGGATTTTCACCGCCTTCCCTATTCTCCCGAAACGGGCACCTGGACGAGAAAGTCATCGGGAGAATAGGGCGCCCTCTCGGACCCTGTCAAGGTTTACGGTGCGCCAAGGATTTAGAGAAGGTTGGTACTGGGGGAGGGATTCGAACCCTCAAGCCTTGCGGCCACGGATTTTAAGTCCGCTGCGTATGCCAATTCCGCCACCCCAGCTCTGGGCTCTTTCGATGATAGGCGCTTGCTACCTCACGTTGCATATGTCCCTGGGCGATGGCGGTTAGCGAACCATCCACTGACCGTCCACTTCCTGTGCCTCTTCGCGAGCTTCTAAGAGATCGAGCTGTCCCTGGATACTTGATGCAGTCTGCCAAAAGCGGTGTTTGGTCCCCCGCGGATAGAGTCGAATACCTAGCTCATAAACGCTCGCAGGGCCCTCTTTGCGCAGCGAATCGTGTACTCGCGTGCAGCGTCGTTCAATACGTCCCAATGCCTCTGTGATTGCTTCCGCTGCCTGGTCGAAAGGTTTGCCATGCCCAGGGAAGCAGCGCGTGAAGCCGATCTCTGCCAAGCGTTCCAGTGAGCTTGTGAAGTATGCCAATGAGGGAAAGCGCTGCAGGCCCTTGTCTTTCTCTAAAAACTGAATCGCAGGCAGGGGGTCAACATTTGGCAGCAACTGGTCTCCCGAGAATAGCCAACCTTCCTCGGGAATCGCGAGGACCATGTTTCCTGGCGTGTGCCCTGGCGCACTTAGAATTTGAATGCCGTCCACCTCGATATTTCCCTCGATGAGGCTGTCAGCCTCAAAGGGTGGATAGCGCAGACCCGTCGGCCAGCGAATGCCGTCTTTGGGATAATCTTTCGAGGTAGCTGCCCTCAATGCTGTTTCCCGTCTTCTTTCTAGGCGATCCTGGAAGTGAGCTGTAATTTCAATTGGTGCTCCAGTGTCTTCTGCCCAGGCCAGAAGCGCTTCCATCTCATCTGGTGATTGCAATTGGGGAGCTGCTGTCATCGGGCCGTCGTTCCTCCCTACCCAAACTGGTACTCCTATGGACTGCCACTTCTTTCCTAGACCCGCATGATCATGATGTCCGTGGGTTGCTACTACAAAATCCGGCCTCTGTTCTTCAACTTTTTCCTGAAGTAGCTCCCATGCCCCTGCGAAGTCGGGGCCAGTGTCTATGAGGATGCACACATTTCCCCGTGTCACAAAGTGCACGGTGTTGTCCCCCAGAACGATTGAACTCACATTTTCCATTGCGTCAGTTTGCCACGGGATTCGCGCAAGGCCTGCCTAACCCCTACGATCGCCCTGCCAAGGGGGCGCCCATGACCGATGCTACCGCCCGTCTCTCTTTGGAAGATGTGAACGACATCTGCGAAACGGCCGAAGCCATGCGGGATGGCGTCGAACGAGTCATTGTGGGGAAGCGCGAGATCGTTCAGTTGGCTCTGGTCGCCATTCTTTGTGAAGGCCACATCCTGCTTGAAGACGTTCCTGGGACTGGTAAGACAACCCTTGCGAAGGCTCTTGCGAGGTCATTGGGGTGCACCTTTAAACGGATCCAGTTCACCCCGGATCTAATGCCATCCGATATCACCGGAATTCACTACTTTGATCAGAAGACGCAGGAGTTTGCCTTTCGGGAGGGCCCTTTGATCGCTCAGGTCGTTCTAGCGGATGAGATCAATAGGGCTACTCCACGCACTCAAGCGGCATTGCTTGAAGCAATGGAGGAGCGCCAGCTCACTGTCGAGGGAGAGACAACACTGCTTCCTCGTCCTTTCCTTGTCATAGCAACGCAGAATCCCGTTGAGCTTGAAGGAACCTTTCCTTTGCCGGAAGCACAACTCGATCGTTTCCTCCTTAGGCTTAGCCTTGGCTATCCTGCTGAGGATGACGAGGACGAAATACTTGCCCGCCAGGAACATACCAACCCCTTAAATTCCCTCCAGCCCATTGTTACCGCTGAGCGTCTCACAGAGATGGCTGAAGCTCTGCAGAACTTGCATGTCGATCCTGCTGTCCGCCGGTATGCCGTCCGGATCGTAAGAGAGACTCGCGAAGAGGCATTCTTTGAGCTCGGAGCTAGTCCTCGTGCGAGCCTTGCGCTTTTTCGCGCTGCTCGTGCTTTTGCCGCAGTCTCTGGGCGTGACTATGTGCTCCCTGACGATGTAAAGGCGATGGCCCCATACGTCTTACCCCATCGCCTGATCTTGTCGACCCAAACTCGTCTTCGCGGACGTGAGGTTGAGGATCTAATATCCGAGGTTCTCGACCGTGTCCCTGTTCCGATCGAGGAAGATCCCCCTTCTCCCTCTCCAACTGAGGCTGCTCCTTCCCTCAGTGACTCGTCGCCGATCTCTTCGGCCGCGTCTGTCTCATCCCGTCCGGATTCGTCTAAAGATGAGTCTCCTTGGCAGCGTCGCTAGTGATGATGTCGTTTTACTACTCAAGCTGACTGATGGTCTTCCGTGACCTCTGGCTGTTAGCGGGACCGGTCTTGATTGGTGTTGGTGCGGGCACTGGCCAGCCGATGGTCACTGGTATTGGTGTGGTAGTTCTCATTGTGGGTTCTCTGAGTCGGGTCTGGGCCCGGTACATTTTTCGACGTGTGAGTGTTAGCAGCAGTCTGAGTGACTCTCGTGCCTTCCAGGGTGAACAGGTTGAGTTGAGTTTTGAGCTAGAGAACCGTAAACCGCTTCCTTTGCCATGGTTCGATCTTCGGTTGGCTATCTCGGAGGAGCTAGAGGTAGAGAAGGAGACGCCGTCGGCTGCCTCTGCGCCTGGCCTTAGTTGGCTTCTGCGCCGCGGTGCGCTTGGTTGGTACGAGCGTCGCCGCTGGCGCACTCGTATAAGCGCGACAGAGAGAGGCCAGTTCCAGATCGGCCCCGCTCAACTTCACTCAGCCGACCTCCTGGGGGTATTTCCTCGCCACTTGGAGGTAACAGGGACCATCCCTTTCATTTCCTATCCTCGGGTTTTCCCCCTCGAAGATCTGGGATTTCCTGCTGATCGACCTCTGGGTGAGTCCAAGGGCCGCAATCGTATTTTCGAAGACCCTCTTCGGATCGCTGGTCTGCGTGACTACGAACCTGGGGATGCACTTCGTCGCATTGACTGGAAAGCGACTGCTCGTCGTGGCGAGCTTCAGTCTCGTGTCTACGAGCCTTCTGCTGTGCAGCACCTATATGTCCTGCTAAACATCGACACTCTTGGGAACTCATGGGAAGGCTATCTGAAGGAGGATTTGGAGCGCACCGTTTCCATGGCTGCTTCGTTGGCGGTTTGGGGGACTGAGCGCCGGTACGCTGTGGGTCTGCTCGCGAATGGCTCGCTTCCCAACTCTGATCGCCCCATCCGACTTGCGCCTTCTCGTTCCCGTTCTCAGCTCCCACGTATCCTCGAAACTTTGGCTGTTGTGCAACCTCTTACTATGGGTACGCTCACGGGCCACCTTAGTAGGGAATCGAGTCGACTTCCTCTTGGATCCACCTTGGTCCTCACCGCGGCCTTCATGACCGATGAACTTGCCGAGTCGCTGCGGCGGCTCCAAGGTGAGGGGTATCGCGTTGCTGTTGTGGTTACCTCTGACCGCGTAGATCTCGATAAGCTCAAAGGTCTTTCTGTACACATTGCCGGGTCTAGCTTCAGAGGTAGTGAGGTGATCGCGTGATTGAGCGCTCCGCAATTGCGCTGCTACTCACTGCCGAGACTCTTGCCTTCTATACCTTCGGTGAGCTGGCAATGCGGGTTCTTCCCGAGCCCCACAACGAGGTGGTGAGCGCTCCCGGCTTTATTGCCATTGGTTTCGTAGCATTTTTGGCTCCTGCGGTGATTGGCTGGTTGGGAGTTGGTGGAGTTAAACAAGCTTTAGTGGTGGGGCTGGTTGGGTTGTTGGTGATTTATAGCGCTCTTCGCCTTCAGTATGCCCATGAGCTGGCCCTTTGGGACTTTAGCTGGGGTGTGGATTTTGTTCTCGACACCGGCAAGGTGAAGGACTGGGTGCCGTCGGTGTTAGCCAGTAGCTTTTTTCTGGTTATGACCTGGGCCTGGGCTTCTTGGCGGTCTCGAAGTGGCATCTGGCTTGAGAATGCCCCCCGCTCCCTCGCGATCCCTTTCCTTTTGGTTACGCTCGCTCTTTTGTTGACTGCTGCCAGTGAGGGTGCGGTTCTCGTTACTCGGGGCGGTGTCGTCTTCTATGGGGTGGCCCTTGCCGCGCTTGCCTTTTCGCAACTCTCTCAGAGTGGCACCAATATCGGTGGTCTCCGTGCAGGTGGTGTGACCACCTTGATGCTTTTGGGGACAGGGACCTTTGCCATACTCGGAGTGCTACTCGTTGGCGTTTTTCTGGAGCCCCTCATCGATGTGCTCTCGACCCCAGTTTCCGCTATAGCGAAGGCCATAGCGTGGTTCATCACCTGGACTATCTTCTTTCCGCTTGCCTGGGTGCTCACTCATCTTGTTGAGCTACTTTTGGGATGGCTGGGCAGGGGTGATTCCGATTCTGCTGCATTCGAGCTTCCTGAGATGTTGGTTAGTCCAGAGGGTGCCGAGGGCAATGGTGATGAATCAGAGTCACTAGCGTCTCGCGTCACCAGATTTACGTTGGCTGGCGGAGCAATTGTTTTTGGTATCGCCGTCGTGGGCGCATTGATCTTCATCCTTGCTCTTATCAGGAGGCGTTCGAGTGATCCCGAAATCAATGCTCCCGAGGCCGAACGCGTGGGTAGCCTAGGGGAGGATCTGCGCGGTTTTGCTCGAAACCTCTTCCGGCGTGATCATCGCCGAAAGCCCTTGGGTGAAGGGGTGGTTCGTCTCTACCTTGACGTCCTTGCTTCCTCGAGCGATGCAGGGAAACCTCGTTCAGATGGGCAGACCTCCCAGGAGTTTGCCCCTGTCCTTCTTAGCACCTTTAACTTGGAGGTAACTGACGAAATCACATCTGCTTTTGAAAACGCTCGTTATGCCGACCGAGTTCCTCAGGAGGCTATGCTCGAGGATCTTCGTCGCCGATGGGGGCAACGGGGCTAGGGCTCCTTTGGGTAGTTCTGCGCCAGAGGAGGGGGAAGTGGAAAAGTTTCGACTCTCAGGCTCATGGAAGTAGACAGAACAGCAAAGGTCTGCCTCAGAGTGGAACGGCCTCTAGTAGGGCCCAGTCAGCCCCATACGTGACGACCCGGGGCACCATGCTTGAGGTGTCTTCCCTGGCTGCGAACGCAATGTCGGCATCTAGGCCTAGCGTTTTTAGGTGACGCGCATGGTGGGCTCCTGCCACTAGCCTTGCGCTCCGGTCTGTACGTTGGGGAAGTCCCGTTGCGATCCAGTCCTCGTAGCCTGTGATTTCAGCGGCTATACCTGCAGCATCGCCTAGTTCCAGGCCTGGGCTCTCGCGAGCAATGAGTTGGACAAGGCGCGTTGCTGCGGCGAAGTCTTCCAAGGCGAAGCGCTTGCCACCTGAGTTACCTGCGCAAACTAATACCACCTGCTCAAATCTTGCTGCCCAGCGCGCGGCAGCTGAAGCATTTGCCAAGGCTGCTGCTGCAACTTCCCCCTTGCCTGCCGCCCCAAGGAGTGCTCGGGTCCCGTTTGTCGTGAAGAGGGCTGCTTTCTTCCCTCGCAGTTCTAGGGTGGCGATCTCTGCAGGCGAGTTACCAAAGTCAAAGCCCTCAGGTGGCAGCCCACCTACTTCCCCCAAAAGTATGCGGCTCTCTGAATGTGCCCGTTCTCGTCCTGCCTCGACTGAGTCCACTACTAGCAGGTCAGAAAGCCCCCTCTCAAATAGCATCGTGATCGTTGTTGTGGCGCGTAGTACGTCTATCACTAGAAAGGCGTCCGACCCCATGCCCTCCGCTTCTGAGGGCAATAACGCCAGATCCAGCCGTTTAGTCATGGGTGCAGCATGCCTTTTGTAAAGACAGAATGCATCCTTTCGGCGGTAAGTCTGGGGAAGACGTATGCTTGACGGGATGGACCGGCGACCCGTCGGCATGTTCGACTCCGGCGTAGGTGGGCTCAGTGTTCTCCGCGAATTTCGCCGTTTGGCACCCAACGAGCGCACCGTCTACTTCGCTGATACCGCTTGGTTTCCCTATGGTCCCCGAGACCCTGGCGAGGTCCGGAAGCGTGCTTTCGCGATTTCCCATCGGCTGGTTGATGCTGGGGTAAAGCTGATCGTAGTTGCCTGCAACACCGCTTCGGCTGCAGCTATAGCAGACTTGCGTCAGCTTTTTGACCTGCCATTCGTAGGGATGGTACCGGCTGTAAAGCCGGCGGCGCATGCTTCCCGGCGAGGCCGTGTTGCTATCCTTGCTACACCAGGTACCTTCGACGGCGACCTTTATTCCAGGGTGGTGGATGAGTTTGGGAAGGGTACGGCCATCGACCGTGTTGTCGGCCACGATCTTGCTGAATTGGTGGAAAAGGGCGAGGTAGATACTCCGATAGTTCGAGAGGCAGTTCGGTCTGCCCTAGGTCCCACGATTGCCAATGGCTCCGACGTAGTTGTGCTCGGCTGTACCCACTACGAGTTCCTTGCTGAAGCAATCAAAGGGGAGTTTCCTGGTGTCGCGGTGCTTGGAACAGGGGAACCAGTTGCGAAGCGAGCAAGCGACATCCTGTCTGAGCTGGACCTGGTAGCGCCTAGCGATGCTGAGGGATCTCTTGATCTGATTATTTCTGGTAATCGGCAGGCTTTCCTTGAAATTCTTCCAAAGCTAGGTTTTTTGCCTCGAGAACAGGCTGCGGAGGCTCAATCATGACCTCCTATGTCCAGCGTCTAGCTGAGCGCAGTCAATCTGTTGGGAGTTTCGTTTGCATAGGTCTTGATCCGCCGGCAGAGGTTCCGGTGGAGCAGGTTGCTTCTCGCAATCGTGCCCTGATAGAGGCGACCGCTCCTTATGCTGCCTGTTTCAAGCCGAATCTAGCTTTTTATGAGCAGTTTGGTATCCCAGGCTTACGTGCCCTAGAACAGACTCTGGCGGCTATTCCCGAGGGGATTCCTGTAATTGCTGACGGTAAGCGCGGTGATGTAGGGAATACCGCCGCTGCTTATGCGCGCTCTCTTTTCGAAGTCTGGGGCTTTGACGCCGCAACTGTGAATCCCTTTCAGGGCCGAGATGCAGTAGAGCCCTTTCTTGCCTACGAAGACCGTGGTGTTTATCTCCTTTGCCGAACCTCGAATCCTGGGTCGGCTACCGTCCAGAATGCCCTTCTAGCAAGCGGGGAGCCTCTTTATGAACGGCTTGCCAAGGAGATGCCCTCGTGGGGTCCTAATGTTGGCCTGGTAGTTGGTGCGACGGCACCATCTGAGCTTGTCCGTGTTCGCACCCTAGCGCCCTCAACAACTCTCCTTGTGCCTGGCGTTGGAACTCAAGGTGGGGATCCTGCAGAAGTGGTAGCAGCAGTAAACGCTGACTTTGGGAACATGGTTGTGAACGCCTCCCGCAGTATCGCTAACGCACCAGACCCTGCTACCGCTGCTCGTGAGTTGCGTGACGCCTTAAGCAACCC
Organism: Dehalococcoidia bacterium UBA2991; assembly: GCA_002346645.1. GTDB lineage: Bacteria > Chloroflexota > Dehalococcoidia > Tepidiformales > Tepidiformaceae > UBA2991. The sequence goes on from DEAD01000011.1 coordinate 191,329, forward strand.
TGTTTCTGAATTCAAGGAGGTGGCTGTCGGCGATGTCTGGCGTATGGGCCGCCAACATCCTTGTGGTGGTTGGGAGTGGCGTGTCTACCGCACGGGTGCAGATATCGGCCTAGCGTGTCTTGAGTGCGGCCGGCGCGTAATGCTTGAGCGCCGCCGTTTTGAACAACGCGCAAAGACTCGCGTTTCAACCTCCTCGTGAGTGCGTCCCCCGCTTGGGAGGATTTTGCCGAAGCACCTCCGCCACTGGCGCTTCTTAAGCAACTCCCCTTTCGTCGCCTTTGCTACTCTCGCTTTTTCTCTCGTGTTGCCCAGAATGCCCTGAATCTGGCACTTGTTCTCCTTGTTCTTGATGCCACAGGTAGGGCCTTCTTCACAAGCCTACTAGTGCTCGCCCTGGTAGTGCCCATGATGGTTGCTGGCGTTGTTGCTGGTGTAGCTGCAGACGCGATTCCCCGTCGTTTGATAGCTGCCCTAGGGAACCTTGCTCGTGCTGCTGTTTGCTTTGGTTTTATTGTCGAACCTGGCGGCACTGTCTCCCTTTACGTAGTCGCCGTAATGCTCGCTGTCTTTGGGCCCTTCGTTTCGGTTGCAGAAGGTTCGATCCTTCCCTCCATTGTGACTCGAGGCGAATTGGCCCGAGCGAATGCTATTGGCCAGGCTGTTGGCGGAGCTGCCCAGATCGTGGGGTTTGCTGTCCTTACCCCCGCAGTCCTCTGGCTTTTTGACCAAGCTGATGTGCTTTTTGGGATTGCTGCCGGGCTCTTTGTAATCTCTGCCTTGCAGGCGGTCCGTATCGGTCCTGTTGGGCGCACGCGTGAGGAACCCGAAGGGCTTCCTCTTTCTGAGAAAAAGACCGTCGACCAAAGTTCGGGAGTGGAAGGTAGACCTGTCGCAGACCCCAAATTTGATGAAGTGCCTTCTTGGTGGAAGGCAGGCTGGCGCGCAATGCGGCGTGATCCAGCTGTTTTCAAGGCCGCTGTTGAGCTAACTCTTATCACGATGATGTTCATCATTCTCGGGGGTCTTATTCCCACCTACATTCGTGATGTGCTGGGCCTATCCTTTGAAATTGGCGTTTTAGTACTAACGCCAGCAGCGGTGGGGTTGGGTGTTGGGCTGCGTGTCGCCGGCCTCCTTGCTCTCCGCCTTCCGCATGGGCTCCTTAGCTCCATTGGCTTTGGCGCTTTTACCGCCCTGTTGCTAGGCCTTGCCTTTGTGAATGAGGAGGCGTCCTTTCTTGGTGGCTATGGGGCTTTTGCCTGGCTAAACAACATGAACTATGAAAACTTTGATGGCGGCATACTTCTTGCTATGGCACTAGTGCTTCCGCTGGGTTTCTCCTACGCAATAGTTGGCGTGGCTGCACAAACTGTACTCAACGACCGGGTGCCCCTTGTGCTTCAGGGACGCGTGGTTGCCACTCAGGGGGTAATGGCTGCCCTCGCTGCCTCTCTTCCTGTGCTTGGGGCTGGAGCCTTAGGTGATTGGATTGGGGTCCAGCCAGTAATGGCAATTCTGGCAGTCAGTATTGCTATCGCCACGGTGATTAATCTCCGTTCCTGAACCTTTGCGTCTTGCCGCCCCTCCTCGACCCCTCCTATCATCCACTTGATTAAGCCGGATGCCTCCGGCCTCGGGAGTGGCATATGCGCGAGATGAGCATTGAGAGCATTCGTCTCTCACTCAATAGTTACCAGCGCATCGCAATCCTTCGAGAGAAGGATTCGGACCGCTACCTAACTATCTGGATCGGCCCCTACGAGGCGGAGAGTATTTCTCTTCGCCTCCACGATGTCACTCCTCCTCGACCTCAGACGCATGACCTACTTTGCAGCGTAATTGAGCAACTGGGTGCAAAGGTTCAATACATCCTTCTTAACGACCTTGCTCGTGATACCTATTACGCCCGCATTGTGCTCGATGTGAATGGCGAGGCCCTAGAGATCGACTCGCGTCCCTCCGACGCTATCTCCCTAGCTGTGCGCACAAGTGCCCCTATCTATGCCGAAGAAACTGTGTTGGACCAAGGTGGAGAGATCATTCGTGAGGGGGATGTAGAAGAAACCGTTGAGCGGGAGCCAGAGAAGCCAGTTGATCCTGCTGAGCTCGAGCGACTTGGGCCGTTCAAGGACTTCATCGAAGGCCTCGACATGAGTGGTTTCGATGATCCGCAGAAATAAGCGCGATGCGGCTGCCTTTGCCGCTTGCGCATCTCTTCACAATCGCCCTATCATTCGTCCGGTTTGAGCGCAGTCATGGCGAAGCCTGAGCGTAGAGGTTGGATAGCTCCAACCGCCTATCTCATGGGAGCAGGATGGTATTTCGCAACCTGTGTTGTCGTCGGAATCGTGCTCGGGCTATGGCTCGATGACCTTACGGGGCTTGAGCCGTTGTTCATCCTCCTGGGGGTTGTCCTCGGTTTGACACTGGCCATCGGTGGCGGGATCCGGATGTTGCTTCCTTTCATGAAACGTTTTGGCCGCGGCCGTAACGGTTTAGTTGGAGGTGGTGAGTGAGTAGGTTGAAACTCATAATCATTGTGGTTGCAGCCCTGGCATGGGTTGTCGTAGGCCTCATCGTTGCGCGCGGGCCGCAGCCAGAAATCATCGTTCCAGCTGAGGTAATCACCAAGGCTGGGTTCCTCAATATCTCGAACACCATGATCTCGGCCTGGGCGGCCATGATCATTCTTGTGGTTCTTACCTTTCTCGCTACCCGCACGATGAAGCTTATTCCGTCCGGCGGTCAGAACTTGGTAGAGGCCGTTGTCGATTTTCTTGTTGGTCAGCTTGAGAACATCGCTGGTTCGGAGAACGCGCGGCGCTTTTTCCCCGTTATAGCTACCTTTTTCATCTTCATCCTTCTCTCAAACTGGATGGGCCTTCTTCCATTCTTCAACGCGATTGGCAAAACCGAGGACATCGGCCACCACATCTTCCACGAGATCGAAGTGCATTACGCAGAGCACAAAGCTTTCGAGGAGGAGATCGGGCATGCGGCTGGTTGGCTTGTGGACGACACAGGCATCGGTTTAGTTCGCCCCAATGCTGATGACGCTCACTTCGAGATTGGTATTGGAGACGAACCGGTTTCACCGGAGCAAGTGCTCGATAAGTACATCGTCTTCCTTGCCGAGACCTTCACTGATTTCCAGATCGCAGGGGGTGGTGGCCATCATGCCCCGGTTGAGGTCACTCCAGTGATGGTTAGAGAGGCTATAGCCGCCCTAAACGCTGATGGCGAAGCACCTAAGCTTTTGCTTTTGACTGGTGAAGACCACCATGGTGAAGAACACCATGGTGTTCCTAGTGCTGCCCTTGGTGATGAAATGATAGTCGGGGGAATTCATTTCCCTGGCCAGAAGCTGGCTCTGATCATTCCTCTGTTCAGGTCTGTCTATAGCGATGTCAATAACACCCTTGCCCTTGCCCTCATTTCGTTCGTAATGGTCGAGTTCTGGGGCCTGCGGACGTTAGGCCTCGGTTATCTAAAGAAATTCTTTAACTTCAGCGGCGCAATTCCTTTCTTTGTAGGAATCTTGGAATTGCTTTCGGAGTTCATTCGCATCATTAGCTTCGCCTTTAGGCTCTTCGGAAACATCTTTGCCGGGGAGGTGCTCATCCTCATGCTCACCTTCCTATTACCATTCCTCATCGTCGATATCATTTACGGCCTGGAGCTCTTCGTCGGCTTCATCCAGGCCGCGGTCTTTGCGCTCCTCACTCTTGTGTTCGCCGTTATGGCGGTCGAACACCATGATGAGGGACATGAGGACCATGCAGGTGAAGCTGGCCACGAAACGGAATCCCAGGGGACTACGGGGCATTAGCCTCACCCCTTCGAACATCGTTTCCTACCTAGGTAGGGAACACCAACACGGGAGGAATCACTAATCATGGGAGCACTCGACCTTCTCTTCCTTGTCGCGCTGGAGACTGACGCGGCTAAGGCTATTGGCGCTGGTATTGCCATGGGCCTTGGCGCTCTCGGCCCCGCTATCGGTATCGGTATGCTGGTAGGGAAAGCCATGGAAGCCCTTGGCCGTAACCCTGAGGCCAGCGCCACCATCCAGACGAACATGATTTTGGGCGTTGCCTTTGCTGAGGCTATCGGCATCTACGCTTTGCTTACCGCCATCATCATCGCGTTCGTCATCTAGTCGGCGGAAACGCCAATCGGAAATAAGGGAGCTCGTAATGGGCGAAGCCTTCACGGCTCTTGGCATAAATTTGCCGCAGCTAATCGCTCAGGTCGCCAATTTTGTCGTCCTGCTCGTGATCCTTCGGTTCACCGTCTACAAGCCGGTCTTGCGTATGCTCGACCAGCGCCGCGAACGTATCGCGGAAGGTCTTGGTGCGGCCGAAAAAGCTCAAGCTGAAGCTTCTGATGCGGAGGCACGTATCCAGGAACAGCTTGAGGAGGCTCGCGGTCAGGGCCAGGAGATTGTGGCTAACGCCCAGCAGGTGGCGGCCCGTATTCAGGATGATGCTCGCCAGCAGGCGGAGCGCGACCGAGAGGCCGCTGCTGAGCGCTCCGTTCAGGAGATTCAGTTGGAGCGCGATCGTGCTATCTCTGATCTCCGAGCTGAATTCGCTGAAGTTACTGTTACCGCTGCTGAGCGTGTTATTCGGCAGTCCCTCGATGATGATGCCCATCAACGCATCATTGAGGAGACGCTAGCGGAATCTGACCTCGGGGAGCGCAGCTAAATGGCTGATAGGCAAGCGGCAAAGCGCTATGCCCAAGCGGTTTTCGCAATTGCCAGAGATGGCGATGCGATTGCCCAGTGGCGTGCTGACCTCGACGATGTTGCCGCTGTCCTCGCCGATTCTGACGCTGCGGGTTGGTTTGCGGCCCCTAGAGTGGCTGTAGCCGAAAGGCAGGCTGCCCTGGAGCGGGTGCTTGATGTGAGTCAGCTCGCGCTGAATCTCGCCAAGCTGTTAATCGCCAAGGGCCGCACTTTTGAGGCACGGGAGATTGCGGAGGCCTTCAACAATCTCGCTGACGACCACGAAGGACTCGCGCAGGCCGAGATCACGACCGCTGTCCCCCTCCAGCCTCAACAGGTCGCTGCCATGGAGCAACACCTTGGTGGGGCTCTGGGGAAGCAAATTACCGCCACCGCCGCAGTCGATTCCGACATTATCGGTGGCGTCGTTGTTCGTATCGATGACCATCTTATCGATGGCAGTGTGCGTAGTCGCCTCAGGCGGCTGCGCCAGGAGCTAAGCGGCACCTAGAGCCGCACCAAATAAGAGGGAAGCAGCATGGCCGTTCGCGCCGAAGAGATCGCATCCATCCTCCGAGAGCAGATCGAGCAGTTTGAGGCTCCGTCTGTCGCAACTGACGTAGGTGTCGTTATTGAGGCCGGCGACGGCGTGGCTCGAGCCCATGGCCTCAGTAATGCTCGCTATTCCGAGCTGCTTGAGTTCCCCAATGGGACGATGGGCCTTGCTCTCAACCTTGAGGAAGAGTCCGTAAGCGCGGTGGTGTTGGGCGACTATGAGGACATCAAAGAGGGCGATGAGGTGCGGGCCACTGGCCGCATCATTGAGGTACCCGTGGGCGATGAACTCATCGGCCGCGTGGTTGATGCTCTTGGTAATCCTATTGATGGGAAGGGTCCTATTGGTACTACCAAATCCCGACCAGTAGAACGGATTGCGCCGGGTGTCACCCTCCGCCAGAGCGTTGATACGCCTGTTCAGACGGGTATCAAGGCCATTGATGCCATGATTCCCATTGGCCGCGGCCAGCGCGAGCTCATTATTGGTGATCGTTCCACTGGGAAGAGTGCTATCGCCCTCGACACAATTATTAACCAGAAGGGTGGGGACCTGGTCTGCATCTATGTTGCAATCGGCCAGAAGGCTGGCAAGGTTGCTCAGGTGCTTGGCCAGCTGGAAGAGAACGGTGCTATGGAACACACGATCATCGTTGCGGCGGGTGCTTCTGAGTCCGCTGCCCTCCAGTATCTAGCTCCCTATGCAGGGTGCGCTATGGGCGAAGAAATCATGGAAAGTGGGCGTGACGCACTCATTATCTATGACGATCTCAGCAAGCATGCCTGGGCCTACCGCCAGATTTCCCTTCTTCTTCGCCGGCCCCCCGGCCGTGAGGCCTATCCTGGCGATGTCTTCTATCTTCATAGCCGCCTGCTAGAGCGCGCAGCTAAGCTGGAGGCGGGAGGGTCGCTAACAGCGCTGCCCATCATCGAGACTCAAGCAAACGATGTCTCTGCTTACATCCCTACAAATGTAATTTCTATTACA
>DEAD01000011.1:197893-263114 GCA_002346645.1 Dehalococcoidia bacterium UBA2991
AATGTAATTTCTATTACAGATGGCCAGATTTACCTAGAACCAGATCTCTTCAATGCGGGTATTCGCCCCGCCCTTAACGTGGGGCTTTCTGTAAGCCGCGTGGGTGGCGCTGCCCAGACCCGGGCCATGCGCTCGGTGGCCGGGCGGCTCAAGCTCGACCACGCGCAGTTCCGGGAGCTTCAGGCCTTTGCCCAGTTCGGTACTAGTGACCTGGACGCTGCTACTCAGAGACAGCTTGAGCGTGGTCTGCGAGCTAATGAGGTTCTTAAGCAACCTCAGTTTGCGCCACTCAATCTAGCCGAAGAGGTTGCAGTCATCTTCGCCCTGACCAACGGCCTGCTTGATGATGTGCCTACCGACAAAATAGATAGTTTCGAATCGGCCTTCACGGGCTTTCTTGCGAGTAACAAGCCTGAGCTTGCGGCCCGCATCGAATCGGAGCGAACACTCAGCGACGAGCTCGATGCGGAGCTTCGCGCTGCTGTCGCTGAGTGTAAGGAGACTGTCCCCTACTAGGGAGCGATATGCCAACTATTCAACAGCTGCGCCGCCGTATCGGGTCGGTTCAAAACACCTCCAAGATTACTAACGCGCTTCAGCTTGTAGCAGCCTCCAAGATGCGACGCGCTCAGGAGCGTGCTACTGAAGGTCGCCCCTACGCGGAGAAAATCCAGCTCGTCCTTTCTGCCCTCGCCTCAACTGCTTCTGGCGATGGCGAAAACGAGAATTCTCATCCGTTTCTAACGCAGCGCCCTGTAGAGAACGTCGGCATCCTTCACGTCACTCCTGATCGCGGTCTTTGTGGTGCCCTTAATGCCAACCTAAACAACAGTGCAGGTTCTTTCTTGGGAGATAGTGAGACGCCTACTGCGATCGTTGCGGTAGGACGGAAGGGTCGTGACTTTTTTGTCCGCTCTCGACAGAATATTGCCGCTGAATTTACCGATCTTGGTGACTATCCTGGCTTGTCTGATACGAGCGTCATCGCTCGTTTGGTAATGGATGATTACCTCGAAGGTAACGTTGATCAGGTTTTCATTAGCTTTGCTGAATTTGTTAGTACTGTGAACCAGCGCCCAGTGGTGCGGCGCCTACTTCCAGTGGAACCCCCTGCTGCGGAGGATGAAGCTGAGGCAGAGGCACTGCGACAGGAGTACATTTTCGAACCCGATCCAGGTCAGGTTTTTCAACGGCTTTTGCCTCGTTACGTTGAGATGCAGGTTCATGCGGCTATCCTCGAGTCAGCTGCTTCCGAGCAGTCTGCCCGTATGGTCGCTATGAAGAATGCGACCGATAACGCAAATGAGATCGAGCGCGAACTCACTCTTACCTACAACAAAGCCCGCCAGGAGCAGATTACTACCGAGCTGCTCGACATAGTCGGTGGGGCCGAGGCCGTTGTAAATGAGTAGCTCGTCGGCCTTCGCTGCAGTCATCTTCGATATGGATGGTGTGCTCGTGGATGGTGAGCCCATCTACTACGGGGCCGCGAGTAAGGTGTTAGCGGAGGACGGTTATACCTTTCCCCTAGACCGCTATAAGCGCTATATGGGAACGAAGAGTGGCTGGAATGAGTTCGTTGAGGACTTAGGTTTGCCTCGCTCTAGCTCCTACTACCGTGACCGTTGCGACAAGCTTATTGCTGACGGATATCTATCTGTCGAAAGCGGCCTTCCTGGGGCTGTCGACCTTGTGCAAGGCCTCCGCGAACTTGGCATACCCTTAGCGGTCGCCTCTTCTTCTCGCCGAGCTAATGTGGAAACTTGTCTAAATCGGCTCGGCATCGCTGACGACTTTGATGCGGTAGTGACTGGTAGCGACATTACCGACGGTAAGCCTGCCCCGGATATCTACCTACGGGCGGCTGGACTCCTTGGAGTTTTCCCTTCGCAATGTCTGGCTATAGAGGACGCACCGGCAGGTATTAGGGCAGCGCAGGCTGCTGGAATGACTTGCTGGGCTGTGCGCACTGACTACACCCGAGACCTACCTCTTCCTAATCCTGACCGAGTCCTCGAGTCTCTTGAGCAGGTCGATCTCGCCGATATCGTGGGGGTGCTCGCATGAGTGAACTCGTGATCCGTCGTGATCTTAACGAAGGCCATAACTACACCCATGCCGAAGGCCCTGCCTTCGAGCGACGTATAAGCCCCAGTGCGGGGCCCGACCTGGCGGAGCGACTTGTGCGTTTCCGCGCCAAATCCTGAAGTAAACCCAGAAGGAGCCCTATCATGGTCACCGCCCCTACTACTGAGGGAAGCATCGTCCAGATTATCGGAACCGTGATTGATGTCGAGTTTCCGCCTGATCACTTGCCCCCTATCTACAATGCCCTTCGCATCGACCGCGGCGACGGCACTGACCTAGTTGTCGAGGTCCAGCAGCATGTGGGGAATAACTGGGTACGCGCGTTGGCGATGGACTCGACGGACGGCCTTACGCGGGGAATGGCCGTTGTAGATACTGGCCAGCCGATTGCCGTTCCTGTGGGGGAGGAGGCACTAGGGCGCATGTTCAACGTGCTTGGCAATCCCATCGATGACCTCCCTGTCCCCGAAGATGCTCCCCGCTGGCCAATCCATCGTGAGCCACCTTCCTTCGAGGAACAGGAAACTCAGCCGTCCATCCTTGAGACTGGAATCAAGGTCATTGATTTGATTGCCCCCCTCGTACGTGGTGGAAAGGTTGGACTCTATGGAGGAGCAGGGGTTGGTAAGACGGTCATCATTCAGGAGCTGATCTCAAACATCGCCCGTGAGCATGGTGGTTTTTCGGTTTTTGCCGGTGTGGGTGAGCGCTCCCGCGAAGGAAATGATCTCTGGAACGAGATGAAGGAATCGGGCGTGCTTCCCCGCATGTCAATGGTCTTTGGTCAGATGAATGAGCCTCCCGGGGTTCGTCTCCGTGTTGCCCTCAGCGGCCTCACCATGGCGGAATACTTCCGGGATGAGCAGGCTAGTGATGTCCTTTTCTTCGTTGATAATATCTACCGTTATACCTTGGCCGGGATGGAGGTATCTGCCCTTCTGGGTCGAATGCCATCGGCTGTTGGGTATCAACCTACTCTCTCCACCGAGATGGGCGACCTGGAAGAGCGCATTACCTCCACCAAAAAGGGATCGATCACGTCCTTCCAGGCGATCTATGTTCCTGCTGATGACTACACTGATCCTGGTGTTGCCACCACATTTGGCCACCTCGACGCTGTTGTGGCTCTGGAACGCTCCCTTGCAGAGCAGGCTCTTTACCCGGCCATGGATCCCCTCGTCTCCTTCTCCCGCGCTCTTGAGCCTCGCATCGTTGGAGAGGAGCACTACGACGTTGCTCGTGGTGTCCAAAGTGTTCTTCAGAGGTACAAGGACCTTCAGGACATCATCGCTATTCTTGGCATAGATGAGCTTTCTGATGAAGACAAGCTCACTGTTGCTCGAGCTCGCAAGCTTCAGCGTTTCCTTACGCAGCCGTTCTTTGTGGGTGAGACCTTTACTGGACGGGAAGGCCGTTACGTTTCAAGCCGTGATACCGTTCGCGGCTTTAAGGAGATTCTTGAAGGGCAGCATGATGGTCTTCCTGAGCAAGCCTTCTACATGAAGGGCTCTATAGAAGAGGTGGTCGAAGAGGCCCGCCAATTGAGCGAGGAAGGTTAGTGCCACTCTTTGTTGAGATCGTTACTGCGGAACGTATCGTCCGTACAGAAGAGGACGTCGAAGTTTTAATAGCCCCTGGAAGTGAGGGACAGCTAGCGATCTTGCCTCGTCATGCCCCTCTCATGACGACGCTTGAATTTGGCGAGCTAATTTTCCGGCGAGGTAGCGATGAATCTGCCTTTGCTATCGGCGGCGGTTTCCTCGAAGTGCATAGTGATCACGTTACCGTTCTTGCTGATGCAGCAGAAGCCGCCGAGGACATCGATGTGGATAGGGCTGAGGAAGCGCGGCGGCGGGCAGAAGAACGGCTTGAAGGTGCTCGCGATGAAAGCGTGAGCGAGGCTGACCTGGCGCGCGCCCAAGCTTCTATGCAGCGGGCTCTTTTGCGCTTGCGTGTGGCCGAGAGACGACCACGACGTCCCGGTCCGCCCATGCCCGGAGGATAGGCTTCTTGGGGTAGCGGCTTTGGAAGTTTTCCTTACGCTTATAGCTGGTTAGGTTCTCGTCCCTAAGCTTCTTCCGGAATAGGGAGATAGTCCCGTCAAGCAACTTTTGCATATTGTTTCGCTTGGTTAAGGCATCAAATCAATTGCGCCAGAAGGTAATTTTTGCTGACGGTGTTTCCGTTAGAGAGGTAGCCAAGCAACGCTAGATCTCTGCTACGAGGAACCTTATCGCGATATCCTCCTATTCAGCGTTTTGTCGGTGGACTGAGGACCCTATACCGCCTTTCGGTTTGCGGCTGGTTTCGCCCTGGCCCCATACTGAACCTCAGAATGGTCTCGAAGGATGGACGCGGCTCCCGCTACCAGGTCAGTGGCGGCGCTGTCCTCCACGGCTCCGTGCGTATTTCGGGCTCTGCTAACGCTGCTCTAGCTTCTATGTGTGCCGCCCTGCTTACTGATGAAACGGTCGTTCTTGAGAATGTTCCTGCAGTCTCAGATATTGATTCTCTAGCCAGTCTTCTGGTTCATCTCGGGGCTACAGTTGATCGTCCACATCCCAACCGTATCGAAATCAATGCTTCGAAGGTAGGAACTCTGCAGGCTCCTATCGATCTCGTTTCCGAAAACCGTGCCTCTTTCCAGGTTATGGGGCCGTTGCTGTCTCGCCATGGCTTTGCAGCCCTTCCTCCCCCAGGCGGTGATGTCATTGGCCAGCGCCCCATAGCCGTCCACCTGGATGGCTTCGAGGCTATGGGGGCTACTATCGATCGCGTTGGTGAGCACTACCAGGCGCGCGCCCCGAAGGGCTTAGTGGGAACCAGAATTTTTGCTGACTACCCCTCTGTATCCGGCACTCAGAATGTCATGTTGGCAGCTACTCTTGCCCGGGGAAAAACCACCATTGTTAACGCTGCTACTGAGCCTGAAGTACAGGCCATAGCCACCCTTCTCAATTCGATGGGGGCAAGTATTTCCGGCGTGGGTACACAGGTCATTACTGTTGAGGGGGTCGATCGCCTGCAGGGAACAACCTTTGCTCTCGTGCCTGACCGCATTGAAGCTGGTACTTTCGCTATTGCTGCAGCAATGACCGGTGGAGATGTAGAACTCGTCCAGGCTCCCGTGACTGTAATGGATGCCATGATCACCAAGCTCCGTGCTGCCGGGGCGATTGTTGAGGCGCGTGAAAGCTCCCTTCGCGTTACTGCCGGGTCGCGCCTTCTCCCGGTTGGCTTTCAGGCGCTTCCTTACCCAGGTCTTCCTACTGATCTTCATGCCCCTATGGGTGCTCTACTTACCCAGGCAGATGGAGTTTCTATTATCCATGAACGTGTTTTCGACAACCGTATGCTCTATGTAGATGAGCTCCGCAAAATGGGTGCCGAGATTGTAAGTACAGGTTCTTCCGCGATTGTTAGTGGTCCTACACCCTTGCACGGAGCTCGGACCAGGGCTGTTGATGTTCGTGCCGGGGCGGCTGTCCTTCTAGCTGGGCTTGCTGCCAGCGGAACAACGGTTGTCGATGATATCTATCACCTTGATCGGAAATACGAGTGCCTCGACGAGAAGCTGCGCGCGCTGGGCGCTGAGCTCGAGCGGGTGTAGGCAGATGGCGTTTGGTTTTCTCTCCAATACTCGTGCTGGCATTGATCTTGGCACCGCCAACATCCTGGTCTTCGTCCAGGGGCAGGGAATTGTTGTCAACGAGCCATCGGTGGTAGCGCGACATAACCGAGACGATGCGATAGTTGCTGTGGGCGCAGAAGCTCGCATGATGCAGGGTCGTACACCCGGTGCCTTGAGCATCATTCGTCCTATGCGAGAAGGCGTGATTGCTGACTACCTTACAACCGAAGCCATGATGCGATACTTCATTGGCGTCGTGACAGGTCGTTTCAACCTTATACGTCCAGAAATAATGGTGACTGTCCCCGCTGGTGTGACCAGTGTTGAACAAAGAGCGGTGCGGGATGCTGCAGAGCAAGCGGGTGCACGACGTCCCGCGCACCTTGTTCCCGAGCCTCTTGCTGCCGCAATAGGTGCTGGCGTTCCTGTGGGCACCCCCCGCGGCAACATGATCGTGAATATTGGAGGCGGTCGTACTGAAGCAGCTGTAATTTCTCTCTATGGCATTGTTGTTAGTGAATCGGTCCGCGTTGCAGGGGACCGTATTGACGAGTCTATACAGGCTTTCGTTCGTCGCCGTCACAATCTCATCATTGGCGAAAGTACTGCGGAGGAAATCAAGATCGCGATTGGCTCTGCCATTCCTCTTGACGAGGATATTTCCACTCAGGTTCGGGGTCGTGACCAGTTAAGTGGCCTGCCGCGAACGATCACTCTCGACAGCGATGAAATTGCACAGGCCATTCAGGACTCACTTGGACAGATCATTCAGGCGGTTCGAAGTGTCCTAGAACGCACTCCCCCTGAACTCTCCGCTGATGTTATTGACCATGGCATCGTTCTTACCGGTGGCGGAGCGCTTCTACGTCACTTCGACGAGCTTCTTACGCAGGAGACAGGCGTGCCTTGCTATGTAGCTGATAGTCCCCTGGAGTGCGTTGCCGTCGGTGCTGCCATCGCCCTTGATCACCTAGAGATTATTGAGCGCAGCCTTCCCACCGAAGAGGAGCAGCTGGTAGGACTCTTCCCCCAACCAGATCGTTAACCCAGCTGGGGACAAGGAGCGACTGCAGTCGCTCCTTGTTATCTTCCGGAAATGAAGGGCTGCTATTTGTTGTCCGGATTGAGGTCTTTCAGGTAGTAGGTCATGCCCTGCATCATCACTACTGGGTCAATCTGACGGATGGAGACCCCTTCCGGCACGTGTGCTGAGATCGGTGCGTAGTTCAAGATTGCCTGCACACCACTTTTTACGAGCCGGTCTACTACAGCCTGAGCTTGTTCCGCTGGTACTGCGACTACCGCAATATCTACCGTTTCCCCCGCGAGGTAGTTCTCAAGGTTGCTCATCGACTGTACTTTGATCCCTTGAATGGTGCTCCCAGCCACTTCTGGAGCTTCGTCGAATGCAGCGATCGTGTTGAACCCCTGCTGTGTGAAACCGTCGTATTCGAGAATAGCCTGGCCCAGCCTCCCTATTCCTACTACGCAGACGCTCCATGTTCGGTCGAGCCCAAGGATTGCTCTTAGCTGGTCGCGTAGGTCGCCAACGTTGTAACCGCGTCCCTGTTTGCCGAACCGCCCGAAGTAGCTGAGATCTTTGCGAATTTGCGCTGGAGTAACGTCTAGTTGTTCCCCAAGCGTCTGTGAACTGACTACCGTATCGCCAGCCGCGGCGAGGGTTGCGAGTGCCCGCGCATAGAGAGGTAGTCGGTTGATCACCACCTCGGGAATGACAGGTGTCATTGGCCAGCCCGCTCCCTACTGCTGGCGCCCTGCTCAGAACGGCAGCGGTTGTGAAAAATCGAACATATTGATTGCGGAACTGTAAACCCCGTCTTCCAAGAGGGTCAACGGTTGGCAATTAGGATGTTCCACTGCTTCTGGAGGATGAACCGAGCAGTGACTCAATGGTCAACATCACGTGTTCGTCGTCACTTTCTGCCACCGTGCGCGGATCGAGAAGCGTCTCGTTAGCCTCCACTCGTGTGAGGATGGGGGGAGCTGCCTTCCGGAGGGCTCCCGTAAGCCACTCCGCTCCCTGGTCTGCTTGCAATGCCGTGCACCACGTCTTTCGTCCTGCCCCAGGTGCTGCTCCTCCACCGATCATCGTGTGTGATTCGATTACCCGCCCCCGTTTGCCTGCTGCCTTTGCCCAAGCCTGTGCACGAGGCTCTAATGCCTTCTGTTCAAGCGCTAACATGTGCCAGAAGGGAATTTCCTCTCGCTCCGTTCCCTCTACGTAAGCCATTAGTGTTGCGTTTAGCGCTGCGATGGTGAGCTTGTCGATACGCAGTGCGCGAGATAGTGGGTGTTTCCGCAGCGTCTCGATAAGCTCGACTGATCCCACAATCAATCCGCATTGTGGTCCCCCCAAAAGTTTGTCTCCGCTGAAAAGGGTCAGATGGGCGCCGCTGCTGAGGCTTTCCCGGACTGTGGGCTCGTGCTCCACGCCATATTCTGAGGTTTCCACTAGGCAACCACTTCCAAGGTCGTCTAATAGGAGTGTGTTGTGTGCTCGAGCGAGCGTTGAAAGTTCTCTCATATCGGGCTGCGTTGTAAAGCCGGTTACCTGAAAGTTTGAGCGGTGCACACGAAGAATGGCAGCTGTCTCTTCAGAAATGGCGTTTGCGTAATCCTCCACGTAGGTACGGTTCGTCGTTCCCACTTCGACTAGGCGCGCGCCGCTTTCTTGTAGAACGTCGGGGATGCGGAACCCTCCTCCGATCTCAACGGCTTCCCCTCGAGACACTATGACCTCTCGGCCCTGTGCGAATACATGTAGTGCCATGAACAGGGCAGCAGCATTGTTATTTACAGCCAGTCCGTCGGGCGCACCTGTGGTGTGTCTTAGGAGGTTGCGTACGTGTTCATGTCGACTTCCCCGCTCTCCTTCATTTAGATCGAACTCTAAGTTGGTGTAGTCCCGAGAAGCCTCTGCGATTGCTGACATCGCGCGCTCACTAAGAGGTGCGCGCCCAAGGTTTGTTTGCAGGATCACGCCTGTCGCGTTTACCACGCGACGCAGAGAAGGCGTTGCTAGTGCGTTCAGTATTGTCTCTGCCTCCGTTGAGATTGTGGCGAGATCAGGAGCTCCTGCCCCTTCCTTCACCGATTTGCGTGCTTTTGTGATCGCCGTCCGAGCTGCCTCTAGGGCAAAGGAGTGAGGCCATGAACCTTTTTTTCGGAGGGCGTTTAGAACTGCCTCGACGCTTGGGATGGTGCGGAAGGGGGACGACATGCCAAGATCTTAACGCGCGAACGCTATCTTTCGTGTTCTTAGGCGCACTCTGAGAGAAAATTCTCAGAAGAACCTCCTGGGAAGATAGTTGTGAACCTTCGTATTCCTGGACCTACTCCGTGCCCTGATGACGTTCTCGAAGCTGTCGGAGGGGACATGATGAATCACCGCGGCCCTGAGTTCGCGGCCCTCATTAAGCGTGTAACCGAGGGGCTGAAATGGGTATTTGGTGTCTCTAGTGATGTGCTCGCCCTCACTGCTTCTGGTACTGGCGGTCTCGAAGCTGCTGTCGTCAATACGCTAAGTCCAGGCGATCGTGTTCTCGCGGTCTCTATTGGGGTTTTTGGTAATCGGCTTGCCTCTATAGCTGAGACCTACGGTGCTGATGTTGTGCGTTATGAGGTTGAGTGGGGCTCCGCTGCCGATGTGGATGAGATCACCCGCCGTCTCGATGCAGATCCCTCCTTCAAGGCCGTTCTGGTGACTCATAACGAGACTTCGACTGGCATCACGAACCCCCTGGAAGCGATTGGTGCAGTCGTTCGAGAAAGGCCCCCGCTGCTCATTGTTGATGGTGTCAGTAGTGTCTCCTCTATTCCCTGTCCGGCTGAGCGGTGGGGAATAGACGTCCTCGTCAGCGGGTCCCAAAAGGGATGGATGGTTCCACCGGGTCTCGCTTTTCTCTGGCTTAGCGAGCGCGCATGGGAAGCAAGCAAAAAAGCCACAATGCCTCGCTTCTACTTGGACCTACAGCGTGCTCGTACTTCTTTGGAAAGCGCTCAAACGCCTTGGACTCCTGCTATGTCCATCTTCTACGGCCTTGATCGGGCACTCCAGTCTCTCCGTGCTGAGGGCTTGGAGAATGTTTACTCACGTCACCGAGATGTTGCGCAGTTCACCCGTGAGCGAGTTCGAGCGATGGGTCTCGAGCTGCTGGCTAACGACGAGCGCTTCTCCTCCGATACAGTGACAGCCGTGCGTTGGCCGGAAGATGTCGATGGTCTTGCTATCGCCAGGTTGGCTCGTGAGGAATTTGGAGTTGTGCTCGGTGGTGGCCAGCAAGGGCTACGCGGAAAGATCTTCCGGGTGGGCCATATGGGCTACTTCACCCAAGAAGATGTCGCTGAAGCTCTAGATATAGTAGAGCGGTTATTAGTCGAAAATTCTGCCAAGTCACTGCCTAGCTGAGAGGGGCTGTAACCTCTCTCGGGGCTATGCTGAAACCAATGGCATTGACTGACTACACTGTTTCATCCCAGAGCTCTCTGCATGACTGACGGTGGTTTGCGCCCTCGCATTCTTGTTGCAGATCCGATTGCGGATGAAGGTATTACCCTCCTCCAGCAAGGTGCCGACGTAGATGTGCGCACGGGTCTTCCTCCTATTGAGTTAAGGGAGGCCATAGCGGAGTACGAAGGACTTGTTGTGCGCAGCCAGGCCCAGGTAACTGCCGATGTACTTTCCAATGCTGGACGGTTACAGGTAATTGCGCGTGCAGGAACTGGTGTTGATAACGTTGATCTCGAAGCTGCCACAGAGCGAGGAATCGTAGTTGTAAATGCTCCGCGTGGGAACACCATAGCTGCCGCTGAGCATGCCTTTGCGTTGTTAATGTCTCTAGCCCGTCACATTCCCCGCGCGGACCGGTCGCTACGGGGTGGCAAGTGGACGCGAGGCTCCTTCATGGGGGCCGAGCTTCGGGGACATACCCTTGGCCTCGTGGGCTTTGGTCCCATAGGCTCGGAAATGGCTCGCCGGGCCCTTGCATTCGAGATGAGTGTTCTGGTTCATGACCCCTTCGTGCCTGTTGAGCGCGTGCGTGCGCTTGGTGCCCTTCCTGTTGAACTTGACCGCCTCTACGCCGAGAGCGATTTCATCAGCACCCATACGCCACTCACTGCTAGTACTCGCGGCATGATTGGGCGGGAGCAATTTGCTGCCATGAAAGACGGTGTTCGGCTGGTGAATGCTGCTCGGGGCGGCATCATCGACGAGGACGATCTGCTTGAGGCTGTTCGCGCCGGTAAAGTTGCTGGCGCTGCCCTAGACGTGTTCACGGCCGAGCCTCCAGGCCAGCATCCCCTTTTTGAAGAAGAGCGCATCATCGTGACACCTCACCTGGCGGGCTCCACAGTTGAAGCCCAGCAACGTATTGCTATTGATATCGCAGAGCAGGTTCTTGATGTGTTAGGAGGACGCCCGCCCCGCTACCCTGTTAATGCCCCGCTAGTTGCTCCAGAGACCCTCGAAATGGTGGGTCCATACTTGGCTGTTTCCGAGTTGTTAGGAACCGTCGCAACTCAACTTCTTAGTGGGCAGCTGACCACCATTGATCTTGGTTTCTTTGGTGAGATCGCCGAGCACGATGTAACGCCTCTCAAGGCCTTTGCTATTCGGGGCCTTCTTGGTCCCATCAGTGAGCAAAACGTCAACCTCGTTAACGCTTCGAGCATCGCTAATTCTCGGGGTTGGGCTATCACCGAGCGTCTCCACTCTTCGCACGAAGAGTTTCACAATCTGATCGAACTCCGTGTTGGTAGCAGTGATTCTGAGATTACGATCAGTGGAACTGCTAGTCATTCCCGTCCTAGCATCGTGCGGGTGAATGATCTTGATATTGATTTAGTGCCAGAGGCAGGTGGGTACTTGCTAGTCTGCGAAAACGAAGATCGTCCGGGGATGATTGGCCAGTTGGGCACTCTCCTGGGAGGACATGACATTAACATCAGTGCCATGCGAGTTGGGCGCAGCAGTCCACGGGGTCGTGCTCTCATGGTGTTGATGCTCGATGATGAACCGGCTGCTGCATCTCTAGATGCGATAGCCGCTGGTGAAGGTATCGCTAGTGTCCGTTTAGTTCGGCTCTAGTCCTGTGAAGTCCAGCTATTAGTAATGGATAGTTCTCCTGGGCTGGCGGCGTTCTCTTGTAGGACTACCCGAACAACTCCACACCAATGTTAAGACTGACACTCTTTCCGTATCACTGTTGCCAGATTTAGTGGGACAGTGGAGCGAAAACAAGCCCGGTTCCCATCTTGGGATAGTAAAAAGTTGACTTCTGAGGGAGCCGTTCGCCCCCGTCTGCTAGACCGATCACCTCGCTCGCAGGCACGGGCTGAAGTAGAAAGCCCACACCACCGCCCTCCAGTGCTTCCACTATCTCGCTCACATCGTGTGTGAAAGTAACGGCACCAGCCCGCAGCTCTTCGTCGCTGATTGCCCAAAGTGGGTCCAGGACACCCAACCGAAGCAAGATTGGAGCTGCCGACGCCCAGCGAGGGCTTGCGCCTGCTGGAGCTAGTTTCCCAATGGCCGCATCGTTTTTTGGGCGAATTAGATGGACAGTCTTCGGCGTTAGATGTACCGCTACTATTGCTTCCTGTGCCTTCTGGCGCACGGCTTCCAGCTTTAATGGCTCTATGTCCACTGATACCTCCTCGATATCAAAGAGGTGTTCCAGGCGCTCCCGCCAATCCGATGGTGCTTTTCGAGGGATATAGCGGTGCAGGGGTCGTACGATTAGGCCTTCATCTTCAACTGGCACTACACCCGCCATTGCGAAGCGGGCAGGATGGTCATTCGCTAGTTTTCCCTCGTGTGTGTGCAGCCAAGCGCGGTATGCTACTGAGGTCTCGTACCTGTGGTGCCCATCCGCGATGTAAAACGCCTCCGACAGCAAAGGGGCAAGTTGTCTTAGGTGGTCGCGGTCTGCGGGTATTACCCAAAGGTGGTGGGTTACTCCGTCATTGGTTTTTCCTGAGGCAATCGGTTGCAATCCCTCTGCAGTGTTTGTTAGAAGTGCTGCAAGCTGCCCAGACCGGTCCCGTGCCAGCATGAAGATAGGGCTAAACTGCGTTCCTGTAGCCTGCAGCAGCCGTAGACGGTCTTCTTTCGGAGCAGAAAGAGTAAATTCGTGAGGTAGTACCGCTCCTGCTTCCCAGGGCTGTGATTCCACTCCGCAGAGGAGTGCTCTCCTTTTCCTTGGTAGGCCCTCCTCAATGAACTCCTGTTCGTAGACGTAGAGCATCGGCTCTGTGTCACGTTGGAGGATACCGTCGGCGATCCATCCTTCGAGTTCTGCGGCCACCCCGGTGTAGTGGTCATCTGCTTCTTCTGCTAACTCGAGCCGTACGGCGTTGTGTGGCGAAAGGCCGGAGAGGTGTTCCCTTTCCCGCTCGCCGATTACGTCGAACGGGGGCGCTAGGAGTTGATCAAGGGGACCAGCCTTGGGGGAAAACCGTAGGCCTTGGATAGGCATTAGCCTTGGCATCGGACTACCTCATGTTGGATTGAGATCGTGGCTATCTTGCTACCCTGTAGAATCGAGTTCCCGCCATGAAAAAAGCCCCGTACTGTGTGTTCTGTAACATCATCGCTGGTGCCGAGCCTGCTAATGTTCTCTACGAGGATGACGAGGTTATCGTTATCCAGAACGTTCTCCGATGGGTACCCGTCATGCTCCTGGCCATGACCAAAGAACATCGAACTCAGGCTGAACTGTGGGAAAACGGTATCGCTGAGGTCGGTCGTATCGCTGCCAAAATTGGAGATGAGGCTTGTCCCGATGGATTTCGCTTGCTTTCCAACTTTGGTTTTGAGGCGATGCAGAGTCAGGAACACGGCCATCTCCATATAGTGGGTGGTACCCACCTAGGTCCCTACGTTTGAGCGGTTCGCAGAGCTTCGCGTTGCTGCTCAAACAGCTCCTGTATACCACCCCGAGCCAGCTCAACTAGTGAATCAAGGCCGGCTTCACTAAATGGCTTGCCTTCCGCCGTCCCCTGTATCTCTACGAATTCGTCTTGACCAGTCATCACAACATTGAAGTCAACCTGAGCCGCTGAGTCCTCTTCGTAGCAGAGGTCTAGTACAGGTGTGCCTTGGACGATTCCGGCTGAGACCGCTGCCACTTGGGTGGTAATTGCTTTTGCCGGAATGAGGTTGCGAAGTGCCAGTTTCTCTGCTGCAAGCCTTAGTGCGACGAAGCCGCCAGTTATTGCTGCTGTACGTGTGCCCCCGTCCGCTTGCAGAACGTCGCAATCCACGGTGATAGTGCGCGGTCCCAGAAGATCTAAGTTGACTGCTGCTCGTAGGGATCGTCCGATTAATCGTTGGATCTCCTGTGTTCGTCCACCTGGACGTCCCCGCTCTACTTCGCGCTGTGTTCGGGTATGCGTAGAACGTGGGAGCATCGAATACTCGGCCGTTAGCCAACCGCTCTGGGTGTTCCGGAGCCAACCTGGCTGACGGTCGGCCACACTGGCTGAGCAGAGAACCTGAGTTTTTCCGAAGGAAACAAGGCAGCTTCCTTCTGCGAATTCCTGAAAGCCCGTTTCGATCGTAATTGGGCGAAGTTCACTAGCCTGGCGGCCGTCCACTCGTGTTGGCATGGGGATAGGTACGCTACCCCTCTGCTTCCACTGGCGCAAAGATTGGTCGGTAGTAGTTCACAGATAGGAAGGGGCTGTTCCCATTAATCAAAGTAGGCAGAGGTCTATCGAGTGTGCCAGCGGGTCCCATCTCCCTGTGAGGCAAATAAATGTGCCTTTAGTCCTTAGCTTCCCGTGCTGAAGGTCCATTGCTGTCAAGCAAGGAAGAAGGAAACTGCTCTACCAAAATTGGTCAGGCGACGAAGCGGTAGCCCTTGCCCCGAATTGTTTCAAGCTGCTCGTCACTACCCAGTACTATCCGCATCTTTCGCCGTAGGTTGCTTACGTGCGCTCTAACGAGAGTGTTTGCTCCGGCGTCGTCGTGGTACTGCCAAACTTTCGCTAGCAGAATGCGAGGGTGAAGGATCTCCCCCTCGTGAGCCATTAGGTAAGCCAGCAGGTTTGCTTCGATGTTAGTTAGGTGCTCGGAGCCTGCAGTTCCCTTCAGCGTATTAGTGTCGATCTCTACTTCAAAGGGAGCACGTGCAGTGCGCCGTGGGTCTCCAAGCAGACTGCGCAGGGTTTCCCCAAGTTTCTCCAAGGGGAATGGCTTCTTGATTACGGGACCAGGGATATGGAAGTGTGGCCGACGCGATCCCTTGCGTAGTAGGTAGACAAGAGAAGGCGTTGGTCGGTCGAGGTAGGTTCGAGCCATCCATTGGCTGAACTGAGTGAAACGAGAACCGGGCTCGCCTCTTGGCACGCCCTGCACGTCCACAACCAGAGCATCTGGCTCGAAGGGATCAAGCTGGGCAACAAGGACATCATAATTAGGGAATGTCGCTACCTCGTACCCGCGCTCTTGCAGGTAGAGGTTAAGGGCATCCCGCATTCGGGGATCTCGACTGACCGCAACTACGAAGGGCATCTATGCTCGCATCCTTGGGTGGCTCGGGAATACTAGAATGCTGGTCAGGGGTGTCAAGGTGATGGAGCGACATAAATTCATGAGTTGCGGCGAGAACCGTCGTTAGTCGGTTTTTTTGTGCCTCTCCATAGCCCCTGAAATGGATCCTGGGAATTTTGTTGTTGCCAACCCATTTCTTTTTCGCTATTTCTCCACAATGGCCAGTTCGTAGGTGAGGCGCTCTATTCTGGCTTTTACGACACGATGCGGAGCCTCTTGGTCGACCCAAATAAGTTGAGTAACAGTGCTTGTCTCGATCCGGACTTTCCAAACTTGGAAAGTCCCCGCGGCTACTGTCACCTTTTCAGGTCCCTCAACAGCCACTTCTGCTCCGAACACCCGACCAGTTGAAGCGTTCACGTTTGTAAAGGAGCCCTGGAAGCCTTCCTGTAGTGGGATCCCTCGTAGAAGCCAGAGTAGTTCCTCATCGTCGTACCACGCAGGCGCAGGCGTCTTATCGGTTGGTTCCGGAAGAGCGCGTTCAGCTTCCAGACTGTCAGTAGGTTCCCCTGCGCTGTCCTCGAACTGCTTTGAGTGAAAGAGAACCTTTCGCTTTTCCGGTACATAGGTTGTTGCGAAATGACGTGCATCGCCTTCTTCGAGATCAAGAACAACCCGCAGTGATGAAAGCGGCTGCAAGGTGACCGAGTCGACCAGGGCAGAGCCGTTGTCCTGGTATCGCCCTTCCCCGGCATCTCGGCAAAGTCGTCGGAACTCGGTAATCCCGGGAGAAATTTCCGGTTCTGTCTCGAGGATGCACCGGCCTTCTAGGTTCTCTCGCTGAAGCAGGTTGTAGTGAAGCCGCTCTGCTCCGGTCCAGGGTGCTTCTTCGAAAATCCGTGGATGAGCTACGAGTGGTTCGCTGCCGCAGGCGATGAGGGATGCACCGGCGATTGTGAGGATTACCAGTGGTATCCAGTGCTTCATCCGACTGCTACCGCTGCCTGGGCGATCCTTCGAAGAGCCTCCTCTATGGAGGAAGTATCGACGTCCTTATGGGTCACCATGCGGATCCGTCCTGTTCCGAAAGCAGATGCGTGCACTCCGGCCTTCTTGAAAGCTAAAAGCCAGTCGTCTCGGGCTCCCTCTAGCACCTGCAGTACTACGATATTGGTTGTAGGTATTTCCATGGCGAAAGTTCCTATTCTCCTGATGCCCTCTGCCAACATGCGAGCGTTTTCGTGGTCCTCTGCCAGTCGCTCGATATTGTGGGACAGTGCGTGAATCCCGGCTGCCGCTAGAACTCCAGATTGACGCATTCCTCCGCCAAGCATTTTCCTCTCCCTTCGTGCTCGCTCGATAAGTTCAGAAGAGCCACACAGCAACGATCCGACCGGACAAGCAAGGCCCTTTGAAAGACAAAACGAGACAGAATCGACTGTTGCTGTGAGGTCGGCTGTCGTAGTTCCGCTTGCGACCTCTGCGTTAAAGATGCGTGCTCCGTCAAGGTGCACTCTCACTCCTGCGTCGTGCGCGATCCTTGATAGTGTCTGAATCTTTGTGAGAGGCAGTACAGATCCTCCACAGCGGTTGTGTGTGTTTTCTAAGCAGAGAAGGGATGTACGTGGGGAGTGAATGTTTGGTTCCCGGATGGCAGTCCGCACATCCTCATCTGCAAGTCCCCCGCTAGCATCGTTGGGGAGGGGATGTAACTGAACTCCCCCAACCCGGGATGCCCCCGCCACTTCGTAGTTGAACAGGTGTGACTCGTTACCGAGGAGTACTTCGTCAGTGGGTTGAGTATGGCTTAGCACCGCTACCAGGTTTGCCATGGTGCCGCTTGGGAGAAATACTGCTGCTTCCTTCCCCATACGCTCAGCTGCTAGCGCTTCCAAATGGTTAACGCTGGGGTCATCCCCGAATACGTCGTCTCCAACTTCTGCCTGCAGCATGGCTTGACGCATCTCTGCGTCGGGTCGCGTTACCGTGTCGCTACGCAGGTCGATAGGACTAATAGTGTTCATTCCTGCTGCCAGATAGTGCGCATGCCTTCACCGCCGCGGACCGCGGCCACTACTTCCCGCCGCTCCTCATCTAGCAACTCCCGGTGAATTCGTGCTGCATCGTCGCCCGACGCCTCTCCTCCAATGGACTCCATTCGCCCCCGTACCGCTTCCCACAAACCTGACTCTGCAATGATTGTGACTCGCCGTGGCCAGGCAAATGACATTAATTTTTCCGGGTACGGGAATGTGGGCCGCAACTCTTTCACAGCTCGAATCCGTTCCTCTACCGAGTTAACTCGTGGCACTCGTGAGATGAATGGAGGTTCAGTTGGCGTGCTACGAAAGTCTACAAGCACCCGACTGCCCACCGTCTCGAGCCGGATTATTAGTACTTCCGATTCTTCAATGACCCGGCGCACCTCGTCCAGGTCTATCCCAAAGTCTTCGCTCACAGGCCGTGCTCCGTGGGGGCTTCGGCCATGTTAGCAGTCCTTTGCTGGGCCGCCAGTTTGTACTTCCGATCGAAAAGGAAAACGAGTAATTAATCTGCGTGAGCGCTTGGAGAAGTGAGGCGAGTGGGTTCGATTGCTAGCGGCCGCTCAAATCAAGCTATTGTTCCATTTAGCCAGGGAGCCCGAGTGCCCTAGGGCTCACGAATTAGGGGGCTTTTGTTGGGGGCTAATTAAGTTTGCCGCCCTCCCTTAGGTAGAGGTTGGTCGGGGTGCCCGGATTCGAACCGGGGACCTCTTCGTCCCAAACGAAGCACTCTACCTGGCTGAGCTACACCCCGCCCGGCTAGATTACGGTAAGGCACTCGCTGGCCCTAGGCGAGTTGGGGCTGAGCGCATCCGATGATGTCATGTACGTCGGTCACATTGTGGGCTTCTAGCCATGCTTCCAGTCCCTCCAGAACATCGAGCGGTGCCCGTGGGTTCGAGAACGTGGCGGTACCAACCTGAATAGCCGTTGCCCCTGCCATCAAAAATTCGATCGCATCCTCACTACTACTAATGCCTCCGCAGCCGATGACTGGCACGCTTACTGCTTGTGCTATCTCGTAAACGACGCGCAGGGCGACGGGTTTGATTGCAGGACCGCTTAAGCCTCCCCTTGCCCGCGGCAGTACAGGTCGGCGACTTTTCGTATCTATGGCAAGGCCCGGTAGGGTGTTGATCGCGCAGATAGCTGATGCGCCTTCCTCAGCACAAGCTTGGGCTATCTCTGCAGGGTCCTGTGCCGCTGGTGTCAGCTTCACGATTACTGGGAGCTCGCAGGAGCGCACAGCCGCTCGAGTTGCTTGTGCTGCGGCTTTTGCGTTGAGTCCAAAATCTAAACCGTTATCCACGTTCGGGCAGCTGAAATTGAGCTCAAGGCCAGCCACACCTGGGATACCATCAAAAGCTCGTGCGAGATCGCCGTAATCGCCAACCGTCTCTCCTGAGAGGTTCACAATTACGGGCACGTCCCAGTCTGCCCAAACTGGTGCCATCTCCGCGATGATGCGGTCCGGACCTAGATTCTGGAGCCCGATCGAGTTGAGCATGCCCGAAGGTGTCTCTACTACTCTTGGTTGAGGGTTTCCCGACCTTGGTAGTGGAGTAACACCTTTGGATACAACTGCTCCAAGGCGATTCACATTGAATTGCCGGGAAAACTCCATCCCCCAGCTAAACGTGCCAGATGCGGGCATAACTGGGTTTCGTAGTGCCAAGCTGGTCTTCTGTTTAGGCGCCAGTTCCACGGCGAGGCCAGGTGTCACGAGGTCAGTGTACGCCTAGGCGAGGTTCGGTCTTGTTTGTTTGCCGTTGTCTCTTTGCGTCCCGAACGACGACTGTGCCATAAACCTTCGCTCTCCGAATTTTCGAAGTCGCGTTTAGTGCCACAGTGTTTGCAAACACCCTGACTTAAGTGCCCATTAGGTGTCGCAATTATCCAATGATGCGCGCACGTTCTCGTGGCCACATCCTGCTTATTGGCATGCATATCAAACCCCGTTGGGTTCGCCGCCCGCCCCGCGCGAAACCACTCCCTCTACTTTACCCTCTTTGTCTAGCCCCCTGCCCTCTATTTTGGTTGTGGAGCGCTTGTTTGAACCACAAGCCTCCCTTCGGACCGTCCCCTGGAATAGGGTGAAAGCCCATACGCATCCAGAAGTAGACTGCTAACCCTTGGTCTGGTGGCGCCCATGCTCGTACCGTCGAGTAATGTCGGGCTAGAGACCGAAATAGGGCGGCTGCTGTTGCCGATCCTGCTCCATAGCCTCGGTTTGCTTCATTGATGGAAAGCTGCTGGATGATCCCTTCTTTAGCTGTGAGTTCGAGTACCACTTCCCCGATCGCCTCTCTCTTGCCCCGCTGCCGTACCTGGTAAACGGTCACCTCACCAGCAGCAACGCGCCGAAGCGAAACCATCTCGTCCTGAATGCGTTTAGGAAGAGTTGGCAGATCCTTCATTTGGCGAGCCATTCGCGTGTGCGGGTGGCGATGTTCTCGACCTCTGCGTTCAGAATGCTGCATTGGGGGAGTGCTTCCAGGAACTTAATGCCGTAGCGGCGTGTTTTGATTCTGCTATCTAGTACTGCTACCACTCCCCGGTCCTTGCGGTCGCGAATCAATCGACCAAAGCCCTGTCGAAACCGGAGGATTGCTCCGGGAAGCGAGTATCCCAGAAAAGGATCGTCATACAACTCAGCTCGTGCTTTGTGGATTGGATCGGTTGGAACTGCAAATGGGAGCCGCGCAATGATCACAAGTGAGAGGGTCTCTCCGCGGAGGTCGATGCCCTCCCAGAAGCTTGAGGTACCAAATATGACTGCGCGAGGGTCTTCTACGAGATTGCGCATCAACTGTTGAGGTGCTCCATCCCGGTCTTGTATGAGCACGCTGATGTCCTCGCGTTCAAGTTCATCGCGACATAGCTGGGCGATTCGTCTTAAGGAGGCGTGCGACGTGAATAACACCAGCGCCCTCCCCTCTGAAGCCAGGACTAGCTTTGTGACTGCTTCCGCTGTTGCTTCGTCATAGCCCTGGTCACTGGGATCCGGGAAGTTTGTTGGTGTGGCTAGAAGGGTGGACTGTTCGTAGTCGAATGGTGAACCGAGGGCTAGCGTTCCTGCATGTGGTAGACCTATCTGATTGGCCGTAAATGCCATCGACTCGCCAGCTGCTAGCGTTGCGCTGGTTGCGATAATCGTTGCGCGGTTCGCAAACAACTCTCTCTCAAGTATTGGTCCTACTTCTAGCGGTGCGGAGTTTAGGGTGCCTCCCCCCTCCCGAGTTGATGAAACCCACACAATGGTATTGGTATCGTTATCTTCAACCAGTCCGGTAAGGTCTATTTGGATTTTCTCGAGCCGCCCTGCTGCTGCTTCTATTTCTTCGCTGGCACTGCCCGCATCCTCCCCGACCACGAGGGTCGCCGCTGTTCTGCAGCTCTCGATTGCATGTGTAAGCGCTTTATCGAGAGCTGCCCAACCTGTTTCAACTTCTTCCCAGATTGTGTTTGAGCGCAAGCTGGGCGTTACTCTGATGCGGTCGTCCCGGGGCTCTCTAGTAAGGCCCCCCAGTGCGTCGAAGGGGCGGGCCACCTTTTCCGCTGCCTCCGCAATTGCTCCCTTAAGGGCTCTTGTTGGGAGGTCTCCCAGTGTCTCTGGAAGTCCTGTCATCGTTAAAACCCCTCCTTCCCTACGCTCCGAAGAAGGTGGTCGATGAATTGCTTCTAGTGCTTCTGTTATCTGCCGAGCCCCAAGGTGTAGCCCAAACTGTTGTGTTGCCTGGGCTTCCAGGTTGTGCGATTCATCAATGATCAAGTGGTCAAATGCTGGAATTGCGCTTCCTCCGCTTGCGAGGTCAGCCAGCAACAAAGCGTGGTTCACGATAACCAGGTGTGCCCCTTCGGCTGTCTTCCGAGCTCGCTGTAGGAAACAGCGTCCCTCACGCACGAATGTGTGCTGGTTCGCGAGACAATCGGTATCAGCTGCGGAGAAACGTGTCCACGCGGACCGCGCAATTGCATCCAGTCGCAACTCTGCTCGGTCTCCGCTTTGCGTCTTTGGTAGCCAGCGGGCTAAGGATGCTGCAAGCCGTGCAACGTCTGGGTCGGCCAGGTTTGTGGTATGCCCCATCCAGCGCTGCATGCATAGGTAATTCGCTCGCCCTTTAAGTAGTGCTACCCGTAGCTCCTCCGGCTGGCTTAGGGCGCCCGCCTCTTGCAGGAGCTTTCGCAGTGCTGGCACGTCTTTTCCCAGTAATTGTTCCTGTAAAGCGATTGTGTTGGTTGAGATCACCACTCTTGTGCCATTACGCAGAGCGTAGAGGGCTGCCGGGATTAAATAAGCAAGTGACTTACCGACACCCGTTCCGGCCTCAATAAGCCATTGACCTTCTTCCGAGAAGGCCTCCGCCACTGCCACTGCCATCTTTGCTTGTTGTGGCCGTTCCTCGAATTGTTCTACTACCTTTGATGCCCCAGCCAGGGCCTCAGTGACTTCCTCTGTCCCTATTGGCATCAGCGTCTCTGCACGAACAAGTGCTTCTGGCGGCTGCCATGGCTCAGGGAGAGTGGGGGTCTCGAGGTCTGCATTTGCAGCAAATGAATCTAGCCCCAGCTCGCGAGCCAGTGCCGGTTCGTCCGCAGCTACTGCGCGAGCTAACAAGGCACGTTCTACCGCAGGAAGGGCCTCTGCTCTCTGGCGAAGAGCCAGGAAAACTGACGCTGTAGTTCTTGCA
Organism: Dehalococcoidia bacterium UBA2991; assembly: GCA_002346645.1. GTDB lineage: Bacteria > Chloroflexota > Dehalococcoidia > Tepidiformales > Tepidiformaceae > UBA2991. Next base: position 219,863 of record DEAD01000011.1, read on the forward strand.
TCAGCTAGGGCACGATGCGCCACCGGCATCTCGATTCCGAGGTGCGCGGCTAGGTCGGAAAGGGCGCCTGGCCCCTCGGGAAACAGGATGCGTGCGAGTCTAAGTGTATCGAGAACAGGCCCCTCAAACTGGAGGTTGGCTTTGGCCAGGAAGGCTAGGTCGAAGCCAACGTTCTGTCCGACTATCGTGCTCTTTCCCACGAAGGCGGCTAGGTCCTTTGCAATTTCCTTGAAGACTGGTGCCCCCTGCACGGCCTCGTTGGTTATTCCCGTTAGCTTTTCCGTGAATGCGGGAATGACTTGGCCGGGGTCAACTAGCTGGTCGAATACATTTAGCTCACGACCCTGCTCGTCGAAACGTACAGCCCCGATTTCGGTGATGCGATCGTTCGTTGGGTTGAGGCCTGTCGTCTCCAGATCTATCGCGACATACGTGCGTGATTCATCGAACATGCGTGCGAAGAAAGTCTACAGGAGGCGTTCCCGGGATGCCGCCACCAAAGGCGTCCCAAACGAGTACAATCCGCCCCCCAATCTCTAGCCGGCCAGGCAGCGAGGGGTCCTAGATGAAGCACTACTCTTCTGAAGAAATTCGTAACGTCGTTCTCGTGGGTCACGGGAATGTGGGTAAGACCTCGCTAGGCGAATCGGCCCTGTTCGTTAGCGGAGCAGTCACGCGTATGGGCTCTATTGAGGAGCAGAATACCGTTGGCGATTACGACGAAGATGAGCACCGTCGTAAGTTCAGCCTTAACCTCGCTGTTCTCCCGGTCGAGTGGAATGGCGTAAAGATCAATTTCATAGACACTCCTGGGTACGCAGACTTCGTCTCGGAGGTCATCTGTGGCGTGCGTGCCGCTGACCTAGCCCTCATCGTTGTCGATGCATTAGCTGGTCCTGAGGTTGGTACTGATCGGGTCTGGCAGATTGCAGAAGAGCGTGGTCTTCCGCGCATGATTCTTGTCAATCGGCTCGATCGTGAAAACGCTGATTACAATAGCGTCCTTAGCTCCCTTCGTGAGAAGTGGGGCACTTCTGTTGCCCCCCTCCTACTCCCTATTGGTGAAAGTAACGACCTTGGCGGCGTTATCGACTTGCTCGCGATGAAGGCCTATTTGGGTTCCAGCGGTGAGCCCAGCGAGGTTCCTGCTGATTATCAAGATAACGCTGAGGAGCTGCGGGCAGCCCTCATTGAGAGCATTGTTGAGAACGACGAAGAGCTTATGGCTAAGTACTTCGAGGATGAGGAGATCACTGCTGAGGAACTCAATACAGCCCTCCGTGCTGCACTTGCTGCCGGCGAAATAGTTCCCTTGCTTTGCGCATCTGCCACCCAGCAAGTTGGCGTTCGCCAGATGCTGGATACTCTCGTAGCTGTCGCTCCTGCCCCCTCTCAACGGGAAGTTGTCGACTCTGCGGGCGAAAGTCTGGAAGTGAGCGAAGGCGCCCCTCCGGTTGTGCTGGTCTTTAAAACTTCCGCTGATCCCTACGTTGGGCGCCTAAGCTATTTACGTGTCATGGCAGGTGCCGTAAAGGCTGATAGTCACCTTTGGAATATTAGCGAGGGTGCTGATGAGCGCCTAGGTACGATTTACAGCCAGCGCGGAAAGGAACAAGAGCCAGTCGATGCACTTTCCCCTGGCGATATCGGGGTAGTTGCGAAGCTCAGCCACACTGGTACAGGTGACACGCTTGGCTCCAAGGATAAGCCTGTGCTGCTCCCCGCTATGACTTTTCCTGAACCCGTCTACAGCATGGCCGTGCGACCGGGTGCAAAGGCTGCTGTAGACAAGCTCGGCCCCAGCCTGCAGAGGCTGCTTGAGGAGGATCCTGGCCTTCGTCTCCGTCGCGATGCGAGTACTAGTGAAACTATTCTCGAAGGGTTGGGGGATGCACATCTTGATGTTGCCGTTGGCCGTCTCCTTCAGAAGTTCAATGTTGAGGTAGAGCTTTCCCTGCCGCGTGTCCCCTACCGAGAGACGGTTGGCAGGACCTCGTCCGCGGATTACACCCATAAGAAGCAGTCAGGTGGTCATGGCCAGTACGCTCGTGTCTCTATCGAGATAAAGCCGCTTTCTCGCGGTTCAGGCCTGCAGTTCAATAGCCGTGTAGTTGGTGGATCCGTTCCTCGCGAATTTATCCCTGCTGTTGAAAAGGGAGTAATGGAGACTGCTCAGGAGGGGGTGGTTGCTGGCTACGAGCTGACCGACTGCGAAGTGACGCTTTTTGACGGTAAGCATCATCCCGTGGATTCAAGTGAGATGGCCTTCAAACTTGCTGCAAACCAGGCGTTGAAGGAGGCTGTAGCGGCTGCCCACGGTGTTCTGCTTGAACCAGTCATGACCATCCGGGTGCGTACCCCTGAGGCCAAGGCCGGTGACATTGTTGGCGACCTCAATACCAAACGTGCTCGCATCCATGGCATCGTCCCGGATGGTTCTCTTAGTGTTGTCGAGGCAGATGTGCCTCTTTCTGAGGTGCAGCGTTATGCCTCGGATCTTCGCTCGTTGACGCAAGGGCGTGGGCTCTTTGAGCTGGAGTTTGATCGGTACGAGGAAGTACCTAGCAATGTTGCTCAACGTGTGATCGAGTCTGGTAAGGAAGAGCCTGCTGCTGCCCACTAGAAAGCTTTACTGAGCTCAACTGTAGGCGCAGGTTAGCAGCGGGGTAGGAAACTTAACGAAATCTTAGGTGTGCGCTAACTCAGCATTCTCTCTTAGCCAGCGGGTGGCTGCGCGAACGGCTTGTCCCCGGTGGCTAACTGCATCCTTTTCCTTGGAGCTCAGTTCTGCGGCACTGCGGCCATCTACCGTGCGGAAGATGGGATCGTAGCCGAACCCGTTGGTGCCTTGCATCTTCCGCCCGATTGTTCCCTCCCAGGTTGCCTCGAAAAGCTCGATCCTTTCATCTGGCCACGCGACTGCAACGACCGCACGATAGCGGGCGCCCCGCTCTCCATCGGGCACTCTTGCCAGCTCTCTCAGCATCAATTGAGTGCGGCCCTCGTCATCCAGGCTGGGATCCCCGTAGCGAGCGGACCGTGGTCCTGGGCCGCCAAGGGCATCGACCTCGATTCCGGAGTCGTCTGCTAACGCGAGGCAGTTCCCTGTTTTTGCAAAGGCCAGTGCCTTCAGCGTTGCGTTTTCCGAATAGCCCGCTCCATCTTCCACAACATCTAAAGAGAAGCCGAGCTCCAGGGGTGTCACTACCTCGAATGGCTCGTCTATAAGCAGGCGGCGCATTTCGCGAACTTTTCCGGGGTTATTCGTAGCAAGTAGTAGTTGAGTCACGGAGGGAAGTGCGCCTTAGTGACCGTGTCCATCATCCCCATGTTCGGGGTAGTCCGACTCCCGAGAAGGGAGTGACTCGCTGGCAATGATGGTGATGGGAGCTTTCCAAGCATTCGGCTTCAGCTCGAAGCCGCCAAGCTGGCGCTTCAATAGGTAGAGCACGCCTAAGCTGGCGCAAAATAGGCCCGAACCCACTATCGCCCAAACGAGCGGTGGCACTACATCGCGATCACCTGCTGTTTCCTGAGGCAAGACAATTGAAGATCTAGCTTTGAAAGAATCTTCCAATGCCATCAGCGGGGCACTGGTGGTGAGAGCGAGCACGCTTACTAGTGCGACTGGCGCAATAAATCGTAGAAGGGGAAGCATGCGTGGGAGTCTACGGACAGTCGTCCGCGGGTCAAGCCAGCATTAAACCCCGAGTGCCCGCTGCACTCCCTCGAGCGTTGCTGGGGCTCGCACTACATCTATCGCATTGTGCTCCTTTGCTGTCTCCGGGTCTTTCAGTCCCGATCCGGTTAGAACAGCTACTATCCGTCCGCCCTGCAGTGCTCCTGCTCGGTTCAGCTTCCTCAGGCCTGCAACGCTCGCAGCGCTGGCTGGTTCTACGAACAGGCCTTCCTTACTCGCAAGGAGTCGATAGGCATCCAAGATCTCCTCGTCTGTGACTGCTTCGATGAGTCCCCCGCTCTCGTCACGGGCCTGCTCTGCTGTTTTCCAGCTTGCTGGCTTCCCAATGCGGATGGCTGTGGCAACTGTCTGTGGGTTTTCTACTGGTGCACCTTGGACGATTGGAGCTGCCCCTGCTGCTTGGAATCCCAGCATACGAGGATGAAGGCTGGCGTAATCGAGTGCAGCACACTCGACGAACCCCTTCCAGTAGGCAGTTATATTTCCTGCGTTTCCCACCGGGATAGCGAGCGCATCGGGCGCATCAGTTAGGGTCTCACATATTTCATAGGCTGCAGTCTTTTGCCCTTCGATGCGGTCAGGGTTAACCGAATTCACCAACGCAATTGGTTGGGTCTCCACAACTTCGAGAGCCAATCTGAGGGCGTCGTCGAAACTTCCTTCGACCTCCACTATGCGTGCCCCGAAAGCAACTGCCTGCGCAAGTTTTCCAGCCGCCACCCGGCCCTCCGGCACGAGAATGCTGGCTTCTATTCCACAGTGGGCTGCGTAGGCTGCTGCGCTCGCACTGGTGTTGCCAGTGCTGGCACAGAGCACTGCTTTGGATCCACGCTCTATTGCTTTTGCTACTGCTACTACCATTCCTCGGTCCTTGAAGGAGCCGGTTGGGTTGGAGCTCTCTAACTTGAACCAAAGCTCGTCTAACCCAAGCTCACGTTCGATAGCAACGGAGCGAACGAGGGGAGTTTCTCCTTCACCCAGGGTGATACGAGGTGTTTGCGGAGTGAGGGGAAGGACCTCCGCCCAACGCGCCAAAACCCCACGTCGGTGCGGCTCTGTCATGGCTCGTCGGGTGGACGGAGTGTGTGGAATTGCAATTCTCGCAGCTCTTGTTCAAGAGCTTCGATCTGTCTTTTTCGTGATCGCTCCTGCATCTCGCTAAACTTTGAAAACTCTTCGCGCACATGGTCCACCATCTCTGCGATGTCTCTGCGGATTAAACTCACTCGTTCGCTCAAGCCTGAGTGCCTTCCGTCCAGTAGTGCAGTTTCGCCTCGCGCTTCATCTAGCTGTCGCGCGAGATTGTCAACGGTGCCCTCCACTCTGCTTACCTGGGCCTCCAGTCGTTCCTGCTCCTCCTGTCGCCGTTGCAAATCTTCCCGAACCTCGTTGGCAAGCTGGTGTTCGGCTTTGAGTGATGCCATCCCTTCTGCTGTGCGCTGCGCTAGTTCTCCCAAAAGCTGAAGGCGTTCATAGACAGTTTCCAGTGGGCGTTCTTGCTGGGCCTGGGCGGCGGCTAAAACCCTCGTCTCGGCTTCTTCGCTCACTTCCGTAAGTCGCTGCATCCGAAGCTCGAACTGTTCTGTCTGTTGACGAACCTCCTGTTGCCAGTTCGTTAGCAAGCCAAGGGATTGTCCAAGCTGTTCTAGTCTTGTTTCGCGCACGGAAGCTTCGGAGGTCAGTAGTTCGAGTTGGTCCTCTAAGCCCTCTAGGCGGCGCAGGGCCTCTCGTAGTTCGCGGCCGGTCACTAACGCTTCATCATCGCGGGTCCGCTCGTTGGTCTCTAGCTTCGAGCGGGTCTCTATGAGGCTCGTTCGCATATGCTCTGCGTCCTTCGCGAGCTCGTTGATTTTCTGGGGGACTCCTTGATAGTGCCCTATCGTTTCTTCAAACAACCTTGTGGCTCGGTTCTGTTCCTCGCTTTGCTCAAACAACCCCTGTAGCTGGCTTCGAAGCTCGGTGATTTCCTGAGTAAGGGCTTCGTTTGCTACCCGCTGATCATGAGATTCTCTTTCCAGCAGGACCAGAGTTTCTTCTATAGAGCGAAGGGCTGGTTCAGAAGTCACGTGGCGGCCTCCACGCGCAGCATTGTGTCTACTGCATGCACCTCCGGAAGGCTCCGCAGGGTAGAGAGGGCGTCAGTCACGGCCAACTCGCGTGCGCGATGGGTCATTAGGGCCAACTCGGCTGTTCCCCGTTCATGGTCAGCCTCTCTCTGATCTACAGCCGCGATGCTAACTCCAGCTTCTCCAAGAACTTTCGCAATCTGAGCGAGAACTCCTGGCTGATCCAGAACAGTCATGCGCAGATAGTAGCGTGTCTCTAGTGCCCCTAGTCCGAGAGTCTCTCCGTTTCGCCAGACCCCTGGGTCCCACGTCGGTTGTGTTCCTGCGGCCAGCGACCTTGCGATTTCGAGCACATCGGCCAGCACAGCACTGGTGGTGGGCGATGCGCCTGCGCCTGCGCCCTGAAATGTTAGCGTGCCTGCCAGGTCCCCCTTGATCTGCGCTGCGTTCTGTACGCCGTCGACTCGTGCAAGGGGCTCTGACTCAGGAAGCAGAGCTGGATGGACTCGAACTAGAACGCCGGCCTCATTGCGTTCAGCGATTGCCAGTAGCTTGATTACGTAGCCCAGCTCGCGCGCGTAAAGGAAGTCTTGCGGTGCAAGGGACCGGATTCCTTCGGTTGCTACTGTTTCGGGTGATACGGATACCCCGAAGGCGAGCCCTGCCATTATTGCTATTTTGAAAGCAGCGTCGTGTCCGTCCACATCGTTCGTTGGGTCGGGCTCGGCGTAGCCTAGCTCCTGCGCTTGCGCCAGTGCCTCCTCGAAGCTGTCTCCCTGCTGGGCCATGTTAGTAAGAATGAAATTCGTAGTGCCGTTGATGATCGCCCGAATAGCTACGATGTGGTTGGCCGGTAGGTCCCGTAGCAGTGGAGAGATCACAGGAATGCCCCCACCTACGCTGGCTTCGAAGCGCAACGCTGCCTGGTTCTGGCGCGCGAGGTCGAAGAGTTCCGGCCCTGCCTTCGCTATCAACTCCTTATTTGCAGAGACAACATGCTTACCTGCAGTCAGGGCTTGTCGTACATAGTCGCCTGCATCTCCGTCTCCGCCGATTAATTCCACCACGATGTCCACGGAAGGGTCGTTCAACACCTCGCTGGCGTCACCTGTGAGTACCCCCTCGGGGAGGTCGACACTTCTCGCCCGGGTAGGGTCCTTCACTGCAACATGTCGTAGCAACAACGATGCGCCGATTTGCTTGTGGAATGTTTCGGCTCGTTCCAGCAGTGTCCCTACTACTTTTTCGCCAACATTGCCCATGCCTAAGAAGCTGATGCCGATCTCGTTTGCCACGGTTTAATCCGCCTGTTCGAGCGCCCAATTGGCGTCATCTGTTGTGAGGTTCCGTTCAATTTTCACACGGGAGCGCTCTTCCTCTACTACATCATCAAGGAGTAGCTTCCCGAGGCCTGCTATGTGTTCGGGTGTATATGTGCCTTCTGGATCACGGCCTTCGAGTCGCATCACCCAGAAAACGGCCTCTGCCTCAACAGGATCTAAGGTTTCCATTTCTTTGGCCTCGACCAATGCTTCCTGCAGGGCTTCTAGGAGTAGCTCTGGAGGAGTAATTAGAAGGCCATCGTTCTGGCGACTGGTTTCATAAAGCGACTCTAGCTGTGCGATAGTGCCCATGTCCTCACCGTTGTCGATTCGCTCCTTTACGGCGATTGCTTCCGCAAGGGTAGCTGTTGTGACAAAGCGAATCTCAATGATTGCCCCCGTTTCGCCGATCTCCTTGCGTAGCAAGGCCTCCAGCTCCCGAGCTGCTAAGCGGGCCTTGGCATATTGGCGATACTGCCCCTCGCTCATGCCCGAGTTCCGGAGGGCATCGCGATATCGGATATCGAAGAGGCTGCCGCGGGAAGTGTCAGCGGCGACCCCAAGTTCAAGTGCGATTAAAGCGGTAATCTCTTCATTCTCAAACGGGATTCCTCGTCCCGTTGCGGCTGTGATGGTGAGCCCTTCCTGTTCCAGTTTGTTCAGTAGGGCCTGTGTTACTAGTAGGCTCCCGCCTGAAGGATCGGTCCGTGAGAATTCAGGCAATCGAGCGGAGTAGTAGGAGAGAGAGAACTCCTCATTGCCAACGCTTAGAACTACCTTTCCAGGTGTAGCGATACTGCTGTCGTACCAGCTGTAGATTAGAAGACCTGCGACGACGAGCAGGGCCGCAACTGCCGTTCCGATGATGGCAAAGCGAGTGATCCGTTGGGCAAGCAGCCCTCGGCCTTCGTTTGCACTTGTGGTGCGCCCGCTCCGTCGGGCGTCAGGCAGGCCCGTGGTGCGATCGCGGCGAGTCATCGTTACGGTTCCCTAGCCTCGAAGTGGGAAGATGCGTGTCTCGCGGACATGCGCCAGGGTGTAGGGCAGTAACCCTACGTGGCGAGCCCGTTTGATAGCGTGCGAGATAGCGCGCTGTGCTAGAGCGCAGGTAGCAAGCTTCCGCCTCGGCTCGATCTTTCCACGGTCGTTGATGAAATGCCGCAGCCGGTCAACGTCCTTGTAGTCGACTTTATATTCTTCGCCTGGCGAACAACGCACTTTGTTGCAAAGCCTGCAGAGTCGCCTTCGGCCTCCGAAGCGTCTTCCGCCGCCGCCTCCCCGCCGGGGGCGGTCAGGCCGGTCTCCAGAGCCCCTTCTGTCACCCATAGGGCCACTTGAGGGGCGGTCGCCCTCGCCTGGGGCTGGGGCTGGGGCTGGGGCTGGGGCTGTCGTCGATGGTTGAGGTTCAGTCAAGATGTTCTTCTCCCGATGGGTTTTGTGCGCTTGAGCGCACCGGGTAGGGGGACCTTCTTGGGGCCCCGGGCGACTTTTATTCGAAGGGCAGGTCGTCGACGTCGGAGGGCGCTGAGTCACGGCGTTCGCCGCTCTCCCAGTCGTTTCCTCCTCCGCCCCATTCACTTCCGCCACTGCTTTCACCGCGGCGGTCGAGGAACTCGATGTTGTTTGCGATCACCTCTGTACGATAGTGGCGAACACCCTGGTCGTCGTCCCAGTTTCGGGTCCGCAGCCGACCTTCAATGTAGAGCTGCTTACCCTTAGTAATGTACTGGCTGATCCTCTCTGCTCGGTCCCCGAATAGAACCACCTGGAACCATTCGGTCTCGTCCTCCCACTCACCACTCTGCTGGGAGCGTCGGCGGGAGTTAACAGCCATGCTGAAGTCAGAGACGGCGGTGCCGTTGGCGGTGTAGCGAAGTTCCGCATCCCGGCCCGTGTTACCGATGATCATCACCTTGTTAAGGTTGCCCATGGCGGCTACTCCTTTGCGGTTTCGTCTTCCGCTGCGGGTTCGGCCTCTTCCGTCGTCGGTTCAGTCAACGGTGTGGCTTCTTCTTCGGGGCTAGAGGGGCTCTTCTCTTCGGCAGAAGGTGGGGTCTCTGTTTCAGCAACGGGCGGGTCTTCAGCAGTAGCAGGTGAGGTCTCCGGTTCGGCGACAGGGGTGTCGCTTTCTGCTTCTATAGCGGGTATCGCCTCTGTCTCGGGAGGGATTTCCGCCTCTGTGTCATCAGGCAGAGCAGGGGTTGGAGCGTCTGCAACCTGTGGTGCGCTGTCAGCCGACGGTCCTGTTGGTGAGCCTGGACCCCGCGGGCCTGCTGGTGCAAGCACTGGTCTTGGCGGTGGAAGTTCGTCTGCGCGAACCACCATATGACGGAAAACCCGCTCCTCAAGCTCAAAGTCTGCGTTCAATGGCGCGACTGCTTGTGGGTCGAGTTGGATTTTTGTGACGATGAAATCCGCGTCCAGCTGTTTGTTAATGGGGTAGGCCAATCGCCGCCGACCCCAATGGTCGACTTCGGTAACCTCCCCGGCATTTCGTTCCACAATGCTAGTCAGGTGCTGGACGCTTGCGTTCTCGCCGCCTTCCTCTATTACAGCGAGGTCATAGACGGCCATTAATTCGTATTCGCGCATGGCGCTCCGGATGTCGAACGGTGGGTTTCCCCCAGCTCCATGGCTGGGGCGCTCGACTGCCCTGCGAGCGTAGCACTGCCCTGGAATGTGCTCAATGCAATAGCGGCCCCAGATGAATTGCTAGTCGCTAGGCGTTTGTTATTCCTGGAACGGGGTAAGTTCTTGCAAATTCCGCTACTTCTTTGCGCACGCTCTCGCGAACACCTTCCCCGTCAGGGTCCTTTAAGACGTGCACTATCCAGGCAGCAAGTTGACGCATTTCTGTTATCCCCATCCCACGTGAAGTCAAGGCAGGAGTTCCAATGCGCAGGCCACTAGTTACAAAGGGTGATCGCTCGTCGTAGGGGATGGTGTTTTTGTTTGCGATGATGCCTGCCCCCTGCAACGCATTTTGTGCCTTCATCCCGCTGATACCCAGGGTGCTGCAGTCGATCAGGATCAAGTGCGTGTCTGTTCCTCCAGAAACGAGTCGCAGGCCACCGGATTGGAGCGCTTCTGCTAACGTCGCTGCGTTCTCCACTGTCTTTGCTGCATATGCTTGGAAAATGGGGGTTGCCGCCTCTCCAAAGGCCACTGCCTTAGCGGCGATACTGTGCATATGAGGCCCACCTTGAGTTCCTGGGAATACTGCCTTGTCCAGAGCAGCGCCGTTGGTCTCTCTGGTGAGGGCTAGTGCTCCCCTTGGTCCTCGCAACGTTTTGTGGGTGGTACTAGTCACTACGTCTGCGTAAGGAACTGGAGAAGGGTGAGCCCCACCTGCCACTAGTCCGGCAAAGTGGGACATATCAACCATTAGAAGTGCCCCGTTTTCATGAGCAATCTCAGCAAAACTTTCAAAGTCGAACTGCCGAGGATAGGCTGTCGCCCCCGTCACAATAATTCGCGGCTTTGTCTCTGCCGCTAGTGTTGCCACCGTCTTCATATCCACCACTTCCGTCTCTCGGTCGACTGAGTACGGCACGAAGTTATAGAGACGGCCACTGAAGTTCACCGGCGAGCCGTGAGTTAAATGCCCGCCTTGGCTGAGTTCCAGTCCGAGGAGGGTGTCTCCTGGGTCGGCGAACGCGAGATACGCTGCCATGTTGGCTTCTGCGCCTGAGGTGGGTTGCACGTTCGCGTGTTCTGCCTTGAAGAGCTCCTTTGCTCTTTCGATTGCTAGAGATTCGATCTCATCGGCATGCACATTGCCTGCGTAGTACCGCTTACCGGGATAACCCTCGGCGTATTTGTTCGTCAGTATTGAACCGGTGGCCTCCAGAACGGCCGCTGAGGCATAATTTTCGCTAGCAATGATCTCAAGGGTCTCTGTCTGACGAACGTGTTCCGCTGCGATAATCGCAGCCACCTCTGGATCGTGCTTGCCTAGTGCGCTCATGCGCGCCCTCGTTGGAATGGAGTTTCCTGATCGTAGCGCGATCACCAACTTTGCGCCGTAGACTTGGTGAGATGCGTGATCATACAGAGCGGCTTTTGGAAGCAGCGCGTGGTGGGCAGCCCGTCCTGCTGGCTACTTTGCTTGAGCCCGGCCCCTTGGATCTTGAGCAGGGTGCCCGGTTACTGATTGAGCAGGACGGCGTGCGTAGTGGCACCCTTGGCGACCATCGACTCGACGATCTTGTAGCCAAATTTGCGCCCGATGCTTTCCGCCGTCATCTTGCTGAGACGCTATACGATGCCTTCGATAGGCTTTCTGAAAGGACAGTTCCGGATGCAACAAGTCTCTACCTAGAGGTGGTGGAGTCGAAGCCGGTCTTTCTTGTTGTTGGAGCTGGCCATATTGGACGAGCCCTCTCCAGGATCGCTAACTTTCTGGACTTTCATGTTGCTGTTATTGACGATCGAGAGGACTTTGCTGCCCCTGAGCTTTTGCCAGAGGCGGATGAAGTAATTTGTGACGATTTCGAGGAAGCCCTTGGTCGCTACGCCATTGGTCCCAACACTGCCATTGTGATGGTCACGCGCGGTCACAAGCAGGATGAGCTCTCACTACGGTGCTGTCTTGGACGGGATGCAGGCTATATCGGGATGATTGGTTCGAAGCGGCGCACCAAGGCTGTCTTAGAACACCTCCGTAGGGAGGGTTTCGATGCTGATGAGTTAGCAAAGGTACGAACCCCGATTGGCCTAAATATTGGAGCGGAGACACCCGAGGAGATTGCTATCAGCATCATGGCTGAGGTAGTTATGCTCCGGCGCGGTGGGGACGGCTCCCCTATGTACCACCGCTGATGCCCCGATCCGCTGCCCTCTGCAGTTTCGCCCCCTAGTGGCGCCACCCGCTACGATAGTTACGTGGACGGATTCGAGGTCTTGCCGGTCGAGGGTTTGAGATCGCCCGTGGTAGTAATAGCTTTCACTGGTTGGAGCGATACGGGTACAGTCACTACTGATGCCACCAGGCACCTAATCGAGGCTTTTAAGGCGGAGCGCTTCATTAGCGTCGATCCAGAGGAATACTTCGTCTTTACCGAAACTCGACCTGAAGTGCGACTTGACGAAGGCGGATTGCGCGAGATCACCTGGCCCACGAATGAAGCTTGGGTTGCACGTCTCACAGATGCCCCTAATGACTTCGTAGCTATTACTGGTACTGAGCCCAATCTGCGTTGGGAGCCATTCGCTACCCGATTCGCAGGAGCCATTGCCGCCCTTGAACCGTCACTTGTATGCACTCTAGTTGCTCGGCCTGCTGCTACTCCCCATACACGACCTATACCTATCAGTGGCTCCGCCGCTGATGCCGCCCTTGCTCGTCGCTTCGGCCTCAGCCCCTCTCGCTACCAAGGCCCAACTGGGATTATTGGGGTCCTGCATGACGCCATGCGGAAACACGGCTTGCCTCTTGTAAGTATTGCCGCCTCGGTACCTCACTACCTGAGTGTTGATGAAAATCCACCTGCTACCCTGGCTCTTCTGCGTGCACTCGAGCCCATGATTGGCCACGTTCCCCCTCTAGAAGATCTCGAGGGAGCAAGTGCCTCCTTCCTAGAACGGGTGGAAGAGGCGTCGAGTGGAGATGATCAAATAGTGCAGTACGTCCGTGCTCTAGAGGAACAGTATCAGGATGGCGATCCTTCTGTTATCCAGCCTGACTCTGAACTTTCTGCTGATGATGTCCTCCGTGATGTAGAGGATCTCCTTCGTGGTGGGGACTCCTGATCCGCTATACAGTTTCTTGAAGCTGGAAGCGAGACAACCGCCAAACTGCCAGTCCAGCCGTTGCTACCGTCACAACCACAATTGCAATCACTGAGTAAGTGGTACCGAGATCGGCATCGAATACTAAATCGCTTGGGTTTCCTATGGCCTCTGCGATTGAGGCTGTAAATTCGCGAATGCTGAAGCGCTGCACTCCTGGCGCAAAGTTTGTAATAACGAATTCCCAAACGAAAACGTAGGCGAGTCCAGCAAAAAGTGCCCGTGATGTAAGCAGGCTTAGCAGCACGAACAGGGAAGAATAGGCTAGGGAGCCAACGGCCAGTGCTATTACGAAGCCACCAAGAATTCGCCAGTCGTTCTCGCCTGCTAATGCCACGACTCCACCTACTGCTGCGCTTGCCAGAACGATAACTAAGGTTGCTCCCCAGGCTGCCGTGAGTTTGCCTGCTACGATGCGCCACCGTTCCACTGGCTTTGAGAGTAGATAAACGATGGTGCCGTCCTCTACCTCACTTCCAATTGCTGCTGTTGCAAGGAGAAGTGCCGTTAGTGGTAATAGTGCGTTGACAATGAGCGCATTGAGCAGGAACTCCGCCGTGAATTCGAGTGCAGAGATATTGGAGTCGCCAAAGCGAAAGATGACTGCTGCCAGGATTGGAACCAGGCCTAGACCAATAAGCAGCAATGTCCGCTTTTGACCCAGTAACTGGCGCAGTGTCAGGTTCAAGACAAGGACGATCATGAGGTAACTAGGTACTCGAATACGCTTTCGAGCGACTCGTCCTCGGAGCGTACTTCAAAAAGCGAAGCGCCTGCCTCTTTCGCCGCCAATGGTGCCGTGAGGGCGAAGGCAGCTAGGTTCTTGGTACGTACTAAGAGCTTCTGGTCGGTCAGTTCGATACTGAAAATGGTTTCCTGGGCTAACAGAGTCTTCGCCAGCTCTCGATTGTTACTCGATCTGATGGTGAATGTGTGGGGACGATTTGTCATCAGTTTCCGGATAGCTCTGTAATCGCCGGAAGCGGCCAGGCGTCCAGCAACCACTACGAGCACGTTATCGCTCAGCCCCGCAACCTCTTCAAGGATGTGAGAGGAGAACAGAATTGTCCGTCCCTCCTCTGCCATGTGGCTCAATAAAGACATCATTTTTAGTCGTTGCCGAGGGTCCATGCCATTGAATGGTTCGTCCAACAGTAATACCTCGGGGCCATGGACTAATGCAGCAGCAATTTTGATGCGCTGCTTCATGCCTTTGGAGTAGCCGCCTGTTGTCCGGTCTGCTGCGTCCTCCATCTCCACCATCTGCAATGCCTGCCTGGTGGCGGTTTCGGGATCGGGAAGGTCATGCATCTGAGCGCTCAAAAGCACGAACTGGTATCCAGTGAGGAACTCGTAAACTGCCTCTCGCTCTGGTACTAGAGCTACTTGCTCATAGATGCCGGGTGTTTGGAAAGATGCTTTCCCTAATGTCCGCACTTCTCCCGCTGAGGGTTTTAGGAAGCCAGCCATCATGTTTAGCAGGGTGGTCTTCCCCGCTCCGTTGGGCCCTAACAGCCCCGTCACACCTGGACCGATTGAGAAAGAGATGCCGTTTACAGCGACCACGTTCCCGTACCAGCGGGAAACGTCACGCACTTCTACTGTGGTATCGGGCACTCTTCGTTCTTCCGTGCTCATAGGCTTTTCCGCCTGTAGTGCCTTAGTAGCAGAACGATTCCTACGAGTGTGATGACTATTGCGAAGAGGAAGTACCAACCACCTGAGAATGCCGCACGCATCATTGGGTGTTCCTCGCTCAGGTCTGGTGTTGCGTTGAAGAACCAGTACGTGAAGCCATCAATTACGAAGAATGGATTTAAAAACACACCCAATCTGCCGGCGAGGTTATCTAAGGAACTGATAAGGACCCCCGAGAGGACGGGGAGAAATATGAAAGGGGCGATAACTCCGATAGTGGCGAAGGTGCGTCGTGCACTTTGGGCTGAAATCACCATCCCAATTGCTGCAAAGAAAACGGAGATAAGGAGGCTACTTCCAATAATCGGTCCAATTTGCTTCCACTCGTCGCGGAAGTACCCGCCGAAATTGTCTACCACCAGCGCATTCCCCAGAAAAAGGGTGGCCTGTGGAATTAGGGTAAGGGCCAGGATCGCTGTTGCCATGGCTGCGTATCGGGAGGCCGCATAATCCAGGCGACTTAATGATCGTGAGAAATAGAGGGAAAGAATTGAGTGGCGTTGGTCGCGTCCTAGCAGTTCAGGACCCACTGCAGCCACAAACAGCATCAGAGCCACCTGGGGAAAGAAGATGTTGGTGCTGAAGTAGTCCTCTGCCTTTATGACATCGCTGACGTTGATCTCGAAGAAGGCCGCCCCCATGAGGTACGCAAGTGCTGGCAGTCCTGCGAGTAGGGCCAGGCCAATCGGGAAGATCTTGCTTCGGGTTCGCCGCCCCAACCCGAATGCCGCCCGCAGCCCGTGTACGTATAGCGAGAGCGCAGCATCCCAGCGCCCGAGGCGCCTGCCCTCGTATCGGCGGTAACCAAGGTCATAAATGTTTCCCGCCGCACGCTCAGTCATTGGTGGGGGAGTCCTCCGGGCGAAAGATGTCCTCTAGCGATTGTCGCCGTTGTTCCAGACGAACCAGTCCCATTTCCATTTCAACAAGGCAATCTCGGATCGCGTCGTACGGTTCTGCTTCCTGTAGCGCCACATATGCCAAAGTACCCCCCCCTCTGGCGTCGAAGCCCCGTTCTCTCAATGCTTTTACAAGCGTAGCGGCATCGCCTTCCACCTCCACTTCTAGTGCCCCTAAAGTCTGTGTAAATTCCGCTACTGCCCCTGATTTCTTCAGTTTTCCTTCGTCGATCACCATGAGCCAATCGCACACCCGTTCAATCTCTCCCAGTAGGTGGGAGGACATGAGCACTGCAATGCCAAACTCTTGTCCTGTTCGCCGAACTAAATCCAGCATCTCCTCTCGTCCTGCAGGGTCAAGCCCATTAGTAGGTTCATCCAAAAAAATAAGTCTTGGGTCGTGGACGATAGCCTGGGCGAGCTTGACTCTTTGCTTCATGCCAGTCGAGTAGCTGCCCATTTCCCGATACCGTTCTTCGAACAAGCCGACGTGTCGCAATGTCTCTGCCGTTCGCTCTCGAGCGGCGGGGCGAGGCAGTCCGCTTATCTCTCCAAGGTGTGTTACGAACTCGGTAGCAGAAAGATCGGGGGGAAGGCAGTCGTGCTCAGGCATATAGCCAACGAGATTTCGTATCTCACGCCCCTGGATATGCACATCCATGTCGAGTACGCGGGCGCTGCCTTCGGTCGCCGGCAATAACCCCAACAATATCTTGAGAAGGGTGCTCTTTCCTGCGCCGTTTGCTCCCACCAACCCTATTACTCCCGCGTCGAGGGTGAGGTCCAATGAATCAAGGGCGCGCACTCTAGGGTACTGTTTTGTCAGGCCATGAAGCTCGATTAACGGCACTTTTCTATCCTAGCGGTCTTCGCCTAATAGGGCAGGATCCTAATGGCCTTTCTACTTGGGCGCCGAAACGGCTTTGGTGTGTGCAAGGCCCTTCTTTTGTGTCTCTCTAGTTTCGCCCCCGCGGGTGGGCAGGTAGCATCTCGCCACGCCTGCGTGGCGTTTGGAGGAGTGGCATGGAAGTCCCAATGGTTGTTAATGATTTCCTCTTCCGGGCGGAGAGCCTATACGGGCCTAAAGAGGCTGTCGTTGATGGTGATAAGCGCTTTACTTACGCTGAGTTCGCGAAACGTTGTTACAAACTTGCCCATGCCCTTTCGGATCTTGGCGTCGTCAAGGGTGATCGCGTTGGTATTCTTAGCCCCAACAGCCATCACTTCTTGGAGTCTTTCTATGGCACCTCCCTCATAGGTGCTGTGCTCGTTCCTCTAAACTACAGACTAGTTTCCGAGGACTTTCAATATGCCTTTTCGCACTCCGGCACAAAGGTAATCATTGCCGATTCCGAACTGACTGCAGCTCTCGATGCAATCCGAGATGGGCTGCCTAAGGTTGAACACTGGATAGTTGCTCGCTATGGAGATGCACCTGTTCCTGATGGCTGGAAGGAGTGGGAAGATCTTGTAGCTGATCAGCCGGATACAGCTCCACCGGATCCCGGTCTCGATGAGAATGATCTAGTAAGCATTAATTACACCTCTGGCACTACCGCTCGGCCAAAGGGTGTCATGCTCACCCATCGGAACTTCTACGCTAACGCCTACCATTTCATTACTCATCTTGGCATCAGCCATGACGACGTTGAGATGTGGACTCTGCCAATGTTTCATTGCAACGGCTGGGGTGGCGTTTACGCTCTCACAGCAATGGGTGGTAAGCACGTAGTCGTGCGCGGGCCCGAGCCCGAACTTCTTTATTCCATTATGAGAGATGAGGGCATCACGTTCGCCTGTATGGCTCCTGCGGTGCTTGCTCGGATTCTTGATTTTGAAGGCGCAAGCGAATATGACATTGCTACCAAGCCTCGTTTTGTTTGCGCTGGGGCTCCTCCTCCAATCACCTTTGTCGAGCGACTTGAACAAGAGCGTGGCTGGACCTTCATGCAGATCTACGGTCTAACGGAGACTGCCCCAATCCTTACGGTTGCTGAGCCTAAGCCTCATGTGAACACCGAGGGTGATGCTCTTTACCGCATAAAGGGTAGGGCCGGACACGCTTCTGTCGGTGTTCAGCTTCGCGTCGTGGGGGAGGGTGGTCGCGATGTTGCTTGGGACGATACTGCTATTGGTGAGGTCGCCGCTCGCGGCAACATGGTGTTCAAGGGTTATTGGAATCAGCCAGAGGAAACAGCCAAGGTCGTTCGGGATGGCTACTTTTTTACGGGAGACCTGGCAACCGTGGACCAATATGGCTATATCAACATCGTTGACCGGGCGAAGGATGTCATCATCTCGGGTGGTGAGAATATTTCCTCCATTGAGGTGGAGGACGTGCTCTATAGGCATCCCAAGGTTCTGGAAGCTGCTGTCGTTGGTATCCCCAGTGAGCGCTGGGGTGAGACACCTCTTGCTGTCATCGTCCTCCAGAGGGGGGAGAAGGCTACAACTGAGGAGATCGTCGACTTTTGTCGTGAAAACATGGCGCACTTCAAAGTGCCCCGCCAGGTTGAGTTCACGGAAGAGCTCCCTCGTACAGCTACTGGAAAGCTCAAGAAATTCGAGTTGCGTGAACCCTATTGGAACGCTGCCGGCGGTCGCCGAGTCAACTGAGTGTCGGTTTAGGCTGGTTCCTTTGCCAATGTTTGGAGTTGGTCTCCGCTGTTGATTCAGGAGGGGTTACATCCAATTCACAGCTCCTGATAGCTAATCCTTAAAGGTTTTTAGATGCTGATTTACGACTAAAACTCCTTCTCCAGGAAGCTAATGGGGCCATGTACACTGGGCCCTATGATCGTTATCGCAGGAAGCCTTGAACTTGACCCCGATCAGCGCGAAGCCGCTCTCGTCGCAGGTAAGCCTTTCATAGATGGTGCCCTTACTCAGCGCGGTTGCCGCCATTACACCTGGACTCCAGACCCCTTCGACAAAGGGCGTATATGGGTCTATGAGCTATGGGATGATGAGGACGCTCTTGCCGCCCATTTTCAGAATCACCACTACGCTGATATGGGGGCCAATCTAGGGCGCCACGGCATTCGTGGTTCCCAGATTAGTAAGTTTCGCGTCGACCACGAGGAGCCTGTCTATGATGAAACCGGTTCGCCTCGTGCCGATTTCTTTACTGTTAGCGACTAACCCTTCTGGGTAGTACCCACAGGCTAGTTCTATGAAATGAGGACGATGCCTACCACGGCTACAACTACCCCGGCCACTAGCCAAAGAGTGAGTTGCTCCTTCAGGAAGATTGCTCCAAGTGGTACAGCAAACAGAGGTGATATGGCGGTCGCGACGGCTGCACGACCAACACCTGCCTCCTGCACCGCATAGATGAAAAGGAGACTTCCGACAGCTGTTCCAAAGATTCCTGCTACGAAGAGAGCCCCATGATCCCTCCGCGAAATTGCCCGCTTGCGGATGCTTGAGCCTGGAACAACTCCTACTGCGAAACCCAGAACAAGAGCGGTGGCAGGCAGCCGTAGAGCATTTAGGGCGATAGCGTTCTGTCCTTCTACGACGTCGCCTAGCCACACCGTTGCCAGGGCCCAGATTAGAGCCGCCGCGGCTACTAGTGCGAGTCCGCGGATCAGGTTGCGGCCGGGTGGCGAGGTTGTCGGTTCAGAGCTTCCAGATCTCCGTCCCCGTAGAGAAACCACATAAACCCCCACAAGGACAAGGACAGAGCCGAGTGCTTCGGCCACAGTGATGTCGTAGCCCAATAGGGCAATCCCGAAAATGTAGGTTAGGAAAACGAACAAGCCCAGGCTGATCGTAAATGCTCGGGTTAGGCCTAAGGCGTTAAGGGAGGCAACATAAAGTGTGTCCCCAAGCGCATTCCCAAGAATTGCAGATCCCACTACGGCTAAGACGACTCCTGCGTCCAGGGCATCGAACCCGCCTGATATGACTACGAATGGAGTTACGACTAAAAGGGCTATCGCGCTCCAGGCTGCCCGTAATGTACTCACTGACAATGCATCGATGCGTGTTGAAGACGAAGCCATCAGGGTGCTTGCTGCTGCCCAGATGGCAGCCGAGCCGATGCCTGCAAGAATGCCGAGGTTCACTGCTGAATGGAGAGCTGGTTGTAGGTGGTCATGGTCGCTCCCCCTCTTTCTGTCAGGCTGCGTCCTCTACCTGTAAGGCAGCAGGATAGCTCCTTGGCGCTGAAAGGCGCGCGGGTGGGGATATCAAGCGCTAGACTTCCGGGTCATGCAGGCAGGAATAATCACAGGCAAAAGAACCATCGAGCTCCTTGAATTCACTGAAC
This sequence comes from Dehalococcoidia bacterium UBA2991, assembly GCA_002346645.1. Classification (GTDB taxonomy): domain Bacteria; phylum Chloroflexota; class Dehalococcoidia; order Tepidiformales; family Tepidiformaceae; genus UBA2991. The sequence goes on from DEAD01000011.1 coordinate 239,611, forward strand.
CAACTCCCGCTGAGGGAGAGGCCGTTGTTCGTATTAACTACTGTGGCATCTGCGGGACTGATCTCCACAACTATCAGTCAGGCGTTCTTGGCAATCCTGCAGTTTGCGGTCATGAGTGGATGGGTGAAGTTTCTGCGGTGGCCTCGGGTGTCACCAGGGTGCGCGAAGGTGACCGAGTAATTGGGGGAATTGCTCCCGCATGCGGCCAATGCGTTGCTTGCCGCGCAGGTTACGCTAACGACTGCCCGCAACAGCTCGGTAGCTTGATGGGTACTCCCCACGGCGGTTTCGCCCCCTCTATCGCTGCTGATGTTCGCCGACTCACTCTGGTACCCGATGGCCTTGACGATCTCGATGCCGCTATGGTGGAACCGCTCACTGTCGCTCTGCATGCCACTCGCCGTACCGATATCCGCCTTGGCGATACTGTTGTGGTTATCGGAGCCGGTCCAATTGGACTACTTACGCTCCAGTGCGCCCGAGAATCCGGTGCTGGTCGTGTGTATGTCGTTGAACCTATTGCCGACCGCGCGGCGCTCGCTCTTGAGTTCGGCGCTAATCGCGTTTTCAATCCGGCCCGGGAAGAGGTTTCTAGCGCGCTAACTGAGGCTACTGGAAGCCTTGGCCCTGATGTCGTTTTTGAGTGCGCCGGGATCGCTTCAACCATCCAGCACGCTGTCGATTACGTTCGACGCGGTGGCACCGTCACTCTGGTTGGTCTTGCAAACGAACCTGCCACGATCAATCCGGGTTCCTGGATATCGAAGGAGGTGACAGTCGTTGCTTCTGTTGCCTACTCCCACGAGGAGTTTGCTATGGCGGCTGACCTAATTGTTGCTGGTCGTGTCCAGGTTCGACCGTTGCATACCCATACGGCTTCGCTCTCCAACATTGCGCAAGCGTTCTCTCTGCTAAACGAGGATCGTTGTCAGATCAAAGTGCTTGTTGATCCCCGCAACTCTTAGGGTTGAGGGTGTTTGAGAGTTAGCTGGTTGGTTAGATCTCACTGGTTTTCAAGGTATCCGCACGGTCGTGGATTTGTAATGAGATGAGGATATTGAGAATGGCTCCGCCTGCTAGCACCATCGTTAATACGTGAAATGCACCTTCGTCTGGGCTGGAACCTAGAATGGCGGCGATGATGGCCGCTCCAAGGATTGCTCCTGCGTAGCGAAGCATGGAAAACGTTCCTGAGACAGATCCTGCTATGTTCTGCGGCCACGCTTCCAGGGCGGCCGCAGAACGTGCTGGTCCCGAAATCCCTAGCCCGACTCCTACCCCGATTAGCGGGCCGATAATGGCGGCCAGCGGCGGTTCGCTGAACAGCAGCATTAGCGTGATGGTTGCGACAGCGATGGCAAAGGCGCCGCTGAGCAATAGTGGCCTTCGCCCCACCTTGTCTGTGAGGATTCCTCCGGCCGGCGATATTGCGATCATTGCTGCCATGAGTGCGAAAAGCACCATGCTAACCGTCTGCTCACTAACCCCTCGTAGGTCAACTAAATAAAGGGGAAGACTTACAAGGAATGAGTACATCACGAGGTTTGTCAGCGCTTGGCTGATCCCTGCTGCCCGGAAGTTTTGTTTTTCAAAAAAGTGAAAATCTACAATGCTCCTGCCCCAATATGACCGAAGCCAGTAGGCTCCTATTGCGATTGGTGCTAGCACCCCTCCTGCTACCAGGAATGTTGGGTTCTCTATTCGTGTAGCGCTCCCGATAACGACTACGCTTCCGAATATTGCCAATAGTGCGCATAAGGAGGGTAAGTCTATTTGTAGCGTCCCGCGGCCACGGCCCTCGTCGGGTTCAAGCTGTAAAAGAAAAATGATCCCGAGAATTGAGAGCGGCACATTGACCAGGAAGAGGAGTTGCCAATCTCCTGCTAGCAATAATGCTCCACCGATCGCTGGACCAGTGGCAGCAGCGATGGATAGCGCAGCCCCATTCATGCCTAGAACGGTTCCAAGTCGTTCTGAGTTTGTTCGTTTGCGCAAAACTGCGATGCCGTTGGGTAGTACTAGTGCTGTAGCTGCTCCCTGCAGGCCTCGCATCAGAATGAGCATAGGTAAATTGAAGGCCAGAGCCGAAACCCCTGAGATGATGATTAGCAGGATGAGTCCCGCCATCATTGTGCGTATCGACCCGAAGGCGTCCCCTAGGCGGCCTGAGACAGGTTGCATGGCAGCTACTGCCACCAGATAGACACTAACCAGCAGCGTCATCTCCCCAACGCCCACATCGAAATGGGAGCGGATGGAGGGAAGCCCTACTGCGATCATCGTGCTATTCAATGGTGTCAGCATTGTTGCTAACGCCACTACGGCCTGGAATTTGATACTGCTTTGTCGATCAGTTGGGTTTACTGATGATGATGCTGCCTCGGCCGAGTTTCGCTGCATGACACCATTTTAATGACGTTAACGTTCTGAAAGTCGCTGGAGAAGACCAGCCTGTTCCGCGTTTGTAAGTAGGTAACGAGGGAAGTCTGCATGGTGACGTTGCCTAGTAATCTCGTAAAGCAAAATTGCTGCGGTAACTGAGAGGTTGAGGCTGCGAACCATACCCAGCATCGGGACTGTGAGGCGACGGTCGGCCAGCGCGATTGCTTCCGCGGAAAGACCGCGGTGCTCGTTTCCCAATACCACTGCCACACGAGGTTCAGTTATAGCGGCCGAAAAGAGTTGCTCCGAGTCCCCCGCTGCAACAGTTGCCAACACCTCGTAGCCTTCCTGGTGAAGCTGGCCAAGGCACTCTTGGGTGGATGAATAGATATCAAAGTCCAGCCACTTGTTCGCTGAAGAAGAGGTCAGTTTACCTACCCGACGAGGGTCGAACGGTTCTTCTTGGTCAAAAATAAGGCACACCCGTTGAAACCCAAAAGCATCACAGCTGCGGAATACTGCCTCGGCGTTATGGGGGTCATGAATATCTTCGAGAACGATAGCGCCCTGCTGTCGTTTTTCGGCGACCTCGCGATAGCGTTGCATTCGTTTCGGTGTAGGCATCTTCGGAGCGTAGGCCTGTAATGCACTCTCGATCCAGCTAGCAGACTGCCTGTTCGGGCCCGTTCGGTAAGATAGGCGAACTCACTCGAAACGTCGGGAGAGGAGTAGGGCTGTGAGTAAACCGAATGGGGTAGAGCGCGCCCGTGAGCTGCGCAACGAATATGACAAGGCAGTTGCTGCTGAGGGCCGCGAGCAAGCTGGGCCGTTTACGACGGTTTCCAGCAGGCCGATAGACCGTTTATACGATCCCACTGACGTAGCTGATCTTGATTATGAGCTCGACATCAATCTGCCCGGTTCATACCCCTTCACTCGAGGTGTTCACAAGACTGGTTACCGCGGTAAATCGTGGACAATTCGCATGTTCAGTGGTTTTGGTTCTGTTGAGGAAACCAACCAGCGCTATCACGACTTACTAGCTACCGGTAACAACGGTCTTTCAATCGCCTTCGATATGCCCACTCTCATGGGCTATGACCACGACGAGCCTTGGGCTGAGGGTGAGTTTGGTTCCTGTGGCGTTGCCGTTGATTCCCTTGCTGACATGGACATTCTTCTGGACGGTCTTCCTCTCGACAGCATTACGACCTCAATGACAATTAACAGTCCTGCTCCCGTAATTTGGGCTCTTTTCATAGCAGCGGCTGAGAAACGCGGAGTTCCTCGCTCCAAGCTCGCCGGAACCCTCCAGAACGATATTCTCAAGGAGTACATTGCTCAGAACGAGTTTATTTACCCCCCTCGAGAGTCGATGCGGCTCGTTACCGATACGATCCAGTTCGCTGCTGAAGAGATGCCGCTTTGGAATCCTGTTTCTGTAAGTGGTTATCACATTAGGGAGGCTGGCTCGACCTCTGTTCAGGAACTTGCTTTCACTCTTGCCGATGGCATCGAATATGTGAAATGGGGGCTTGAGCGTGGTCTTGAGATTGATAGCTTTGCTCCGCGAATTTCCTTCTTCTTCAATTGCCACAACGACTTCTTCGAGGAGATAGCAAAGTTCCGTGCTGCCCGCCGTATCTGGGCTCGCCAGATGCGAGAGCGCTTCGGCGCAACAAAACCTCGCTCCTGGTTGATGCGCTTCCATACCCAAACGGCTGGAGTTTCGCTCACCGAACAGCAGCCCGAGGTCAATCTCGTTCGCGTTGCTATCCAGTCGCTGGCTGCTGTTATCGGAGGAACTCAGTCGCTCCACACAGATTCTATGGACGAAGCTCTTGCCTTGCCCTCGGAAAAGGCGGTGCGCCTGGCGGTGCGCACTCAGCAAGTAATTCAGCATGAGAGTGGTGTTGCTAATACGGTCGATCCGCTAGGCGGTTCGTACTTCATTGAGAAGCTTACGAATGATATGGAGGCTGAGTGCAACGCTATTTTCGAGCGTATCGAGGACATGGGAGGCGTGATCCCTGCTCTGGAATCGGGCTATTTTCAGAAGGAGATTGCGGATGCTTCTGCCCGCTTCCAGAGAGAGGTCGAAAGTCGTGATCGGATCATTGTGGGTGTCAACGAGTTCCAGACTGAGGAAGACCTCGAGATTCCCATCCTAAAGATGGATCCCGAAGGAGAGCGGCGCCACCTAGCGCGGCTAAAGAAGGTGAAGTCAGAGCGCGATGCTGACGCTTGGGGCGAGGCTATGAGGGCCCTCGAGACGGGCAGTAACGACCCCCATTCTAATCTCATGCCACTCATCATCGACGCCGTTAACGTTGGTGCTACCTCTGGGGAGATATGCAATATGTGGCGGAGGGTTTTTGGTGAATACAAGGAGTTTGTCGTTGTCTGATGCGTAGTGACCTTGTTGACCTAGCCATCTTTTCGGGACGTACCTATCCCTCCTTTGCTGAATCTATATGTGCCCATCTGGGGATGACTCTCGGCAAGGCCGACATCTTTGAGTTCGCTAACGAGAACATCTTTGTTCAGTACGAGGAGAATATCCGTAGTCGGGATGTCTTCCTTGTTCAGCCCTTCTTCCCGCCTGTGAGTACCTCCATTCTGGAGATGCTCATCATGATCGATGCTGCCCGCCGTGCCTCAGCAGGACGTATCACTGCCGTGATTCCCTACTACGCCTATGGCCGCAGTGATAAGAAGGATCAGCCCAGGGTACCTATCAGTGCTCGTCTCCTTGCCAATCTTATTGAGACCGCTGGTGCTGATCGGGTTTTAACAATGAATCTGCACGCAGGGCAGATTCAGGGATTCTTTAACGTCCCCTTGGATGAGCTTAATGCGCTGTACCCAGTCAGTGCCCATTTTGCTAGTAAGAACATGGATGGCTACACCGTCGTTGCTACTGACGTTGGGGGCGAAAAGCGTGCCCGCGACATGGCTATACGTCTTGATCTTCCACTTGCCATCGTGGAGAAGCGCCGTGTTGGCAACACTGGAAGTGTCCAAGCCCTGAATGTTATCGGCGAAGTAAATGGTCGTAACGCCCTGCTTATCGACGACGAGATTGATACCGCTGGCACAATGGTTGAAGCCATCGATATTCTTCGTGAGAAGGGTGCTCGCGAAATAGTTGTTGCTGGTTACCACCCTATCTTGAGCGGGCCCGCTATCGACCGCTTACGGGGAGCTGATGTCCACGAGATTGTCGTTACGGATACTGTTCCACTGTCTTCCGAAAAGCTTATGCCTAATATGCATATCATTCCTACCGCTCCGCTTTTTGGAGAAGCCATCCAGCGTATTCACACGGGACAAAGTGTTGGGGCTCTCTTTCAGTAACCCTTTTTCTGGTTATGCAAGTACTTGGGAACGCTTCTCAGTTGAGCTGATCGAAGAAGCATTCCTTAAGTCGGGGCTGTCTAAATTGCCTCCGGTGTTTACCTTTGCTTCTGCTGAGTTGTGAAATCCTGTTTAAGAAAGCCCCGCTCCCTGCTTCTAAGTAGTCCAGCAACGCGGTTCTCCGAGCAGGCCTAACTCTTATATGGCCGAGCCATCCTCCTGGTCTTCCGGTAGTAGGGCATCTTTAGCACCTAGCTCTGCGCCCATGCGCCGAAGCTCTCGTCCGAACCGGGTTGTGCGGGCTGCGACACCCGCGAGCTGTGTCTGTCTACCCGTGATTCGTCCCCACAATCGCCGGCGAGGGACGTAAAACGTTATTACTAGGCCTAACATTGCCATTCCCACAGCGACCCAAATGAAGGTATCACCTGGGTCTCGACGAACATCGATTCCGGAGGCGTCCAATCGACTGCCAAAGTGGTAACGGTATCCCGAGGAGGTCTCGACTGTTGTTCCTTCTGTGATGACAACGCTTTCCGTATCGATGTTCGTAACTAACAGGTAAGGGCGCCCTTCGCGGTCTTCTGGCATCTGTACATGAACGACTCCTGGCCGCTCCTCCCGAGGCATATCAAGCACTGGGATAGCCGGAACAGAAGCAATGCCTCGGAATAGGATGCGATGCTCCCCTACGTTGGCCTCCTCTCCTGGGTTCAGTTCCACAGGCGCGATACCCTCCCCGTCAATTAAGGTGAGCAGGGTTTCTCCTTCCGGCCGCCAACTAACTCCGTAAATAGTGGATGGCAATACTAGTTCTGCGAGTCCTAACTCACCCTCGTAGCCCAGTGTCGAACCCGGTACGCTTGCCATCTGGGGCAGGGCTTGATCGAACAAGATATTCCCATCCGGATCTGTGACTTTTAGCGTTGGAGTTGCTGTCGACTCGTTCTCGAAATCAAGTATGTCGTCGTAGAGTATTTTGCCATCTGGGCCCCAGATAGTTAGGTATGCCAGGTCGTCGAAAAAAGCTGCCTGGTGAAAGCGGTAGCCAAACGCTGAGCAGGGTCCATTTACCGTCGTAGTGCACTGCACTATTTCATTTCCGCGACGTAAAAGTAGGTCGCTATGAAATTCGACGATATTGCCTGCGGCATCCACTCCCCGATGCGCATCTTCTATGCCTACGAAGATCTGGTCGGGGCCGGGCTTGCTAAAGAGAGGTGCTGCTGGGCGGGACTCTGCCAACGCTAAAGTTCGTTGGAAACCTGCGAGGTTCGTCAGCAGCCCTCCGATGAGCAGCAGTAGAAGTGCCATATGCGAGATAAAAGTGGCGTACTGGGTCCAGGGAAAACGTTCGGCGAACAGCTCTGTTACGTTCTCCTCCTGGTGCGTTTGAGTTACGGTGTAACCCCGCTGCCTCAGCAACGCTTCCACTGCCTCTGTGCCCCCGGAATGGGTGAATGATGCTCGGTGCCGGGCTGTCTCGAAGTACCGATCGTTTACGCGGGTAGGTGGATTTTGAACGCTCCGCCATGTTGGAGGGAATCGGCTGATCGTGCAGACAGTGACTGCCGCCACAATCACAAACCACAGTGCCGTAAACCATGGGCTATGGAACACTTCGAATAAGTCGAGGCCATCCAGGATTCCAGTAAACCAGCCGAAGTCTTGTCGCTGGAGTTCCAACCAGGCTGAGCGGGCAGGTGGGTTGTCTCTCATCTCGGCAGGAAGCTGTGGTAGCAACACTCCTAGTAGGCTTCCCAGGACCGCAGCAGAAACTAGTGCTACTGCAAACTTCACATTTGTTAAAAGCCGCCAAACCGACCGAAATGGATCTAGGCCTGCCATCGAAAAGATCTTGGGCGGAGCGTTGTGTGTCATCGAGAAAGTTCTCTTCCTAGAACTGCTAGGTCTTCGGGCGTCAGTGCCCCTAAGTGAATCCTTTGAATTACACCCGAGGGATCTATAAGAAAGCTCACAGGTAATCCTGTGCTTACCCGGTAGGCTGATGAGACCTGTCCGTCTCTATCGAGCGCAATTGGGTAAGTCACAGTGAATGCTTTAGTAAACTCCAGCGCCATTTCCGGAGTTTCTTGTTGGTTTACACCAACGACTACCAGTGCCGGTGATTGCTTTAAAAAGAACGCTTGTAGCGCTGGGGTTTCCCCTCGACAAGGTCCGCACCACGATGCCCAGAAGTTTAGGAGCACATAGTGCCCGCGGAAGTCTGTTAGTTCTGCAATAGACCCGTCTAGAAACCTGAGTTTGAATGTAGGGGCAGCCCGGCCCACCTCTGCAGCCGGGGCTGCACCAGTGGGATTTAACGAGTCCAAAAGTGTTTCTACTCCTAGGCTTGCTTCCCCCTTGGATCCACTGCTGCTGCCGCGAATCTCCAAGAACCATATAGCGAAGCCCACCACTCCTATTACGAGCGCTGCGACGCCGAAGGTTAAACCTGGGCCCGAGTACTCGCGGCGTTGCTGGGGACGTTCGTCAGGAAGGTTTTTGTCTATCACAGTAGCTACTGCCAAGGCACCTCTCGCACCCTGCCTCGCTCTGGAGGGTACCAATCCTGGGCTGAGAGTGCCCCTTCTAGCTCCTTGGGAGTTGATCTTGTGTGGATTCTTTGGGTATTTGGTAGCGGTCCTCCTCTGCCCCCCAGATTTTCCCTATCACGTGTAGAGCCAGGACTGCTGCGATCCCTAGCAATCCCGTGATCATCAGGGTCTCCCGAATTCCGATGATGTCCGCTACTACCCCTATTGGCATCGAGGCGATTCCGAATAGGCTCCACGAGAGCATCGTTAGCGATTGCACTCGTCCGTGGTAGCGAGACTCTGAGTAAGAAACTGATAGCGCGTTGTTGAGAGACTGGAAGCCAGCAGAGCAGGCGCCTACCAGCAGGATCGCACCTAGTCCTGCTGCAAAGCTTGAGGCAAATCCCAGCAGTGTCACTGAACCACCAAAGGCGATTCCTAAGAGCAGTTGTCGCTGCCATGCACTGGCCTGGTCTGCCATGCTGGCTACTAGCACGACCGCAAACACGGCCCCCACTGCTTGCACTGCTGAGAGGATTCCCAGTCCCTGCGATCCTGCCTGGTAAATATCTTCAGCTAGAGAGGGCAGGAAAGATTGGAAAGGGAAGGCGAGTGCTGTCAATGCAAAAGAGGTCAGGATAAGTATTGCTACAGATGGTCGGCTCTTTACATACCTTAGACCGTCAACCAGGTCTCCTAAAGGAGAGGTTGTTTCTGTGCGTTCTTCTGGCTCACCTGGCGGCAGACGCAAAACTGTCAGAATAGAAATCAAGAAACCAGCTGCGGTCATAAAGTACACGCCTGCCACTCCGATGAACCAAAGGGAGATAAAGACTCCTGCCAGGGCAGGTCCCACAACGCGAGTCCCATTCATGCTCAACTGTTGCAGCACGATAGCGTTGCCCACCGCTTCTCGTCCGACCAGAGAACCGATAAAGGCCTGTCTTGCCGGGCCCATGAAGGCGAATCCCACCCCTTGGGTAAAGCTTGCCGCTAACAGCATCCAGAACTCGATCAGCCCGATGGAAACCATTAGGGCCACCCAGGCTGAGTTGAGGCATAACACCCCTTGCGAAATTAGCAATGTCCGTCGTCGGGGAAGACGGTCAGCTAGGACTCCACCCCAAAGGGTGAAGACAAGGCTAGGGGCGCCAAACGCCAACATCATTGCGCCCAGTGCGGTGTTCTGTCCTGTTAGGTCGTAGGCAAGCCAACCCCTCGCTACGATCTGCATTTGCATTCCGAAGAATGCAAACCATGTGCCCGTCCAGAGGAGGCGGTAGCCGGCGTTTTCCAGCGAGTAGAAGTGCCGTGCAAAATAGTTCGCAGGCCCCCGCAGCCTTCCGTCGCCTGTCCGAAGCACGGGTCGGTTGCTTACTTGTTTGCGGGGATGCTGAGTAGTTGCACCAACGCATTCCAAGCCAATGTTTCCACTACCTCTCGCGGCTGGGTGGCGTCTATCTCTAGCCACGACCCCTCTGGTGCCTGTGCTAGTTGTTGGCGATACCCATCCCTTACTCGTTCGTGGAAGGCGATGTCTTCGTGGCCTGTTGCGGGCCCACCCTGTTCTCCTTGCTTTCGGCGTAAGCCGACTTCGGGCGGCAGGTCGAGATAGATGGTCATGTCTGGTACGAGCCCCTGTGTAGCTGAGGCGTTTGCTTCCGCTAGGCGCTTCAGGCTTAGGCCTCGGCCATACCCCTGGTAGGCGACTGTGCTTGCTCGGAATCGGTCACAAATTACTGTTGCACCGCTCTCAAGTGCAGGTTTGATAATCTCGCTTACTAGCTCTGCCCGAGCCAGCAGGAACGCAAAGGCCTCCGCCCATGGCGTAAGCGATTGCCCGAGCAAGACTCGTATTTGCTCGCCTGGGGGCGTGCCTCCAGGTTCACGCACTTCTATTGTGTGGATACCAGATGCTTCCAATCGGCCTGCTAGCCTAGCTCCTAGCAGGCTCTTGCCCGCCCCCTCGCCCCCTTCCAGGACGATGAAGTGCCCTTCTGGGCCTTCTTTCGTCACCGTCCACCAGACCGTGGTGGCTCGGGCAGAATGCGTACACGCCGCTCCGGTTCTGAGCCGTAGCTCTCACTTTCTAAGTTGAAACGTCCTGCGAGCTCGTGTTGCACTCGTCGGATATAGCTATTTGCTGGTGCTAACTCTAGTGCTCGTCCATTTGTAAGCACTCGGGAGATAGCCTCTTCTGTTTCGCGATATGCCTCTGCCACTGGGTCACGTCGGACCCGGTGGCCTCTGAATTGGAGCAGTACCTGTTCCATTTGAAAAAGGGTGTTGCTTTTGATCACGTAAATGGGCAGCGATCTTTCCTCCGCCTCACGAACAGGAGCGGGCTTTTTCCTGTAGGAGTGACGAAGTGTTATCAATGCATCAGCGTGATGGAGGTCGTCCACGACCTCCACTGGTACCCCGGTTTCTTTGATCGCCTGGACCAACCGGCTCCGCGAGATTCCAAAGGGAAACAGGCGTGTTTCCTGTTCACTCGAAGATTCCCCAGTTTCCCTCGCTGATTGGTCTTTTGTTGTAAGTGTTGCCGTTCCCGAATTTTCTGGAACAACAGTTGAGATTGTTCCTTCGTCGGTGAGTTCCCGAACTTCAGGAGGTGCTGCAAAGCCACGTAGTTTGGCATCCACTGTTGCCCCCACATCCTCGTGCATGGCTACCCGCCTCCATCCCTGTATTTCGATCACGGCGTCGAATGTGGGTGGCGCCATTCGTTCCAGTATCGACTTCTGTGTGCCTCGCCTTCTGGCTTCCTCGTCGCTAAGTGTTACTGACTGAATACCTCCTATGAGGTCACAGAGAGTGGGGTTCACCATCAAGTTCTCGAGGGTGTTGCCGTGTGCTGTTCCCACCAGCTGAACGCCCCGTTCTGCGATTGTGCGCGCTGCTGAGGCCTCTAGTTCAGTGCCGATCTCGTCGATGACGATTACTTCCGGCATGTGGTTTTCAACTGCTTCGATCATCACCCCATGTTGAAGTGCTGGTGTCGAAACTTGCATCCGCCGTGCTCCCCCAATTGCTGGATGGGGAATGTCGCCGTCTCCGCCTATCTCGTTAGACGTATCGACGATCACCACTCTCTTATTAGCTTCGTCTGCCAGTACTCGCGCCACCTCGCGGAGCATCGTTGTTTTGCCTACGCCGGGTCTGCCCAATAGCAGGATGCTTTTCCCACTCATAACCAGGTCTTCGATAATCCGGATAGTTCCGTATACAGCCCGGCCGATTCGGCAGGTCAGGCCCACCACCTTGCCGCGCCGGTTGCGGATCGCGGAGATGCGATGCAGGGTCCTCTCTATGCCTGCCCGATTGTCATCTCCGAACTCGCCCACCCGCGAGATCACATGGTTGAGGTCGTCTTCCGTAACATCTGTGTGGCTGAGCACGATCTCGCGGTTTGGGTATCGGGCTTCTGGAAGACGTCCGATATCCATTACGACTTCCAGTAGCTCGCTTCGGTCGTTAGTAGCCTCCAGCTTTTCTGCAAGGTGAGGGGGCAAAGTAGCGATAAGCGCGTCCAGGTCGTCGGTAACTATCCGCTCTGGTGCCGCGCCATTTCCTTCGGTTATCGCCATTGGGCTACCCCCGCGGCGTGAATTGTAGTGTTACTCACGCCCCTGCTCCTGCTTCGGCGGGTCTGTTCGTCGCCATCGTGAGGAAATATTTGTGCAGACGCGGGTCTTGCCCCAGTTCAGGGTGAAAGACGGTGGCCAGCAGGTTTCTTTGCCGTGCTGCAACGATTACTCCATTGGAGAGCCGACCAAGTACCTCTACATCTGTCTCTACCGATTCGATCAGTGGCGCTCTGATGAAGATTGCTCGAAATGCCCCATCTGTTAGTCCCTTGAATTCGATTTCCTCCTCAAAACTGTTGACCTGTCGTCCGAAGGCGTTTCGCGATACCGCCATGTTCATTGTTTCGATACCAGGTCGGTCCAGCCGATCAACCTCTTTCGCAAGCAGGATTGCTCCAGCGCACGTTCCCCACACCGGTCGCCCACTTCTACAGAACAGTTGGAGGGGTTCTCTAAACTCATATTTAAGTATGAGTCGCGCGATTGTCGTGCTCTCTCCGCCAGGGACTATAAGTGCGTCCAGGCAGTCAAGCTGGTCGGGGTGGCGTACTTCCAGGGAAGCCTCCCCGATGCTCATCAGCATCTCGGCGTGCTCGCGGAAGTCGCCTTGGAGGGCGAGGATGCCCGTGGTCACTTTGTTTGTGTCCTGCCAGTTTGTCTGCGTCCAGGCCCCATGCGCCCAGCGATTGTAGCAGCAGCTCATGATCCTGATGTGCCCTAAGTCGGTATCCTTCGAGCTGTTAGGAGGCGACATGCCCGCTCAACTCACCCCTGGGGAAGTCAATGAGTTTCTCGACAGCCGTCCTGGCTGGATCACCTTCACCTCTATTGGTAAGGACGGCTACCCGCATAGCGTTCCTATTGGCTATTTTCGTGTTGATGATGACGTCTACATAGGCTGCCGCGATCGAACTCAAAAAGTGCTCAATGCTCAGCGAAATTCCAAGGTCAGTCTCTCGCTTGAGAGCGGCAACACAATGCAGGACATCAAGGGAATCCTTATTCAGGGTGACGCTACTGTCATAAACACGCCAGATGAGATGCTGGAGCTGACCCGAGAGGCAGCCCGCAGACGTGGTGCACCTGAGCATGCGCTGCCTACCCAACCACCCCCGGGGGCTGCTTACATCAAAGTGACTCCTACCAATGTCATTTCCTGGGACTACGCCAGACCAGGCTAGGCCCTTTTCACTGAGAGGGGTTTTGGCTCTTTGTTCCTGTTGGCTGCTGGGTGATCAAGTGCCCTCGTCATCTGGCCACCATCGGTAATCCTGCAGCTTGATGGTATCTGAATGCCCAAATCGCAAGCCCTCCCCTTCCAGAAGCTCCCGCTGTAGATCGGCTTCAGCCCCCCGTTGCCGAAGGCTAACCCCTCCTTTCGCGTTGATAACTCGCCACCACGGAATATGCGTGTCTGATGAAAGGGCTCCCAGCGCGTACCCCACGGCCCGTGCTGCTGAGGGGGCCCCTAATTCCGCCGCTACTTGTCCATAGGTCACCACCTTTCCATACGGTACTTTTTGTACGAAGGACCACACTCGTTCGTAAAAGTTCGGTGTCACTGCTCAATTTCTTCGGTCTACTAGTTTGGATGAAGGTTTATCAAAGTGAGGCAGAAGAACCTTTTCTGCCATATTGGGTTGTAACTTGAGTGCCCCTCCTTGATAGAGAGGAACATGTCTGGGCGAGTAGCCACCCTTGGATGGTTCGGTGTGATTGTGGGCCTGTCAGGGGTAGTTTACGGTAGTGCTTCGAGTGCTTCTGTAGCGCTAGGGAGGCGAGGGCATGGCATCACGCTACCGCTACTCCATGTGGGATGGCACTCAGGAGGTCGACAACCTCGATCCTGACCAAATCCTCGACAATATCTCTGACGATCTCATGAATTTTGGTGATCTCCAGCATGCTCTGCGTAACCTTTTGCAGCGAGGGATGCGGAACCCCGAAGGCGATCGTACTGAGGGGCTTCGGGATCTCCTACAGCAGCTTCGTCAGCAGCGGCGTCAGCAGCTAGATCGTTTCGACTTGGGCTCAATTTTTGACCAGCTCCGCGACAAACTCGACGAGATACTGGAGATGGAGCGCAATACTATCGAGCAGCGTCTCGATGAAGCGGGTGTCCCACCGCAGGATGAAGGTAGTCAGGAGGGGGGGGAGGAGCAGCAGGCCGACCAGGCCGATGGTGTTCCCGCAGGTGGTGAGGGCGAAGACCAACAGGGCCGCTCTGGCCAAGGTCAGGGCCCGACAGATCTGGTTGGCGAGAGCCAGGAGGGCGAATCGGGATCCAAGTTAGGAGGCACTGACGGCCAGGAGCCTGTTCCTACCGGCGAGTTTGCCGACATGCTTCGGAATATTGCTAACCGAAAGCAGGAATTCTTAGGCGATCTGCCAGAAGATACCGCAGGTCAGGTCCGCAAGCTGCAGGATTACGAATTTATGGATCCGGAGGCCCAAGCTAGGTTTAACGAGCTTGTTGATTCCCTCCGCCAAGGTCTGATGAAGACTTTCTACAAGGACCTTGCTGACCAGATCTCCAACATGTCACCCGAGGACCTTGAACGCCTTAAGAACATGACCCGGGACTTAAACCAGATGCTGCAAGAAAAGATGTCTGGTAATGAGCCGGACTTTGAAAGCTTTATGCAGCAATATGGGGACCTCTTCGGAGATGACCCGCCTCAGTCTCTCGACGAGCTGATGGCTCAGATGCAGCAGCAGATGGGCCAGATGCAGAGTCTCCTCGGTAGCCTCCCCAATGAAATGCGTCAGCAGCTCCAGGATCTCCTCGCGGACAAAATGGGAGATCCTGAGCTTCAGCAGGGCTTCAACGAGCTCGCCCAAAACCTGGAATTCCTAAGCCCCACCAGTGACTTGCGTAATCAGTATCCCTTCCGAGGTGAGGAGCAGCTCGATTTAGATGCCGCTATGGAGCTCATGCGGCATATGCAGTCTATTGATGAGGTTGAGCGACAGCTTGAACGTACCCAATACGGCGGTGAAATCGACGACATTGATGCCGATCAACTAGAAGCGCTGCTTGGCCCCGAAGCGCGTGAGACCTTGGACGAGCTGCGCAAGGTCCTCGAAATTCTCGAGGAGGCTGGGCATATCCGAAAGAAGGGCTCGGGCTGGGAGCTGACCCCGCGTGGTACTCGGAAGATCGGTCAACGGGCCCTTTTGGAGCTCTATGCCCAGCTAAAGGCCGATTCTTTTGGCAAGCACGAAGTTCATGAGAGCGGCTTCGGTGGTGAACGCACTGATGAGACAAAGCTCTATGAGTTTGGAGATCCCTTCCACCTCGATATCAAGCGGACCATCATGAACTCGCTTCACCGGGAGGGTAGGGGGACTCCCCTTATGCTGCAGCCCGATGACTTTGAGGTGGCTCGAAGTGAACTTGTCACCCAAACAGCCACAGTCATCATGCTAGATCTAAGTTGGTCGATGGCCCTGAGGGGTAGCTTCCAAGCGGCCAAGAAGGTTGCGTTGGCCCTCAATAATCTAATTTCCTCCCAGTTCCAGAGGGATAGCCTCTACATAATAGGTTTCAGCGCTTATGCCCGGGAATTGAAAGCCGAAGAATTACCCTATGTTCGCTGGGACGAGTCTGTTCTTGGTACGAACATGCACCACGCTCTCATGATTGCTGAGCGCCTTCTTGCCAAGCACACACAGGGCACCCGCCAGATCATCATGATTTCCGACGGCGAACCCACAGCGCACCTCGAACGTGGTCGCAGTTATTTCGCCTACCCACCCAGTCCAATCACCATTCGGGAGACGCTTAAAGCGGTGAAGCGTTGCACTCGTAAGAACATCACCATTAATACTTTCATGCTTGACCGGAACCAATATTTAAAGGAATTCATCAACCAGGTTGCACGCATCAATCAGGGGCGGGTTTTTTACACCACGCCCGATAAGCTGGGGGAGTACATACTCGTCGACTACGTCGCGCAGAAGCGTAAGCATCTCACAGGTATAGCTGGTTAGAGCTCGGATCAGCGCCCTTCAAATCCTATGGCTATATTGCTCGACCACATCACTGACGAACAGGTTGATCTGATCCAAAGATCTCATGTCTTTTTCGTTGCTTCTGCTGACTCCAGTCTTGCAGAGGGTCCTGATGGCCAGGGAGCTGTTAATCTCTCGCCAAAAGGCGCAGCTGACTTACATGTAATCGACCGCAACACTCTCGCTTATTTTGACTACAGCGGTAGCGGAAATGAGACTGCGCGCCATGCTGTAAATGGCGGCCCAGTCACCGTCATGATTACTTCCTTTGACGAAGATGCTGCGATCGTTCGTCTTTACGGTTGGGCTCGTGCTAAACCTCTCGAAGAGTCGCTGCTTTCCTCATATGCAGAAGAGCTTAGGACCAAAGAGATGCCTACTCCTGAGCGGCAAGTCATTGAAATTGTGGTAGAGCGAACGCAGACCTCCTGTGGCTACGGAGTCCCGATATACGAATATCAGGGGGAGCGCACCGTGCAGCAGCGAGGCCGCCGCTACAAGTAGCCCCCTATTTCTCCACTGGTTAGAGTTGCTTTGCGATTGGCAATGTGCTCCCACGGAGGACATCCTTCAAGACTATCCTCCGGCAAGCCTCGACTAAGCTAACCCCTCTTCCATGCCATAAAAGACCTCCGTGCTACCATCGCCAGACTATCTCCGCCTTAGGGCGGCCCTTTTCTTACTATGGCCACCGATCGAGTTCAGCTCTACGACACCACCCTCCGCGACGGCTCTCAGATGGAGGGTATATCCCTTTCTGTTGCCGATAAGGTTCGCGTCACTCAAAAGCTCGACGAGCTAGGTATTGAATGGATCGAGGGTGGTTTCCCCGGTTCAAACCCCCGTGATGCTGCCTATTTTCAGCGCGTGAAGGAGGTTGCCTTATCGCAAGCTAAGGTCAGTGCTTTTGGGGGTACGCGGCGGGCAGGTCTAACCTGCGAGACAGACCCCAATATTCAGAGCTTGGTCGCAGCAGAGACTCCAGGCGTAACCCTTGTTGGCAAGGCCAGCCAGTACCAAGTCCAGCGCATTCTTGAGACCAGCGACGAAGAAAACCTTGCCATGATCGCGGACACTGTCGGCTACTTCCGCAGCTTAGGGAAGACCGTCTTCTTCGATGCTGAGCACTTTTTTGATGGTTTTTCAGGCAATCCCGACTACTCTCTCCAGTGTCTCGCCACAGCTGCGCGGGCGGGAGCAGAGGCACTAGTTCTCTGCGATACCAACGGTGGCATGACCACTCCGGCTTTGCTGGCTGCCATCGAAGCTGTACAGCAGCGCGTTCCCGATGTGCGCCTTGGCATTCATTGCCACGACGATGTTGGTCTTGCTGTAGCTAATTCGCTTGCAGCTGTGGAGGCTGGGGTCTGGCAAGTACAAGGCTGCGTCAATGGCTATGGAGAGAGGTGCGGAAACGCCGACCTCCTCACTGTTGCCGCTAACCTCAAGCTTAAGATGGGCGTGGATGTCATTGGGGATGACCAACTAGCCCGCCTTACTGAGGTCTCTCACTACGTCAACGAGCTCGCAAATCTTGTTCCTGACCCACAGGCTCCTTTCGTTGGCCAGAGTGCCTTTGCCCACAAGGCTGGCTATCACGTTGCGGGCATCATGAAGGACGAGAACGCCTATCAGCATATTGATCCCAGCCTTGTTGGAAACAGCAGTCGCGTTCTTGTCAGTGAGCTCTCGGGTCAACGTAATCTGCTAGCCAAAATCGAAGAGCTTGGTATTGATTACCCCTTCACCTCTGATGAAATCCGCTCCCTTCTTCAGGTTGTTAAGGAGAAGGAGAGCGAGGGCTTCCAGTATGAGGGGGCTGAGGCTAGCTTCGAGCTTCTTGTTCGCCGACAGCTTCCTGGATACGTTCGTCCGTTTGAAATTGAGGACTTCGTCATAGTTGAACGCCATAGCCATCGGCGAGGCGATGATCAGCAGAACGAGATGCTCGCCGAGGCAATGGTGAAGATTCGCGCTGGGGGTGATGAACATCAAACTGCTGCCGAGGGAAACGGCCCAGTTAATGCACTCGACCTGGCAGCGCGCAAGGCTCTAGGCAGTGCCTACCCAATCGTGCTAGACGTCAAGCTGGTGGATTACAAGGTGCGTATTCTCGACAGCGAGTCAGCCACCGCAGCCCAAGTTCGTGTTCTCATCGAGAGTACTAATGGCACTCGTTACTGGACTACCGTGGGTAGCTCCACAGATATTATTGAAGCCAGTTGGCTCGCTCTTGCTGACGCCCTGGAATATGCCATTACTTTGCCGACAATATCTGCCTGAGGGTGGGGGCAATTTTGATGTTGCTAAGGGGTGCTGGGCCTTCCAGTCACTCCCCGAAGTCCGCTCTTCCTGTAACTATCGCTCGGGCATCCCGTATAAGACCCGGGATTGCCAGTCGGTTACGAAGCAGAAGCGCTGCGCACAGCACCATGTAGGCAATGGCATACCAGAACCTTATGACCTCGGCCCCTGAACCTATTAGTTCCTCGTTGAGGAGTAACTGTGTAGCGAACAACAAGAAGAGTGCCCATGCCTCCGTCCGGTTCATCCGTAGATTTACAAAAACCGCGATCGCGAATGCTGACTGCGCTGCCGTCAGAAAGATTTCATCCTGCTGCCGGCCATCCAGAGGAAGCCCATTGAAGAGGCCCCAATCCCCCGAGCCGATCATGAAGGCAATAGGCAACGTGCCGATAAGCAAAGTCCACTGGTTCACCTTTGACGAGATCAAGGCCCCTATTCCTGCGGCTGCCCTGCCTCGCCAAGCTAATAATGCTGCTACTAGTACTTCTGGAGACTCCGATGCCAGTGGGGCTACCCATTGGATCAGGAAGAATTCGCTGATGCTCAGCTTCTGTCCTGTCTCTACCAATCCATGCGCGAAGGGCTCTGCAGAGGCGATGATCACTCCTGCGGCGTAGACCAGCACTAATAAGACCAGGATTCGGCGAGGCCAGTCGTTTAAAGAACCCATTGCCTGAGCAGGTCCTACTAATTCCACTTCCTCTGATTCCACACGGCTTGTCATGACCAGATAAATTGCGAAAAGCGAGACGAGTACGATTGTGTCCGCCAGCGTAAGAGTACTCCGTAATGGCACGAAGATTACGTACAGGGTTGCAACTGCAAGGAAGGCAATCTCTAACGATCGGGCCCGGCTGACAACAAGCTCTTTCAGGCGCTTGCGGTAGCAAAAAATCAGGAAGATTAAGGGCCACCCAATGCCGATCAGTAATCGGTTCCCCCCAGTCATGTTTGCAATAGCAAGTCCCTTGGCAGCTTCCTCTGGATCAGTGCCGGCCTCCCAGGCTAAGAAGGCGTCAACTGCGTACTCGGGCAGTACAGCAATGAACGCGATAATTGCCAGCGCCAGCCCTTGGGAGATGTCTACTTCTGCTGTTTCGGCGGCCCAACTCAGTAGGAAGGCTGCTGCCAGGATGGAGAGGCCGTATACAGCTGCGGCTATTAGGGGGTCAATGTGCGGATCGGTGAAGCGAAGCACGATCCCAGGTATGCCAACTAGAGCGACGAACACAATTGTTGACCACTGGCCAGTGGATCCGCGGTTTGTCACCAAATAGCTCCCAGTGCCTATTATCGGCAGTGTTTCTTGCTGGTGATAGTTGAATTCATCTGTGTCTTGGAGCCTACCTCCGCTCTCTCGTCAGGGCTACCTCGGCTCGCTGTATCGGGCAGAATGTCAACATGACTGAACACCGTCCCCATGGACTTTGGGATAGCCCTATTACCCCTGCTGCACTTGCTGGCGGTATTCGACTCCGTGGGCCCTCTTGGGATGACGGTGGTCGTACTCTTGGTTGGTTCGAGGGCCGGGGGGACCGGGGTGTAGCTGTTGCTGTTGACTTGGGGGATGCCGCCTCTCTTCGGGACATCAGTGGAGACTTCCTTGTTCGTGCGGGGGTTGGGTACGGAGGAGGTGACTTTGTCCTGAAGAATGGCTACGGCTGGTTCGTTGATCACGAGACCCAACGCATCTTTCGCCAAGGAATTGATGAGGATCAAGTAGATCCGAGGGCTATCACCCCAGGCTTTGGAGAGGCATCTTCTCCGGCAGTAAGCCCTGATGGGAATTGGATCGTCTATGTGCATTCTTATGAGGAAGAGGACATCGTCGCCATTGTAGATAGCTCAGGGAAAAGCTGGCCCCAGCAGCTTGCGCGTGGGCGTGATTTTTATATGCAGCCCACATGGAGTCCCCGGGGAGATCGATTGGCATGGGTTGAATGGGATCATCCCAATATGCCCTGGGATGGGTCCCAGTTACGGGTTGCAGAGCTCTCCTTCTCGGAAAGCTCTCCTCCCACTATTGCTGCTTCGGAGGTTGTTGCAGGTGGCCCTGAGGAGGCTGTGCTTCAACCCGTCTTTTCCTCTGAGGGAGAGACCCTTTTCTACGTTTCTGACAGAACTGGGTGGGGTAACGTTTATGAATACGATTTTGCGACCGGTGGAACACAATCCATTACCTCTGGTGATGCTCAGTACGGCACTCCAGCTTGGGGACAGGGTGTAGGTGTATTTGCCTTGCTGGCGTCGGGTCGCATAGTGGCAACCCGTCAGCGAGAAGGATTCGCAAGCCTTGTTGTAATAGAGGGCGCCAAGGAGCCCTTGGATTTGGATCTTGGAACTGATTACGCCAGTTTCGAGAATCCGGTCGGCTCCCCCGTGGGAGAACGTCTAGCCGTTATTGCTAGTGGTCCTACTACTGCTCCCCGCCTGCTCTCAATCGATCTCTCAGCAGACTTCCCGAAAGTATCTACGGTGCGTCTTAGTGAGCCAGGGGGCGGCTTTCCTGCTGCCAGCCTTTCCCTTCCCGTGTCGGTAGATTGGGAGAACTCAGAGGGCGATAAGGTCCATGGCCTCTATTACCCACCTGCTAGTGAACGCTTCTTCGACAAGACCCCCCCTCCTCTCGTGATTTTTGTTCATGGTGGTCCCACTGATCACGTTGATGCAGGTTGGCGACCTCAGATTCAGTTTCTTGCTAGTCGCGGGTATGCCGTTCTTGCCGTTAATTATCGGGGAAGTACCGGTGCGGAACGCGAAACCATGGTGGCGCTCCGCGGGGAGTGGGGGGTAGCCGATGTTGAGGATTGCCGATCGGGCGCCGATGCGATGGCTTCCCGGGGTTTGGCTGATGCCGCCCGGATTGCAATCCTGGGCGGCAGCGCAGGAGGCTACACGGTCCTACGTTCGCTCCAGGTTCATCCCGGATATTACCGGGCTGGCATCTGTTTCTACGGCATCTCCAATCTGTTTACGCTTGCAAGCGACACGCACAAGTTCGAGGCGCGGTATCTGGATTCTCTTGTGGGAGCTCTTCCTGAGGCTGCTGACCGCTATCGCGAGCGTTCACCTATCTTTCATGCAGGTGACATTGTCGACCCAGTCGCTCTTTTTCAGGGGACAGAGGACCGTGTTGTTCCCCGCGATCAAAGCGATATGCTTGCCGCTTCCCTTCGAGCTCGCGGCATCCTCCACGAATATCACGTGTATGAAGGTGAAGGGCACGGTTGGCGTAGACCCGAAACAGTTGAGGCTTTCTACTCTTCCATCGAGCGCTTCCTTAGGACTCATTTGCTGGGCTAATGTTGGTTAGTCATTCCAGTGCATAACCGATTGGGCGATCCTCTGCTCGTGTGCGCTTTTCTTTGCCCAGCTCCGCAAGAACTCCTCGCCCACCTCCGTTTTCGCCACTGACCAGGGCAGCGGCTGCCCCCCGGCCATTTCCAAACGCTCCCTAACCGCAACTAAAAACGCAGTAGCGTCTCCTAGATCCAGCGGTTCTAGCACCTCGCATTCGAGGGCTCCTACCCCGCCTGGAAATGTGGGTATTCCTGATGGGGTTAGTTCGACATCGAGGCCGGCGAGTTTGTCTCCATCTTTCCCTGATTTCAGTCCGAGAGGTTTCAACAGAGCTGACTGTGCACTACTCAGAAGGGTTACTGTCAGCCTTCCGCTTTGGCGAACAAGCCCTTCGGTGTAGTTCGTCTTGGAGAGAGAAATGAGTAGACGGGGTCGGTTAGGCACTATCGAGGCCCCAAACACTGAAACGCAAATCTGTGCATTCGGTCCTGTGGAACCAGATGAGCCTATTGCGCATAGCGGTGCCCAAAAGTGCGATAGCAGGTTGGTAGAGGGATGGGTGTCCGTCACGCTACGGTCCTATTCCCAAGCAGGTCTTGATTAAGTTTGAATGGGAATGGCCCGAATTGAGTAGGGCTATCAGGTTTCTCCATGGTGAGCACATGGAACTCCTGTGGCAGCTGGGCTAGCTTCCTGGTGAAGTAACCGCCGTCGGGCGGCAGGTGTATTTGGGCATTGACCTTCAGGTATACGAGCACTTCCTTCGAGTTGGCATGTTAACCAACCTCACTTGCAGCGTGTTCGGCTCACGCTAGAATGCCGCCCTTGGCTGGATGTCTTTTTTGCGACATGGCTTCGGGCGAAATCCCTGTTGAGAGGATCGCCGAAAATGAGCATGCCTTCGCCATCCGGGACATTAACCCTCGTGCTCCGGTGCATGTCCTCATAATCCCTATTGAACACATCGCTGATGCCCGAGAGATCAAGGCAACTCACGCTCAGCATCTCACTGGGCTGTTTGCCCTTGCGGAGGAAGTTGGTCGCCTGGAGGGTGTTCATGGTTCTGGCTATCGGCTCACCTTCAACGTTGGGGATGATGCAGGCATGACTATTCACCATCTGCACCTGCACCTCGTGGGTGGACGCTCCCTTGGGCCTGAAGGGTGATCACTGACCAAATCGCTGCTGTTCGCCAGGAACTCTTACAGCGGCCGGCCGGGCTGGTTCGCCATGTTGAGAGAGTCCTAGACGAGGCGATTCCCTTGGCAGCCCTTTGGGGAGCTGACAAAGAGCGTGTCGAACTATCTGTATGGGGACATGATCTCTTTCGCGCCAAGTCCCCTACTGAGCAGTTACGTCTTGCCAAGGAGGTCGGTGTTGAGATCGACGAAGATGCTAAGGCGTATCCCATTCTCCTCCATGGGCCTATCGCGGCTACTGTTTTACGGGAGCGTTTTCGTTTAACCGATGAAGAAGCCCTGATGGCAGTGCGTGACCACACTTCGGGTCTCGACCAGATGAGTTTGCTTGCCAAGATTCTGCTTATCGCTGACAAGATTGAGAAAAGGAAGCGCCAAGGGGCTCCCGAGCTGGCTGATGTTCGTCAACTAGCTCGTCGTGATCTTGATACAGCTATTCTCTGCTGGTCGGATTGGCGTTGGGCCACTGAAGCCCGTGAGGGCTATCGCATACAGGCTTCGCACTGGCGAGCGCGCCAGCATTGGGTTGAGGAACACCATGCTGAGATTGGCATGCCCCCGCGAGCAACCGGTCGTGCTTTCGCTGCTGCTGCTCGCCGGGAAGGCTTGGCTCCATCTAGGGAATAGTCAATTCCTGTCCTATTTGGATCGTAAGACAGTCGTCTTCTGTTAGTCCGTTGGCATCTAGTAATGCCTGGAGAGTGATGTCCTGGTTGAAGGCGATATCACTGCAGGTATCTCCTGCTTGTATAACGTAGGTGCTTGTGGCCGCCGGTGTGGGCGTTGGTTCTGGCGTTGGTTCTGGTGTTGGTTCTGGT
>DEAD01000011.1:263437-265286 GCA_002346645.1 Dehalococcoidia bacterium UBA2991
GTTCTGGTGTTGGTTCTGGTGTTGCTGTGGGTTCTGAAGTTGCTGCATCCGCGGCAGTTGTGGGAGATGCCTGGTCTGCTGGAGTCGCCGTGGTTATCGGTGCGATAGGCGCAGGGTCGTTGTCGCTAAGCTCGCGGTTCACGACGAAAGCAATAGCGACGACTACTGCTGCCAGGATAAAGAGGGAGACTGTTGCGGCACGCATACTGAGCTCGCCCTCAATTGCTGGACGTCGCAGGCCCCGCGATTTCCAGCGAGAAGCAGCTAGTGAGAAGGGCGATGGCCGTGTTGATTCCGTGGATTCTGGCTCGCTAGTTTCACTGGGCTGGGGTTCTTCCTCTTGGTCATCTGTCTCAGGCAGGGCGGCTTGGGTGGTCGTCGCTTCCACCCCTTCTCCTTGGTAGATGGGGCAAGACGTGTGTTCTGCAGTTAGGCAAAACTGCTCCTGATGTTGCGTAGCTATGCGGGTGGGGTTAGGGAGGCGATAGCAACGGTGCGCGTCAGTTGCGTATGTCGCGTGTAGGTCGCTGTCGTCGACAAGGCCCAGGTACGCACAAACGCCCGCGGCTTCCGAACCCTCTGATTCAACAGGGAGGCTCACAGCATCTCCTATCCTTCAAGGGCTACCACCTACCGTATCGTGTCAGAACGTTCGTGCGTTTGCAATTCTTTCTTGCAGGACTTTCACGCTTCTAGTCGATAAACGCTGTGTCCCGATCGTTTCCGTACCTGCCGGATTGGCACTTTTCCCCGGCTTTCGATCCGCTTGAGCAGATGATTCAGGCCGCTAACAGCCACGAGCCAGTAGGTGCCCCCTGGGGATAGGCGCTCCCGGGGAGCCCTCACGAAGTCTGTTTCTATGGCCTCGTCTCCGATCTTTGCCGGTATGTTTGAAACGATAAGGTCGTAGTCCCCCCTTGGAACCTCCTCAAGCCCCACGCTTCCCACAACTTCTGTGTTTATAGCCCCGTTCAGAGTTGCGTTGCTGCGGGCGTAGCGTACCGCCAGCAAATTGCTGTCGACCATAGTTACGTGTGCTTCCGGGAATCGCCGTGCCAGAGCAATACCTAGTACGCCGTAGCCACACCCTAGATCAAGGACGTTCCTTGGGGTGGGGGCGCCCTCTAGGCAACGTAGAAGGAGCTTGGTGCCTGCATCCACCTCATGGGAGGCGAAAAGAGTGTGGGCGACTTCGAACTCCAGCTCCTCTTCCCCAAGTCGGAGTCCCAAATGTTTCTTTAAATAGGGATCGAGCTGTTCACCGAGTGTCATTGTCAGAGTCTAGACCTATAGGGGTAAATCGCGCGGTGAGGCGTTGATCGTTCCTAAGGCTGTGTTAGCCTCTTAGGTCGGCGCTTATTGGCTCGCCAGATGCCAGACATTCGGCAGGCCGTAAGGCACTGGGCTGAAAACGGCCTCACTTCTTTAAGTAAGTTGTGAGGCGCTGTTCTGAAACCGGCTTTTCGGCCTGTTTCCGTGCCCGGAGTGAGGCCTCCCTCTCGCCGAGATTACACCTTCGGACCGCTTCTAGGCGGAGCCGATTTCGGAGATCAGCGGTAGTGCCGACAATCAACCAACTGGTTCGTAAGGGGCGTAGGCCTAAGTCAAAGAAGTCGGGTGCTCCTGCGTTGCTCTTCAACTACAACTCCGACAAGGGCCGCCTTTCCCGCGTCGTAGGACGTGGTGCCCCCCAAAAGCGTGGAGTTTGCACCCAGGTGCGTACTCAGACTCCCAAGAAACCGAACTCTGCCCTTCGGAAAGTGGCCCGTGTGCGCCTCACTAACGGGATCGAAGTTACAGCCTATATCCCTGGTGAGGGCCATAGCCTCCAGGAGCACTCTGTTGTTCT
>DEAD01000011.1:265572-266306 GCA_002346645.1 Dehalococcoidia bacterium UBA2991
CCTCCAGGAGCACTCTGTTGTTCTTGTTCGGGGTGGTCGCGTCCGGGATCTTCCTGGAGTGCGTTACCACATTGTCCGTGGGGCTGCTGACTCAACAGGCGTGGCCGACCGACGCCGTGGGCGCAGCAAATACGGCACTCGGAAGAACGGTTAGGAACGATGCCGCGACGTAATCGCCCCGAACGCCGCATTGTCCGCCCTGATTCCCGCTATGGTGATCAGCAGGTCCAAATCCTCATTAACAAAGTTATGACACGCGGCAAGAAGAGCACTGCCGAGCGGGTTGTCTACGGGGCATTCGACCGTATTCAGGAGTCAACGGGACGGGATCCGGTTGATACCTTTCGGCAGGCGATGCGCAATGTAACGCCTGTGCTTGAGGTAAAACCCCGTCGTGTTGGCGGCACCACTTACCAGGTTCCAGTAGAGATACGTCCGGAGCGCCGCACAGCTCTCGCCATGCGCTGGCTGCTTCAAGGAGCCCGCGGTCGTGGTGGCTATACAATGTCCGAGCGGCTTGCATCTGAGCTTCTCGATGCTGCCAACAACACCGGCTCTGCTATCAAGCAGCGCGACGACACCCACCGAATGGCTGAGGCAAACCGAGCCTTCGTGCACTACCGCTGGTAGTGATTAATTGAAGGATTCAGGAGAAAACCATGTCCCGGCCGTATGAGATTGAGCGCGTTCGTAACATTGGAATTATTGCGCACATTGATGCTGGCAAGACCACT